>NZ_JBITDM010000007.1:54831-371247 GCF_044454195.1 Streptomyces sp. NPDC051561 | reverse complement strand
CCAGATGTGGAAGCCCGGTAACGGGTGGAGCTGACTGGTACTAATAGGCCGAGGGCTTGTCCTCAGTTGCTCGCGTCCACTGTGTTAGTTCTGAAATAACGAACAGTCCTGTGATAACAGCCAGGTGTTCAAATTTCATAGTGTTTCGGTGGTCATAGCGTTAGGGAAACGCCCGGTTTACATTCCGAACCCGGAAGCTAAGCCTTTCAGCGCCGATGGTACTGCAGGGGGGACCCTGTGGGAGAGTAGGACGCCGCCGAACAATTATTGTGGGAAAGCCCCGCACCAGGAAACTGGTGCGGGGCTTTTCTGCGTTCACGGCACGTGCACCCGTGTACCCCCTGTGCTACCGCTCGGCGTGGCTGAGGGTAAGGTCAGGGGGAAAATCGTTGGCACGTTCCCACAGGAGGCCCCCGGGTGGAGGTCCAGGAGACTCGCGTTCAGACAGACCGAGTCCTCACCATCCCCAACATTCTGAGCATGGCTCGCCTTGTTGGTGTGCCCTTGTTCCTGTGGCTGATCCTCCGCCCTGTGTTCGGTGGGCCCAACAGCGACTGGTGGGCGCTGCTGGTGCTGATGCTCAGCGGCGTGAGCGACTACCTCGACGGCAAGCTCGCGCGTAAGTGGAATCAGATCAGCAGCCTGGGACGGCTGCTCGACCCGGCTGCCGACAGGCTCTACATTCTGTCCACCTTGGTCGGGCTGACCTGGCGAGAGATCCTGCCCTGGTGGGTCACAGCGGCCCTTTTGGCCCGGGAGCTCATGCTTCTGGTGATGGTGGGTATCCTCCGCCGCCACGGATATCCGCCGCCCCAGGTGAACTTCCTCGGCAAGGCAGCCACGTTCAATCTGATGTATGCCTTCCCGTTGCTGCTGGTCAGCGTCCAGCCCGGGTGGCTTGGAACAATCGGTGCTATTTTCGGATGGGCGTTCGCCGGATGGGGTACAACCCTCTATTGGTGGGCAGGGATTCTCTATGTGGTTCAGGTCCGCCGGCTGGTCAAGGCGGACGCCGCAGCCGATTGAGTCTGTCGAAGTGGCGCAGCGAGGCGCCGGCCCTACCGGACCTCTGATGTGTGCGGGAGGGCTCAAGGCGGGCGAAGTCGGCTAGATCGTCTCTTCCAAGGAGGACGCTTCCGAGATGAAGGCCGTCGTGATGGCCGGCGGCGAAGGCACACGCCTTCGCCCCATGACCTCAAGTATGCCCAAGCCGCTCCTGCCGGTCGCCAACCGGCCGATCATGGAGCACGTGCTGAGGCTGCTCAAACGGCATGGGCTCAATGAGACCGTCGTAACCGTGCAGTTCCTTGCCTCACTCGTCAAGAATTACTTCGGCGACGGGGAAGAGCTCGGAATGGAGCTCACCTATGCCAATGAGGAGAAGCCACTAGGCACTGCGGGCAGCGTCAAGAATGCCGAAGAAGCACTGAAGGACGATGCCTTCCTGGTCATCTCCGGTGATGCCCTGACGGACTTCGACCTGACCGAGCTCATTCGTTTCCACAAGGAGAAGGGCGCACTGGTGACGGTGTGCCTGACCCGGGTGCCGAATCCGCTGGAATTCGGCATCACGATCGTGGACGAGGAGGGGAAGGTCGAGCGCTTCCTGGAGAAGCCGACCTGGGGGCAGGTCTTCTCCGACACGGTGAACACGGGCATCTACGTCATGGAGCCCGAGGTGTTCGACTACGTTGAAGCCGATGTTCCGGTGGACTGGTCCGGCGATGTCTTTCCTCAGCTGATGAAGGAGGGCAAGCCCGTCTACGGGTACATCGCCGAGGGGTACTGGGAGGACGTCGGTACCCACGAGAGCTATGTGAAGGCCCAGGCCGACGTGCTTGAGGGCAAGGTCGACGTCGAACTCGACGGCTTCGAGATCTCGCCCGGAGTGTGGGTCGCCGAAGGCGCCGAGGTGCATGCGGACGCCGTGCTGCGGGGGCCGCTGTACATCGGTGACTACGCCAAGGTCGAGGCCGGGGCGGAGATCCGTGAGCACAGTGTCATCGGGTCCAACGTCGTCGTGAAGAGCGGTGCCTTCCTGCACAGGGCCGTGGTGCACGACAACGTGTACATCGGTCAGCACTCCAACCTTCGAGGGTGCGTGATCGGGAAGAACACCGACATCATGCGGGCGGCCCGGATCGAGGACGGGGCAGTCATCGGGGATGAGTGCCTGGTCGGTGAAGAATCGATCATTCAGGGCAATGTGCGGGTGTATCCGTTCAAGACCATCGAGGCCGGCGCCTTCGTCAATACGTCGGTGATCTGGGAGTCGCGGGGGCAGGCGCACCTCTTCGGTGCGCGTGGGGTCTCCGGGATCCTGAATGTGGAGATCACCCCGGAGCTGGCCGTTCGGCTGGCAGGGGCGTACGCGACGACCTTGAAGAAGGGATCCACGGTCACTACGGCGCGGGACCACTCCCGCGGCGCGCGTGCGCTGAAGCGGGCGGTGATTTCCGCGCTGCAGGCCAGTGCCATCGACGTACGGGACCTGGAGAACGTGCCGTTGCCGGTCGCGCGGCAGCAGACAGCGCGGGGCAGTGCCGGCGGGATCATGATCCGGACCACGCCCGGTGTGCCGGACTCGGTGGACATCATGTTCTTCGACGAGCGCGGCGCCGATCTCTCGCAGGGTGGGCAGCGGAAGCTGGACCGGGTGTACGCGCGTCAGGAGTACCGTCGGGCGTTCCCCGGAGAGATCGGGGATCTGCACTTTCCGGCGAGCGTCTTTGATTCGTACACCGGCTCCCTGCTCAGGAACCTGGATACGGCGGGGATCGCTGACTCCGGGCTGAAGGTCGTCGTTGACGCGTCGAACGGAAGCGCGGGGCTTGTGCTGCCCAGTCTGCTCGGGCGGCTGGGCGTGGACTCGCTGACCATCAATCCTGGTCTGGACGAGGCGCGGCCCACGGAGACCGCGGATTCCCGGCGGGCGGGGCTGGTGCGGCTCGGTGAGATCGTGGCGTCGGCCCGGGCTGACTTCGGGGTGCGATTCGACCCGGTCGGTGAGCGGCTCTCGCTGGTCGACGAGCGGGGACGGATCATCGAGGACGATCGTGCCCTGCTGGTCATGCTCGACCTGGTCGCGGCCGAACGGCGCAGCGGGCGGGTGGCTCTGCCGGTGACGACGACGCGGGTGGCCGAGCAGGTGGCGGCGTACCACGGGACGCAGGTCGAATGGACGACGACCTCGCCCGACGACCTCACGCGGGTGGGGCGCGAGGACGCCACCATCTTCGGTGGGGACGGGCGCGGCGGGTTCATCGTGCCGGAGTTCAGCAGTGTCTTCGACGGGGCCGCGGCCTTCGTCAGGCTGATCGGGCTGGTGGCCAGAACGCAGTTGACGCTCAGTCAGATCGATGCGCGGATTCCGCGGGCGCATGTGCTGCGGCGCGACCTTGCCACGCCGTGGGCGGTCAAGGGTCTCGTGATGCGACGGGTCGTCGAGGCGGCCGGGGAGCGGTCGGTGGACACGACCGATGGCGTGCGGGTGGTCGAGGCCGATGGGCGATGGGTGATGGTGCTGCCGGATCCCGCCGAGGCCGTCACTCATTTGTGGGCCGAGGGGCCGGACGACGACTCCGCCCAGGCACTGCTGGACGAGTGGTCGGCGATCGTCGACAGCGCAGGTCACTGAGGTAGTTCGGGGGCGCCGGGAGTCGCCTTGGAGCGGCTCCCGGCACGTCGGTGGGGCCATTCGGCGGTAGCGGCTGCGACGTGCGACGATGTGCGGCATGTCGCAGCAGCCCCCCGTTCGGAGCACTCCTCCTCCACCGCGGCGCCCCGATGCGTCGATGTCGCTGCTGACGAACGTGATGGAGCACAGTCTCGACGACGGATACGCGGAAGCGGCTGCGCGTCAGCAGGCCGACGGCACCGCAGGTATGCCTCGTACGCTCAAGACGAAGCTGGCCCTGGCGGCCGGCCTCGTACTGGCGGCGGCAGTGGTCACGCTGGGAGCGGCCAACGCGCGGCTGGCCGCACCGGTGGTGGCGAAGGAACGTCAGGAACTCGTCGAGCGGATCCAGAGCGAGACCGCCGACGCCGATGCCCTGGAGAAGGATGTCGACGCACTCCGCAACGACGTGGGAGAGCGTCAGCGCAAGGCACTTGAGGAGCACGGTGGCGACCAGGGGGCACTGGTCGCTCTGTTGTCCGGAGCAACCCCGGTGCAGGGCCCGGGCGTCAAACTCGTTGTGGACGATGCCAAAGAGACTGGTGAGGGCGCCGACGGGCCGCGGGGGAGCAGCGGGTTCTCGGACACCGGGCGGGTGCGGGACCGGGACATGCAACGCGTCGTCAACGGGCTCTGGCAGTCCGGCGCCGAGGCGGTTGCCATCAACGGGCAGCGCCTGACGATGTTGTCGGCGATCAGGGCGGCGGGCGACGCGATACTGGTCGACAACCGGCCGCTGGCACCGCCCTACACCGTGGAGGCCGTCGGTGGAAAGCATCTGAACACCGCGTTCAACGACAGTGCCGATGGCCAGTACCTTCATGTGCTGCAGGAGAGTTACGGCATCCGTACCAGCATGTCCGACCAGGACGAGGTGCGGCTGCCGGCCGCCCCGAGCCTGATCGTACGCATCGCGCAACCACAGGCCGCAGGCTCCGGAAAGGGCGTGGCCGACACACAGAAGACGGAGAAGGGCACATCGTGATCGCCGTACTTGGCCTCGTCGTGGGAGTCGTGGTCGGATTGCTGGTCCGTCCCGAAGTGCCGGCGGTGGTCGAGCCCTATCTGCCGATCGCCGTGGTGGCCGCGCTGGACGCGGTCTTCGGAGGACTGCGGGCCATGCTCGACGGCATCTTCGTCGACAAGGTCTTCGTGGTCTCCTTCCTGTCGAACGTGGTGGTCGCCGCCCTGATCGTCTTCCTCGGCGACAAGCTGGGCGTCGGCGCGCAGCTGTCGACCGGCGTGGTCGTCGTCCTCGGCATCCGGATCTTCTCCAACGCTGCCGCCATCCGGCGGCACATCTTCAGGGCGTGACGCCGGTGAGTACGGGGAAGAACGAGGAGCAGCCGGAACTGACCGGAAGGCAGCGGCTGGCCGCCGGCCTGTGGCCGCCGCGGGCCACCCGGGCCCAGCTGATCGTCGCGCTGCTGCTGTTCGGGCTGGGGCTCGGCCTCGCCATTCAGGTCAACTCGACCAGTGACAACGGGACGCTGCGCGGTGCCCGGCAGGAGGACCTCGTAAGGATCCTTGACGAACTGGACGACCGCAGCGCCCGGCTGGAGGACGAGAAGCAGCGGCTGACGGACCAGCGGACCGAGCTGGAGAGCAGCTCGGACCAGGCGGAAGAGGCGCGCAAGCAGACGCTGGAGAAGGAACGTCAGCTCGGCGTGCTCGCCGGCACGGTGGGTGCCCAGGGGCCGGGCATCACGCTGACCATCAACGACCCGCACAAGTCGGTCGAGGCGGACCGGCTGCTGGACACGATTCAGGAACTGCGCGCGGCCGGAGCGGAAGCAATTCAGATCAATGACGTACGGGTCGTGGCGAACACCTATTTCTCCGAGGAGGGCGGCAGTATCCAGGTGGACGGCAAGAAGATCGTCGCGCCGTACCGCTTCAAGGTGATCGGCAAGCCCCAGGATCTGGAGCCGGCGCTCAACATTCCCGGTGGAGTCGTGCAGACTCTGGAGAAGGAGCAGGCCACCGCAGTGGTGCAACGACTTGAGAAGATCGTCGTGAATGCCTTGCGACCGGCGAAGCGGCCTGACTACGCTCGGTTGTCACCCCAGTGATGGCGGGGCGAATGAGGGCTGTCGGACACGGGCATGAGGTTGCGGGGGGTCGACGCATCCAGGACGTGGTGCGTGGTGGAAACTGTCTGATGGATACGGACGTTGTGCAGATGTCCAAGTCAGCACGTTAGTCAGTGATGCAGGGTTTGTTGATGCAGGGTTCGTCCTGCCCCACGGGCGGGTCTGTTTCGGTCAAGGGGAATCGCCCGTGAAGTTGTTTGCGAAATTGTTCGGCAAGAGTGCACGAGACGACAGCAGCTCCCACACTGCGCGTCACCGTGCCCCGCGCCCCGGTGAGGCCGAGGAGCAGAGCGGCGAGCGCCCGCTCTTCCGTGACGAGGTCGGCGGCCACGGCGCGCCGTCTGTTGACCCGGCCGGTTCCGGCCGCATAGGTTCCGGGGAACCATCAACCTCAAGTACGGGTGGAGAGTTCGCTCCCGACCCGTACGCAACCAGCGCCCACCACGCGGGGCAGCCGCGGCAGGAGGATCCGTCCATGTCGGCCTTGCCGGTTTGTACGAGGTGCGGGCACCGCAATGCCGAGGCCAGCCGCTTCTGTTCCAACTGTGGTGCGCCGCTCAAGGGCGGAGTCGCGGCCGAGCGTCCGTCGGAGACGACCTCGACCATCTCGATCTCGGGACTTGAGGCGTACGAGGCGGAGAAGACCGGCCAGACCGCTCTTCCCTCGCTGTCGCCCGAGGCCCAGGCCGCGGTCGACGCTCTGCCCAACGGTGCGGCGCTCCTCGTGGTGCGCCGCGGGCCGAACTCGGGGAGCCGCTTCCTGCTGGACGGTGAGCTGACCACGGCCGGCCGCCACCCGCAGAGCGACATCTTCCTCGACGACGTGACCGTCTCGCGACGGCACGTGGAGTTCCGCCGGGGTGCGGACGGCGGATTCACCGTCTCCGACGTCGGCAGCCTCAATGGCACGTACGTCAACCGGGAGCGCATCGACGCGGTCCTGCTGTCGAACGGCGACGAGGTGCAGATCGGTAAGTACCGGCTGGTCTTCTACGCGAGCCAGCAGGGCGTCTGATCCTTTCAGGGAAGGTCCATGCTGAGAATCCAGACGGGCGGTGCCGTGCGCGGCACCGCCTCGGCCGGCAGCCGGCTGATGAGCATCGGTTCTGTACTCAGCCTGCTGCGTGAGGAATTTCCCGAAGTAACGATCTCCAAGATCCGCTTCTTGGAGGCGGAGGGGCTGGTCGAGCCGCAACGCACGCCGTCCGGGTACCGGAAGTTCAGCCCGGTGGACGTCGAACGGCTCGCCCAGGTGCTGCGCATGCAGCGCGACCACTATCTGCCGCTCAAGGTCATCAAGGAGCACCTGGACGCTCTGGAGCGCGGCGAGCAGGTCCAGCTGCCGTCCCCCGGCGGACCGCGTGAGCTGCTCGACGGTGCTCCTGAGGTGGCGGCGGAAGGGCCGACCGCGACCCGGCTCGGCCGGGAGGAGCTGCTGGCCGGCGCGGAGGTGTCGGAGGGCGATCTGGCCGAGTGGGAGGCGTACGGGCTGATTGCGGAGCTGCCGGACGGTGGTTACGACGCCGAGGCGGTGACCGTGGCGAAACTTGTGGCGGATCTGGGGCGATTCGGCCTGGAACCGCGTCACCTGCGGGCGATGAAGGCCGCCGCCGACCGGGAGGCCGGGTTGATCGGCAATGTCGTCGCGCCGCTGCGTCGGCACCGCAATCCGCAGACCAGGGCGCATGCGGAGGCGACCACCAGGGAGCTTGCCGGGATCTCCGTACGACTGCATGCCGCGCTGGTACAGACAGCGCTGAGGTCCGGTTCTCACTGAGCCGAACTTGGAGCGAACAGGAGCCCGACTACCCAAACCGGTCGGGCACGTCCTAGGGTTGCTGTGTGAACGAGCTCGACGTCGTAGGTGTCAGGGTGGAGATGCCCAACAACCAGCCGATCGTGCTCCTGCGTGAAGTGGGAGGCGATCGGTACCTTCCCATCTGGATCGGACCGGGTGAGGCCACAGCGATCGCCTTTGCACAGCAGGGGCTGGCTCCTGCCAGGCCGCTGACGCACGACCTGTTCAAGGACGTGCTCGAAGCGGTGGGGCAGGAGCTCACCGAGGTCCGGATCACCGACCTGCGGGACGGGGTCTTCTACGCCGAGCTGGTCTTCGCCAGTGGAGTGGAGGTCAGCGCGCGGCCGTCCGACGCCATAGCGCTGGCGCTGCGCACCGGGACGCCGATCTACGGCAGTGACGGGGTGCTGGACGACGCCGGGATCGCGATTCCGGACGAGCAGGAGGACGAGGTGGAGAAGTTCCGCGAGTTCCTCGATCAGATCTCGCCGGAGGACTTCGGTACCAACAGTCAGTGAGTGGCGCTGCCCGGCCGGGAATCCCGGCCGGGCAGCGTTGTTTTCCGGGCGTTACCGGCACGCGCAGGCCCCGGTTTTTCAGCGCATTCGAGTAGCCTTTCCCCGATGAGAGACACGGGAAACCACTCTCAGGGTGATTATCACTCGGCGTGCCGAGTGTGGCGATCGTTGACGCACCCCGGGCGACTGCCTACCGTCGACAGGGCAGGTCAAGGACGGAGGTCGGCGTGAGAATCAGCGGCGACGGTACGGCGACGGGCGGGCCGTATCCGCTCGGCAGTTCGGCCGACCCCACAGCAAGTCAGCACCCCGTCGCTCCGGCGCGGGCCGCGGAAGCGGCCGAGACCGTCGGCTACCGGGGGCCCACCGCGTGTGCGGCTGCGGGCATCACCTATCGGCAACTGGACTACTGGGCGCGCACCGGGCTGGTCGAGCCGAGTGTGCGGCCGGCCTACGGCTCCGGGACGCAGCGGCTCTACAGCTTTCGCGATGTGGTCGTCCTCAAGATCGTCAAGCGGTTCCTGGACACCGGGGTCGCGCTGCAGAACATCCGTGCCGCCGTGCAGCACCTGCGGGCCAGGGGGTTCGAGGATCTGGAGCGGATGACGCTCATGAGCGACGGCGCCACCGTCTACGAGTGCACGTCGCCGGACGAGGTCGTGAAGCTGTTGCAGGGGGGACAGGGGGTCTTCGGCATCGCCGTGGGCGTGGTGTGGCGGGACGTCGAAACGGCGTTGTCGCAGCTGCACGGTGAACGGGTCGACACCGGGGAGACGCTGGTCGGGAACAATCCGGGGGACGAGCTGGCGCGGCGGCGGAACCGGGCGGGCTGAGTCGCCGGCGGACCGGAGGCATCGGGCCGGGTTGAGGCAATGAGCGGGCTGTGGGCTGCGGGCTGGTGGATTCGGCCGGGTGCCGCGGGTCGGGTTCGGGGTCCGGCTCTGAGCGATTCGGTCGATTGTCAGTGGCGTAGGGCAGCATCGTCGGTGTGAGAAGTGTGCCGACCATCCTGCATCTGGACATGGATGCCTTCTTCGCCGCCGCGGAACAGGCGGCGAAGCCGAGCCTGCGCGGGAAGCCGGTCGTGGTGGGCGGGCTGGGGCCGCGCGGGGTGGTGTCCACCGCTTCGTACGAGGCGAGGCGCTTCGGAGTGCACTCGGCGATGCCGATGGCGCAGGCGCGGAGGCTGGCGCCCAATGCGGCCTATCTGGTGCCGCGGTTCACCCTGTACCGGGCGGTGAGCGAACAGGTGATGGAGCTGCTGGCGCGGTTGTCGCCGTTGGTCGAGCCGTTGAGCCTGGACGAGGCGTTCGTGGATCTGGAGGCGGGCGGGGCGGCCCGGGACGAGGAGTCCGCGCGGGCGGTGGGGGAGCAGCTGCGGCGGGACATTCGTGCGGTCACGGGGCTCAGCGGGTCGGTGGGGCTCGCGGGGTCCAAGATGCTGGCCAAGATCGCTTCCGAGGAGGCCAAGCCGGACGGGCTGGTGCTGATGGAGCCGGGGGCGGAGCGGGAGTTGCTCGCTCCGATGTCGGTACGGATTCTGCCCGGGGTCGGTCCGGCCACCGGGGACCATCTGCGGCGGGCCGGGATGACGACGGTGGCGCACCTTGCCTCTGCGGGCGAGGACGAGCTCGTACGGCTGCTGGGTAAGGCGCACGGGGCCTCGCTGCACCGGATGGCGCTCGGGCTCGACGACCGGCCCGTGGTGGCCGAGCGGGACGCGAAATCGGTGTCTGTGGAGGACACCTTCGACGTGGACCTGCACGACCGGGTGCGGGTGCGGGCGGAGGTGGAGCGGCTGGCTGTGAGGTGTGTGGAGCGGCTGCGGGGGGCGGGCCGGTCGGGGCGGACCGTGGTGCTGAAGGTGCGGCGGTTCGACTTCTCGACGCTGACCAGGTCGGAGACGTTGCGGGGGCCGACGGATGATCCCGAGGTGGTGCGGGAGGCAGCAGCGCGGTTGCTGGAGGGGGTGGATACGACGGGTGGGGTGCGGCTGCTGGGAGTGGGCGTGACGGGGCTGGCGGACTACACGCAGGAGGACCTCTTCGCGCAGGCGGCGCGGGCCGCGGAGGCGGCCGAGGCCGTAGGGGCGAACGGTGCGACTGGGGCGAGCGGTGCCGTGGCTGGAGGCTCCGAGGCGGCGGCGGGAGGTGCTGAGGGGGCGGCCGGTGAGGTCGCGGAAGTGGTGGTCGCGGGCTCGGCGGCGGCCGGGGAAGGGGCTGGGGCCGGCGAGCTTGCTGCGGCCCCTGTGGAGGCGGGTACCGAGGTGCGGTGGCACGCGGGGCATGACGTGCGGCATGCGGTGTACGGGGCGGGGTGGGTTCAGGGGAGTGGGGTGGGGCGGGTGACGGTCCGGTTCGAGGAGCCGGGGTCGGTGGGGCCGGGGCGGGTGCGGACGTTCCGGGTGGATGACCCGGAATTGACCAAGGGGGAGGCGTTGCCGTTGGTGGGGAAGGCTGAGGAGGGGGCGGGGGGCCGGTAGGGGGGCGGGGGTGCTGGGCGGCCCTTGGCGGGCGCCGGCTCGGGGTGCGTGGGCCGGTTCCGTCCCGCCGCCGTCGACGAGGCGCGCGCATGCCACTGCTTGCGGCCCCGCCACTGCGGAGGCGGAGTCGTTCGGGGGTGGCCCCGGGGCGGGGCTAGCTGTCTTCGCCGGCGAGGGTGCCGAAGTTCCGGTCGGGGGCGGCGGGGGGCGCGGCGTGGAGGCCGTAGTGGCGGTAGAGCTGGAGTTCCTGCTCGGGGGAGAGGTGGCGGCCCACGCCGAAGTCCGGGGCGTCCTTGATGAGGGACTTTTCGAAGGGGATGCGAAGGGTGTTGTTCTCAAGGGAGCTGGGTTCGAGGGGGACGAATGCGTCCCGGGAGAAGAGACCGGTACGGACGGCGGCCCACTCCGGGACGCCGGTGGCGTCGTCCAGGTAGACCTCGTCCACCGTTCCGATCTTGGTGCCGTTGCGGTCTAGTGCCTTGCGGCCGATCAGGCTGCGCGGATCGATGTCGGTCTGCACGGTCCCTCCAACTGGTCGCAACTGCTGCTTGAACCCCGTAAAACACTACGAAAGAGCAGATTCGTGAGCCTGGCCACTCGAGGGAACAGGGCAGTAGTGCGCTGGTAGGCTGGCCGACGGCTGCTGACCCCGTGCGGGAGAGTCCTCCGAGAACGAATGTGTCGGAGGCGCCGAAGGAGCAACTCCTCCCCGGAATCTCTCAGGCCCCTGTACCGCATGGACGAGGTCACTCTGGAAAGCAGGGTGGAGTACGGACACGGCGCAGGCCGGGTCGTTATCCGCCCTCACCGACGGTGAAAGTCGGGGCGTTGATGATCTTGACGCCCCGGTGAAGCTCTCAGGTTGAGATGACAGAGGGGGAGGCCGTCCGGGCGCCCGTGCCGTGGTGCCCCTCGCAGGTCGTGTCAGACCAGGAGGCCTTCCGCAGATGACCGCCAACCGTATTTCGCTCGAAGAGCTTGAGCGTGGCATCCCCTTCGAGCAGCGTCACATCGGACCCGATGTCGAGGCGCAGGCGAAGATGCTGGCGCAGGTGGGGTACGGGTCGCTCGACGAGCTGACCGATGCTGCCGTGCCGGACGCCATCAAGAACGCCGCCGCCCTCGGGCTGCCGGACGCGCGGACCGAGGCCGAGGTCCTGGCCGAGCTGCGTACCCTGGCCGACCGCAACCAGGTGCTCGCCCCGATGATCGGGCTCGGGTACTACGGGACCTTCACCCCGCCGGTCATTCTGCGCAATGTGATGGAGAACCCGGCCTGGTACACGGCGTACACGCCGTACCAGCCGGAGATCTCGCAGGGCCGGCTGGAGGCGCTGCTCAACTTCCAGACCATGGTTGCCGAGTTGACCGGACTGCCGACCTCCGGAGCCTCGCTGCTCGACGAGGGCACCGCCGCCGCCGAGGCCATGTCGCTCGCGCGCCGGGTGGGCAAGGTCAAGGGCGGTGTCTTCCTGATCGATGCCGAGACGCTGCCGCAGACCATCGCCGTGATCGAGACGCGTGCCGAGCCGACCGGTGTCGAGGTCGTCGTCGCCGACCTGGCGGAGGGGATTCCCGCCGAGGTCGCCGAGCGCGGGGTGTTCGGTGTGCTGTTGCAGTACCCCGGTGCCTCGGGTGTGGTGCGGGACATCAAGCCGGTGATCGACGCGGCGCACGAGCTCGGCGCCATCGTCACCGTTGCCGCTGATCTGCTGGCGCTGACGCTGCTGACCTCACCGGGCGAGCTGGGTGCGGACATCGCCGTCGGCACGACGCAGCGGTTCGGTGTACCGATGGGCTTCGGCGGTCCGCACGCCGGATTCATGGCCGTACGCGAGAAGTTCGCGCGCAGCCTGCCGGGACGGCTCGTGGGTGTCTCCGTGGACGCGGACGGCAACAAGGCGTACCGGCTGGCGCTGCAGACGCGTGAGCAGCACATCCGCCGTGAGAAGGCCACCAGCAACATCTGTACCGCGCAGGTGCTGCTCGCCGTGATGGCGGGAATGTACGCCGTCTATCACGGGCCGGACGGACTCAAGGGCATCGCCCGCCGGACGCACCGGTACGCGGTGATCCTCGCCCAGGGGCTGCGGGCCGGTGGCGTCCGGATCGCGCACGACGCGTTCTTCGACACCGTGACCGCACAGGTGCCCGGCAAGGCCGCCGAGGTGGTCGCCGCCGCCCGTGAGAACGGGGTCAACCTGCGTCTTGTCGACGGCGACACCGTCTCCTTCGCCTGTGACGAGACCACTCTCCGCGCACAGGTCACGGCCGTATGGGCTGCCTTCGGGGTCGAGGGCGACATCGCGGCGCTGGACACCACGGCCACGGACGCGCTGCCCGACGCGCTGCTGCGCACCGACGCGTACCTGACCCACCCGGTCTTCCACCAGCACCGCTCCGAGACCGCGATGCTGCGCTACCTGCGCAAGCTGGCCGACCGCGACTACGCGCTCGACCGCGGCATGATCCCGCTCGGCTCCTGCACCATGAAGCTGAACGCGACCACCGAGATGGAGCCGGTGACCTGGCCCGAGTTCGGGCAGATCCACCCCTTCGCGCCCATCGAGCAGGCCGCCGGATATCTGACGCTGATCCGTGAGCTGGAGGAGCGGCTGGCCGAGGTCACCGGGTACGACGCGGTGTCGATCCAGCCCAACGCCGGTTCGCAGGGCGAGCTTGCCGGACTGCTCGCCGTACGGGCGTACCACCGGGCCAACGGCGACGAGCAGCGCACCGTGTGCCTGATTCCGTCGTCCGCGCACGGCACCAACGCCGCGAGCGCCGTGATGGCCGGCATGAAGGTCGTCGTCGTCAGGACCGCCGACGACGGCGAGGTCGACGTCGAGGACCTGCGCGCCAAGATCGAGCAGTACCGCGACGAGCTGTCGGTGCTGATGATCACCTACCCGTCCACGCACGGTGTCTTCGAGGAGCACGTCGCCGACATCTGCGCGACCGTGCACGAGGCCGGCGGCCAGGTGTACGTCGACGGCGCCAACCTCAACGCGCTGGTCGGCCTCGCCAAGCCGGGCAAGTTCGGTGGCGACGTGTCGCACCTGAACCTGCACAAGACCTTCTGCATCCCGCACGGCGGCGGCGGCCCCGGCGTCGGCCCTGTCGGTGTGCGCGCGCACCTGGCGCCGTACCTGCCGAACCACCCGCTCCAGCCGTCGGCCGGTCCGGAGACGGGCGTCGGTCCGATCTCGGCGGCGCCGTGGGGTTCGGCCGGAATCCTGCCGATCTCGTGGGCGTACGTACGTCTCATGGGCGGCGAGGGCCTGAAGCGCGCCACCCAGGTCGCGGTGCTCGCGGCGAACTACATCGCCAAGCGCCTGGAGCCGCACTACCCGGTGCTCTACACCGGCCCAGGCGGCCTGGTCGCGCACGAGTGCATCGTCGACCTGCGCCCGCTGTCCAAGGCGACCGGTGTGAGCGTCGACGACATCGCCAAGCGGCTCATCGACTACGGCTTCCACGCGCCGACCATGTCCTTCCCGGTCGCCGGGACACTCATGATCGAGCCGACCGAGAGTGAGAACCTCCCGGAGCTGGACCGTTTCTGCGACACGATGATCGCGATCCGTGGCGAGATCGAGAAGGTCGCTGGGGGCGAGTGGCCCGCCGAGGACAACCCGCTGCGCAACGCCCCGCACACCGCCGCCGCGCTCGGTGGCGAGTGGGACCACGCGTACAGCCGCGAGGAGGCCGTCTTCCCGGCCGGGGTTTCCGCGGCCGACAAGTACTGGCCGCCGGTGCGCCGGATCGACGGTGCGTTCGGCGACCGGAACCTGGTGTGCTCGTGCCCGCCGATGGACGAGTACGACAACTGACGTTCCAGCGCTGAGCAGTTGAGCGGACGCTGAGATGCGTCGGGGCCGGTGCGGAGTGGAAACTCCGGGCCGGCCCCTCGTCGTACGTACTGCGGTGGTGCCTGTTCGTGCGCAGTGCCCTCAGGCAGCGGTGACCACGACCAGCGGGCGGTGCGGCGCGATGATCTGCCCGTTGGGCAGCAGCTCGCCGGTGTCCTCGAAGAGGAGGACGCCGTTGCACAGCAGGCTCCAGCCCTGCTCCGGGTGGTGCGCCATCGGATGGGCGGCCTCCCGGTCGGCGGATTCGGCGGTCGGGCAGAGTGGCTGGTGCTGGCACATGGATGGGTTCTTTCGCTGCGTGGTGGTGGTGAAATTGTTCTCGCGGCTTGAATCGGTGTTCATTGCCGCCCCCCGTATCAGTTGGTTCGGTTCCAGTGTTGCCCCACGGGCGTCGATCCGCAGGGATTTCACGGCAGCACTTCTTATTGGTTGAGGACGCGTCACCCGTGCGGACGGTTCAGCCCAACTGGCCCCTCTCTTCGGGTGGTTCGGGGTGGCCCGTGCGGGCTAGTCCGGACGGGGACTTGCGTGTACGGGGCATCCGGCGCGTTCCGTTCGGGCAGCGCCGTGCCCCGCACCCGGCGGTCGGGAGCGGGGCACGGGAGAAGCGGCGGTTTCAGGCGGGCTGACCGAGGAGCGGGGCGGTCCGGGTGGGGGCCGGGTTGAGCCGCAGGGTCAGTACGGGCAGCAGATCGGCCACGGTGCAGGGCTGATGTGCGGCGATGCCGGGAGGTGCGGGGGCCAGCGGCACCAGGACGTCGGACGGGGCCGGAACGCCGGTGGTGGCGTCGGCGGTGGGGTCGCGGTGCAACCACAGGGTCAGCATGTAGAGGGCGGGAATGGACAGCAGGCGCGGCTGGTAGACGGCCGGCATGGCCTCCGCGTGACGCAGTGCGCGCTCGGTGGAGTTCAGGTAGGGGCCTTCGAAGAAGTGGGAGAAGGTCCAGCCGTCCGGGGTGAGAACGGTGTCGGCGGCGGCTACGGCCCGCTCGCCGTGGCGGATCAGGAAGCGCCACGCGGTGAGGCGGGTGCGCGGCGGGCGGCCGTCCGGGGTGATCTCGTCCCAGACGTGGACCGGAAGCGGAAGTTCGGGAGTGAGGGGCCCTGGATGGGAGCGAAGGGCCGGGGTGCGGGGCTCGCGTACGGCGGTGGGGGAGCCGAGTGCCGCGAGGACGCTGCGCAGGGCGGGCGCGGGAGCCGGGGGTACGTGCAGCGGCATGGTGGGTCGCCTCTCGCTCGGGAGACACGGTGGAACCTGGGCAGTGCGGACGACGCTGTCAGCGGTGCGGGGCCAGAGGGGGCCTTGGGCGACGGCCCGGCGTCAACTCTCTGCCTCGTTCGCGGAGTTTATACGACACGTGTTCACACGATGTTTCGGCTAGCTGTCGTGGATATTGCGCGCAAGGCGATATCCGGTCTTTTTGCAGCTCCATTGGGTGCGAGAAAGATCCCGATTTCCGGGGCGATCCGACGAGTTTTCGCAGGCCTGCTCCGAGGATCTTCGTGTGCGCGGTCGGCTTGAACTCGTCGGCGTTTATCACCACTTGCGTACGACCGGTAACTGCACCCTGCACCTTGCCTGCGGAATGTGCCCGAAGGAATCCGCGTCGAGCGTACTGCGTACCTGGCTCTGGCGGGGCGTTATGGATCAGTCCGCCGGGGCATCATCGACCGTGAACCGCACAGCTGCAGCGGCCGTTGCCGGGGTGCTCCCGGTCCAGGAAGGAAGCTCCGATGGGTGAGAAGGTCGTGGCAGACGGATTCGATCTGTCGGACCGGCAGAGGTACCGGCGCAAGCTCCACGAGTGTTTGGAGGGGCTCGGGCGGCTTCTGGAGGAGAAGCGGTTCGACCGGCCGAAGAATCTCATGGGGCTGGAGATCGAGCTGAATCTCGCGGGGCCGGACGGGCTGCCGAAGATGATGAATGCAGAGGTACTGGAGCGGATCGCCAGCCGGGATTTCCAGACCGAGCTGGGGATGTTCAACCTGGAAGTGAATATTGTTCCGCACCGGTTGGGCGGACGAGTTCTCGATCAATTGGCGGAGGAGCTGCGTACCGGTCTCGGATATGCGCACCGCAAGGCCGCCGAGCTCGATGCGGGAATTCTGATGATCGGCATTCTGCCCACGCTGGGGCAGGACGACCTGGTGCACGGCAACCTGTCGGACGTGGACCGCTATGTGCTGCTCAACGACCAGATCGTGGCGGCCAGGGGCGAGCACTTTCAGCTGGACATCGAGGGTGTCGAGCGGTTGACCTGCACTTCCGCGTCGATCGTGCCGGAGTCGGCGTGCACGTCCGTGCAGTTGCACCTCCAGGTGACGCCGGGGCGGTTCGCCGATGTGTGGAATGCGGCGCAGGCGGTGGCGGGGGTGCAGATCGCGGTGGGGGCCAACGCGCCGTTCGTCTTCGGGCGGGAGCTGTGGCGGGAGTCGCGGCCGCCGCTGTTCCTCCAGGCGACGGATACCCGGCCGCCGGAGCTGGTCGCCCAGGGGGTGCGGCCGCGGACCTGGTTCGGGGAGAAGTGGGTGGACTCCGCGTACGAACTCTTCGAGGAGAACCTGCGGTACTTTCCCGCGCTGCTGCCGATCTGTGACGAGGAGGAGCCGTTGCGGGTACTGGACGACGGCGGGGTGCCTCGGTTGCAGGAGCTGGTGCTGCACAACGGGACGGTCTATCGGTGGAACCGGCCGGTGTACGGGATCGCGGAGGGCGTGCCGCATCTGAGGGTCGAGAACCGGGTGTTGCCGGCGGGGCCGACGGTGACGGATGTGATCGCGAACGCGGCCTTCTACTACGGGCTGGTGCGAGCGCTCGCTGAGGACTCCAGGCCGGTGTGGCGGCGGATGGGGTTCGAGGAGGCGGAGGCGAACTTCGATGCGGCGTGCCGGTACGGGATCGACGCGGAGCTGGTGTGGCCGCGAGCCGGGCGGGGGTCGGGGACGCAGCGGGTGCCGGCGGTGAAGCTGGTGCGGGACGAGTTGCTGCCGTTGGCGGCGGCGGGGCTGGATGCGTGGGGGGTGGAGGCGGCGGATCGGGATCGGTATCTGGGGGTGATTGAGGAGCGGTGCCGGAGGAGGGTGAATGGGGCGTCCTGGCAGGTGGAGACGTATCACCGGGCGGTGGAGGCGGGGCTGGGGAGGGAGGCGGCGTTGGCGGCGATGACGCGGAGGTATGGGGAGTTGGCGGGGGAGGGGGAGGCGGTGCATTTGTGGCCGGTGGGGTTTCCGGGGCCGGGGTGAGGTGGGGGTGTTGGCGGGGTGAGGTGAGGGAGCGGGGCGGGTGGGGTACGGGGCCGGGGCGGGTGGGGTGCGACTCCGTCGGGGGCCGCCCCCTTGCCCGCCCGTTCCGCCCCCGGGGGGCGGCCCCGCCGCCCAAGCGGGCGGGGTATGGCGGGGAGGGGGTGGCCCCGCCGGCCAAGGGGGCTGGGGTAACGGGGGTGGGGGTTAGGAGGATTGGGCGGATTCGGTTATGGCTTGGAGGATTATGGCGGGGATTTGGGAGGGGTCGTTCACCTGGTAGCCGCCGCCGCCGGTGGTTGCGGCTATTTGCTGGAGTTCGGACTTGTCGGCCTCGGGGCCGACGGCGATGGCGATCAGCGGGATCGGGCGCAGCGGGTCGGCGGCGGTCTTGAGCCGGGAGATCAGGGCGCTGCGGGTGATCGAGACCGGGTCCTGGTTGGAGCCGTCGGTGAGGATCACCACCGCGTTGAACTTGCCCTTGGCGTAGGTCCTCTGGGCGTCCAGATAGGCGGCGAGCGTCGTGTCGTACAGACCGGTGGCACCGGTCGGGTCGGGCCGGAGCGCGTCGAAGGCGGCGTTCAGCCGGGTGCGCTGGGTGCCGCCGCCGGGCGCCGCCGAGCCGAGGCGTGAGGTCGGGACGAGCTTGCGGTAGTCGCGGGGCCCGTCGAGGCTGGTGGCGAACTTCCACAGACCGACCTCGTCCTCGTCGGTGAACGTACCCAGCGCCGCCATCAACGACGTCTTGGTGACCTCCATCCGGGACCGGCCGCTCCCCGGCACCAGGGTCGCCATGGACCCCGACGCGTCGACGACCGTGGTCAGCCGGGCGCTCTGGACGGTGATCGTCCACATCCCCAGCGTCTCCTCGACGGCCTTCGCGGGCGGCGGGGACTCCGCCGTGGGGACATACGGCTGCGGAGCCCGTCCGCCCGCGGTGCGCACGACCGTCCCGACGGCCGGCCTGCCCGGCGTGCGGAAGCCGTGTCCGGCCAGGATGCGCAGGCCCTCCTCCGTTTCGAGGTACGACTGGAAGCGCATCGCCGCCCGGGTCTGCTCGGTACTCATCTCCGGCTGGTTGACCAGTGTGTACGGGAAGTCGAGGAGCGCCGTGCCGTCCCTGGGATAGAAGAGCTGGAGCGACGGGGCGCCCTTGTTCCCGTGGTGGGCGAACGCGGCCTGCTCGGAGAGGAACACGGCCTGGTTGCGCCGTGGATTGCCCTGCTCGGAGGCGGAGTCGTTCTGCGGGAGGGTGCCCAGGACCTGGGCGTCGCTGTCCGCCATGCGCTGGGCCAGCAGTTTCGCGACCGCCGCGGACTGGGTCTGCGCGTCCGGAGCCCCGGTGGCTTCGGCGGACTGACCGACGCTGGTCAGGGCGAGCAGCCCGGTCGCGCTGCGGGCCGGGTCCGCGGTGCCCAGGCGCAGGGCCGCCTGACGGGTGGTCGCGGACGCCAACTCGGCCCAGCTGTAGGTCTTCCGGGGCCAGCCGAGGGCGGTCGCCGTCGTCGGGATCGCGGCCACCACCACGGGCGAGGCGGCCACCTGGCCGACCGGCGTGAGCTGGACACGGCCGGAACCCTGCTGGCGCTCGATCCACAGACCCGCGTCCGGTACCCAGATCTGGAACCCCGGATCCCCCTTGGCGGAGGCGAGCGAGTCGGCCACCCGCGAGGAGTCGCGCGCGGTCACCCGTACGTCCACACAGTCGTCGTCCGACTTGGCGTGGGTCCTGCGGGCCTGATCGGCAGCGGAGTTCAGGGCGGGGGCGATGTCGGGGGAGGCCACGAGTTCGAGGCGTACCGTACCGGCGCCGCAGGCACCCGCGCCGAGCAGACCGCTCCGTACGACGTACGTGGTGCCCGCCGCCACGGCCAGCACCAGCGCGGTGGCAATGGCGACGGTACGGCCACGAACGGGTCGACGGCCGGACCTGGCTGCGTCCGCTCCGTACTCGTCGGGCAAGCTGTGACGTCCCATGCGGTGGTGCCCCTCCTTGAGCCTGGCGGCAGTGAGCCTCTGAAGCGCGGCGAGCCTTGAAGCAAGGAAACGAGGGGGGTACGGCCGGTGATTGGCGCTCGGCCCCCCGGCCTGTCGCGCGCGATCTTCGTACCTGCATTCGAGACCCTAGCGGTGCGGAGATCGGGATGAGGCGGGATTACACAACTGGAGGTTGCGGTGCAAGGGGATCCGGGGCATCTGGCCGGTATGTCGCCCGAGAGGCCTGTTCCGGGACGCGAACAGGGCCTGACCAAGCGGATGCTGGGCACGGAACTGGTGATCGTTCTGGCTCTCTCGCTGGGCGCCAGCGGGGTATCCGCGCTGATCAGGTTCATCGGGGCGGTGACCAGGCCGGGCGGGCTGAAGGACCAGGCGGCGAATCTCAACAGCTCGGCGGCGCCGGGGCGTCCGTGGCTTGATCTCACCTGGCAGCTGTTCAGCATCTCGACCGCGCTGGTGCCGGTGGCGCTGGTGGCCCATCTGCTGCTCAGGGAGGGCAGCGGGCTGCGCGCGATCGGGTTCGACCTGCTGCGCCCGTGGTCGGACCTCGGGCGCGGGACGCTGATCGCGGCGGGCATCGGCAGTGCCGGGCTCGCCTTCTACCTGCTGGCGAACGCGACCGGCTTCAACCTGACGGTGGTGCCCGAGTCGCTGCCCGAGGTCTGGTGGAAGTACCCCGTGCTGATCCTCTCGGCGATCCAGAACTCGGTGCTGGAGGAGGTCATCGTCGTCGGGTATCTGCTGCGCAGGCTGGGGCAGCTGGGGTGGACCCCGATGGCCGCGCTGGTGGCCAGCTCGGTGCTGCGCGGTTCCTACCACCTGTACCAGGGGATCGGCGGCTTCATCGGGAACGTGGTGATGGGCGTGGTCTTCGTCCTGCTCTACCGGAGGTGGGGGCGGGTGGGACCGCTCATGGCGGCCCACGCGCTGCTCGACATCGGGGCCTTCGTGGGGTACGCGGTGCTGGCGGGGAAGGTGGACTGGCTGCCCACCCTCTGACCGCCGCGACCGCGCTAGTGGTTCTTTTCGTACGGGTGCAGCAGCTCACCGTCGAGGACGGTGACCGCGTGACCGCTGAGGTGGGTGCGGTCGCCGTGCAGCGAGGTGCGGACGAGGCCGGTGCGGGCGCCGCCCTGGAGACCGGTGAGCTCGGTGCGCCCCAGGCGGGCCGACCAGAACGGGGCCAGCGCCGTGTGGGCGCTGCCGGTCACCGGGTCCTCGTCGATGCCGACGCCGGGGAAGAAGCAGCGGGAGGCGAAGTCGTAGCCCCGGGTGGGGTCTTCGGCCGGGGCGGTGGCGATGACGCCCCGGCCGGAGAGGGCCGCCAGCGCCTTGAAGTCAGGGGTGAGGCCCCGTACGACCTGCTCGGAACGGCACTCGACCACCAGGTCGCCGACCAGGTCACCCGCGTCGTGGACACTCACGGGTTCCGCGCCGAGCGCCTCGGCCAGGCCGGCCGGGGCTGCCACCGGGGCGAGCGGCGCGGTGGGGAAGTCCATGGTGAAGGAGCCGTCGGGGTGGGCGGTGGTGACCAGGACACCGCTGCGGGTGGTGAAGCGGACGAGGCCGGTGGCGGCGCCGGTGGTGTGCAGCACGTGGGCGGTGGCCAGGGTGCCGTGGCCGCACATGTCGACCTCGGTGGTGGGGGTGAACCAGCGCAGCGCCCAGTTGTTGTCGCCGTTTCTGTCCCCGTCCCCGTCCCCGCCCCCGTCCGCCGGGGCGGGGAGACGGTGGGCGAAGGCGGTCTCGGCGAGATTGAGTTCGGCGGCCACCTGCTGGAGCCAGATGTCCTCGGGGAAACGGGCGGTGTCGTCGAGGAGCAGCACACCCGCGGGGTTGCCCTGGAAGGGGATGGACGTAAAGGCGTCGACCGTACGGATACGCATCCGGCCAGCGTAGGGAGGGGGTGCGGGCGGGGAGTAGGGCCAATTCCGGGTGGGTGGAGTGGGGTTGTCCGCCGGAGGGGGACCCGAGGTGGGGATGGGCTCAATGGGTGGTTCTGGGGCGGGTGTTGGGGTTTGGGGGGTTAGGGTGCTCCGGTTCATTGTTGGGCTGAGGAGGCGTTGTGGCCGTATTTATGGTGCAGTTGACCGAGGGTGTCGATGATGTGGTCGAGGCGCAGGCCGCCGGACGGACCAGGTCGGGCGAGATCGTGCTGGAGTCCGCCGATGAGCGGGGGAACGCGGTGCGCATCCGGACCTATGGGCCCGATGCGGTAACCGCCGTCTTCCGGCGCGGACCCGGGGACTCCGGGAGCTACGGGTGGATCCCGCAGCCGGCGAGCGGCACCTGGTGGTGCTACTAGAGGGCCGGGCCCGGCCACGTACGACCGGGGAATCGCCTGGGACAGGCACGGAGAGGTCGTCCGGGCGGGCGCGCCGAGGGATCGGCCGTGGCAGGGCATCCAGGGATCGTCCGGGGCGGGCGCCGAGGGGGACGTCCGGGGCGGGCGCCGAGGGGGACGTCCGGGGCGGGCGCCGAGGGGGACGTCCGGGGCAGGCGCCCAGGGGTTGTCCGAGGCGGGCGGGAGCCGGGGATCGTCTCGCGGTGCGTGCTGTTTCGTGGGGGCGTGGGGCGCGCCGCTAGAGTGGTCCTCTTTGTGCTCAGTGGCACTTCGGTGCGCCTACGGAAACGGTTCCATGTCCTGGCTGTCCCTGCCCCGCCCGTCCCGCCCCGACTGGCTGGCCTCCCCGCGCGTGTTCCGTACCGAGGTGCTGGGCGGTCTGGTGGTGGGGCTCGCGCTGATTCCGGAGGCGATCTCGTTCTCGGTGATCGCGGGGGTCTCGCCGAGCGTGGGGCTGTTCTCCGCGGTGACCATGGCCGTGGTGATCTCGTTCGTCGGCGGGCGCAAGGCGATGATCTCGGCGGCGACCGGGGCCGTCGCGCTGGTGGTCGCGCCGCTCAACAAGGAGTACGGGCTCGGCTACCTGGTGGCCGCCGTGATCCTGGGCGGGCTCATGCAGGTGGTGCTGGGGTCGCTGGGGGTGGCCCGGCTGATGCGGTTCGTGCCGCGCAGCGTGATGGTGGGCTTCGTCAACGCGCTGGCGCTGCTGGTCTTCCTGGGGCAGTTCCCGGAGCTGACCGATGTGCCCTGGGCGGTGTACCCGCTGGTCGTGGGCGGTCTGGTGCTGACCGCGCTGTTCCCCAGGCTGACCACCGCGGTGCCCGCGCCCCTGGTGTCGATCGTGATCCTCACGCTGATCACGGTGGGTGCGGGCATCGCGGTACCGACCGTGGGGGACCGCGGCGCACTCCCGTCGTCGCTGCCGGTGCCGGGGCTGCCCGACGTACCGCTGACCATGGACACGCTGACGACCATCGCTCCGTACGCCTTCGCGCTCGCACTGGTGGGACTGCTGGAGTCGCTGATGACGGCGAAGCTGGTCGACGACATCACCGACACGCACTCCAACAAGACCCGCGAGTCGATCGGCCAGGGCATCGCCAACATCGTCACCGGGCTCTTCGGCGGCATGGGCGGCTGCGCGATGATCGGCCAGACCATGATCAATGTGAAGGTGTCGGGGGCCAGGACCCGGCTCTCCACCTTCCTGGCGGGCGCCTTCCTGCTGGTGCTGTGCCTGGCGCTCGGGCCGGTCGTCTCGGAGATCCCGATGGCGGCACTGGTCGCGATCATGGTGCTGGTGTCGGCGGCGACCTTCGACTGGCACTCGGTGAGCCCCAAGACACTGCGGCGGCTGCCCTTGGGCGAGACGCTGGTCATGCTGATCACGGTGGTCTGCGTGGTGGTCACCCACAACCTGGCCGTCGGCGTGGTGGTCGGGTCGATCAGCGCGATGGTGATCTTCGCCAAGCGGGTGGCGCATGTTGCCGACGTGGTGCGGGAGGTGGATGGCGGGCGTGCCGTCTACGCCGTCACCGGAGAGCTGTTCTTCGCCTCCTCCAACGACCTCGTCTTCCGGTTCCGGTACAAGGACGACCCCGACGAGATCGTCATCGACCTGTCCCGGGCGCACATCTGGGACGCCTCTTCGGTGGCCGCGCTGGACGCGGTCGAGACGAAGTACGCCCGGTACGGGAAGACGGTCACGGTCACCGGGCTCAACGAGCCGAGTGCCCAGATGCACGAGAGGCTGGCGGGCAAGCTGGGGTGAGGCGCGGCCGGCGTCAGGCTGTCAGCGCGGCCAGCTTTTCGAGGGAGCTCCTGAGCGCCGTCGTCGCCGAGTCCTTGAGCTTGCCGGCCATCAGTGACACGGCGGCTCCGGTGAACTCGCCGTCGATACGGGCCAGGGTGGAGCCCGCGTCGGCGGGTGCCAGCGAGTAGCGCATCGCCAGGGTCACTCCCATCGGGCCCTTGCCGCGGATGACGAACAGCCGGTCCTCCTCCAGTTCCTCCACCGTCCAGGCGACCTCGGCAGGGAAGCCCATCAGCTTCATGTTCTCCTCGTACGTCGCACCGACCGCGAGGGTGTCGGGGCCACCCTTGGGGAACGAGGTGTGCGTCGCGTTCCACTGGTCGTACGACGTGAAGTCGGTCAGCCGGGACCAGAGCTTGCCGGCCGGTGCCTCGATGCGTGCCTCTGCGCTGACCTCGGCCATGGGGGGTCCTTCCGACGGGGGCCTGTTCGGTGTCGCGGAACGTAGCCGCAGGGCCGCCAACATTCAATGCTGATGAACCGTCAGATCTGTTGCGGTGGCGAGCGGACGCGGAGTGGCTACCGGCTGGTTCCGTTCCCCTCCCAGGGAAAATTCAGCCGATCTCCTCCGCAAGGAGGAGGCGCGGGCTGCCGTGCCCAACCCCGGTGGGAGGTGCGAATGCTCCCCCGCGCGGATGACCGGGGGGTGCCGTTGCTGATGAGGTGGAGGGGTGCAGAGCTCCCAGCGACGGGCTTCCGGAGTACCGGAGCCCGTCCTTTCCAGCATTGGCGCCGAAGCCGGTCTCACCGTGGAGATGGCCAGGGTGGTCGCCGGTGCGCGCCGACGGGCGCTGCGGGACGGCGACCGCCAGATCGACACCGCCCATCTGCTGCATTCCCTCCTGGAGGCCGATCCCGAGGTGCGGGCCGCCTTCGAGGAGGGGCCGCAGGTGGCCAAGGTGCTCGGCTACCTCGTGCAGCGCAGCATCGGGTACGGGCTGCGCTGGCAGGCCGATGTGGAGGGGGCGGCGGGCCAGACCCCGGTGGCGGGCTGGTCGCCGGCCGCCGTATCGGCGATGGAGGGGGCACGGGCGCGAGCGGCAGAGCGCGGGGATCCGGAGGCGGGCGGCACCGATCTGCTGGCCGCGCTGGCCGTCGACCGGGACTGCCGGGCCGTCGAGGTACTGCGGCGGGCGGGAGTGGATCCGGGGCTGCTGGCCGGGCGGTTGTGTGCGGCGGCGATCCGGCGGGGCTGATCGGCGGGGCTGATTTCCAGCGCTATGCCCGGCCCCCGTCTCGACAGGTGTCACAGGGGTGACGGTCCTGACCCCAGCTGACATGATGACCGGATGCACAATCAGGGGAGGAGTGTCGGCCTGGGTCTGGCCCTGGCCTCGGCACTCGCATTCGGTGGTTCAGGGGTCGCGGCGAAGCCGCTGATCGAGGCGGGGCTCGACCCGTTGCATGTGGTGTGGCTGAGGGTGGCCGGGTCGGCGCTGGTGATGCTCCCCCTGGCCTGGCGCCACCGCGATCTCGTGCGGCGCAGGCCCGCACTGCTGGCGGGCTTCGGACTGCTCGCCGTGGCCGGTGTCCAGGCCTTCTACTTCGCCTCGCTCTCCCGCATCCCGGTCGGGGTGGCCCTGCTCGTCGAGTACCTGGCGCCCGCGCTGGTCCTCGGCTGGGTGCGGTTCGTTCAGCGCAGGCCGGTGACCAGGGCCGCCGCCGTGGGCGTGGTGCTCGCGGTCGGCGGACTCGCCTGTGTGGTCGAGGTGTGGGCGGGGCTCAGCTTCGACGTGCTGGGACTGCTGCTCGCGCTGGGTGCCGCGTGCTGTCAGGTGGGGTACTTCGTCCTGTCCGACCAGAGTGGGGAGGGCGACGACGCCGCCGACCCGCTGGGCGTCATCGCCTACGGCCTGATCGTCGGTGCCCTCGTCCTGACGGTGATCGCACAGCCGTGGGGCATGAAGTGGGAACTCCTCGCCGGTACCGCCGACATGGGCGACACCCAGGTGCAGGCCTGGCTGCTGCTCAGCTGGATCGTGCTGGTGGCGACCGTCCTCGCGTACGTCACCGGAGTTGTCTCCGTACGGAAGCTGTCGCCGCAGGTGGCCGGGGTGGTTGCCTGCCTGGAGGCGGTCATCGCGACGGTCGGGGCCTGGGTGCTGCTGGCCGAGCACCTGTCGTTGCCGCAGGTGGCCGGCGGGGCCGTGGTGCTGGTCGGTGCCTTCATCGCGCAGTCGTCGACGCCGAGGGCGCCCGCCGAGGAGCCGGTGGCGGGCGGTCCGGGACCGGGCGGCGAGGGTGAGGTCCACGATGCGGAAGGTTCATTGTCCGCCGGGCGGACCGCGCCGTAGGGTGGTGATCATGCATCTGACCGTACTGCCGCCTCCCGTCGCGCTCTAGCGCGCAGGCGGCCCACTGAGGACGAAGACCGGGCTCGGGAAGTTCCCGAGCGGATCGTCGCTGCCCGCGTGCGGAACCCAGCGACCACCTTCCTGTCTTGTTCCTTCATGTGGAGACGTACGTGTCTGCTGCTGTGCTGTCCGTCGGGCGTGCCCTGACGTATCTGATCGTCGCCGGACTGGCCTGGGGTACGGCGGGAGCCGCCGCCTCACTGCTGTTCGCCGTCAGTGACCTGGGGCCGATGGCCCTGTCCTTCTGGCGGTGCGCGGGCGGAAGCCTGCTGCTGCTCACCGCCCGGCTGGTTCTCCGTCCGGCCCCCGCCCGCAAGGAAGCGAGGCCGGGCGCCCGCCGCCGTCGGGTGGGGCGGCTGCTCGCCACCGGGCTCTCGCTCACCGTCTTCCAGACCGCCTACTTCGCGGCCGTCCAAGACACCGGACTGGCCGTCGCGACCGTCGTGACCCTCGGCGCGGGGCCCGTGCTCATCGCGCTGGGGGCGCGGGTGCTGCTCGGCGAGCGGCTCGGCGCCGGCGGCGTCTGCGCCGTGACCGGCGCGCTCGCCGGGCTCGGGGTGCTGGTGCTCGGCGGCGCCGGGAGCGAGGTCGGGCCCACCGGTGTGCTGTACGCGCTCCTCTCGGCGGCGGCGTACGCGCTGATGACCCTGCTGACCCGGTGGTTCGGCCGGGACGGCGGTGGCGGCGACCCCGTCACGACCTCCGCCTGGTCGTTCGGCATCGGCACGGTGTGCCTGCTGCCGCTCGCCTGGTCCGAGGGGCTGCTGCCGCAGACGCTCGAACCGGGCACGGTGGTCGGCCTGTTGGTGTACGTCGCCGCCATCCCGACCGCACTCGCCTACGCCCTGTACTTCGCCGGGGCATCCGTCGTACGGTCCGCGACCGTGTCCGTGATCATGCTGCTGGAACCGGTGAGCGCCGCGGTCATCGCCGTCGTACTGCTGGACGAGCGGCTGACGGCGGCCACGGTTCTCGGCACCCTGCTGCTGCTCGCGGCGGTGGCGGGGCTGGCGTACGGGGAGGCGCGGGCGGCCGCCCGGATGCGGCGGGCGGCCGTCGCGGTCGTGGTGTAGCCGCGCGAGGTGCGGTCCGGCGGCGGACGGGGGATGCCCGCCGCCGGGCCGCCTCAGCGGGTGGCGAGGTAGTCGGGGAGGGCGATCGCCGGGTCGAGGTCGTCGGCGGGGATCGGGGCGCCGTGGCCCTGGGTGAGCGGGACGACGCCCGTCCAGTACGGGAGACCGATGTCCTCGGCCTCGTCGTTGGGGCCGCCGGTGCGCACCTTTGCCGACACTTCGTCAAGGTCCAAACGCAGTACGGCTGTTGCTGCCAGTTCCTTGGCGTTGGCGGGGCGCGAGTCGGCCGCGCGGCCGGGGACGACCTGTTCCACCAGGGCGTCGAGGGCGATCCGGCGCTCCTTCTCGTCGACAACCGGGCGGGCGGTGCCCAGGACCACCACGGAGCGGTAGTTCAGCGAGTGGTGGAAGGCGGAGCGGGCCAGTACCAGGCCGTCGACATGGGTGACCGTCAGGCAGACCTCGATGCCCGGGGCCTCCTCGGTGCGGCCGGCGCTGCGCAGCGGGCGGGACCCGGTCGAGCCGTGGACGTACAGGCTCTCGCCGACCCTGCCGTAGAGGGTGGGCAGCACGATCGGGGCGCCGTCGCGGACGAAGCCCAGGTGGCAGAGGTAACCCGCGTCGAGTATCGAGTGGACGAACTCGCGGTCGTAGGAGGCACGTTCCGGGGAGCGGGTGGGGACGGTGCGGTCGGTCGGGGCGTAGGAGTCCGACGCGTCGGCGGGCGGGGTGGTGGCGGTGCTCTCCTGCATTGCGCTCTCCATTGCACTAGTGCATACTACATTTTGTGCTAGGAGAGTATCGGATCAGTGGTCGGCGCGCAGCAGAAATTTCCGCCAGCGTGGAGCAGGGGGTGGGGGGCGGTCACCTGAAACCGGGCCAAGTCCTGCCTCCCATGCGGGAGTTGGCGGCCGAACTGGGCGTCAATCCCAATACCGTCGCGTCCGCATACCGGAATCTGCGCGAGCGTGGAGTGATCGAGACCGCCGGGCGGCGGGGGAGCCGGATCCGGGCCCGGCCGGTCAGCACGGCACGCGACTCGATCCGGGCCGATGTCCCCGCGGGCGTACGCAACCTGTCGCTCGGCAACCCGGACACCGCACTGCTGCCCTCGCTGCGCGATGCGCTGGGGTACGCCGCCGAGCGGGCCGACGGCCGTCCCCGGTTGTACGGGCAGGAGGCCGTCGACCCGGATCTGGCACGGCTGGCCAGGGCGGATCTGGATGCGGCCGGGGTGCCGGAAGGGCCCGTCGCGGTGGCCTCCGGCTCGCTGGACGCGATCGAGCGGGTGCTCGCCGTACATCTGAAGCCGGGGGACGCGGTCGCCGTGGAGGACCCGGGCTGGGGTGCGATGCTCGACCTGGTGCCCGCGCTCGGACTGCGGGCGGTGCCGGTGGTGGTGGACGACGAGGGGCCGCTGCCGGACGAGGTGGAGCGGGCGCTGGCCGGCGGGGTGCGGGCCGTGGTGGTGACGGCCAGGGCGCAGAACCCGACGGGGGCTGCGGTGAGCGCGGGGCGGGCTCAGAAGCTGCGGGAGGTGTTCGCCCGACATCCCTCGGTGCTGCTGGTCGAGGATGATCACGGACACGGGATCGTGGAACTGCCGGTGCATCCGGTGGTGGGTGAGCGGGGGCGCGGCGAGCCGTGGGTGTTCGTGCGGTCGGTGTCCAAGGGGTACGGGCCGGATCTGCGGGTCGCCGTGCTGACCGGGGACACGGAGACGGTGGACAGGGTGCGAGGGCGTCAGCGGCTCGGCCCCGGGTGGGTGAGCGTGCTGCTTCAGCAGGCGGTCGTACGGCTGTGGGAGACGGGGGCCGTGGACACGGCGGCGGTGGCGCGGTCGTACGGGGGGCGCCGGGACGCGCTGATCGCGGCGCTGGCCCGGCGGGGGGTGGCCGCGCACGGGCGCAGCGGGATGAATGTCTGGGTACCGGTGGCGGACGAGACGGGCGTGGTGGCGAGGATGCTGCACGCGGGGTGGGCGGTGGCCCCGGGGGCACGGTTCCGGATGGGGGCGGGACCCGGGGTCCGGGTGACGGTGTCGACCTTGACGAGGGAGGAGGCCGAGGTGGTGGCGGAGGTGGTCGCCGAGGCGGTGGGGCCGGGGGTTGGGCGGAGATACGAGTGAGGGCGGGTGCGGGCTGCTCACGCCTGCGGCGCGCGTCTGCCCTCCCCGCCCCTCCCCGCTGCGTTCATCAGCGGCTGCTGCCGCAGGGCACTGGCTGCGGGGGCGGCAGGACGTCCGCGGGTGCGTCGTGGACGCCCGCGCCGCTCCCCGGGCCGTTGCCCGTACCCTTCCCCGCACCGTCTCGCGCCCCCCTGAAGGGGCGTTTGCTCTGGGTGAGGGCGGCGCCCGCCAGGACGATCAGGGCGCCGACCGGGGTGTTCCAGGTGAGGCTCTCGTCGAGGAGGGTGACGCCGGCGACGGTGGCGATGACGGGGATGAAGTAGGTGACCATCTGGGCCGTGGTGGGGCCGATCTCCGAGACCAGGTTGTACTGGACGAGCATCGCCAGGCCCGTGCCGAGGGCGCCCAGGGCGACGACGGAGAGGAGCGGGAGGACCGGGAAGGCGGTCGGGAGAGTAGTGAACAGCGGCGTGACCAGGGCCAGTTGCGCTGTCGCCAGGAGGAGCTGGGCGCCTGTCATGGAGAGGGCGGAGTCCTTGCTGCCGCCGAGGGTGCGGCGCAGGTAGATCCAGCCGACCGGGTAGCTGAGCGAGGCCAGCAGGGCCATCGCCGTGCCGGCCGGATCCAGTCCGGCGAAGCCCTGCCAGGCGCCGAGAACCGTGAGGACGCCCAGGAAGCCCAGGCCCAGACCCGCGACCCGGCGCCGGGTCGGCCGGTCCTCCGAGAGCGCGACCAGGGACAGGGCCATGCCCCACAGTGGCGACGTCGCGTTGCAGATGCCCGCGAGCGTCGAGGGGATGGTGAGCTCGGAGTAGGCGAAGAGCGAGAACGGAAGGGCGTTGAGGAAGAACGCCGCCACCGTCAGATGCCCCCAGGTGCGGGCCGAACGCGGCAGCCGGGTGCGCTTGACCGCCATCGCGGCGACCAGTACCAGTGACCCGAACAGCAGCCTGCCGAAGGTGACTTGGAAGGGTGCGAAGCCCTGCGTGCCCACCTTGATGAACAGGAAGCTGAACCCCCAGATGAGAGCGAGCGCGGCGAACCGGACGCGCCAGTCCAGGGCCGGCCGGCGCTGCGGGGCGGACGTGGGGCCAAGGGTGGGGGCGGGGATCGCCGACGGCGGGGCGGTCCTGGTGCGGGCCGCGTTCACGGGGGTCATGACGGCAACGATGGCGCGTACGACGTCGTAGCACAAGCAAGTTCTGTTGGCCTCACGTCGTAGCATTGCTTACATGTTGAATCTGGAGCGGTTGCGCACCCTGGACGCCCTCGCCCGGCACGGCTCGGTGAGCGGTGCGGCCGAGGGGCTGCACGTCACCACGTCCGCCGTGTCGCAGCAGATGGCGAAGCTGGAGCGGGAGGTGGGGGAACCGCTGCTGGCCAAGAACGGCCGGGGCGTACGGCTCACCGAGGCGGGGCGGCTGCTCGCCGGGCACGCGGCACGGATCCTGTCCCAGGCGGAGCGCGCCCAGGCGGACATCGAGGCGCAGCGCGGGCGCGTGGTGGGCGATCTGGCGGTGGCCGCGTTCCCGACCGCCGCCCGGGGGCTGGTGCCGCCCGCGCTCGCGCAGCTGCGGTCCAGCCACCCTCAACTACGCGTGAAGATGCGGGAGGTGGAGCCTGATGCAGCGGTTCGGGGAGTGGTGCGCGGCGACTACGACCTCGCGGTCGTCCTCGACTGGTACAACAAGCCGCTGTCCATGCCTGGCGGGCTGGCCAAGCGTGCTCTCCTGGAGGACCCGGCGGATGTGGCGATGCCCGCCGGGCACCCCCTGGCGGGCCGCAGCGAGGTGGAGCTCGCGGAGTTCGCGGACGACGACTGGGTGACCTGGGCGGAGGGCGAGTTCTGTCACGAGTGGCTGCTGCTGACGCTTCGGGGCGAAGGGGTCGAGCCGCGGCTCGCGCACGTCGCCGAGGAACATGCGACGCAACTGGCCCTGGTCGAGGCAGGGTTGGGGGTGTGCGTCGCACCCAGGCTCGGGCGCGGGCCGGTGCCGGACGGGGTGAGTGTCGTACCGGTACGGCATGCGATGCGACGCCATGTGTACGTCGTGTGGCGCGCGGACGCCGACCGCCGGCCGTCCGTGCGGGCGGCGGTGGAGGCGTTGGCGGCGGCGGGGGAGCGGGTGGCGAGCTGAGGGGCCGGAGGGGGCAGGGGGCAGGGGGAGGGGGTCAGAGGCCGGCCAGTTTGCGGAAGTCCCAGGAGGCGATGGCGTCCGGGGTCAGGCGGAGCCAGGCGTGGCGGCCGTCGTGGGGCATCTCGGGCAGGCCGAAGTACTTCTGGGTGAAGAGCTTTTCGGGGGCGTCGAGTTCGGGGCACGGCTCACCGGTGCGGGGGGCCTCGCCCACGAAGGCGGCGGTTCCGGACAGCTCCACGCCGCGCAGGTCGCCGTACTCCACCCCGTCGTCGATCACCACGGCTATCCGCGCGTCCTTGCGGAGCTGGGACCAGCGGCGGCTGCGGGTGATCGAGTACAGCCAGAGGGAGTGGCCGTCCCAGACGAACCAGAGGGCGCCGATGTGCGGGGCGCCGTCGGGGGAGACGGTGGCGACCCGGCAGGTGCGCTGCTCGGTGAGGTAGGTGTCGCGTTCGGTGTCGCCCATCATGATGCGGCGGCCGCGGCGTTGGGTGTCGTTGGTCATCGGGTGCTCCCTGTGAGGGTTCTCTCCGGGGGTGGGGCGGGTTCGCCCGGGCACGAGTCCTGATGGTTCGTCAGATGTGTCGACAGGAATCATGGGGCTTCCTTCCCTCGGTACGCAATGGGGGCTACCCTCGCGGCCGTTCGCAGGGGTCCGGGGAGTGGGAGGGGCGTCGCCATGCCGTCGTACGAGCAGCTTGTGGAGCAGCTGGATCCGGTGAGCACGGTGCTGTTGACCGTGGAGTGCCAGGAGGGGGTGGTCGGGAAGGAGAGCGCGATGCCCGAACTGGCCAGGGAGATGCGGGAGTCGGGGGCGCTGGGGAATGTGGCCCGGCTGGTGGACGCGGCGCACGCGGCGGGGGTGCAGGTGATGCACGCGGTGGCCGAGCGGCGGGCGGACGGGCGCGGGGCGAATCGCAATGCGCGGCTGTTCCGGGCGGCGGAGAGGCTGCCGGTGCGGCAGGAGGTGGGGTCGTGGGCGGTGCGCGTGGCGGAGCCGATCGTGGTGGCGGAGTCGGATCTGGTGATGCCCAGGCTGCACGGGCTGTCGCCGGTGGCGGGGACGGGGGTGGACGCGGTGCTGAGGAATCTGGGGTGCCGGAGTGTGGTGGTGGTCGGGGTTTCGGCGAATGTGGCGATTCTGAACGCGGTGTTCGACCTGGTGAATCTGGGTTATCAGGTGGTGGTGGTGGCTGATGCGATCGCGGGGGTGCCGGGGGAGTACACGGGAATGGTGGTGCGGCACAGTCTGGGGTTGGTGGCGGGGGTGGTGGGTGTGGAGGAGGTGGTGAGGTGCTGGGGGGAGGGGAGTGGATAGCGGGTGTGGGTACGGGGGCGGAACGCGAGGGCAAGGGCGCGGGCCCCGCTGCCCGGGGTCAGCGGAGGTGGAAGGGCGGGGTGGAGTCGCGGGCGGCGGTGGTGGCGGTGCGGAGGTTTTGGCGGATTTCGCCGAGGTGTTCGGAGGGGGAGTAGAGGGTGAGGGCGGCGCGGGATTTGGTGAGGTGGAGGGTGTCGGGGGAGGGCGCGGTTTCGCCGTCATAGGCGAGGAGGGGGACCTGGGTGAGGGCGGTGAGGGTGAGGGAGCCGACGCGTTCGGACGCGTAGACGTGGGACTGGCCGAGGGCGCCGGCCAGGGCGGATATGGCCAGCCGGGTGCGGGCGAAGCGGGCTTCGGCGTCGACGGTGCGGATGTCCAGGAGGCCGTCGTCGAGGTGGGGGCGGTGCGAGGGAGCCAGGCCGTCGGGGAGGTAGTGGCCGTTGCCCGCGAAGAGGAGCCACAGGGTGCGAGGGCGGCCCTCGATCGCGATGTGCAGCGGGGAGGCGTCGCGCAGCACCCGTACCAGCGAGACGGCCGCCGCCGGCCACTTCCCGAGCCTGCCCTCCAGCTTCTCGCGCCGCTCCACCAGCTCCGGGTAGAAGCCGATGCTGAAGGTGTTCACGAAGTCGGTGACGTGTGCGCCGTTCCCGTCGGAGACCTGGGCGAGGTCCGCCCGTACCGCTTCCCCGTACTCCACCGCGTGCGCGGTGTCCTCGAAGGTCGCGCACCCCGCGTCCAGCGCGAAGTGGTTGAGCGTGCCTCCGGGGAACACCGCAAGCGGCAGCCCCGCCGAAGCCGCCCGCGTGGCAGCCGCGCTCACCGTGCCGTCGCCGCCGCACACCCCGAGCACCCCGGCCAGCTCCCCCGCCCGTACCACCGCCTTGTCCAGCACCTCACCGAGGTCGTCGTCCGCACCCCGTACCACGACCTCCGCCCCGGGCAGCAGCAGTCGCAGATGCTCGGAAGCGGGCAGCCGGCCAGGAACACCCTTCCCCGAACCGGAGTTGACCACCACGACCAGCCCCTCGCCACGCGCCAGCGCGGGCGCCTCGACGCGAGTACGCCCGTTGCGTACGTACGCGGGACGCGGCGGCCACCAGTGACAGGTGACGGCGGCCGCGGCCACGCCCAGCGCACACCCGGCCAGCACGTCACCGGGGTAGTGCACCCCGACGTACACCCGCGAGAACGCCACGGCGGCGGCGACCGGCGCGAGCAGCGCCCCGTACCGGGGCGCCTCCAGGGCGACCCCGGTGACGAAGGCGGCGGCCGAGGCGGAGTGGCCGGAGGGGAAGGACGGCGTCCACGGGGCCTTGGACGGACGCCGGATCAGCGGGACCCCACCGCTCGCGGGCCGGCTGCGACGTACCGCGTACTTGGCGACCGCGTTCGTCGCCAACGAGGCCAGCGCGAGCGAGCCGACACCCCGGCGGGCGGCCCGGCGGGCGGCCGGACCGCCCGCCACCGCGAGCGTGGCCGCCGCGCCGAACCACAGCTTTCCGTGGTTGGCCGCCGTCGACAAAGCGGGCAGTACCCGCTCCGCGCCGGCCAGGCGGGCGGACGCCACCTGCTCGAACCAGCGTCGGTCGATCCTGCTGAGGCGTTTGCGCATTCCCTCGGCCTCCTGCTTCCCGACTGATCTTGGACCGGGTTCCGTACCGATCCCTGACTGATCCCCGACTGGTTCGGGCAGGCGTACGGCGCTACGCCGTCGGGACGGTCGGGCTGCCCCCGGACTCCTTCCACTCCGCGATGTAGTCGTCGAAGATCTTGCGGAGGTGGTGGCCGATCTGGAGGTAGTCCAGGTCGTCGAGGTTGGCCAGCGAGGCGCGCACCGACCACTCGGGGCCGTCGAAGCCGCCGCCGTTGAGCAGCACCACACCGGTCTGCTCGGCGAGGCGGAACAGCGGGTCGACCGGCTCGTAGTTCTGCTCCAGGAAGTCCGCGAAGGCCTTGCCCTGGACGCGCTCGGCCTCGGCGAGGAGGTCGAGTTCGATGTAGTACGCCGCCCGCTTGGGGTCGTCGGCGATCTTCATCTGGGCGCCTTCCAGCAGCAGTTGGAGCCTGCGCCGGACGATCTCGCGGATGTGGCGCTTGTACGCCTGGCCCTCCTCCAGCATGTCGAAGAGGGAGAAGAGGACCATCATGATCTGCTGCGGGAGGGACAGCCCGGCCGTGTGGTTGAGGGCGACCTGACGGGAGTCGGCGACCAGCCGGTCGATGAACCGGATCTTCTCCGGTTCGAGGGACAGCGTGCCGTACCGCTCGTTGAGGCGGTCCTTCTGCTCCTGCGACTGGGCGACCAGCATGTCGTCGATGACGTTGTCGTCGTGCAGACCGATCACGCCCAGGCGCCAGCCGGTGGCGCCGTAGTGCTTGGAGTAGGAGTAGACGAGCAGGGTGTTGCGGGGGAGGTCGGCGGCGATCGAGCGGAAGCCCTCCACGAAGGTGCCGTACACGTCGTCGGTGACGATGAGGAGGTTCGGGTTCGAGGTGGCGACGATCTCCTTGATCTGGTCGGTGACCCGCTGGGAGAGCGCCAGGGACGGCGGGTTGCTGGGGTTGACCAGGCAGACCATCTTGACCAGCGGGTCGGCCAGCTTGGCGACTTCCTCCGTGGGGTAGCGCCACTCGCGCACCCCGTTCTCGGCGAACATGCTCGCCTCGACCGGAACCACCTCGAAGTCGTAGGTGTCGAGTTCGGGGATCTCCAGGTACGGGGTGAACTCCGGCACCATCAGGGCGATCTTGTCGCCCTTCTTGAGGATGCCGTTCTTCATCAGCGAGTCGAAGGTGTAGCACATCGCCGCCGTGCCGCCCTCGGTGGCGAACACGCTGAGGTGGTCCGACGGGGGGTTCTTGTCGAACATCTCGTCCTGGAGATAGCCGCGGACGATGTCCTCGCAGTGCGTCAGGATGCGGCCCGGGCTCGGGTAGTTGTCCCCGATCATCGAGTCGCTCATCTCGTGCACGAAGGCGTCCCGGTCGAAGCCGAAGCGCTGCACGGCCAGATCGAAGCTCGCCTTGAGGGTCTCGATGCCGGGCATCTCCGGGTGCGTACGCACGAAACGCTCGAAGCGGTCGCCGGAGCCGTGCTTCTCGGGCATGCCGCCCAGATTGTCGGCGGTCCAGACGCGGCGGGACTCCGAGAGGGCGAAGTAGCCCAGCGCGTAGTAGGCCTCACGGGGGCCGGTGGCCACCCAGTTCGGGTTGCCGCGGCCCGCGTTGAGCATGGTGCGGGCGGCCTCGCCCTTCTGGCCGGGCTTGCCGTCCTGCTTGGCCTCGGCCAGCTTGATGAACTCGGCCTTCAGCTCGAACGGGCTGAGCGAGGAGAGCCGCTTCATTTCCTCGCGGCTGTACGTGGACTTGGGCACGGGGGACTCCTGGGGTGAAGGGGGGTGCGTCAGCGGTGGGATGCGTCAGTGAGGTGCGTCAGTGGTGGAGGAGGACGATGACCGCGCCCCAGATGGTCAGCAGCACGTTTCCGATGGCGTACGGAATCGTGTAACCGAGGGTGGGGATCTGGGACTTGGCGTTCTCGTTGAGGGCGCCGATCGCGGCGGTGGTGGTCTGGCCACCCGCCAGGACGCCCATCAGGATCGGGAACCGGATCTTCTGCACGTAATGGCCGAAGAGGAAGCCGACGACCAGCGGGATCACCGTGGTCACCGCGCCGAAGACGAGCAGTCCCCAGCCGGCGGTGGAGAGCCCGCTGGTGAAGCTGGGGCCCGCGTTGATGCCGACGATGGCGACGAACATGCACAGTCCGAGCGTGTCCATCAGCCACTGCGCGCCCGGCGGCACATTGCCGAACGTCGGGTACTTGCCCCGCAGATAGCCGAAGACCAGACCCATGATCAGGCCGCCGCCCGAGGTGGACAGCGAGATCGGCACTCCGCCCATGGTGAGCGCGGGGATGCCGATGCAGCCGCCGAGGAAGATGCCCAGGCCGACCCAGATCATGTCGGTGGCGAAGCTGGTCGGGACCGGCTTGCCGATCTCCTTGCCCGCCGGGTCGACGAGGCGCTTGGGGCCGGTGAGGATCAGCGTGTCGCCGCGCTCCAGCTGGGTGCTGAGGCGGTACGGGAACTCGGAGCCGGAGCGGTACAGCTTGTCGACGTACACCCCGACCATGAACGGCTCGCGCCGCAGGTCGGCGATGGTCTTTCCGAGCTGGGCCTTCTCCGAGGCAACGACGTGCAGGTGCTCGGTCTGGTAGCCGAGGAGTTCGACGTCGTCCGCCTCGCCGCCGACATGGGTGCGGGCGTCGTAGTCGACCAGGTCGCCGCGCAGGGCGCTGAGGGCGACCACATCGCCCTGCTGGAGGGCGAGGGACTGGGAATGCTCCAGGATCTGGCCGTCGCGTCTGACCTGGGTGAGGTAGATGCGGCGGCCGAGTTCCTTCTGCTGGTTCTCGAAGTCCTCGATGGTGCGGCCGACCAGGTCGGGGCGCTCCACCCGGTACGCGCGCAGGACGACCTCGTAGTAGCCGCCGCCGAGGTCCGGGTTGTCGTTCGGAGCGTCCATCTCCTTGGCCAGGTCCGCGCTCTCCTTGGCGAGATTGCGGCGGTAGAGCCTGGGCAGCACGTTGGCCAGGAGCATCGCGCACAGGATCGTGCCCAGCGGATACGTCACCGCGTACCCGACCGCGACCAGGTTCTCCTCGTTCTTGGCGTCGCCCGCGCTGATGCCGGGCAGGGTGCCGATGGCGTCCTGGGCGACACCGATCGCGGCGGACTGGGTGAGTGAGCCGCTCATCAGGCCGGCGGTGAGCCCGGGGCCGTAGCCCAGCATCGCGGCGAAGCCCCAGGCGACCAGCAGGCCGGTCACACAGACGACGACCGCGTTGACCACCTGGGGGAGGCCGTCCTTCTTGAGGCCGCGGAAGAACTGCGGGCCGACCTTGTAGCCCAGGGCGAACAGGAACATGATGAAGAACAGGTCCTTCACCGTGCCGTTGACCGGCACCTTCAGCTGTGCGCCGAAGAGCAGCCCCATCACCAGGCAGCCGGTGACCGCGCCCAGCGCGATCGTCTTGTAGTGGATCTTCCCGACCAGGAAGCCGAGGGCGACGACCAGAAAGACGAGCAGTTCGGGGTGCGGCTTGAAGATGTCGCGCACCAGGAAGTCGATCATGTCAGGCCCCCAGTACGCCGACGAGGATGGGCCCCGTCAGCGGAAGCAGGAAGTTGGAGAGGGTGTAGGTGATCGTGTAGCCGAGCATCGGCACCGAGCTCTGGGCCGTCTGGGTGATGGAGGTGATGGCCGGGGTGGAGCACTGCTGACCCGCGATGGCGCCGACCAGCAGAGGTTTCTCGATCTTCAGGAGCTTGCGGCCGACGATCAGTGAGAGCGTCGCGGGTACCAGCACCATGGCGATGCCGGCGAACGGCAGCAGCGCGCCGTACTCCTTGAGCAGCGGCCACGCCTGCGGTCCCGAGACCAGGCCGGTGCAGGCGATGAACAGCGCCAGGCCCATGTCCTTGAGCGTGCTCGCCGCCTGCGGCGGGAACGCGCCGAAGGTCTGCGATCGGGAGCGGAACCACCCGAAGAGCAGCCCCGAGATCAGACAGCCGCCGCCGGTGCCCAGCGACAGGGGGATGTCGCCGAGCTTGACCACGAGCTGGCCGATCAGGGAACCGACGACGATGCCCAGTCCCAGGTAGATGAAGTCGGTGGCGTCGTTCTTGACCACCGCGCCGATCTTGGCGACCAGCTTGGAGAGCCCGGAACGTGCGCCGACCAGCGTGAGGACGTCGCCCCGGTGGACGACCGTGTCCCCGTTGGCGGGGAGCTGCTGGTCCCCGCGCAGGACGTCCGTGATGTACACGCCGTCCTTGATGAACTCCGGGTGCTGCGCCTGGAGCTGGTCGATGGTCAGGCCGTGGGTGGCCTTGTCCGTCACCGCGATCTGGCGGGAGGTGAGCGGGGTGTCGAGGCCGGGGATGCCCGGGGTCTCCGGGCCGATGAGCCGGCCCGCCTCGATGATGTTCGCCCGTCGGCCCACGATCAGGACCAGGTCGGAGAGGGAGAGCCGGAAGTTCGGGGCGGCCGGGTAGACCTTGCTGCCGCGCTTGATCGCCTCGACCGTGATGCGGCCGTCGAGACCCGTCTCCAGGTCGCCGATGGTGCGGCCGTCCGCGTGGGTCACCAGGTAGGTGCGTCCGACCAGGCCGGGCAGCGCCGCGCGTTCGTCGGACTCCAGGGAGCCCTGTCCGCCGCCGCCGCGCATCTTCTCCCACAGCTCGCGGGAGGCGTCGGCCAGGTTGATGCGCATCATCATCGGCATGATCTGGCTGGTGTAGAGCACGATCGTGATCAGGCCGAAGAGATAGCAGACGGTGTACGCGGTGGCGACGTGCCCCTGGTACTGGGTGATCTGGTCCGGCGTCAGGTCGCTGAGCTTGCCGATGGCCTCGGTCGCCGTTCCGACCACCGCCGACTCGGTGGCGGCGCCCGCGAGGATGCCGGATGCGGTGCCGACGTCGAGGTCGAAGGCCTTCGCCAGGCCGAAGGCGATGCCCAGGACGCTCACCAGCTCGATGAAGCAGAGCACGAAGAAGCGCAGGCTCTTGCGGTTGAGGTTCGCGAAGAACTGAGGGCCCGCCATGTAGCCCAGCGAGAAGATGAACAGGGCGAAGAAGACGTTCTTCACGTCGCCCGAGACCTGCACTTCTGCCCAGGCACCCATCAACAGGGACACGATCAGCGTGCCGCAGATGCCACCGAGTGTGATGGGACCCACGCGGAGCTTGCCGACCAGGTAGCCGAGGGCCAGGCAGAGGAAGAGCGCAAGTTCGGGATGGTCCTTGAGTACGCCCATGGTCGTCAGCTCCCGGGGAAGGGGGGTGAAAGCGGAGCAAAGTGAGGCATGTCGCACAAAGTAGCAATGGGGTTACTGTTCGGCATGTTCAGAGAGCATGCGGATTCACTCGTGGTGCGCGTTTGGTGACTCTTTGTTCTAGTGGGGTGCACGGTGGGTTCTCGTGGGGTGCACGGTGGCACTCCGGCCCGCTTGCCTGGGCCGCCCCCGCCCCGCCCCCGCCCCTCGGGCGCCTCCCGCGCATGTGGCGCCCCGGCACTTCGGTACTTCGGCGCCCCGGCGCCCCGGAACTTCGGCAGAGGAGTCACTCCATGGCCACGGATCAGGCTTCACCCCCGCCCCCGCCCCCGCCCCAGTCCCCGCCTCCGGCTTCCGGGGGATCCCAGAATTGGGGCCCGCGCCCCGAGGAGGGGCCGCTGCACCGGCTCGGCAGAGGGGCCTGGCAGGCGGTGCTCGCCGCCGGGCTCGCCACCATCGTCCTGGGCGTCATGGTGCTCGTCTGGCCGGGCGCGACCCTGGTCGCCGTGGCCGTGCTCTTCGGCGTCTACCTGGTGGTCAGCGGTGTGATGCAGTTGGTCTCGGCCTTCGGTACGCACGTCTCCACGGCGTTGCGGGTGATGGCCTTCATCAGTGGTGCGCTGTCCATCCTGCTCGGCCTGTTCTGCTTCCGCGGCGCGATGCAGTCACTGCTGCTGCTCGCCCTGTGGATCGGGATCGGTTGGCTGTTCCGGGGTATCACTCAGACGGTGGCCGCCGCATCCGACTCGGCGATGCCCGCCAGGGGCTGGCAGATCTGCCTCGGCATCCTCAGCGCGATCGCCGGAATCGTGCTGATCGTCTCGCCGTTGAGCTCGGTCGCCGTCCTCACGGTGGTCGGCGGCTGGTGGCTGGTGGTCGTCGGTGTTGTCGAGATCGCCACTTCCTTCCGGATCCGTTCCGAGGTCAAGGCGGTTCCCCACTCCGAATGACCCGGCCTGCCGGATGGCGGTGACGGCCCTGCTCGCCCAGTGTTCCGATTTCCCCGGAATGCTGGGCGATTGGCGGTTATCACGGCTGTGATAATATCCCGCTCGTGGGATATATAGATGTGAACTCTCTTTCCTATGGCCTGCCCGACGGCCAGGTCCTGCTCGATGAGATTTCGTTCCGGGTCGGTGAAGGGGCGAAGGCCGCGCTCATCGGCGCCAACGGGTCGGGCAAGACCACCTTGCTGCGGATGATCGCGGGGGACCTGGCACCCCACGGCGGGGCGGTGAAGCGGAGCGGCAGCCTCGGTGTCATGCGGCAGTTCGTCGCCCGCGAGGGGGACCAGGTGCGCGATCTGCTGCTGTCGGTGGCCGATCCGCGTGTGCGCGGCGCCGCGGCCACCGTCGACGCGGCGGAGGCGGCCATGGAGTCGGCGGCCCCGGAATCGGGCGGGGACACCGCGGCGCAGCTGGCGTACGCGGACGCGCTGGCCGAATGGGGCGATGCCGGTGGCTACGACGCCGAGGTGCTGTGGGACGTGTGCACGACCCAGGCACTTGGCATGCCCTACGACGGGTGCCGACGGCGTGCCGTGGACACGCTCTCCGGCGGTGAGCAGAAGCGGCTCGTGCTGGAGGCGTTGCTGCGCGGCCCCGAGCAGGTGCTGCTGCTCGACGAGCCGGACAACTTCCTCGACGTTCCCGGCAAGCGGTGGCTGGAGAACCGTCTGATCGAAACTCCCAAGACCGTCCTGTACGTCAGCCACGACCGCGAGTTGCTGGCCCGTACGGCGCAGCGCGTCGTCACGGTCGAGCTCGGCGCTGCGGGCAACACCGTCTGGGTGCACCCCGGCCGGTTCGACACCTACCACCGGGCCAGGGTGGAACGGTTCGCGCGCTTCGACGAGCTGCGCGGCCGCTGGGACGAGGAACGCGCCAAGCTGAAGGCCCTCGTGCAGCTGTACAAGCAGAAGGCCGCCTACAACTCCGACATGGCCTCGCGGTACCGCGCCGCCACGAGCCGGCTCGACAGGTTCGAGAAGGCGGGGCCGCCGCCCGCGCAGCCACGGGAGCAGCAGGTGTCGATGCGGCTGCGGGGCGGGCGTACCGGCAAACGGGCCGTGGTCTGTGACGGCCTCGAACTCACCGGTCTGATGCAGCCGTTCGACCTGGAGCTCCGGTTCGGCGACCGGGTCGCCGTGCTCGGTTCCAACGGCTCGGGCAAGTCGCACTTCCTGCGGCTGCTCGCCGCCGGAGGCAGCTCCCCCGAGGACGGGCACGAACCGGTGGGCGGTCTTCCCGTCGAACCGGTGGCGCACCGGGGAGCGGCCCGGCTGGGCGCGAGGGTGCGTCCGGGATGGTTCGCGCAGGCCCACGGAAGGCCCGACCTGGCGGGCCGGACACTGGTGTCCGTCCTGCACCGCGGCGACGAGCGCCGGGAGGGGCTGCCCCGCGAGGAGGCCTCGCGGGTGCTGGCCCGGTACGAGCTGGCGGGGGCGGCGGAGCAGAGCTTCGACTCCCTGTCCGGCGGCCAGCAGGCGCGGTTCCAGATCCTGCTGCTCGAACTCGGCGGCACGACACTGCTGTTGCTGGACGAGCCCACCGACAACCTCGACCTGGTCTCCGCCGAGGCGCTGCAGCACGCACTGCGCGGTTTCGAGGGGACCGTGCTCGCGGTGACCCACGACCGGTGGTTCGCCCGCGACTTCGACCGGTTCCTGGTCTTCGGTTCCGACGGCACTGTCTACGAGCCGCCGGAACCGGTGTGGGACGAGGAACGGGTGGTACGCCGCCGGGGGTGAACCGGGCTGTCGAGAATGGCTCGCGCCGGCGAGGTGGCCTGCGCCGGCGAGGTGGCCCGCGCTCCCGACAAAAGGCGCGACTCCTGTTTTGTCACGCCTGCGATATTGTGTGGAAATGCCAGCTCGAATCGACCTCGAACAGAGACGCAAAGACGTTATCGAGGCGGCCTTCCGTCTCCTCGTCGCCGAAGGCCTCAGCGGAATTTCCCTGCGAAAGGTCGCGGCCGAATCCGGATTGAACATCGGCTCGGTGCGCCACTACTTCGACGATCACCGCAGCCTGCTGGTAGCGGCCGTGACCAGCGTCGGTACGCGCATGGGGGAGCGGCTCACGCGCTTCGAGACCGGCACCCTGGCCGGTCTCACGGGCGAGTCCGCGGTCGGTGCCTTGCAGGAACGGCTGGAGGAACTGCTCCCGGTCGACGAGGAACGCCGTACCGAAGCGATCGTGCTGACCGAGTTCATCGTCGCCGCCCGGGTGCATCCGGACTTCCGGCCGGTGACCGAGCAGATGGCCGTCGACCTGCGGCAGGTCGTCACGGAGTCTCTGCGGGTACTTGAGGTGCGCGAGCCGGCCGAAGAGGCCGAACGCCTCGTCGCGCTCCTGGGTGGGCTGGTGCTGGACTCGGTGACACCGCATGGATCGCTCGGTGTGGAGCGCCTGCGGACGACGCTGCGGGCGCACCTGCGAGCGGTCCTGGCCGGCGTGTAGAGCAGGACGTCCGGGGCCGGCCTGTGGCTCATGTCAGTACCGGACAGACGCCGCCCTCTGATTGATACCTTTCACTTGTCGAGTGAAAGCAAATGGCTTCACTTGTGAAGAGAGGGGGCACGTGAGTGCTGGCTGAAGAGCGGCGTGAGGTCCTTCTTCGCTTGGTCGAGCGCCGGGGGGCGGTCAAGGTGAAGGACGTGGCGGAGGAGATGGGGGTCTCCGCCGTCACCGTGCGGCAGGACGTCCGGGATCTGGCGGGCCGGGGGCTGGTCGTCCGGGTGCACGGAGGTGTCATGTCCCAGGCCGCGGCGCATTCGGCCGACCCGGCCGGAACTGCCGCCCCCCGGCCCGCGATGCGGCAGGGGGACACCTTCGGGCTGATCGTTCCGCCCGGGAGCTACTACTACCCCGAGATCATCCGAGGGGTGCGGGACGCGGCGCGCACGCACGGCGTCCGCATCGTGCTCGCGGTGTCCGGCGAGACGCTGACCGAGAACCGGGAGCAGGTGCGACGGCTGATCTCGGCGGGTGTCGAAGGCCTGCTGCTGATGCCGCGCGCCGGATTGGAGCCCGTGGAACTGGCCGAGAAGTGGCTGGCGGAGCTCGATATTCCGGTCGTGCTCGTGGACCGCAGGGTCGGCACCCAGGCCGGCCGGCTGGAGCAGGTGGCGTCCGACCATGCCCATGGTGCGGGCCTTGCGGTCCGGCATCTCGCCGAGCTGGGGCACGAGCGCATCGCTCTGGTCGCGCGGGAGGAGAGCCCCAATACGCCGCTGATCCGCGAGGGTTACGCGGCCGCGTGCCGGGCCCTGGAACTGACGGCGGGCCCGGAGTACGGCATCGATCCGGCCGACGGGACGACGTCGGCCGACTGGTTCGAGGAGCTCGTGCGGGCGGTCGAGGCAGGCGACCTCCGGGCCGCCCTGGTCCACAACGACCTCGACGCCGTCGCCCTTGTCGGTCTGCTGCAGGCGCGTGACCTGCGCGTTCCTGAGGATCTGGCCATCGTGACGTACGACGACGAGGTCGCCGAGCTGAGCGATGTGCCGCTCACCGCCGTGGCGCCGCCCAAGCGGGCTGTCGGGGCGTGGGCGGTCGACCTGCTGCGGCGGCGCATCGCCGATCCGGCGGCCCCGCTGGCCGAGCTGCTGCTCCGCCCGGAGCTGCGGGTGCGGGAGTCCAGCGGGGCCGCCCCTGAGCCGGTCGAAGGCGCGTAGCGCGGGGGGCCGGGACCGGCTTCGGATCACATCATGTGCTTTCGTTTTGCTTCGAATGAAGCCTGAAGCATTGACGAAGCCAATTTACTGGCTAATGATTCCGGTCAACGCCCCCGCGAACGATCGGTGTACATCATGCTTCGCAGAACCACGGTCGCCCTGGCCGGCTCCGCCACCGCCCTTGCGCTGCTCGCCACCGCATGCGGTGGCGGGACGGACCAGGGCGCGTCGCCGGCCGGGAAGACCGGAAAGGTCACCTTCTGGTCCTTCGTCAAGGGGTCCGACGAGGTGGCGAAGGCTTTCAACCGAAGCCACCCGGACATCAAGGTGACCTTCGAAACGGTTCCTTCGGGCCAGGAGTACTACTCCAAGCTCACCAACGCGGTGAAGGCGGGCACCGCCCCGGACGTCGCGGTCGTCGAGTACCCGAACCTGCCGGAGTTCGCGGCCCAGGGGAAGATCGAGGATCTCAGCGGATCGCTCGGCTCCCTGGTCGAGGACCGGTTCCCCGAGGCGTCGCGCCAACTCGTCAACCTCGGCGGCCGGACGTGGGGCGTTCCGCGTGACGCGGCGCCGCTGATGATGATGTACCGCAAGGACTTCTTCGCCCGGCACAAGATCGGCGTACCCACGACGTGGGACGCCTACCGGACCATGACCGAGAAGGTGAAGAAGGCCGACCCCGCCGCCCGCGGCGGCGTCCTCCACACCGACAACCCCGGCCTCCTCACCGCGCTCAGCTGGCAGGCGGGCGGGCAGTGGTTCAGCGCCGGGAAGGACTCCTGGAAAGCCACCCTGGACGACGGCCCGTCCAAGAAGGTCGCCGGCTACTGGGGCGACCTGGCCCGCAAGGACCTGGTCCGCTCGCTGAGCACCCTGGATCCCTTCTGGACGAGCGTCCAGAAGAACCAGACCGTCGCCTACGTCTGCGCGAGCTGGTGCGCGGGGGCGCTCCAGGCGACCGTCCCCGACCAGAAGGGCAAGTGGGCCGTGGCTCCCGTGCCCACCTGGGACGGAAAGCCGGCCTCGGGCATGTACGGAGGCTCGTCCTTCGTGATCCCGAAGGGGTCCGACAACAGCGGTGCCGCCGCCGAGTTCATCAAGTGGATCACCACGGACCCCGAGGGCATGAAGGCCTGGGTGAAGTCCGGCACCAGCAGCATGTTCCCCGCCGATCCGGAGCTCGTGCCGGTCACCAAGGAGGCGTTCGGGACGGAGTACTTCGGCGGCCAGGACGTCTACGCCATCGGGGCTCAGTCCTACAAGGCGATCCCGCGCGGCTGGACCTGGGGCCCGGTCATGGGCACCACCAACACCGCCATCGTGGACGAGCTCCCCAAGGTCGCCGAGGGCAAGGCGGACCTGCCCACGGTGCTCTCGGATGCCGAGAAGACCACCGTCGAGCACATGAGGCAGCGCGGCATGAAGGTCACCGCTCCGTAGCACTCGCCCCACGCATCACCCAGAAAGGCCGTCATGGCATCCCCCTCCACCCGTGGACAGCGCCGTACCGCCACGTTGCTCCTCTCTCCGTTCTTCGTCCTGTTCTCGGTCGTCACCCTCGCCCCGCTGCTGTACGCCGCCTGGCTGAGCCTGTTCACCACCCGCACCTCCGGCCTCGGGTTCGGCGGCACGCAGAGCGTCTTCTCCGGCCTGGGCAACTACGCGAAGGCGTTGGGCGACCCGCAGTTCCTGGACGGCTTCCTCGTCGTCGCCGCGTACTGCGCCCTCTACATCCCCGTGATGATCGGCGGCGCCCTCGCCCTCGCCCTGCTGCTGGACACCGGCCTGGCCAAGGCCCGGCGCTTCTTCCAGCTGGCGCTGTTCCTGCCGCACGCCGTACCGGGTCTCATCGCCGCACTGATCTGGGTGTACCTCTACACACCCGGCCTGAGCCCGGTGATCGACCTGCTGAAATCCGGCGGCATCGACATCAGCTTCCTCTCCGCCGACAACGCCGTCTTCTCGGCGGCCAACATCGCCGTGTGGGAGTGGATGGGCTACAACATGGTCATCTTCTACGCCGCCCTTCAGGCCGTGCCCCGCGAGACGCTGGACGCGGCGAAGGTCGACGGCGCGGGCGCCCTGCGCACGGCGCTGTCCATCAAGGTCCCGATGATCCGCCCTTCGATCGCGCTGGCCGTCCTGTTCACGGTCATCGGGTCGATCCAGCTCTTCACCGAGCCCAAGGTCATCTACAGCGCCTCCAGCGCGATCGGCAGCACCTGGACACCCAACATGTACGTCCAGACGGCCGCCTTCCAGAACAACGACTTCGGCCTGGCGGCAGCAGCTTCGCTGCTGATCGCCGTGTTCGCCGCCGTGCTGTCGTTCGTCGTCACCCGTATCTCACGCCGCGGGAGCAAGCCGTGACCCACTCCTCCCTCCTCGACCCCGAGGCCTCCGCCTCCGCCTCCGCGGTGGCCCCCGCCCCGCGGCCCCCGAAGCGGCGGCGCTCCCCGCAGCCGCGGTCGGTCCTGCTGTCCAGGGCCGGTGTCACCGCGATGCTGGGTCTCGCCACCCTCTACACCCTGCTGCCCCTCACCTGGCTGCTGCTGTCCTCCACCAAGAGCCGTGAGGACCTGTTCGGCACGAACGGCTTCGCGCTCGGCAACGAGATCCACCTCGCCGAGAACCTGGACCAGCTGTTCGCGGCCGATGACGGCGTCTATCTCCGCTGGGTGCTCAACACCGTCGAGTACGCCGGTATCGGCGCCCTGCTGGCGTCGCTGTTCAGCGTCGCCGCCGGATACGCCTTCGACAAGCTCGCCTTTCCCGGCAAGGAGCGGCTGTTCTCCCTCGTGCTGCTCGGCGTGATGGTGCCCGGCACGGCCCTGGCGATCCCGCTGTACCTGCTCGCCGCCGAGGCGGGCGTGGTGAACACGTTCTGGAGCGTGTTCGTGCCCGGTCTGGTCTTCCCGTTCGGCGTGTATCTGGCCCGCGTCTTCAGCGGCGCCTATGTGCCCGACGAAGTCCTGGAGGCCGCGCGGATGGACGGCGCCGGGGAGTTCAAGACCTTCTGCCGGATCGCCCTCCCGATGATGGCGCCCGGCTTCGTGACCATCTTCCTCTTCCAGTTCACCCAGATCTGGAACAGCTTCTTCCTGCCCCTGGTGATGCTGTCCGACCAGGACCTCTACCCGGTCAACCTCGGGCTGTACGTCTGGTACTCCTCCGCACTCTCCCAGGGCCACCCCGAGGACTACCTGCTGGCCGTCGTCGGCTCACTGGTGTCCGTCGTCCCGCTGATCATCGTCTTCCTGATGCTGCAACGGTTCTGGAAGTCCGGCATGACGGCCGGCGCCGTCAAGTAGGCCACGACCGTGAGGAATTTCCCCATGTACCCGACCGTGGCCCCCCGGCCCCGCGCCCTGTTCGCCATGGGCCGCCGGCACCGCGACGCACTGTTCCCGCCCGCCGAGAGGCAGCGTCTGACGGCGTACGCCGACATCGATCCGGACCATCTGGCCGAGGACTTCGACGACGAGCCGGCCCTGAACGAGGTCGAAATCCTGATCACCTCCTGGGGCTGTCCGGTCCTGGACGAGGACGTACTGGCCCGCGCACCGGCCCTGAAGGCGGTCGTGCACGCCGCGGGCAGCGTCAAGCACCATGTGACGCAAGCCTGTTGGGACCGCGGAATCGTGGTGTCGTCGGCGGCCGCGGCCAACGCCGTACCGGTCGCCGAGTACACCGTCGCCGCGATCCTCTTCGCCAACAAGCGCGTCCTGGAGATCGGCGGTCTCTACCGCGAGCACCGTGACGTGTCCGACTGGTCGCAGCGCTTCCCCGGGTTCGGCAACTACCGCAGGACCGTGGGCGTGGTCGGTGCCTCGCTCATCGGCCGCAAGGTGCTCGAACTGCTGCGGCCGTACGACCTCGACCTGCTGCTCGCCGACCCGTACGTCGACGCGGCGCAGGCCGCGGAGCTCGGCGCCCGCCATGTCGGCCTGGACCGACTGGTCGCGGACTCGGACGTCGTCTCCCTGCACGCACCCGCCCTGCCGGAGACCCGTCACCTCATGGACGCGCGCCGGCTGGCGGCGATGAAGGACGGCGCCACGCTCGTCAACACGGCCCGTGGCTCGCTCGTCGACACCGTCGCGCTCACCGCCGAGGCCGCGACCGGCCGCATCCACGCGGTCATCGACGTCACCGAACCGGAGGTGCTGCCCCCCACTTCACCCCTCTACTCCCTGCCCAACGTTCTGCTGACCCCCCACATCGCGGGCTCGCTCGGCGGCGAGCTCCGGCGCATCACCCGCAGTGCCCTCGACGAGGTCGAGCGCTACTGCGCACAGAGACCGTTCGCCCACGCCGTGCACCAGGCGGCCCTGGCGACGTCGGCCTGACGGGTGGGAGCGGTGCCCCCACGCACCGCTCCCACCCACCGGCCAGCAGCGCCTTCCCGTGAGCTCCGCTCACCCTTTGTGCGCTCACCCCCCCCACAAGTCCCGCACGGACGACCAAAGGAGTTCACGTGCACCATTCAAAGCCGATCAGCAGGCGCAGCGTACTGTGGGCAGGCGGCGGCATCGGCCTCGCGGCGATGGCGTCACCGCTGCTCACCGCACCCGCCCAGGCCGCGCCGGACGGTTTCCGTACCCGCATAGCCGACCTCGGTCCTGCCCTCACCCAGTTCGCGCTCATGAGCGGGATCCAGGTCGGTGACACCGTCTACATCGGATCACGCAACATCACCCCCACCCAGGTGATCGCGTTCCACCTGCCGACCCGCAAGGTGGTCTCGCGGACCGAACTCGGCTACGGGCACTCGATCCAGGCACTCGCCGCCGACAAGGACGGCAGGTACCTGTACGCAGGCATCCTCACCAAGGGCGACGAGGGCAAGCCCAACCTCTACCAGTGGGACCTGCGCACCCCGGACAAGCCCGCCGTGGGCGTCGGCCGGACCGGGGACCGCGACATCCGCGAACTGGCCGTCGCCCCCGACGGCACCGTGTACGCCGTGGGCGGCGTCCCCGGGAAGGCCCCCGCCCTGTGGATGTACGACCCGGCCGACGGCAGGACGACCAGCCTCGGCATCCCCGACCCCAAGGCCGGTCTGGCCAAGGCCGTCGCGGCCACGGACACGACCGTCTTCTTCGGGGCCGGCAGCCTCCTGGCCGGCGGCGGCGATGCGAGCAAGGCGTCGCTGTACGCGTACGACCGGGCGAAGGGCACGTTCAGCAACGTCACGCCGACGGAGCTGGAGAAGGACCCCAGCGTGCGTGAACTCGCCGTCGTCGGCGACCACCTCGTCGTCAGCACGTCGGGATCGACCGAGCCCGCCAAGCTCGCCGTCATGGACCTGGCGGACCTCTCCTCGTACACGGTGAAAACCACCGAGGGCAAGGTGGCCAAGACCCTGACGGCGGACGGCGACACGATCTACTTCGCGTCCGACGCCGGTCTGCACTCCTACTCGACGGCGACCAGGGCGCTCGCCTCCGTCGAGTTCGAAGGCCCCGACCTCGGCGAGATCTGGGGCCTCGACCACGTCGACGGGAAACTGAGCGTCGTCTCCGGCTACGGCTTCGTCGGGGAGATCGACCTGGCTGCCCGTACCTCCGTCATCACCGAGCTCGGCAAGGCGGGCGCCCCGCTCAGCCATCAGACCGCGATGGGCATCGCCTCCGACGACAGGTACGTCTTCGTCGGCGGCAACAACGTCATCGCACGCCATGAGCCGCGCACCGGCAAGGTGCTCAACCTCCGGGCGCCCGGTGAGGCCAAGGACGCCGAGCTGCTGGCCGGAGTGCTCTACACCGGCCAGTACAGCTCGCAGGGCATGTGGACGTACGACCCCTCTGCGGACAAGCAGCCCCACCAGCTCGCCTCGTTCCCGAGCGAACAGAACCGGCCGCTCGACGTCTGCCACGACCCGGTCAACCGGCTGCTCCTCGTCGGTGCGCAGTCCGACACCGAGGGCGGCGGCTCGCTGTGGACGTATGCGCCGAAGACGGGCAAGAAGCAGGCCTTCATCAACCCGGTCGACGACATCCAGCTCGTGCGCGCGGTCACCACCCGGGACGGCGTCGCCTACCTCGGCGGCGACAACCCCACCACGAAGGGGCCGCGCGGCACGATCGTCGCCTTCGACCCGGTCGCCGGGAAGGAGCTGTGGCGCACCGACCTGCCCACGTCCCTGCCCGCGGGCGTGGCCGCGCTGGCGGTCCAGGGCGCCAACCTGTACGGACTCACCAGGCAGGGCGGCTTCTTCGTCATCGCCCTGAAGACCCGCAAGGTGGTCCACACCGCCGATCACGGCGACATTTGTCCCGGATTCGCGGCCATGGTCACCAGCCGGGGAATGGTCTACGGCGTCTCCGACACCACCCTCTTCCGCTTCCACCCGAAGACCTTCGCCGTCAGCACGGTCGTACCCGATATCAACGGCGCCTGGTACAGCGGCCCGCACGTGAACACAGACAGTGACGGCAGGCTCTACACCTTGCGCGGGCACGACCTCGTGTGCATCGACGACCGGAAGGCGAGCTGAACATGGCGAACGCACACGGCAGGACGACGCACCGGTCGACGCGGAAGAGGAAGACGAGGATCGCTGCCGCCGCAGGGCTGGCAGGGACATTGACCCTCGTGTGTCTGGCCACCGCCCAGGCAGGCCAGGAGGAGACGGCCCGGCCCGCGACGGATGAGGCCCGCAGCGCCGCGCCCCTGCTGGACGTCAACTACAAGGACGGCAGCCTGAATTCGGGCATTCCCGGCCTGACCACGACACACGCCAAGGCGAAGGACGCCTCGTACGTCGTCAAGTCGGGGGACGACCACGCGATCGCCCACAAGGTGACGCTCGGCAACCCCGACTACGTGTCCGACGGGGCCCCGCGCAGCGAGAGCGCCACCAACGCTCTCCCGGCGGGGCAGATCCACGTCGGCGACAAGCACCGGTACGAGTTCGACGTCCTGTTGAAGGACTGGAAGACGTACGAACCGGGCGACTCGCAGACCGGCGACATCTTCTTCCAGGGGAAGCACGCCGGTGGGAACAAGCCGTCCTTCTACCTGATGACCAAGCGGAACAGCATCGCTTTCCGGTCGCCGATCCTTGGCCTGCAGGCCACGGTGGTCGACGACTTCCGGCCGTACGTCAACAAGTGGATGAGCTTCCGGGTGGACGTGAGCTGGACGGACGACAAGACCGGCTACTACAGGATCTCCACCCGGATGCCGGGCGAACCGGACTTCACGTTGCGCAAGACGTACGACGACGTGCAGACCTTCCACCCCGAGAACCCGACCGACTTCGGCTACCTCAAGTGGGGTCTCTACCGTCCCGACGAGTCGATCGAGAAGGGGGACGTGCCCACGCGCGTCGTCCACCACGACAACATCCGGATCCTGGATCTCGCCCAGCAGTGAGCCCCGGAACCACCTCCCCGGACGCGCCCCGCCGCCCCGCCGTGGCGGGGGGCGTCCGGGGCAGCCTGGCCCGGTCGAAGGTGCTCGGTGGTGCTCCGTGGATGTGCAGGATGCAGTGCCGTATAGCCTGAGAAAATGCTGACCGAAGTCATCGCGACCCGCTACGTCACGCCCCTGCGTGAGGGCGGCTCGCTCCCCGGAATCGTCGAGGCCGACGACCTGGGAACGTACGTCATGAAGTTCACCGGCGCCGGCCAGGGCCGCAAGACCCTGGTGGCCGAGGTCGTCTGCGGGGAACTGGGCCGCCGGCTCGGGCTGCGAGTGCCCCGGCTGGTCGCGATGGAGCTGGACCCGGTCATCGGGCTCGGCGAGCCCGACCAGGAGGTGCAGGAGCTGCTCAAGGCGAGCGGCGGGCTGAACCTCGGGATGGACTTCCTGCCGGGATCGATCGGCTTCGACCCGCTCGCGTACGAGGTGAGTGCGGCCGAGGCGGGCCGGGTCGTCTGGTTCGACGCACTGATCAACAACGTCGACCGGTCCTGGCGCAACCCCAACATGATGGTCTGGCACGGCGACCTGTGGCTCATCGACCACGGCGCCACCATGATCTGGCAGCACAACTGGCCCACCGCCCAGGCCGCCGCATCCAAGCCCTACAACGCCTCCGACCACGCACTCGCCCGCTTCCGCCCCGACATCGCGACCGCCGCCCGCGACCTGGCCCCCCTGGTCACCGAGGAACTCCTCACCGAGGTCGCCGCCCAGGTGCCCGACGTATGGCTGACCGACGAGCCCGGCTTCGACAGCCCCGACCAGCTGCGCCGCGCCTATGTGGACGCACTGCTGCCGCGCGCCGCGACCATCCACGAGCGGATCACCCTCGAAGCGCCGACCAAGGACCGCCCCTCGCAGGCGCCGGGCTGGCTGACGGACCACGTCAAGCCGTGGCCGCACCCCACGAAGGACCAGCAGAAGCAGGCCGAGCAGGCCCAGCAGGACGGCGGCGCCAAGTGAGTGAGCAGCAGAGCGGCACCGGGAGGGCCCCCGTCCAGCGGTACGTCTTCGAGTACGCCCTGGTCCGCGTGGTGCCCCGGGTCGAGCGTGGCGAGATGTTCAACGCCGGGGTGATGGTCTACTGCCGGGCCAAGTCGTACGCCGCCGCCCTCACCCACTTGGACGAGGCCAAGCTCCTCGTGCTGGACCCGCAGGCGGACGTGAGGGGAGTACGGGCCGCGCTCGGCGCCGTCGCAAGGGTCTGCGGTGGCGGAGACCCGGCGGGTCAGGCGGCGGGCGACGATCCGGGGCGGCGATTCCGCTGGCTGAGTGCGCCGCGCTCCGCCGTCGTACAGCCAGGGCCCGTGCACACCGGACTGACCGCCGATCCCGAGGCGGAACTGGCCCGGTTGTTCGAGGTATTGGTGCGCTGAGGGCCTCGTGCGCGTGCGCGGGCCTCCGCCTGCGCGCACGCGGGCCCCGCGCTTCACACGTGTGATCTTCGTCGGGTGGCCGAGCGGCCGTTGACACCGGGTGCCGTGGCTTCTAGCGTCTCGTCTGCTGGGCCTACTAAGCGGTTGCTCAGCGGTCGAGCGGTCCCCCATCGCGAGGAGAACACAGGATGTCCACCACCGAGCAGCGCGTAGCGATCGTCACCGGTGCGGCGCGCGGCATTGGCGCCGCCACCGCCATCCGGCTCGCGGCCGAGGGCCGTGCCGTCGCCGTACTCGACCTCGACGAGGCGGCCTGCAAGGACACCGTCGAGAAGATCACCGCGGCCGGCGGCAGGGCCCTCGCGGTCGGCTGCGACGTCTCCAACGAGGCGCAGGTCACCGCCGCCGTGGACCGGGTCGCCACCGAGCTGGGCGCGCCCACCATCCTGGTGAACAACGCGGGCGTACTGCGCGACAACCTGCTCTTCAAGATGAGCGAGTCCGACTGGGACCTGGTCATGGGCGTTCACCTCAAGGGTGCGTTCCTGATGTCCCGCGCCTGCCAGAAGCACATGGTCGACGCCAAGTTCGGCCGTATCGTCAACCTGTCCTCCTCCTCGGCGCTCGGCAACCGCGGCCAGGTCAACTACGCCGCCGCCAAGGCCGGACTCCAGGGCTTCACCAAGACCCTCGCCAAGGAGCTCGGCAAGTTCGGCGTCACCGCCAACTCGGTGGCCCCCGGCTTCATCGTCACCGAGATGACCGCGCAGACCGCCGAGCGCGTCGGCATGGGCTTCGAGGACTTCCAGGCCGCCGCGGCCACCCAGATCCCGGTGCAGCGCGTCGGCTTCCCCGAGGACATCGCCAACGCCATCGCCTTCTTCACCGGCGACGCGGCAGGCTTCGTCTCGGGTCAGGTCATGTACGTCGCGGGCGGCCCGCTCAACTGACCCCCCCCGGACATCGGCTCTCACCACAAAGGGACTTCACACATGGCGGAAGAAGTGCAGGAAAGCGGCAAGGTCGCGCTGATCACCGGCGCCAGCCGGGGCATCGGCTACGGCATCGCCCAGGCGCTGGTCGCCCGTGGCGACCGGGTGTGCATCACCGGGCGCAACGAGGACGCCCTCAAGGAGGCCGTCGAGAAGCTCGGCGCGGACCGGGTGATCGGGGTCGCGGGCAAGGCACACGACGAGGCCCACCAAGCGGTGGCCGTCGAGCGCACCATGGAGGCCTTCGGCCGGGTCGACCACCTGATCAACAACGCCGGAACCAACCCGGTGTTCGGCCCGATGGCCGAGATGGACCTCAACGTCGCCCGCAAGGTCTTCGAGACCAATGTCCTCTCGGCGCTCGGCTTCGCCCAGCAGACCTGGAAGGCCTGGCAGAGCGCCAACGGCGGCGCGATCGTCAACATCGCGTCGGTGGCCGGGGTTTCGGCCTCGCCGTTCATCGGGGCGTACGGCATCAGCAAGGCCGCGATGATCAACCTCACGGTCCAGCTGGCGCACGAGTTCGCGCCGGCGGTACGGGTCAACGCGATCGCCCCGGCGGTCGTCAAGACCAAGTTCGCCCAGGCGCTGTACGAGGGCCGCGAGGAGGAAGCCGCCGCAGCCTACCCGCTCGGCCGCCTCGGCGTGCCCGCCGACATCGGCGGAGCCGCGGCCTTCCTCACTTCCGCCCAGTCCGACTGGGTCACCGGACAGACACTTGTGGTGGATGGGGGGATTTTCCTCAACGCCGGTGTGGGCTGACGGAACTGATCGTTCCCGAGTTGTGAACGGCTCGCCGGACAACCCCCTTGCCCCGGCGGGCCGTTGCGGTATGTTCTGCCGATCCCTCGGCCGAACTAGGAGTGTGCGCGCGTGCTTTACCGGGCCAGGAGAATGCGGACGGCCGCAGCCCTGATATCCATATCCCTGCTGGCAGGTTGCGGGGTGCTGACCGATGACAGTGCCGGGTCGGACGGGAAGATCACCGTCGGTACGACCAGCAAACCGAGCACCCTCGACCCCGCCGGGGCCTGGGACGGCTCCTGGGAGCTCTACCGCAACGTTTACCAGACCCTGCTGAGTTACCCCACCGGCAGCTCGGAACCCACCGTGGACGCGGCGAAGGCGTGCGACTTCGCCGACCGGACGCACCGCGTGTACGAGTGCGAGCTCCGGCCAGGACTGACCTTCTCCGACGGCACCGCGCTGGACGCGGCGGCCGTCAAGCACACCTTCGACCGGATCGTCCGGATCAAGGCCGAGGGCGGCCCCCGGGAACTGCTCTCCAGCCTGGACAAGGTCGAGGTACAGAGCCCGGTGAAGGTGGTCTTCCGCCTCAACAAGCCGGACGCCACCTTCCCGTTCGTCCTCGCGACCCCCGGCATGTCGCTGGTCGGCCCGGCCGCCTACCCGGCCGACGGGCTGCGCTCCGGCGACACGGTGACGGGCTCCGGGCCGTACACCGTGCAGGCCTACCGTCCCGAGGGCCAGGACTCCGGCGCGGACCTGGTGAGCAACGAGACGTACAAGGGCTTCGCCGACCGGAAGAACAAGAACGTCACCATCCGCTACTTCGACGACTCCGCGAAGATGGTCCAGGCACTCAAGGCCAAGCAGATCGACGCCACCTTCCGAGGTCTCACCGCGGAGCAGGTCGTCGCCCTCCAGCAGCAGGTGAACGGCCCGGTCAAGGTCACCGAGTCGCCCGGCTCGGAGATCCACTACCTGGTCTTCAACCCCAAGGACCCGAACGCCGCCAAGCCGGCCGTCCGGCGGGCCATCGCCCAGCTCGTCGACCGGCGCGCGCTCGTCGACAAGGTCTACAAGGGGACCGCCGAACCCCTGTACTCCATGGTCCCGGCCGGCATCGCGGGCCACACCACCAACTTCTTCGACAGCTACGGCGAACCGGACCCGCAGGCGGCGAAGCGCACCCTGCGCGCGGCCGGTGTCCGCGGGGTCGTCCCGCTGGCCCTCTGGTACCCGACCGACCGCTACGGCTCGGCGACCGCGCTGGAATTCGCCGAACTGAAGCGGCAGCTGGAGGAATCCGGGCTGTTCCGCGTCACTGTGCAGGGACGTCCCTGGAAACTCTTCCAGGAGGGTGTGCAGAAGGGCGAGTTCCCGGTCTTCGGCCGTGGCTGGGCGCCGGACTACCCGGACCCGGACAGTTTCGTCTCCCCCTTCGTCGGGGAGCGCAACGCGATCTCCACGCCGTACCTCTCGCCCGAGATCACCGGCCGGCTGCTCCCGAAGTCGCGCAGCGAGGCCGACCGCAAGCGCGCCCTGCCGTACTTCGTGCGGGCCCAGGAGGTCCTGGAGAAGGACATCCGGCTGCTGCCGCTCTGGCAGGGCAAGATGTACGTCGCCGCCTCCGAGGACATCGGAGGCACCGAGCGGGCGCTCGACCCGCAGACGGTGATGCAGGTGTGGGAGCTGTACCGCAAGACCAGCTGGGACTAGGCGGGGCGGCGCCGCACCGGCGGTGCCCGGAGGGGGCGCCGGGGCTCGCGGACGGCGTTGTCAGTGGTGGCCGGTAGGTTCTCGGAACAGAGAACGGATCGTTTACCGGAGGTTGTTGACGTGACCGACACCCAGATGCTGCCCGAGTCCTGGCGCGGCGTCCTCGGCGAGGAACTGCAGAAGCCCTACTTCAAGGAGCTCCTGGAGTTCGTCGAGGACGAACGGGCGAAGGGGCCGGTCTACCCGCCGCGTGAGGACGTCTTCGCCGCCCTCGCCGCCACCCCGTACGACAAGGTGAAGGTCCTGGTCCTCGGCCAGGACCCCTACCACGGCGAGGGCCAGGGGCACGGTCTGTGCTTCTCCGTGCAGCCCGGCGTCAGGACTCCGCCGTCGCTGCGCAACATCTACAAGGAGATGCAGGCCGAGCTGGGCACCCCGATTCCGGACAACGGCTATCTGATGCCGTGGGCCGAGCAGGGCGTCCTGCTGCTCAACGCGGTGCTCACGGTCCGCAAGGGCGAGGCGAACTCGCACAAGGGCAAGGGCTGGGAGAAGTTCACCGACGCCGTGATCCGCGCGGTCGTCGAGCGCCCGGACCCGGCGGTCTTCGTGCTCTGGGGGAACTACGCGCAGAAGAAGCTGCCGCTGATCGACACCGAGAAGCACGCCGTGGTGGCGGGCGCGCACCCCTCGCCGCTGTCCGCCAAGAAGTGGTTCGGCTCGCAGCCCTTCACCCGGATCAACGCGGCGATCGCGGAGCAGGGCCACGAGGCGATCGACTGGACCGTCCCGGACCTGGGCTGAGCCTGAGCCCGATTGCCGGTGGCTGCGGCTAGCTTTCCGTTACGTCGGATACCTCGTCGTATGCGGCCACGGCGGACGGGCGCAGCGGAGCGTCCGGGCCGTGCGGGAGCAGCTCAGCGGAGGGCGGCCGGAGTGGTGGAGCAGCAGGAGGCGTCGGAGGATGCCGTGATGACCCGGATCGGGCAGACGGCGATGCTGCTCCACGCAGGTGACCGGGAGGAGGCGCGCAGCCGGTTCGGCGCGTTGTGGGAAGAGATCGGTGCCCGGGGCGACCCCGGGCACCGGTGTCTGCTGGCGCACTACATGGCGGACGCCCAGGACGACCCGCGCGACGAACTGCTCTGGGACCTGCGGGCGTTGGCGGCGGCAGAAGGCGCCGCGGGGGAAGCGGCGGCGGCAGGGCTGGACGGATTCCATCCGTCGCTCCACCTCGGTCTGGCGAGGGACTACGCGAAACTGGGGCGCCCGGAGGCCGCGCGGAGCCATCTGCGACGGGCGCGGGAATCCTGTGCCGTCCTGGTGGAGGACAGCTACGGGCACGGGGTGCGGGCGGAGATCGGGCGGCTGGAGGAGCGGTTGGCGGGGGAGTAGGGGCGGAGTGCGGGGGCTGGGGGCTGGGGGCTGGGGGCTGGGGCCAATCACCCCGGCACCCCTCCGTCCGCCCCGTATCTCATTTCCCGTATGTGTCGCGGCAGATGCGGGCCTTCGGGCTGTTCGGGCTCCAGCCGCCGTATCCGGTGCCCAGTGCGCAGACGTCGGCGGCGCTGACCGGCACCTCCGGCAGGGCGGCCGGCGGGTCCGCCTCGTGGTGCGGCGGCCGGTGAGGGGGGCGGGGCCCGTCCGGTTCGGGGGCGGTGCGGTGGCCCGTCCGGCGCGGCTTCGGGGGAGCGGCGGGCCGGGGCTTCTGCTGCGGTCCGGCGGCGGGCTGCCGGGGCTCGGAGGTGGGCGGCGTCAGCTCGGACGGCAGCAGGGCGGCCTCCAGCACCTCGTGGACGGGCGCCTCGACGAGCCGCTCCGGCTGTCCGCCCTGTCCGGCGGGCTGTGGCGGCAGAGCAGCGGGGGACCGGGGTGCCGATGGCTGCCGGGGTACGGCGTCGGGCTCGCCCCGGTCGGCGGCCATACAGCCCGAGGCGGCCGTCACGGCCACCCCCACCAGGAACGTCGCTGCGGTTCTCGTCACGGTTCTTGTTCGGTGCACCCGCGCAACTCTGCTGATCCCGGCCCCGATTGGGGAAGCCGAGGGACCGATATTGGCCCACACGAGTGACGGGGTCCGTCCGTGCTTAGAGCCTGTGTCTAAACCCCGGCCGGGCGCCCGCCGTCTGGCACGCACGCTCGCGGCGTTGCCGAAATGCCCTAGTAGCTCCGCTACGAGGACCTTCCAGCGCCTTGCGATCGCACGCACCAGACGACGTTCGCTGATCCGACCGGGGTTTAGACACAGGCTCTTACCGCGACCCCAGCATGCCGCGCAGCAACTCGCCGAATCCGGTGCGCAGTTCCTCCTCGGAGGGAACCGCCGAGTGGTAGGAGCCCGCCGCGCACGCGTACATCAGCCCCTCCACCCAGGCGACCAGTGACAACGCGTGCCGCTCGGGCTCCCGCGAACCGGCCGCGGTCATCATCGCCACCAGTGGCTCGTTGAACCTGCTCCGCCCCGCCGCGTCGTAGACCTTCCGCAGCTCTGGCCGCCGGGTGGCTTCGAGGCCCAGCTCGTAGCGGGCCACCAGCATGTCCCGGTGTCCGGTGAGATGCCGGTGCAGCAGGCCCGCGAGGACGCCGAGCAGCTCCTCCAGGTCCGGCCGCGCATCCGCGCCGGCACCCGCTCCCGCTTCGGTCCCGGCCCCGGGCAGCTCGCCCAGCCCGAGCGCCTTCGACTCCAGCACCGCCAGCCGCTGCACGGCCGCCTCCAGCAGTGCCTGCCGGGTGCGTGCGTAATTCGACGTCGACCCTTGCGGAAGCCCCGCCACCTCGTCCACCGCCCGATGGGTGAGGCCGCGCATCCCCCGTTCCACCAGGAGTTTCAGCGCGGCGTCCGCGATCCGCTCGGCCCGGGTCGGGGCGGGGGCCGCAAAGCTCGACGGGGGTGCGGTGCGTGCGTTCATGAGGCCAATCTACCGTCTGAACTACATCTGTAGTAGCGTGCAGCACGTCACTACAGATGTAGTTTCCCTGGAGGGGTCAACCATGTCCCAGCAGAAGCAAGCCCGTGCGGTGGTCGTCGGCAGCGGCATCGGCGGCCTCACCGCCGCCGTCGCCCTGCACCAGCGGGGCTGGCAGGTCACCGTTCTCGAACGGGCCGAGTCGCTGGACCCGGTGGGCGCCGGAATCGGCCTCGCCCCCAACTCGCTGCGCGCCCTGGACGTCATCGGTCTCGGCGGCACGGTCCGCGACCTGGCCGCCTGGCAGGGCGAGGGCGGGATGCGCGCTCCGAACGGCCGCTGGCTCTCCCGTACCGACAGCGCCGCCGCGAGCGAACGCTTCGGCGGCCCGCTGGTCCTGCTGCACCGCGCCACCCTCGTGGACGTCCTGCGCTCCGCACTGCCCGGGGACATCGTCCGCACCGGGGCCGCCGCCACCCTGGTGGACGCGGGCGAGCCCGGCGGGCGGCCCGCCGTGGTCCGTACCGAAGCGGGCGACCTCCAGGCCGACCTGGTCATCGGCGCCGACGGTGTCAGGTCGGGTGTGCGCGGTGTCCTCTTCCCGGCGTACCCCGGAGCCGTCTACGCCGGATTCACCACCTGGCGGGTCGTCGTCCCCGCCCCCGCCGAGCCCTTCCCGCCGCACGAGACCTGGGGGCGCGGCCGGCTCTGGGGCACCCAGCCCCTCAAGGACGGCCGGATCTACGCCTACGCCGCCGCCCACGCGGCCGTCGGCGGTCGCAGTACCGACGGAGAGAAGGCGGAACTCCTGCGCCGCTTCGGCGACTGGCACCACCCCGTGCCGCAGATCCTCGCCGCCGCCGAGGACGCCAAGGTCCTGCGGCACGACGTCTTCCACATGAGCACCCCGCTGGACACCTTCCACAAGGGCCGCACCGTGCTGATCGGCGACGCCGCGCACGCCATGTGCCCCACCATGGGCCAGGGCGGCAACCAGTCCATCGAGGACGGCGTCGTCCTCGGCCAGCACCTCGACCCGGCCGCCTCGCAGGCACAACTGGGCGCCGCACTGGCCGCGTTCACCGCCGACCGGCTGCCGCGTACCACCGGGATCGTCGCCAAGTCCGCGAAGATCGCCAAGCTGGCGATGCTGGACAGCGCACCCGCGGCCGCCGTCCGCGACACCCTGCTCAGGCTGGCGAGCCTCGGCCCCTCGGCACTCGCCCTGCGGGCCTTCGACGGAGTCTGCGACTGGCAGCCTCCGCAGCGCACGTATGCTGCCCGGACACCCGTCCACCAGGCACGACAGGCGCACCAGGCATAGCGCCACAGAGGGAGACACCCGTGAAGATCGGCGTCATCGGGCTCGGCGACATCGCGCAGAAGGCCTACCTGCCGGTCTTCGCCACCCTGGCGGAGACGGAGCTGCACCTCCAGACCCGGACCCCCGCCACCCTCGCCCGGGTCGCCGAGGCCCACCGGGTGCCGGCCGAGCGGGCCCACACCACCCTCGACGCGCTGCTCGCCCAGGGACTGGACGCCGCCTTCGTGCACGCGTCGACGATCGCCCACCCCGAAATCGTCACCCGCCTCCTGGAGGCGGACGTCCCGACGTACGTCGACAAGCCGCTCGCCTACGAACTGGCCGACTCCGTACGGCTGGTGGAGCTCGCCGAGCAGCGCGGGGTCAGCCTCGCCGTCGGTTTCAACCGCCGCCTGGCACCCGGCTACGCACAGTGCGCCGAGCACCCGCGCGAGCTGATCCTGATGCAGAAGAACCGGGTCGGCCTGCCCGAGGACGCCCGCACTTTCGTCCTCGACGACTTCATCCACGTCGTGGACACCCTGCGCTTCCTGGCCCCCGGCGAGATCGACCACGTCGACGTCCGCTCCCGCACGGTCGACGGGCTGCTGCACCACGTCGTGCTCCAGCTCTCCGGCGACGGTTTCACCGCCATCGGTACCATGAACCGGATGAGCGGCTCCACCGAGGAGATCCTCGAAGTCGCGGGCCAGGACACCAAGCGTCAGGTGGTCAACCTGGCCGAGGTCATCGACCACAAGGGCCAGCCGAGCGTCCGCCGTCGCGGCGACTGGGTCCCGGTGGCCCGCCAGCGCGGCATCGAGCAGGCCGTCACCGGCTTCCTGGACGCCGTACGGGCGGGGAAGCAGCTGAGCGCGCGGGACGCTCTGGCGACTCATGAACTGTGCGAGCGGGTGGTACGGACGGTTCGGGAGCAGGCTTCCTGAGGCTCCGTAGGCCCTCCGACGCCAGCAGCAGCGCGAGCACGGCCATCGCCGCACAGAGGGCCCAGTCCCCGAACCGGGTGTACGGGGTCCGGCCGGTCGCCAGGGGTACGTCGTAGACGGCGGCGGCACTCCGCTCGGTGCCCAGCGGTTCGCCGAGCCGGGCGCCGTCGGGTCCGTACACGGTGCTCACCCCGGTGAGGGTGGCGTGCACCATGGGCCGGCCGTTCTCGGCGGCCCGCAGCGCGGCCAGCGAGGCGTGCTGCCCGGGCGCCCAGCTGTCCTGGAAGGTGGAGGTCGCCGACTGGGCTATCAGCAGCTGGGCGCCGTCGCGCACCAGACGGCGGCTCATGTCGGGGAACGCGGACTCGAAGCAGACCAGCGGGCCGAGCCGCAGCCCGTTCGGCAAGGGCATCACCACCGTCTCGGTGCCCCGCATCCGGTCCTCGCCCGCCGCCTTGCCGACCGAGGTCGCCCAGCCGAGCAGGGCGCGCGCCGGGACGTACTCGCCGAACGGGACCAGCCGCATCTTGTCGTAGCGCGCCCCGGTCGGCCCCTGCGGCCCCACCAGCACCGAGGACTTGAAGATTCCGGGCCGGTCGGAGCGCCGGGCGTCCACATTGACCAGGATGTCCGCACCGACGAGCCGGGACAGTGCGGCGATCCGCCGGGCCACGTCCGGGCGGGCCGTCAGGTCCTCGCCGACGCTGCTCTCGCCCCACACCACCAGGTCGACCGGTTGCCCGGCCAGGGCGCGGGTCAGCTCCTCGCCGCGGGCCAGCCGCTGCTCGGTGGAGCCGATGCCGTCGAAGATCCCGGGCTGTACGACGGCGATGCGGGCGGTGTGCTGCGGTGCCGGGCGTGGGGCCCAGAGCCAGCCGGCCCCGGCCAGCACGGCGGTGGCGAGCAGGGCGAAGGCGGCCGCGGTACGGGCGTACGGCAGCGTCAGCAGGACCACGAGCACGGTGTTCACGGTCACGACCAGTAGCGTCACCAGCCACACCCCGCCGAGCGAGGCCAGCCGCAGCGCGGCCGTGACATCCCACTGCGAGGACCCCAGCAGCCCCCATGGGCCGCCCAACCCTTCCCAGGACCGGGCGAGTTCGACCATCAGCCACCCCGAGGGCAGCACCGCCACGGCGGCCAGCGCCCGCGACACGGCCGGCCGGCCGCCCAGCATCAGCCGCACCAGCCACCCCCACGGCAGCCACAGCAGACCCACCAGCGCCGCCAGTGCCACGATGAACACATGCAGGCTCGGCATCAGCCAGTGGTGCACCGCCACCACGAAGCCCATTCCACCGAGCCACCCGTCCAGCGCCGCCCGCCGTCCGGTCGGCGCGGAGCGGGCCAGCAGCATCCAGGGCACCAGGGCGACGTAAGCGAACCACCACAGACCGGGGGCGGGAAAGGCCAGCGCGGGCAGCGCCCCGGCCAGGACCGCCGCGAACCCACGCCACCAGGGAGAGCCGGGCCCGCGCCGCCACGGGGAAGTGGCGAGCCGCCGCCGCCACGACAGGGCGGCGCCACCGCCCCCGGGCCCGCCGGACACCCCGTACTTCGGCATCCGCGCCTCCTCACCACCGGAGTGTTGCCTCCAGTGTGAGGGAGGCGGGCGGCCGGGGACAGTGGGCGTCAGCGGTGCCCGGGTGCGGGGAGGACGGGAGGCGTCAGCCGGCGCCGGTGGACAGGGGAGACGAGGGAGACGCGGGAGCCGATGGAGCCGATTGCGGCGAGGGAGTCGCGTGCCGTCAGCCCGTGCCTGCCTGCGACGCGGCGCCGACGTCCGACTGCCGCCACTTCTCGTGGACGGTGACCCGGTCCACCAGCCAGGAGCCGTCGTCGCAGCGCCGCAGGCTGAAGGTGTAGCGACCACCGGTGACGAAGTTCGGCGCCGTGGACCCCTTCGTACCGGCCGCCCGGTCCAGCCGCATCGGATTCCAGTAGTCCGCCTGGACCTCGGCACTGTCCCCCGTATATCCGTCGAGTTCCTCCAGATGGAGGCGCCGGTTCACTATCAGGTGCTGGCGTACGGGAAAGAGCCCGAGCATCTCCTCCAGCCACCCGGCCACCTCCACCGCGGGCCCCTCGATGCCGCCCGCCGAGCGGTAGTCGGCCCGGCCGGAGGGGGTGAACAGGGCCTTGTACGCCGACCAGTCGGCATCGTCGACGGCCACGGCGTAACCGGTGATCACCGCGTCGATGGCCAGCCGGTCGATTACGGTCGCGAGCTCCACACGCTGGGTCATCGGCACAGTCTCGGGCAGGGGAAGCGTGCCGCCAAGGGCCCGTGGGGCACGAGGTGCTCGCAGTGCGGCCTGCGTGCGGCGCTCCTACGATCGACCGAAGTGCACATTCCGTAATCAATCGGACGTTATTTGCGGCAGCTGTTCTCGGTCACCGTTCAGTCACTCCCGAAGGTGCTCACATGGGTATGCGGCGTACGACATCCGTTCTGCTGGCCACCACCGTCGTGGCCACGGCGGTCCTGGCCACCGGCTGCGGCAGCGACGACAAGAAGCCCGACCCGATGCGCGACCAGCAGTACGCGCTCGACTCGCTCAAGCTGCCGGACGCCTGGAAGACGGCCGACGGCGACAAGACGGTCATCGCCGTCGTCGACACCGGCGCCGACCTCAAGCACCCCGACCTCAAGGACCGCTTGGTCGACGGCCACGACTTCGTCGACAACGACGACGACCCGACCGACCAGAACGGCCACGGCACCCATGTCTCCGGCATCGCCGCCGCCGCGACCGACAACGGCATCGGCATCGCCGGCGGCGCTCCCGGCGCGAAGATCATGCCGGTACGGGTGCTCGGCGCGGACGGCAGCGGTACCGACGCCAACATCACCAAGGGCATCATCTGGGCGGCCAACCATGGCGCCCACGTCATCAATCTGTCCCTCGGCGAGTCCGGCCTGATGGCCCGTCTGCTCAAGGGCGGCGTCCTCAACGCGGCCATCACCGCCGCCCACGCCAAGGGCGCGGTCGTCGTCGCGGCTGCCGGGAACGACGGCACCGCCCTCCAGCCGTACAAGCCGCTGACTCCGGTCCTGGTGGTCGGCGCGAGCGGCCCGGCGAACAAGCCGGCCGCCTTCTCCAACTTCGGCGCCGAACAGGCGGTGACGGCGCCCGGAGTCAAGATCCTGTCGACCCTGCCGACGTACACGACGCCGGAGACCAAGAGCAACACCAGCGGCTACGGGGCACTGGACGGCACCTCGATGGCCGCCCCCTATGTCTCGGCGGTGGCCGCCCTGCTGCACCAGCAGGACCGCACCCCTGACCAGATCATGACGGCCATCCGCAGCACGGCCAGCAACCCGGACAAGCTGCCGAAGCTCGGCCTCGGCGTCGTGGACGCGGCCGCCGCGGTCGCCTCGAAGAAGTAGCCCCCGAGAGCCCGTGGGGTGGCGACCCGGGCTCCGTACGTCTAACCCGCCGACTCGCCCGCGTGCGGGCTCAGGACGTCCGTGCCGACCAGCACGAACAGCAGGATGCCCAGCGCGATCCGGTAGTAGACGAACGGCAGGAAGCTGCGGGTGGTGATGTACCGCATGAACCAGGCGATCACCGCATAGCCGACCCCGAAGGCGATCAGCGTCGCGAGGGCCGTCTGCCCCCAGGCGACATGGCCCTCGCCGGCGTCCTTCAGCTCGTACAGCCCCGAGGCCAGTACGGCCGGGATGGCGAGCAGGAAGGAGTAGCGGGCCGCCGACTCACGCGTGTAGCCCATCAGCAGGCCGCCGCTGATGGTCGCGCCGGAGCGGGAGACTCCGGGGATCAGGGCCAGCGCCTGGCAGAAGCCGTAGATCAGACCGTCCTTGATGCCCAGGTCCTTGAGGGTCTTGCGGTGGTTGCCCGCCGTGTGACGGCCGGAGTCCTGCTCGGCCCGCGCGGCCAGCCGGTCGGCGACTCCGAGCACGATGCCCATCACGATCAGCGTGGTCGCGATCAGCCGCAGATCCCGGAACGGGCCCTCGATCTGGTCCTTGAGCGTCACGCCGAGCACACCGATGGGGATCGAGCCGACGATCACCAGCCAGCCCATCTGGGCGTCGTGGTCCGCGCGCATCGACTTGTCGCGCAGCGAGCGGAACCAGGCGGAGAGGATCTTCCCGATGTCCTTGCGGAAGTAGATCAGCACTGCCGCCTCGGTGCCGATCTGGGTGATCGCGGTGAACGCGGCTCCCGGGTCCTGCCAGCCCGCGAAGGCCGCGGTCAGCCGCAGATGGGCGCTGGAGGAGATCGGCAGGAACTCGGTGAGTCCCTGCACCAGCCCGAGGATGATGGATTCGAACCAGTTCATGAAGGAGGGCGCCGTCCCTGATCTGGGTGCGTCCTGGCGACAGCCGTGCACCGTGCGGAGGGTGGGGTGAGTGGTGCGCAGCGTACCCGCGGAAGATGGCCGGAGGGTGATCAACGGGCGGACGGCGTGACCCCGTGTCGGGACCGGCTGTTCACCCGGCCGTGCTCAGCCGGGCGGCCCGATTCCATGCTGCGTGCGACCCCGCTTCCGTGCCCCGGGGGCCACCCGCCTCACCGCTGCGGCCCCTTTTGCTTCAGCGCTTCGAGAGGGGCAGTCCTCAGCGCTTCGAGAGAGACAGCGCAGGGATACGACGCGGGCCTTGCGCCACGTCGGTGCCCTCGGCCTCCTGCTGCGCCTTGGGGCGCCCGATCGAGTGCCGCTTGCGCCAGGCCACCACTGCCCCGGCCACGCTGGACACCACGATGAACCCCATCGAGATCAGGAAGGCCGGAGACATCGGCGACGAGGCCTCGCTGCCCGCGATGACGTAGGCCAGGGTGTTCGGGATCGAGCCCAGCCCGGTGGCCGCCAGGAACGACAGATACCGCATCCGCGAGACCGACGCGCAGTAGTTGGCGGCGGCGAACGGCACCCCGGGGAACAGCCGGATCGCCAGCATCGACCGGAATCCGTGCCTGCTCATGACCCCGTCGGCGGTCAGCAGGATCCGCCCGCGCAGCATCGGCCGCAGCGCGTCCTGGCCGAGCAGCCGGCCGAGCGCGAAGGAGATTCCGGCGCCGAGCACCGTCCCGCCGATGGAGGTGGTGAGGCCCAGCGCCGTACCGAAGAGGGCGCCCGCCGCCAGATTGAGGATCGGCCGGGGGACAAAGGCCACCGTGCACAGTCCGTACCCCACCCCGAAAAGCACCGCCGCCGTCGCACCGCCCAGCTGCGGCGGCCAGCCGTCGGCCAGCATCTTCTGCGGCTCGTACAGCACCACGGCGGTCGCCGCGGACGCCAGTACGACCACCAGCAGCGCCAGCCGCGACCAGGGCGACAGCAGCACTCTCGCGCAGCGCGCGCCGCGCCCTGCGGTGCGACGGTCGTCGCACGGGGCGTCCGTGTCTTCGCGTGAAGCGGTGGTCCTGGTGACTGGGTCGAGCATCCGGGGAGAGTAGCCGACATGTGTGTGTGATCGCCGTAATGTGCACCTCATGAGCCGATCCACCGGGTCCGTTCCGGACAGCGCACTGGCCGACACCGTCCTGGACCGGCTCACCACGGTGTACCCCAAGGGTGCCGATCCGGCCAGGGCTGCCAAGGTCAGGGCGTACATGAAGGACATTTCCCCCACGGTGTACCCCAAGGGTGCCGATCCGGCCAGGGCTGCCAAGGTCAGGGCGTACATGAAGGACATTTCTCCCTTCCTCGGCATCCCCACCCCCGAGCGCCGCGCCCTCTCGCGCACTGTGCTGGAAGGCACACCGCGCCCCGACGAGCGGGACTGCACGGCGATCGCGCTCCGTTGCTGGGCGCTGGAGGAGCGCGAGTACCGGTACTTCGCCGTCGACTACCTGCGCCGCCATGCGAAAAGCCTCTCCGCCGGCTTCCTGCCCGTGATCCGCACACTGGTCGTCACCAACTCCTGGTGGGACACCGTCGATCTCCTCGCCGCCCGTGTCGTCGGCCCTCTGGTGAGCGCCGATCCGAAGCTGAGGTCCGTCATGGACCGTTGGATCGAGGATCCGGACATGTGGGTGGCCCGCACCGCCCTCCTGCACCAGCTGGGCCACAAGGACACCACCGACACCACCCGTCTCTTCGCCTACTGCCTGCGCCAGGCGGGCCACCCCGACTTCTTCGTCCGCAAGGCCATTGGCTGGTGCCTGCGCGAGTACGCCAAGACCGATCCGGCGGCGGTACGCGACTTCGTCGGGCAGTACCGGGACGTGCTGTCGCCGCTCTCCGCGCGCGAGGCGCTGAAGAACCTCTGACCGGAGGTCAGCCTCCGCTCCGTACAAGGTCCGCGGGGCCGTCCCGGTCAGCGCCCGGGCCCGAATAAATCGTTCGACCGGGACCGTGCCTCAGGGCAGGATCAAGCACATGTTCCGGTACGCCTTCCTCGCAGCACGGCCCGCAGTCGCGGCCGCGCCGAAGGCTGCCGTCACCGAACTCCTCGCAGTCCTCGAATCCTTCGCAGTCCTGCCTCCCGCAGTCGCACCTGCCGCAGCGCCCCTCGACGGCGCCCGAAGCTGACCCTCCTCGGATCGCGTCCGACGGACCCCGAAAGGGGAGGGTCGGCCGGCCCCGGGGTCCCACCACGCATCCGTACGCGCATCCGTGGACACACAGCTTCGTAGAAACAGGAACCGATTCGTCATGTCCAAAACGGCATTCGTCCGCACCAAGCCGCACCTCAACATCGGCACCATGGGTCACGTCGACCACGGCAAGACCACCCTCACCGCCGCCATCACCAAGGTCCTCGCCGAGCGTGGCACCGGCACGTTCGTTCCGTTCGACCGGATCGACCGGGCGCCGGAGGAGGCCGCGCGCGGCATCACCATCAACATCAGTCACGTCGAGTACGAGACCGACACCCGCCACTACGCCCATGTCGACATGCCGGGTCACGCCGACTACGTCAAGAACATGGTCACCGGCGCCGCCCAGCTCGACGGCGCGATCCTCGTCGTCTCGGCGCTCGACGGCATCATGCCGCAGACCGCCGAGCACGTCCTGCTGGCCCGCCAGGTCGGCGTCGACCACATCGTCGTCGCCCTCAACAAGGCCGACGCGGGCGACGACGAGCTCACCGACCTGGTCGAGCTGGAGGTCCGCGACCTGCTCTCCGCCAACGGCTACGGCGGCGACGCGGCCCCCGTGGTCCGCGTCTCCGGCCTGGGGGCCCTGGAGGGCGACCCGCGCTGGGTCGCCGCCGTCGAGGCGCTGCTCGACGCCGTCGACACCTATGTGCCGATGCCCGAGCGGTATGTGGACGCGCCGTTCCTGCTGCCGGTGGAGAACGTCCTGACCATCACCGGCCGGGGCACCGTCGTCACCGGGGCGATCGAGCGCGGCACCGTGCGGGTCGGCGACCGGGTGGAAGTGCTGGGGGCCGACGGCGGTCCGCAGCCGACCACCGTCACCGGCCTGGAGACCTTCGGGAAGCCGATGGAGTCCGCGGAGGCCGGGGACAACGTGGCGCTGCTGCTGCGCGGCATGCCACGGGACGCGGTACGACGCGGACACGTGGTCGCGGCGCCGGGGAGCGTGACGCCGGGACGCCGTTTCCGGGCGCAGGTGTACGTCCTGTCGGCGCGCGAGGGCGGGCGCAGTACCGCCGTGGTGTCCGGCTACCGGCCGCAGTTCTACCTGCGCACCGGAGACGTCGTCGGTGACATCGACCTCACCGAGGCCGGTGGCGCCGCCCGGCCCGGCGACACGGTCACCATGACCGTGGAGCTCGGCCGGGACACCCCGCTGGAGCCGGGTCTCGGCTTCGCGATCCGCGAGGGCGGACGCACGGTGGGGGCCGGCACGGTCACCGAAGTGCTGTAGGGGAAAGGCAGTTGGGGCGAGGGCCGTCCCGCCGCTCGATGCGGCGGGACGGCGTTCCCCCGCGGGCGCTCAGGTGCCGCGTGCCCGGCGTGCCGCTCGCCGGGGCTGCCCCGGCGAGCGACCCCGAACACGCCGTGCCCGGATCCAGCCGTGCGGAGGTCCCGCACGGCCGAGGACGTACGACGCGAGCCGGGGGACAATGACCGGATGAAGGATCCGATCCCGGTCGTCCGGGAAGTCGACGGCGGCACCGCCCGGCTGATGCCCGACGTCGACCGCGACCGTGCCTGGCTGCTGACGGTCGACGGTGCACCCCAGTCGTACGTCGACCTCGACGAGCCGACGTATCTCGAATTCGAGTACGCGCGCCGGCTCGCCCATGTCGTCGACAGCGCCGCCGCACCGGGCGAACCCCTCGACGTCACCCACCTCGGCGGCGGCGGCCTCTCGCTGCCCCGCTACGTCGCCGCGACCCGCCCCGGTTCGCGCCAGGACGTGATCGAGGCGGACCGGGGGCTGCTCACCCTGGTCACCGAGCACCTCCCGCTACCGGACGGCGGCAGGGGGATCACGGTGCACGGGGCGGACGGGCGGGCCTGGCTGGAGGCGGCGCCGGACGACTCCGCCGACGTACTCATCGCGGATGTCTTCGGCGGCTCACGGGTGCCCGCCGCCTTCACCTCGATCGGTTACGTCCGCGCCGCCGCCCGGGTGCTGAGGCCGGGCGGGATCTACGCGGCCAACCTCGCCGACGGTACGCCCTTCGACTTCCTCCGCTCGCAACTCGCCACCTTCCGGGGCGAGTTCGCGGAACTCGCGCTGATCGCGGAACCCGGGGTGCTGCGCGGCCGACGGTTCGGCAACGCGGTGCTGGTCGCCTCGCAGCACCCCCTGGACACCGCCGCCCTGGCCCGCCGCACCGCCTCCGACGCCTTCCCCGCACGGGTCGAGCACGGGGCGGCGCTGGTCCGCTTCGTCAAGGGCGCCCCGCCGGTGGCCGACGCCGACGCGGTGCCCTCACCCGTGCCGCCCGACGGGGCCTTCAGCGTCGGGTGAGGCGGCTGGGGAGGGCGTGGCGGAAGGGGACGGGGCGGGAAGAGGCGTGAGCGTCGGCTCGGGGGAGAGCTCCGGGGCGGCCGCGGTCACCGGTCCGGGGGTTCGCCGCCGAAGATTCCGTACATCCGGAAGCAACAGCACCAGAGCCGTCAGCAGCACGATCAGCCCGGCGGAACCCCACAGCGCCTCGGAACGCCCGAAGGCGTCCTCAGCCGGGCCCGCCAGGGACGTGGCGATCGGCACCATGGCCAGCGACCCCAGCCAGTCGTACGCGGAGACCCGGGAGAACTTGTCCTCCGGGATCTCCTGATGCAGTGCCGTCATCCAGGAGACCCCGAACACCTCGATCGAGATCCCGGTCGCGAACATCACCGCGATCAGCGCCCAGGCGGGCAGTGGAATCGCCAGCGCGGCCGACGGCATCGCGAGCGGGAAGACACAGAGCAGCCCGGAGAACAGCAGCCGCCGCGGCTTCCAGCGCATCATCAGCACCGCACCGCACACCGTCCCCGCTCCGAACCCGGCCAGCGCCAGGCCCCAGGGCGCCGCGCCGCCCAGGTGCTCCCGGGCGACCAGCGGCCCGTACACCGCCTCGGCCGCCGCGACCACCGCGTTGATCACCGAGAACTGCACCACGATGCCCCACAGCCAGGGCCGCGAGGAGAACTCCTGCCAGCCCGCCCGGAGATCCGCGACCAGCCCGCTGCTCCTGACCCGCTCCGGTATGTGGCTCACGTCGAGGAACGACCGCATCGCCCCCGCCACCGCGAACGCGGCCGCGTCGATCGCCAGTACCCAGCCCGGCCCGACGGCGGCGACCATCGCACCGCCCAGCGCGGCTCCGCCGATCGCGGCCCCGTTCATCGACATCCGGAACACCGCGAAGGCGCGCCCCGCCTGCTCCCCGGTGACCGTCGACAGCAGCATTCCCTCGGCCGCCGGACCGAAGAACGCCTGCCCCACCCCGCCCAGCCCGGCCAGCAGCATCATCTGCCACAGCTGAGGTGTGCCGGTGAGGACGAGAACGGCGAACAGCCCCTGGGAGACGCAGCTGAGGACATTGGCCGCGACCATCACATGGTGTCGCGGCAACCGGTCCGCGACCGCGCCGCCGATCAGCAGGAACAGGATCAGCGGTACGGTCCTGGCCGCCGCGACCAGACCGACGTCTCCCGCGGTGCCGCCGGCCGCGAGCACCGCGAAGGAGGCGGCGATGAGCGCGCCGTTGGAACCGAGATTGGTGACCACCGCCGCCGCGGTGAGCAGCGAGTAGTTGCGGCCGGCCCAGGGCGGGCGGCGGCGCGCGGGGGACGACGGCGGGGCGGCGGGAGAAGTCACTGAGGGACTATCGCTCCCACCGCCCCGGGATGCCAAACCGAACGGGTGTTTCCGTTGTGCGTCCTGTGGCCGACGTGTGTCCTGTCACCGGTGTGTGCCCCGAGACAGGCGTGCAAGTGCCTGCCGGGGTCAGCCCGCCAGACGCAGCGTGCCGAGGATCTTCATGATGGTCGCGTCCGGGACCTCGTCCTCGACGCCCTTGGCGCTGTAGAGCACCCAGGCCGCGTAGTCGCCCTTGGCGTTCTTGAAGCCGAAGGCGGTGGACTTGCCGTCGGTGTCGCACTTGTTGGGCTTCTTCACACCGGTCGCGGTCGCCGACGAAATGCTGCCGACCAGGCCGGAGGTGGTGGTGAAGGGCTTGGGCTTCCCCACGGTGATCTTTCCGGTCCGCTTCTGGTCGTACCCGGCGAAGACCCAGTTGCCCGACTGGATCTCGGCGACCTCATTGGTGCTCTTGGCGCCGTTGGCGCCCTTGGTGCCGACCCGGGACAGGCCCGTGGACTCCATCTTCCCGTCGTGGTCGTCGTCGTCCTCGCACCACTTGTCCTTGAGGGAGGCGGGAGCGGACATGCCGACCACGGGCTTGCCGGTCGGGTTCTTCTCGTCCTCGAAGCCGACGATCAGCCCGGCGGACTCGACCTTCCACTCCGGCGGCACCTCGAAGACGGTGCCGTGCTTGGCGTTGGTGACGACCTTCCAGCCCGGAACGGTCGGCTTGGCCTCGGCGCCACCGCGCGGGTTGCCGGTGTCGCCGGTGACGGAGCCCGCCGGGTCTGAGGCCGGAGCAGACGGCTGCTGCTTCGGAGCGGCCGGCGACTGCGAGGCGTTCTTGCCGTTCGCCACCGGCTGCGGGTCACCGCCCTTGTCGTCCTTGAGGACGAAGACGGTGGTGCCCACGAGTGCGGCGAGCACCACGGCACCTGCCACCACCGCGGTGATCAGGTTCTTCTTGCGCTCGTCCTGCGGGTTGTTCGGGCCGCCGGGACCGACGGGTCCGGGCGGAGCCGGAGTCGTGTACTGGTCCTGGTACGGGTTGGGCGGCGGTGTCGGAACCGAACCGGCGGCCGGGTAGCCGTACCCCGGTGCGGGAGTGGGCTGCTGGTAACCACCGGCCGGCGGACCCGGCGGTGGCGTCGACTGACCACCGGCCGGCTGCTGGCCGGGCGGTGGGGTGCTCGGGTACCCGGGCTGCGGGTACGGATTGTTGTGCTGCGGGTTCTGCTCGCCCCCGGGCGGCTGCTGTCCTGGCCACATGGCGAGTAACCATAGAGGGGAGGGGGCATCGGGGCTACCGCCGCCCCCACCGGTCCGGCTCCTGTGACACAGCCCTGACGTCCGGGGGATGGCCAACAACTCCTACTCGTGGGTAACATCGCTGCCCATGAGCGCAGATCAGATGTCCGTCGGCGAGATGCTCGCCGCCACGGTGCCGATGGCCCGCACGTTGGGCCTGGAGTTCCTGGAGACCACTCCGGAGCGGGCCGTCGTCCGCCTGCCGGACCACAGCGACTACCACAACCACGTCGGCGGACCGCACGCCGGAGCCATGTTCACGCTGGCCGAGTCGGCGAGCGGCGCGATTGTGATCGCTGCGTTCGGTGATCAGTTGACGCGCGCCGTGCCGCTGGCCGTCAAGGCCGAGATCGGCTACAAGAAGCTCGCCATGGGAGTGGTCACCGCGACCGCGACGCTGGGCCGCCCCATCGCCGATGTGGTGGCGGAGCTGGACGCGGGCGAGCGCCCGGAGTTCCCCGTCGAGATCGCGATCACGCGTGAGGACGGCGCCGTAACGGGCGAGATGACGGTGGTGTGGACCTTGCGTCCCAACAAGTAGGAACAGTGCGGTTCTGGTAGGCGCCGCGCGGTTCTTGCGGGAACGGTGCGGTTCTTGAGAAGGGGCGGTGCTCCACCTCGGCGGAGGTGGGGCGCCGCCCCTTCGCCGGTCCACCGCATGGGTCATACATAGGTTTCCCGTTCAACTTATTGACTGTCACGTTGACCGGCCCTAACTTTCACGGACCAGTCGCGAACCACGGCGTGCCCCGCCTTCAAGGGCTGCACTCCGCACCACAGTTGGCACGTGTATACGCCCCATCTCCTCAACGAAGAGGCAGCGGCCATGATCGATACACCCGGGCCACGCGCACACCGGACCCTGCCGGCACTCGCCGCCCTCGCACTGGGGGCCGCCACCGCCCTCGTACCGCTGTCCGCGCAGGCGGCGCCGCTGGGTGACCGGGGGCCGGTCGTACGGACCGAATCCGGTCTGATCAGGGGCGAGAGCACCCGCGAGGGTCAGCAGTTCCTCGGTGTGCCCTACGCCGCGCGGCCGGTGGGGGAGCTGCGCTGGAAGGCGCCCCGGCCCGCGCCCGCCTGGCGGGGCGTGCGTGACGCGACGCGCTTCGCAGACAAGTGCGTCCAGACGAAGAGCTGGGACCCCGGCTACGAGGAGCCCAGTTACACCGAGGACTGCCTCGCGCTCAATGTGTACGTACCGAGGAAGCAGCCGGCCGGGTCGAAGAACGGCGTGCAGAAGAACGGCGTGCAGAAGAACGGCGTGCGGAAGAACGGCATGCCGAGGAACGGCAAGCTTCCCGTCATGGTCTGGTTCCACGGTGGCGGGCTGACGGCCGGCGCGGGCCAGGACATCGTCCCCGACGAGTTCGCCAACTCCACCGGCACGGTCGTCGTCTCGGTCAACTACCGCCTGGGCGCGCTGGGATTCCTCGCCACCCCCGGTCTCGACGCCGAGGCCAAGGACCGCACCTCCGGCAACTTCGGTCTCCAGGACCAGCAGCAGGCGTTGCGCTGGGTGCGTGCCAACGCCCGTCACTTCGGCGGTGACGCCGCCAGGGTGACCCTCGCGGGCGAGTCGGCCGGCGGCCTCTCGGTCTGTACGCAGCTGGCCTCGCCCACCGCACGCGGACTGTTCCGCGCCGGGATCATCCAGAGCGGCGCGTACAACGACTGCGCGGCCAGGCCGAAGAAGACCGCAGCCGAGCAGGGCACGGCGTTCGCAGCCAAGCTCGGCTGCAAGGACGCGGGGACGGCGCTCGCCTGTCTCCGTGGCAAGAGCTCCAAGGAGATCCTGGAGGCACAGAACGGGTTCTCCTGGAGTCCGGTGGTCGGCGGCTCGTTCCTGCCCGTGCAGCCCTTCGCGGCCTTCAAGGAGGGGAAAGCCGCGCGGGTGCCGGTGCTCAACGGCGCGAACAAGGACGAGGGCAGACTGTTCGCCTTCAGCGCGTTCGAGGGCAGAGGCAGGCCGCTGACCACCGAGGCCTACCCGGCCGCCGTCAGGGCGTACTTCGGGCCGGCACTCGGCGAGAAGGTGGCCGCCCGCTATCCGGCGAGCGCCCACCGGTCGCCGACGATCGCGCTCGGCACCGCCATCGGCGACCAGCTGTTCGCGTGCAGCGCGCTGCGGCTGAACCGGGCCGCCGCCACCCACACCACCGTCCACACCTACGAGTTCGCGGACCGCACCTCCCCGCCGTTCGCCTCGATGCGCAACCAGCCGGTCCCGTTCGACTTCGGCGCGACGCACGTCAACGAGGTGCAGTACCTCTTCAAGCACTTCGGTCTGGACACTCCGCTCAACGCCGCACAGCGCAAGCTGTCGCGGCAGATGGTTGAGTACTGGGGCTCCTTCATCCGCGACGGCAGACCCGAAGCCGCCGGGCAGCCGGACATGCCGACGCAGAACCGCACCCCCGGCACCGTCCTCTCACTGAAGACCGATTCGGCCGGTGGCAACACCTTTGACTCAAAAGTCGGTTCCGACCACCTGTGCGACCTCTGGGACGCCGCCGCCACGGCGTGACCGGCGGGGGTAGGCTGCCCGGCGTGCGCCACACGGCGCGGGCCGGGCAGTCTGCCTGTGGGCCAGACAGCGGAAGATCCACGCACGACGGAGGAACAGGCTTTGCACGTCCAGGAATGGCTGGAGACCGTGCCCGCGGTCAGCATCTACATCCTGGTGGGGGTGGTCATCGGTGTGGAGAGTCTCGGCATTCCCCTGCCCGGTGAGATCGTCCTCGTCAGTTCGGCACTGCTGGCCTCGCAGCACGGCGAGATCGACCCGTACATCCTGGGTGCGTGCGCCACGGCGGGCGCGATCATCGGTGACTCGATCGGGTACGCCATCGGGCGCAAGGGCGGGCGGCCGCTGCTCGCCTGGATGGGCAACAGATTCCCCAGACACTTCGGGGAGGCCCAGATCGCCATGGCGGAGCGGTCGTTCCAGAAGTGGGGCATGTGGGCGGTCTTCTTCGGCCGTTTCGTCGCCCTGCTGCGGATTTTCGCGGGACCGCTCGCGGGTGTGCTGCGCATGCCCTACTGGAAGTTCCTGATCGCCAACGTCCTGGGCGGCATCGTCTGGGCGGGCGGCACCACGGCCGTCATCTACTCGGTGGGCGTGGTCGCGGAGGCATGGCTGAAGCGCTTCTCCTGGCTGGGGCTGGTCGCCGCGGTGCTCTTCGGTCTGGCGTCGATGCTGGTGCTGAAGAACCGGGCGAAGAAGGCTGCGGAGAAGGCGGAGGCGGAGAAGTCCGAAGCGGAGAAGGCGGACGCCGAGCGGCAGGATCCCGTGCCGGTCGCCGTCGACTGACTTCCGGCAGCTCTACGGAGCTTGTGCACGCCCCCGGCGCCTGAACGGTACCGGGGGCGTCGCCGTGAGGGTTTCCTCAACCCGCCGCAGGGGCCTCAGGCTCGGAGACCTTCTGTACGGTGCCGCCGGCCGCCGACGCGTACGCCGCGAGCACCGTGGCGACCACGTCCCGGCCGGTGCGGGCGGTGACCGCGGGCGGCCGTTCACCCCGTACCGCCGCGGTGAAGTCGCGCAGCTGCTCGCTGAAGGCGAGGGCGACGTCGTCGTTGGTGTCGCTGGGCGCACGCAGCTCGCGCGGTGTGCCCGAGCCGTCCGCCAGCCACAGCCCCTCGGCCTTGGAGGCTCTCAAGGTGCCCAGCTCACCGGTGATCTCGAACTCGTCGAGGTCGGAGAGCGCCCCGGCCGTCACGGAGACCGTGGCCCGGATGCCACCCGCCAGCGCCAGGTGCAGCAGGCCCTCGGTCTCCACGGTGCCGCCCCGGCCAACGATCCGGGCGTCCACGTACAGCGGGCGGGCGTCCGTGATCCAGGTGACGCGGTCGATGCAGTGAGCGCCGATGTTCATCACGGCGCCGCCGCCCGCGAGCGCGGGGTCGAAGAACCAGGCCGGGCGGTGGCCGGGCCGGTAGTCGGTGGCCCGGCGGTCGACGACCGACACCGGGGCACCTATCAGCCCTTCGCGGACCGCCCGGTGGGCGGCGGCAGTGAGCGGCAGATAGTGCTGAATATGTCCGAGAAAGAGCGCAACACCCGCCTCGGCAAAGGCTGTTGAGACCTCGTCGCAGTCGCTGAGGGTGGTCGCCATCGGCTTTTCGAGCAGTACCGGGACGCCCGCGCGGGCTGCCGCCAGCGCCGGCTCGGCGTGCAGGGCATGCGGGGTGCACACCACCAGAGCGTCGACCAGGCCCTCGTCCAGCATCTGCGTGAAGCCACGGGTCACCTTGGCGCCGGTGAGGTCGGCCAGGGAGCGGGCGCGGTCGTCGGCGAGGTCATGGACGGCACTCACCCGGGCCTCCCCGGGCAGGCCGAGGGCAGCCTCGGCGTGCAGACGGGCAGCGCCGCCCGCACCGACGAGTCCGAGCCGTACGGCACCTGTGGGGGGCACTGCTGAGGGCATGACTACCTCGCTGGTCCGGGGAGCTGAGCCCTCACCCTCTGCAATTCAACCCTCAAATACAACCCATTGTGAGGAATGAATTAGTCGCCGACGGGCCCCGTGGAGTCCCGCACCACCAGCCGGGGCACCACCAGCTGCTGCACCACCGGCGCCGACGGGTTCTCGATCCTGCGCAGCAGGGTGCGCGCCGCGAGCCGCCCCACCTCGGCCTTCGCCGGGGAGACCGCGGTCAGCGGCACCTCGGACAGCTCGGCCACCTCGTCGTCGTACCCGACCAGCGAAAGGTCCCCGGGGACTGCGAGCCCGCGCCGCCTGGCCGCCGAGACCAGCAGGGCCGCCTCCCGGTCCGCGAAGCAGACCACCGCGGTCGCGCCGGCGGCGAGCAGTTCGTCGAGGAAGGCGTCCGCGTCCGGGAGGTCCCACCTGGCCCGTCCCGCGTACGGGGCGTCCGCCGGGTCGAGCCCGGAGTCCGCCAGCGCCGTACGGAATCCGGCGGCAACGGCGTCCGCCGTGAACGGGCTGTGGCGCTGCAGGTAGCCGATGCGGGTGTGGCCCAGCGCGACCAGGTGACGGACGGCGACATACGCCCCGGCGGAATGATTCGAGCAGACGAATTCATGGTGGTCGGCGGCAGTCGCGAAGCGCCGCTCCACCATCACCACCGGCACCCCCAGCGAGCGCACCGCGTCGTGCTGCGGCATCGGATCCGCCCCCGGCTCCAGCTCGGGGACCAGCAGCAGTCCGGTCGCCCCCGCGGACAGCATCCCCTCGACGGCGGACCGCTCCCGGGTCGCGTCGTAACCCGTGCTGCGGATCATCATCTGGGCGCCACCGCGCGTCAGTTCGGCCTCGATGGCCGCGATGATCCGGGGATAGTAGTACGTCATCGACGGCACGCAGATACCCACCACGGGACCGGGCCGCGACGAACCGGAAGAAGTGCCTGCGCCCTGCGCCGCCTCGCCCGCGATGTACGTCCCCGAACCCTGCCGCCGGTAGACCAGGCCGTCGGCCACCAGCAGGTCGACCGCCCTGCGCACCGTGTTGAGGCTGACCCCCTGCTCCTTGGCGAGCTGCTGCTCGGTGGGCAGACGGCCGTCCGGCCAGCGCAGTTCGGCGACGCCGCGGCGCAGTTCCTCGGCGAGGCGGCGGAACTTCTCCCCGCGTGCGGCGGGCTGCCGGGGGGCGGTCATCGAGCCTCCAAGGGATGTATCAGCGTATGTATCGAGCGAGTCACGGAAAATTCATTCGTACGAATGTCTTGACCTTAGTGCAGCGGCGGCAACAGAATCCGGGTCATTCCTTCCTTCCCCTGCTGGTCCTCCTTCGGTGCCTGCTGCGCATGCGCCCGAGAACGGTGGTGTCCCATGAGACTTCGTACCACGACCAGGAGCACGGCTCTCCTTGCCGTAGCCGCTCTGGCCATGACCCTCACGGCCTGCGGTGGCAGCGTCGGCAGCGGCGGCGCCGACTCCAAGGAGTTCACGTACTGGTCGATGTACAAGGAGGACGAGCCCCGCGCCAAGGTCATCAGGGACGCGGTCGCCGCCTTCACCAAGGAGACCGGCATCAAGGTGCAGCTGGTCTTCCAGGGCCGCGAGGTGCTCAACAAGCTCCAGCCGACCCTGGTGGGCGGCAACGTGGCGGCCGACCTGGTCGACCAGAGCCAGTTCAAGATCCGCGACACCCTGGCCGCGACCGGCAACGCCCGTGATCTGTCCGGTGTGTACGACGCCAGGATCACCGGCGAGACCAAGACCGTCGGTGAGACCGTTCCCAAGGCGTACCAGGACCTGGTGAAGGACAAGGAGGGCCAGACCTATCTGATCCCCACCAACGTCCAGACCTGGCAGGTCTTCTACAACAAGAAGCAGCTCCCGGAGGTCGCGGCCGAGCCCCCGCGGAGCTTCGACGAGTTCATCGCCGTCCTCGACAGCCGCAAGGCGGCCGGAAAGGCCCCGCTGGCCCTGGACGGCGACATCCTCACCTATGTCGACCAGTGGGTCTCCACCCTGATGATCCGCGAGCTGGGTGCGGGGAACTGGAAGAAGGTCCTGGAGGACCGGTCCGGCGAGGGTTTCGAGAGGCCCGAGGTGCTGAAGGCGGCCCGGAACGCCGAGAAGATCGGCAAGGGCGGGTACTTCGTCAGCGGCTGGGATGCCAGCAAGTTTCCGGCGATCCAGCAGAAGTGGGCGCAGAACAAGGCCGACTTCCTCTACATGGGCACCTGGGGCCCCTCCGAGACCGGTGAGATCGCGGGCAGGGACTTCGAGTACGGCTCCTTCCCGTTCCCCACGACTGCCGCCGGGCACGACTCTGAGCAGGCCAGCCTCTACGGCTACGGCATCCCCAGGAAGGCGAGGAACGGCGGCGCCGCCGAGAAGTTCATCCAGTTCTTCCTCGGCAAGAAGTGGATGGACCGCCTCGCCACCGAGGAGAAGTCCCTCACCGTCCGCGCGGACGTCCCCGCGGTCAAGGACCTCCAGGGCTCGCAGCAGGCACTCAGGGACGCGGGCTCCATCCATGTCGCGCAGGACGGCGCCGAAGGCATGTCCGACTGGGAGACCAAGATCGCTCAGCCGCTCAGCAAGAAGCTCATGTCCGGCCGGATCGACGCCGCCGGATATGTCGCCGAGCTGAAGAAGAGCACCGTCAACTGGTGGAAGGCCAACGGCTGATGAGCACCACGGCCCCGGCCGACACACACGACGTAAGAACCGCGAAGAGCGAGACCGGGGAGACCGGGGCCAGGAAGGGCGAGGCCAGGAAGAACGAGACCGGGAAGGAAAGGGACGAGACGGCAAGTCCGCTCCAGCGGGCCCGCCGCAAACTCTTCCTGCCGTTCGTCGGCCCGGCGATGATCCTCTACATCCTGGCGATCGTCCTGCCCACCGGCTTCACCCTGGTGCTGTCCTTCGCCAAGTGGGCCGGTTCAGGGCCCGTCGAGTGGGTGGGCTTCGCCAACTACAAGCGCCTCTGGTACGACGACGTCTTCGCGTCCTCCTTCGGCAACACCCTGCTGATCCTTTTCGGCGTCGGCTTCTTCACCTTCCTGCTCAGCTTCTTCTTCACCACGGTGCTGCGCGAGATGGCGGGCCGGAAGTTCGTCCGCGCGGTGATCTTCTTCCCCAACGCCGTCTCCGCGCTGGCCATCTCGATCCTCTGGGGCTTCCTCTTCCAGGCGGACGGCCTGATCAACAAGATCATGTCCGCCGTCGGCGTCGACACCCCGCCGCGCTGGCTCGCCGACGACAACCTCTTCCACGTCATCTGCATCGGCCTCGTCTGGATCAACACCGGCTTCTACACGACCATCCTGATGGCCGCCGTGGACCGCATCCCGATCACCCTCTACGAGGCTGCCGACCTCGAAGGCGCCAACGCCTGGCAGAAGTTCCGGCACGTCACGCTGCCGATGATGTGGGACGCCGTGGCGGTCAGCGCCACCCTCTGGGTGATCAGCGCGGTCAAGATCTTCGAGTTCGTGTACGTCTTCGCCGGCGCCGCCGGATCCACCCCGACCACCAAGTCCTGGACGCTGTCCCTGTACGCCTTCGCCGAGGCCTTCCAGCCGACCGGTGTGGCCAGGTTCGGCGCCTCCGCCGCGGCGACGGTCGTGACGCTCGTACTGATCGTCCTCCTGATCGTGCTGACCCGGCGGGTCACGCGTCGAGAGTCCCTGGAGTTCTGACCATGGCCCACCGCACCCTGCCCCGCCCGGAACGGTCCAGCCCGGATCAGTCCCCGCCAGATCGGTCCCGCCCCACTCCGTCCCGCCCCGAGCGGCCCCGTCCGGTGCTGCACGCGCGGCCTCCCCGCAAGCTGCGGATGCCGCGCGCCCAACACCTCGTGCACGGTTTCGTCTGGACGATGGTCGCCTTCGACCTGTTGGTGCTGGCCTGGATGGCGCTGTCCTCGTTCAAGACCGCGCGGGAGATCTTCGCGACGCCGTTCGGACTGCCCGAGAGCTGGCAGCTGGAGAACTGGGCCCGCGCCTGGGAGGTCGGCGACTTCGGCCCGGCCCTCGTCCGCACCCTTGTGGTGGTCGCGGCCACCGCCGTCGGCACGGTGGCGGTGGCCGCCCCGGCGGCGTACGCGCTGAGCAGGTTCGGTGCCCGCTCGGCGGCCCCGATGACCTCGTTCCTCGCGATGGGCCTGGGCATCCCGGTGCAGGCGATCATGCTGCCGCTGTTCGTGGCGATGTCGCAGATCGGCCTGGTCAACAGCCTCAGCGGGCTGATCCTGGTCTACATCGCGACCTCCGTGCCCTTCGCGGTCTTCTTCCTCACCGCGTTCTTCCGCAGCCTTTCGGCGGAGCTGGAGGAGGCGGCGGCGCTCGACGGGGCGTCCCCGTGGCGGACGTTCTGGCAGATCATGCTGCCGCTGGCCCGCTCCGGCATCGTCACCCTGGTCATCCTCAACGTCATCGGCCACTGGAGCGAGGGCATGCTGGCCCTGATCTTCCTCCAGGACCCGCAGCAGCAGACCCTCTCGCTCGCCCTGCTCGGCTTCATGTCCCGGGTGCAGTTCAGCGGCGCCGACTGGGGTGGGCTGTTCGCCGCGATCGGTCTGGTCGTACTGCCGCTGCTCCTTGTCTACCTCTGGCTCGGCCGCCGGATCATCGAGGGCATGACCCTCGGCAGCGGCAAGTAACTCCGAAGGCCGGCCTCGGGAGACGGCCGACGCGCCACCCCCGCTCCACGGCGTCCGGCGGAGGTCGTCTACGGTGCCCGGCAGGACAGCGGCGCGGCAGCGGACCCGAGTACCGACGAAGGAGCACGGCATGGCAGAGACAGCAGGTCAGCCCTTGATCATGAGCGTGGGCAGCAGGACGCCCCAGCTCGCCCCCGAGGCCTTCGCCGCCCCCACCTCCGTGGTCGTCGGCGAGGTCACCATGGAGGCGGGGGCCAGCGTCTGGTACCACGCGGTGCTGCGCGCCGACTGCGGTCCCATCGTGCTGGGCGCCGACTCCAACATCCAGGACAACTGCACGGTGCACGTCGACCCCGGCTTCCCGGTGACCGTCGGCGAACGGGTCTCGGTGGGCCACAACGCCGTACTGCACGGCTGCACCGTCGAGGACGACGTCCTCGTCGGCATGGGCGCCACCGTCCTCAACGGTGCGGTGATCGGCGCCGGATCCCTGGTCGCCGCCCAGGCGCTGGTCCCGCAGGGCATGCGGGTCCCGCCGGGCTCGCTGGTCGCGGGCGTACCGGCGAAAGTGCGGCGTGAACTGACCGAGGAGGAGCGCGAGGGCATCAAGGTCAACGCCCTCATGTACCGCGAGCTGGCCGCACAGCACGCGCAAGCGGTCCGCGAGCGGGGCTGAGACGCCTCGGCGCGGAAGGCCGGGCCCCAGCCTGCCCGAAAGGAGCCTGCCCGAAAGGAACCTGCCCGAAAGGCCAGGCGCACCCGGCGCGGAAGCCTTGGCGCACCTTGCCCGGACGGCCTCCCCGCTCCCGTACCGCCGGCGACGGCCCACCCCGCACAGATCGTCAGGGACCGCCACCCGAACTACTGCGTCCAGCGGCGCCACAGATCCGAATGGACGTAACCCGGTCAGCCCCGCAATAGCCCGCATCGTGCACGGTATGCCTATTTTCGTCCCATTCTTCGTCACACAGGAGACAGGCATGCGCACCATAGTCGGACGTGCGGTGGCGGCTTCGGCCCTGGCCGTCATCGCTCTCGCACCCCTCACCGGCGTCGCTGCGGCAAGCACGGTGGATCAGACGGCCAAATCGACGGCAGCGGCGGACCGCTGCTGGAGTCACCACGGTCACTGGTACTGCTCGGACGACCCGTGGCACCACCACCACGGCGGCGTCGGCGTCGGCGTCGGCCTGGGACTGGGCATTCTGCTCTGATCCCGGCCCGTACCACCGCTTGACCGGAAGACCGTGGGGCCGTTCGGCGCATCGTCCCAGTGCGCCGGACGGCCCTTCGCCGTACCGAGGCGGTGGGGTGAAGATCACAGGAAGTCGCACTGAACACCCCGCCCGCCGCCGACTACCGTGTGCGGGTGCCGAAGAACAGAAACACGTTCTCATTCGCCGCCCGGGCCGCCGCTCTCGCCCGGTCCGCCGAGACCGCCCGCGCGGTACTCGCCGACCTCTCCGGTGCGCGGCGCCGCGCGACGACCCGGGCCGTGCAGGGCGGCTGGCGGCTGGTGAAGCAGGCCGGAGCGGTCAGCGCGGAGCGACCCGGACGGCTGCGGTTCGGCTCCATCGGGCACGCCACCAAGCTCGCGTTCCCGCAGGGCACCGTCTTCGGCGAGCGCTGGATCCACCTCGGTGACTACTGCATCGTCGGCGAGAGCGTCACCCTCACCGCCGGCATGATGCCCGACCTGGACCTCGGCCCCGACCCCATCCTCACCCTCGGCAACGGCGTCGTCCTCGGCCGGGGCAGCCACATCATCGCCGACACCACCATCACCATCGGCGACGACTGCTACTTCGGGCCGAACGTCTATGTGACGTCCACCAACCACAGTTACGACGACCCCGAGACCCCGATCGGCAAGCAGTGGCCCCGGGTGGATCCGGTATCCATCGGCCCCGGCTGCTGGGTGGGCACCGGGGCGGTCATCCTGCCGGGTGCCAGGCTCGGACGTAACGTCGTGGTCGCCGCGGGCGCGGTGGTACGGGGAGAGGTGCCCGACCACTCGGTGGTGGCGGGGGCGCCCGCCAAGGTGGTCCGCAGCTGGGACAAGGAGAATGGCTGGCAGCCTCCGCTGCGTACCCCCGCACCGGTGCCGATACCGGCTGACATCACCCCCGAACAACTGGTCGCGCTGGCCGAGTTGGACCACGAGGCATCCTGAATCCCACCCGTCCCGGCCGATCCTCGGTTCCGGAGCCGGTGCTCCAGTAAAGTGAACCGGCCGTCCAAGAGAGTGGACGGCAGTCACTCCTGGCCATCGCTGACTCCTGGCCCTCTCTGAGACGGACGGAACGTGTCGGACCTCGACCAGCTCACCCAGTCGCTCGCCCGCAACCTCAAGCGCTGGCGCGGTGAACGGGGCTTCACGCTGGACGCGCTGGCCACCCGCGCGGGCGTCAGCCGGGGCATGATCATCCAGATCGAGCAGGCCCGCACCAACCCCAGCGTGGGGACGACGGTGAAGCTGGCGGATGCCCTCGGCATCAGCATCAGCACCCTCCTCGACCACGAACAGAGCGCCCAGGTCCGGGTGATGACGGCCGAGCAGTCCGTACGGATGTGGTCCACCGCGGCGGGCAGCCACGCCACCCTGCTGGTCGGCACCGACAAACGCGGGCCCCTGGAGTTGTGGACCTGGCTCCTGATGCCCGGCGACACCAGCCTCTCCGACCCGCACCCCCCGGGCAGCACCGAACTCCTGCGGGTCACGGCGGGCGAGTTGACCCTGGTCGTCGACGGCACGCCCCACGCGGTGCCGGCCGGTGCGTCGGCGTCCTTCGAGGCCGATGTCCCGCACGCGTACCGCAACGACGGCCACCAGCCCGTGGAGTTGACGATGGCGGTGGCCATCGCGCCGGTCAGATGAGCTCGTCGGGGCGGCCGTGGCGCGAGGCAGCCGGGGGAGCCCTACGATGCCGGGTGAGCTTTACGATGGCGGACGTTGAAGACGGCAGTGGAACGGGGGACCCGTGGACGAGAACACCTTCCCGGTGCGGCACGGTGGGCAGCTGCCCGCCCAGAACCAGGGACAGCCCCCGGTACCGGCCGGCCCGCCCTGGGGCCCGATGGACGACCACCTGCTCTACACCTGCGGCGTCGTCCACGACCTCGCGCAGGGAAACCTCCCGCACCGCCCGCCCCTGCCGACCACCACCCGCCTGGCCCCGGGCGAACTCTCGCTGGCCGCGGGCCCGGCCGCCCGCTCCACCTTCCGCCCCCTCGGCGACGGCTCCTACACCCAGACCAGCACCATGGCCATGGGCTCCACCGGCTTCGTCGTCGGCGCCCTCGCCGTCAACGCCATGGGCAACGCCTCACGCAGAAGCCAGGCACAGGCCAACGCCCAGTCGCGCTGGGTCCTGGAGGGCCACGGCGAAGTCACCGTCACCGACCGGCGGGCCATCTTCGGCCACCCTCAGTCCTGGCTCGACCTCCCCTGGTCCGGGCTCGCCACGATGGACCTGGCCGCCCCCGACACCTTCGAGTGCGCCTTCCACGACATCCACGGCAAGGGCTACACCACGGTCCGCCTGCACAGCCTCTGGGCGTCCCTGATCTTCGTACTCGCCGCCCACGCGGCCTTCCCGGCCCACCCCCGACTGCTCTCCCACGGCTGGCTGCCGCCAGGCTTCGAGGCGCGGGCCGCCGCGTACGGACGGCCGTGCCCGTCCGTACGGTAGGCGGGGCTCCCCGGGGGCCGGTGGCTCAGCCCAGCTTGGGGATCTCGATCGCCGGGCAGCGGTCCATGGTCATCTCCAGACCGGCCGCCAGGGTCCGCTCGTAGGCCGGCTCGTCGACCACGCCGAGCTGGAACCAGACCGCCTTCGCGCCTCTGGCCACCGCCTCGTCGGCGACCGCGCCCGCCAGTTCGCTGTTCACGAAGACGTCCACCACGTCGACCTCGAAGGGGATGTCGGCGAGCGAGGCGTAACCCTTCTCGCCGTGCACCTCCTCGGCCTTCGGGTGGACGGGGACGATCCGCTTGCCGAAGCGCTGGAGGACCTCGGCGACGCCGTACGCCGCGCGGGAGCGGTTGTTGGAGAGGCCGACCACCGCCCAGGTGTCGCCGCTCTCGGTGAGGATCTTGCGGACGGTTTCCTTCTCGCCGTACATGCGGTGCCTCCTGGGGCTTCGTGATGGCTCTGCGCCGGGCCTATGTGCTGGGCCTCTGTGCCGGGCCTCTGTGCTGGTCAGAACGTACCGGTGGGGCGCGGAATTCCGCCGCCGCATAGGGTGGGCCGCATGCAGGAGCAGTACCGGACCGTCGCCGCCGCGGGCATGCACGAGGCCGAGATCAACCGCTCGCGCTTCCTCTGCTCCCTCGCACCCGCCGCCACCGAGCAGGAGGCGCAGGACTTCGTCGCGCGCATCCGCAGGCAACACCCCACCGCCTCGCACAACTGCTTCGCGTACGTCGTCGGCGCCGACGCCGGAATCCAGAAGGCGAGCGACGACGGCGAGCCGGGCGGCACCGCCGGGGTGCCGATGCTCCAGATGCTGATGCGACGTGAGATGCGTTACGTCGTGGCCGTCGTCACCCGCTACTACGGCGGGGTGAAGCTCGGCGCCGGTGGCCTGATCAGGGCGTACGGGGGTGTCGTCGGTGAAGCGCTGGACGAGCTCGGCACCCTCACCCGGCAGCGGTTCCGCCTCGCCACCGTGACCGTCGATCACCAGCGCGCGGGCAAGCTGGAGAACGACCTGCGGGCCACCGGGCGGGCGGTGCGCGAGGTGCGGTACGCGGAGGGCGTGACGATCGAGATCGGGCTGCCGGACGCCGATGTGGAGGCCTTCCGCGGATGGCTCGCGGACGCGACGGCAGGCACCGCCGGGTTCGAGCTGGGCGGCGAGGCGTACGGCGACGCCTGAGGTCAGGGGTGGGGTGGATTCCCCCGTTGCCGCACGGGTTGTCGGACCCTCCCTTTACTCTCGTGAACCATGAGGCTTCTGCATACGTCCGACTGGCATCTGGGCCGGTCCTTCCACCGGGTGGCGCTGCTCGACGCGCAGGCCGCGTATCTGGATCACCTGGTCGAGGTCGTGCGGGAGCACGAGGTGGACGCGGTGCTGGTCGCCGGGGACGTGTACGACAGGGCGGTGCCGCCGCTGGCCGCCGTGGAGCTCTTCGACCGGGCCCTGCACCGGCTCGCCGCCGAGGGAGTGCCCACGGTGATGATCTCCGGCAACCACGACTCGGGCCGGCGTCTGGGCGTGGGCGCGGGCCTCATGGAGCACGCGGGCATCCACCTGCGCACCGATCCGGCGGGCTGCGCCACTCCCGTCGTGCTGTCGGACGCGCACGGCGAAGTCGCCTTCTACGGGCTGCCCTATCTGGAGCCCGCGCTGGTACGGGAGCAGCTGGGTGCCGCGAAGGCACGGCACGAGGACGTGCTGGCCGCGGCGATGGACCGGGTCCGCGCCGACCTCGCCGCACGGCCGGCGGGCACCCGCTCAGTGGTCCTGGCGCACGCCTTCGTCGCGGGCGGCGAGCCCAGCGACAGCGAGCGGGACATCACCGTCGGGGGAGTGGCGGCAGTCCCCGCCGGGGTGTTCGCGGGCGTCGACTACGTGGCCCTCGGTCATCTGCACGGCTCGCAACGGGTCTCCGAGCGGGTCCGCTACTCCGGCTCGCCGCTCGCCTACTCCTTCTCCGAGGTCGACCACCGCAAGACCATGTGGCTGATCGACCTGGGCCCCGACGGCACGGTCGTCGGCGACGAACGGCTCGACTGCCCGGTGCCCCGCGGCCTGTCCCGCCTGCGCGGACACCTCCAGGAGCTGCTCGACGACCCCGCCCTCGACCGGCACGAGGACTCCTGGGTCGAGGCCACCCTCACCGACCCGGTCCGCCCCGACGACCCGATGGCCCGGCTCGCCGCCCGCTTCCCGCACGTCCTCAGCCTGGTCTTCGCACCCGAACGCGCCCCGGACGACCCTCAGGTCTCGTACGCCCAGCGGCTCAAGGGGCGCGACGACCAGCAGATCGCGGAGGACTTCGTGGCGCATGTGCGCGGCGGCAGCGGCGCGGACGCGCACGAACGGGCGGTGCTGCGGGGCGCGTTCGACGACGTACGGGTGGAAGAGACCCTGCACGAGGTGGCCCGATGAGAATCCACTCCCTGCGGATCACCGCCTTCGGGCCCTTCGGCGGCGTCCAGGAAGTCGACTTCGACACCCTGTCGGCCGCCGGGCTCTTCCTGTTGCACGGGCCGACCGGTGCGGGCAAGACCTCCGTGCTCGATGCCGTCTGCTTCGCGCTGTACGGGTCGGTGCCGGGCGCCCGAGAGACGCGCGGGCTCACCCTGCGCAGCGACCACGCGGACCCTGGGGTACGCACCGAGGTGGTGCTCGACCTCACCGTCGGCGGGCGGCGCCTGGAGATCACCCGGCAGCCCGCCCAGCAGCGCCCCAAGAAGCGCGGCGACGGCTTCACCACCGAAAAGGCCCAGAGCTGGCTGCGTGAGTACCACGTCCAGGGCGGTCAATGGCGGGCGCTCAGCCGCTCCCACCAGGAGATCGGTGAGGAGATCGGGCAGCTCGTCGGGATGAGCCGCGAGCAGTTCTGCCAAGTGGTGCTGCTGCCGCAGGGCGAGTTCGCCCGCTTTCTGCGCGCCGACGCGGAAGCCCGCGGCAAGCTCCTCGGCAAGCTCTTCGACACCCGCCGCTTCGCCGCCGTCGAGGACCGCCTGACCGCACTGCGCCGCGCCGCCGAACAGCAGGTCAAGGCCGGGGACGACAAGCTGCTCTCGCTCGCCGAGCGGATGGCGCAGGCGGGCGGGGCGGCGGCCGCCGACTGGCCCGCACCCGACCAGAAGCCCGGGGACCCCGGACTCGCCGAGTCCGTGCTCGGCTGGGCCGCCGTCGCCCGCAGCGGCGCCCGCGAACGACGCGACATCGCCTCCGCCGCCGCGCTGGCCACCGAGAGCCGGCGGGCCGCCGCCCGCCGCGCACTGGAGGAGACCCGCGAACTGGCCAGGCTCCAGGCACGGTTCGCCGAGACCGAGCGGCGGGCCGAGGTGCTGGAGGAACACCACGAGGAGTTCGACGGGCTCTGCCGCCGGCAGGACCTGGCCCGTGCCGCGGAACGGGTCGCCCCCGCGCTGGGGCTGCGCAACGCCGCCGAACAGGAGCACCGCGACGCCCACCGCGCCCACGAGGCGGCCCGCGCCAAGCTGCCGCCCCACCTCGTCGAAGCGGGCGCCGAGCAACTGGCCGAGCAGGAACGGGGGATACGGCAGGAACTCGGCGGCCTGGACTCCGCCCGCCGGGCCGAGCAGCGCAGCGCCCTCGTCCGGGCCGAGCGCACCGACCTCGACCGGCAGGCCCGCGCCGACGACGACCTCCTCCAGGAGGCCGCGGAGTGGCTGGCCGACTGGGACACCGTACGAAGGCGGCACCAGGAGCGCATCGAGGCCGCTCAGGAGGCAGCCACCCGGGCCGGACATCTGGAGTCCCAGCTCGAACCCGCACGGGCCAGGCTGGAGGCGGCCCGCCGCAGGGACGAACTGGAACAGCGGGTCGCGGTCGGCGAGGACCGGCTGCGGGCGGCCCGCGACACGGCGGCCGACGCCCGCCAGCGGTGGCACGACCTGCGCGAGCGGCGGCTGAGCGGAATCGCCGCCGAGCTGGCCGACGGCCTGCGCGACGGCGAGGCCTGCAAGGTGTGCGGTGCCACCGCACACCCCGCCCCCGCGCGGGCCGGAGCGGGACATGTCGACCGGGATGCCGAGCAAAGGGCCGAGTCGGCGTACGTCCGGGCGGACGAGGAGCGGTCCCGGACCGAGACCGCACTGTCCCGGCTGCGGGAGTCCCACGCCGCCGCGGGGGCCGCGGCCTCGGACGCCACCGTCACCGAACTCGCCGCACTGGCCGGAGAGCTGCGCGGCGAGCACGCCGAGGCACACCAGCGGGCGTCCGACATGCACGCCGCCCGCGAAACCCTGGACCGGGCCGAACGCGAGCACGGTCGACGGGTCGACACCCAGCAGCAGGCCGAGCGGCGCAGTGCCGCCCGGGTCTCCCGCCGCGAAGCCATGGACGGCGAACTCGCCGTACTGGACGAGGAGTTGCAGCGGGTGCGCGGGGATGCGGGGAGCGTCGCCGAGCAGGCGGGACGGCTGGAGCGGCGGGTCTCCATCCTCGCCGAGGCGGCCGAGGCGGTACGGGAGTACGAGCGGACGGCCACGCAGCTGAAGGCGGCCGACGACCGGCTCGCGGACGCCGCGTTCAAAGCGGGGTTCACCACACCGGAGGAAGCGGCCTCGGCCCTCCTGGACGACGTACGGCAGCGCGAGTTGCAGCGCCGCATCGACGGCTGGCAGGCCGAACGGGCAGCGGTCGCCGAACGGCTGCGGGAGACCGACGCGGCCGAAGCCGCCGACCGGCCGGCCGCCGACCTGGACGGGGCGCTCGCCGGGGTGACCGCCGCCGACCGGCAGCAGCGCGACGCGGCCTCCGCGTACGACGCGGCACAGGAACGGTGCGCGGCGCTGGCCCGGCTGTCTGGGCAGGCCGAGGAGGAGACCCGGCGGCTCGGACCACTGCGCGAGGAGTACGACCGGGTGGCCCGCCTCGCCGGACTCACCGCGGGCACCTCCCACGACAACGAACGCAAGATGCGCCTGGAGTCCTACGTCCTGGCCGCCAGGCTCGAACAGGTCGCCGCCGCCGCGACCGCCCGCCTCCACCGCATGTCGCAGGGCCGCTACACCCTCGTCCACTCCGACGCCAGAACCGGCGGGCGCCGCGCCGGACTCGGACTGCATGTCGTCGACGCCTGGACCGGACGCGAGCGGGACACCGCCACCCTGTCCGGCGGCGAGACCTTCTTCGCGTCCCTCGCGCTCGCGCTGGGGCTCGCCGATGTGGTGACGGAGGAGGCGGGCGGGGTCCGCCTGGACACCCTCTTCATCGATGAGGGCTTCGGCAGCCTCGACGAGGCGACCCTGGACGAGGTCATCGACGTACTGGACTCGCTGCGCGAGCGGGACCGCAGCGTCGGCATCGTCAGCCATGTCGTCGATCTGCGGCAGCGGATCGGCACCCGGCTGGAGGTGGTGAAGGGGCGGGACGGGTCGGCGGTGCGGCACCACCTGTGAGCGGGAGGCTGCGGCGGTGGGTCCGGTGCTCCGCGGTTCAGGGGCTGATGGCGCGGCGCGGCAGCGGAGAGGAGTAGACGACGCTGGTGGTGACCGAACCGAGTGCCCCGATCCGGCCGGACACCTCTTCCAGGTGCTGCATCGAGCGGGCCGCGACCTTCAGTACGAAGCAGTCGTCGCCCGTGACGTGGTGCGCCTCCAGCACCTCGGACGTGGCGTCCAGCAGGTCGTGGAACGGCTTGTAGTTGCCGTGCGGATAACGCAGCCGTACGAACGCCAGGATCGGCATCCCCAGCCGATGGGGCTCGACCACCGCGGAGTACCCGGAGATCACCCCCGCCTCCTCCAGCCTGCGGACCCGTTCGGTCACCGCACTCGACGACATCGAGACAGTGCGCGCCAACTCGGCGAACGTCGCGCGGCCTTCCCGCTGCAGGGCTTCCAGGATGCGCCAGTCCGTGGCGTCCGGTGAATATCCGGTCATGGGCACAGACAACAGGGGAATCACCGGCAGATCAAGAGAAGTGCCGGGGCAATCCACTTCAGAGAAACGATCACCGCTCATAGATTTTGAGCCATGACGAACACGACTTCCGCAGCCGCTCCTGTCGCTCCCGGTGCACCCGCCGTCTCCGCCGCCGCCAACTCCGTGCTGCGGGTGCCGCCCGCGTCCCCCGAGGCCGCTGCCGCGTACTTCGGGGCCTGCCTCGCCTTCCACGCCGATGTCTCCGACGTCGCCTCGGCGCTGGCCGACGCCCGCGCCACGGGCGAGGACCCCGGCTTCGTGGTGATCGACTCGCGCTCCACCGCCTCCTGGGACCAGGGCCACGTCCCCGGCGCCCTCCACCTCCCCACCGCTCTGATCCCCGAGCAGGCCGTCCGCCTCCTCGACAAGTGCGTGCCGGTCGTCACCTACTGCTGGGGCCCCGGCTGCAACGGCGCCACCCGTGCCGCGCTCGCCCTCGCCCAACTCGGCTACCAGGTCAAGGAGATGCTCGGCGGCATCGAGTACTGGATCCGCGAGGGCTTCGAGACCGAGACCTGGGAGGGCCGCGAAACCCGCGACGCCGACCCGCTGACCGCACCGGTCGACGCCGCCGACTGCGGCTGCTGAAACAGGGTGGTCCGGACCGTGGCGCGGTACCCGGGGGAGTGCCAGGATCAGGCGTCCGCGCCAAGGGCAAGCAGTACCCCGACCACTCACTTGAGGAATCCGCCATGAGCCACCCCCCGGCCGGGAGCCGGCCCCCGCACCCCGCCAGGCCCGTACCCCCGCACCCCGCCGGACCCGTACCGCCGCGCCCCACCGCTTCCTTACCCCCGCAGCGGTACCAGCCGTCGCCGCCTGCCCCTGACGCCGCGCCCGCGCTCCCGCCCACCGGGGCCACCAAGCTCTCGACCGTGCTGCTCCTCCTCTCCACGGTCCTCGTCGGACTCATGGCCGGACTCTTCTTCGCCTTCGACGTCTCGGTGATGCCGGGTCTGGCGGCGGGCGACGAGCGTACGTATGTGACCGCGATGCAGCACTTCAATGCGGCGATCGACGGCAACGGGCTCTTCGGCATGGCCTTCGTGGGCGCCCTGCTGCTGGCCGTGGCCTGTGCGTTCGTCGAGTTCCGCAAGGGCCGCCGCAAGGTGGCGTACTGGGCCGCTGCCGCCACCGCGCTCTATCTGGTCGCCGTCGTCCTCACGTTCTCGGTGAACATCCCGCTGAACAACGAGCTGGCCGAGGCCGGCAACGCGGCCAAGCTCACGGACTTCTCCGTCGTGGAGAAGTTCAAGTCGACCTGGGTCACCACCAACATCCTCCGCACCCTGCTGTGCACGGCAGCCCTGACCGCCCTCGCCCGCGCCGTGCTCCTCTACGGCCGCGCCACCCGCTGAACCCCGGACAGCATCCCGAAGAGCCGGTCGGCGTCCGCGTCCGTTGGCAGCCCGCTCACCTGGCCGTCACCCACCTCGACCACCCGCCACTCCCCGTCCGCACGCAGCGCCAGATCGGTGGTCACCCAGCGGCCCCCGAGCGTGCGGACGGCCGGACGCACCGCGGACAGATCAGGTTCGGGCAGCCGGTCCGGCGAATCGGGGTGGGCGGTGACCAGCGCCGCCTCGCCGTCCACCCACCACACCCGGGCCTCCCCGCCCGGTACGAAGTGCTCGAACTCCCGCACCACCAGTCCGCCGGCGAGACTGTCCTCCTGGAGGGCGAAGAAGCGGTTCACCACGGCCGACAGTGCCGCCGTGTTCCCGAGTTCGGGTACGAAGCACGCCTCGTGCCACTCGTGCTTGCGGGACTTCACGAAGTCCTTCACCACGGCGGGACCGCTACCGAGCGGGGCGACGAGTCCGGCCAGCTCGGCAGCTGACGGCGGGGCGCCGCAAGGCAGCTCCCGCCACACGCTGCGCGGGGTCAGCTGCGCGAACTCCTCGTACCAGCCGGGGAGTTCATGTGCCCGGCGGTACGCCTGCGGGCTGCTCAGCAAGGTGCAGCCGCGCTCACCCAGGCCGCGCGCCAAGGCCTCGTAACGGAGCGCGGGAATCATCCAGCCCCGGTACCAGTACGGTCCTGAGCCGTCCGGCACCCGGGCCAGTGCGGCGGGGACGTCCCCGGCGAGCAGGGCGTCGTGATCGAGCAGAGCGACGGCCGCACCGGAGCGGCGCACCGCGGCAGCCTCACCGGCGAACGCCGGATCGGGGCGGCGCGGCCCCAGTGGATCCGAGCAGAAGAGCCAACTCGCGTTCATCGCATCCCGGTTCATCAGCCGTTCACGTGAGGGGACGGGGGCGGCGGCCAGGATTCGCCCCCGGCCGTCGCCCCCCTGACGCGTGTCCCGGTGTCAGAGCTTCGACAGCTCGTCCACCAGGTCGTCCAGACCCAGCGAACCCTGCGACAGCGCCGCCATGTGCCACGCCTTCAGATCGAAGGAATCGCCGTGCGCCCTGCGGGCGTTCTCCCGGCCGAGCAGCCAGGCGCGCTCGCCCAGCTTGTAGCCGATCGCCTGGGCGGGCATCGACAGGTAGCGGGTGATCTCGCTCTCCACGAAGTCCGCCGGACGGCCGCTGTGCAGACCGAAGAACTCCTGCGCCAGCTCCACCGTCCACCGCTCGCCCGGGTGGAAGGGGGAGTCGGCCGGGATCTCCAGACCCAGGTGCATGCCGATGTCGACGATGATCCGCGTCGAGCGCATCATCTGCGCGTCCAGGTAACCGAGCCTGCGCTCCGCGTCCGGCAGGAACCCGAGCTCGTCCATCAGGCGCTCCGCGTACAGCGCCCAGCCCTCCGCGTTGGCGCTGACCCCGCCCACCGACGCCTGGTAGCGCGACAGCTGGTCGGCGACGTGCGTCCACTGGGCGAGCTGGAGGTGGTGACCGGGGACGCCCTCGTGGTACCAGGTCGACACCAGGTCGTACACCGGGAAGCGAGTCTCGCCCATCGTCGGCAGCCAGGTGATGCCGGGGCGGGAGAAGTCCTCGGACGGGGGCGTGTAGTACGGGGCGGCCGCGCCGCCGGGCGGGGCGATCCTGGACTCCACCTTGCGGACCCGGTCCGCGAGTTCGAAGTGGGTGCCGTCCAGTGCCTCCACGGCCTCGTCCATCACGGACTGGAGCCAGACCCGGACCTCCTCGACACCCTCGATGTGCTTGCCGTGTACATCCAGGTGGGCCAGCGCGGCCCACGGAGTCTCCGCACCCGGCAGGATCTTCTCCGCCTCCACCTTCATCTCGGCGAGCAGCCGGTGGTACTCGGCCCAGCCGTACGCGTACGCCTCGTCCAGATCGAAGTCCGTGCCGTTGAACGCCCGCGACCACAGGGCGTACCGCTCCCGCCCCACGGCGTCGGGCGCGTCCTTGAGCGTCGGGGCGTACACCTCCCGCATCCAGTCGCGCAGCACCACCACGGACGCGGTCGCCGTACCGGCCGCTCCGTCCAGCTCCGCGCGCAGTACGTCCGGGCCCGGGGCCACCAGCTCCTCGAACCAGCCGCGCCCGTCACCCGCCCACTCGGTGAGCTGGTCGATGAACGTCGCGGTCGGCCGCGGGCTGCCCAACAGGCCTCTTTCCAGGCCGAGTTCGAGCGACTGGCGATAGCCCTCCAGTGCCGCCGGGACGGCGCGCAGCCGCGCCGCGAGATCGGCCCAGTCCTCCTCGGTCTCGGTCGCTGCGAGCGTGAAGATCTCCCGCACGCTGTGCGCGGGGGAGTGGATATTGCTGACCGCGCGCAGATCCTCCTGCGCCGCGTGCACCGCCAGCTCGGCGGTCAGCCGCTCGCGCAGCAGCCGCCCGCAACGCCGCTCGGCCTCACTGTCGGCGCCGGGCTGCCGCTCCGACTCGTCAAGGACGGCGAGAGTGTGGCGGGCCAGCTCGGCGAGGGCCTGGCGCCCCTCGGGGGAGTAGTCGGGGAGCGATCGGGCGCTCTCCTTCACACCCAGCTGGGTGCCGAGAATGGGATCGAGGGTGACCAGGGCGTCGACATAGGCGTCGGCGACCTGGCGGGGCATGGGAATGCTGATGTCTGCCATGCGCACATCCTCGTACGGGAAAGGGGCCCGCGTCATCAGCGTTCCGTGGCCAGAGCCCTGACAGCCGGACGACACCGCTGGTCGCGGACCTCCCGGCCGGCCTCAGGCCCCCGGCGTCGGCGGCAGCAGCGGCCCGCAGTCCCACTGCTGGAATATCAGCCGCGTCTCCACCCTGGCCACCTCCCGCCGCGAGGTGAACTCGTCCAGCACCAGGCGCTGGAGGTCGGCGGTGTCCGCCACCGCCACCTGCACCAGATAGTCGTCCGGACCCGTCAGATGGAACAGGGCCCGCGATTCCGGCAGTGCCCGGATCCGCTCCACGAACGGGCCGATCAGCTCCCGCCGGTGCGGCCGCACCTGCACCAGCAGCAGTGCCTCAAGCCCACGCCCGAGCCGCGCCGGATCGAGCCGCAGCTGATGCCCGAGGATCACCCCGGAGCGGCGCAGCCTGCTCACCCGGTCCAGACAGGTGGAGGGCGCGACACCCACCTCGGCGGCGAGCTCCCGGTAGGTGGTCCGGGCGTCGTTCTGCAACAGCCGCAGAATATGCAGGTCAACCGTGTCCAGTGCGACGGATTCAGCCATCTGCCGAACGTAGCACGGGGATTTCCCGCTCCAGGCCGCCACTTGTTCAGACTGCTTGTCATGACTGCTGAAGCCTCGCCCGCGGTTGCCGCACACCCCGCGCCCTCCGCTCCCCGGGCCCTCGCCACCCACGCCGTGCACGCCGGCCGCGAAGACCTCGCCGCTCTCGGCGTCCACGCCGTACCGCTCGACCTGTCGACCACCTACCCGTCGCACGACAGTCGCGCCGAGGCCGCCCGTCTCGACGAATTCGCGGCCACCGGCGCCCGGCTGGACGGCCCGCCGGTCTACGCCAGACTCGACAACCCGACCACCGCCCGCTTCGAGGACGCCCTGGCCACCCTCGAAGGGACCCAGGCGGCGGTCGCGTTCGCCAGCGGCATGGCGGCGCTCACCGCGGTGCTGCTCGTCCGTGCGTCCCAGGGCCTGCGCCATGTGGTGGCCGTGCGCCCGCTGTACGGATGCAGCGACCACCTGCTCACCGCCGGTCTGCTCGGCACCGAGGTGACCTGGGTGGACCGCTCCGACCCGGCGTCCATCGCCGGAGCGATACGCCCCGACACCGGCCTGGTCATGGTGGAGACCCCGGCCAACCCGACCCTCGCCGAGGTCGACATCGCCGCCGTCGCCGAGGCCTGCGGCTCGGTGCCGCTGCTCGTCGACAGCACCTTCGCGACCCCGGTGCTCCAGCGCCCGGCCGAACACGGTGCCCGGCTGGTGCTGCACAGCGCCACCAAGTACCTGGGCGGCCACGGAGATGTGCTCGCCGGTGTGGTGGCCTGCGACGAGGAGTTCGCCCGGCAACTGCGGCAGGTGCGGTTCGCGACCGGCGGCGTACTGCACCCGCTGTCCGGCTATCTGCTGCTGCGCGGACTGTCCACGCTGCCGGTACGGATGCGGGCGGCGTCCGCGAGCGCGGCGGAGATCGTACGGCGGCTGACCGCCGATCCGCGTGTCTCCCGCGTCCACCACCCCCGGATCGGCGGGGCGATGGTCGCCTTCGAGGTGCACGGCGACCCGCACGCGGTCATCGCGGGCGTACGGCTGATCACGCCGGCCGTCAGCCTCGGCAGCGTCGACACCCTCATCCAGCACCCGGCCTCCATCAGCCACCGGATCGTGCCCGAGGGCGACCGGCTGAAGGCGGGCGTCAGTGACCGGCTGCTGCGGATGTCGGTCGGTCTGGAGGATGTCGAGGACCTGTGGAACGACCTGAGCCAGGCACTCGCGGCGACCGAAGCGACCGCGGTGACCGGCCGGGGGGCCACCCCCACCACCCCCACCACCCCCACCACCCCCACCACCGCCGACACCCCCACCACCGCCGACACCCTCACCGCAGCGGTCAGCCCCGCTCCGACTGCCGGCCGTACGCCGCGGGCCGTACCGGAGCCGGTCGGCCGCTGAGACGGGCGGTGACCACCAGCGTCCCCTCCTCTATCTGGTAGTCGAGGGGAAGCTCCAGCCCACGCATCGCGGCGACCATCCCGGTGTTGGACGCCTGGGTGACGGCGTACACGCTCGCGCAGTCCGCTTCGCCGGCCAGCGCCACCAGCCGCGCGAGCAGTTCGGAGCCCACGCCCCGCCGCTGCCAGGCATCCTCGACGAGCAGCGCGACCTCCGTCTCGTCACCGTCCCAGAGCAGGTGTCCGAGGGCCACCAGCCGGCCGGACGCGGTCTGTACGGCGAGGGTGCGCCCGTAGCGCGGGCTCAGCAGGTGGCGGAGGTATCGGTCGGCGTCGCCGACCGGGCCGTGGTACCGCAGGTTGAGGGTCCGCTCGGAGCAGCGCTCGTGCATGGCGAGTGCTGCTTCGAGGTCGTCGGGCCCGGCCCTGCGAACGGTGATCGCATTGCCCTCGGGCAGGGTGAGGACGTCCTGACTGCGCGGCACCCGGGGGCCGAGCCGGGCGTCCAGTTCGACCAGCGCCCGTGCCCGCGCGAACTCGGTCGGGGTGAAGGGGAGGTACGGCCGCTCCACCGTGATCGCACCACCGGACTGGTCCCGCAGTCGCATCACCGTGCCCTCCAGCACTCCCTCCACCGGTGCGGTCTCTCCCGTCGGCCGCCCGGTGAGCGTGGTCGCGGGGAGCGAGTGGATGGTGCACCGGCCAAGCAACTGCCTCAGGGCGAGCGGCAGTTCGGCCGCGTCGAGTGCGGTCCTGGTGGCCAGTCCGAGCACCCGGGTCGGGCCGTCCACCAGATCGTGCGTGTCCGCCCGCTCCAGCCAGGTGTCCCGGGCCCCGACCGAGGCGATCTCCCGGGACAGGTCCCGGGCCTGGACGTCGGCGGGCGTACGGAGCAGGAACTCGTCCACGGTGCCGTCACCCAGCGGGTGCGTCTGCAGGGTCAGGATGTCGACCCGCAGCCCGGCGAGGACGGTGCACAGTGCGGCCAGCGAACCCGGCTGGTCCTGCACAGTGGTCCGCATCCGCCACAACGAGGTCTCCCTGACCTCAGCGGGGGATGCGGTCGGGTCCGAATCCGGGGAGGCCGACGTCGCGGCCGGTGCCGATGCCCCGGCCGGGGCCGGCACGGCTGTCGGCGGCGGAGGTGCGTGGCTGTGCCGTCGGGCCCACCAGGTGTGGAAGCCTGCGGTGGCTGCCAGTGCCACCGCGGAGGCGATGAGCAGTACGGGCCCGTCGGGACCGTGCACGATCATGTTGGCGATCGAGTCGGCGACCGCCACCGCGGTGAACAGTGCGGCGAGTTCCACCAGGTCGCGGCGCCAGTGGTGGCGTCGGGCGGGCTTCTTCGTGGAGTTCCTGAGGCCAGTCGTGTCGGTCATGGGAACACTGTGGCCGAACCGTGTTGCGTGATCACGAACGTTCTGTGACTGGCGGGTTAAGTGTGCTTCTGGTTGATTCGCTGCGATATTCGGCGCAATGGGCCGGGAGCTGACCGGTAGTGCGGCGCTCCGCGTTCGACCAGGTCAGGGCCCAGGGTACGGGTTCTCTTGCTGCATCACCGCCCCGCCGACCCCGCCAGCAGCCCCACCCCGTACCCGATGTCCGCCACCGACAGATGCGCGTACCCCAACACCAGCCGCACCGCTCCGTCCCCGTCTCCACCCTCGTCGCCACCCCCACACCCACCCCCACCCCCCATCCCGTACGACGACAACCCCCGCACCGCCACCCCCGCCCGTTCCGCCCGCTCCAGGAACTCCGCCTCCGGCCCGTACCGCCCCGGCAGCGTCGGCACATCCGAAGCAGGATTGGTCCCCGATGACGTCATGGAAGTGGACCTTAAACCGGACCGCTCCAGTCCCTAGCGTCGGACCATGACCCGAACACCTCACGGGAGCGCCGCCGTTCACGGCATGCTCCTCGCCGCCCTCGCCTGCTTCCTCGTCGGCGGATCCTTCACCGCCAACAGCGTCCTCGGCGCCTACCCGTACGCGGGCGGCCAGGCCGTCCGCTACGGCCTCGCCGCCCTGGTTCTCCTCCCGCTCGTCGCCCGCGGTGCACCGGCCCGCCTGCGCGCGCTCACCCCGCGTCTGTGGCTGCGGCTCGCACTCCTCGCGGCCGTCGGCATGGTCGGCTTCAACCTTGCGGTGCTCGCCGCGGAACGCACCGCCGAACCCGCGGTCCCCGGAGTCCTGGTCGGCTGCGCCCCCATCGTGGTCGCCGTCCTGATGCCCCTGCTCGACGGCCGCAAGCCCACCAGGATTGTCCTGTACGGCGCCCTGCTCGTCGCCGTCGGCGCCTTCACCGTCCAGGGCTGGGGGCGCACCGACGCGGTCGGAATCGCCTGGTCCGTCGCGGCGCTCGGCGGGGAGGTGGGCTTCGCCGTGATCGCCGTACCCCTGCTGCGTCCGCTCGGACCCAAGCTGTTGTCCGCCGCGTCCTGTGCCGTCGCCGCTGTCGAGTCCGCGGCGATCGGCCTGCTGCACGACGGTTCCGGCTGGCTGCGCACGCCCACCCCGGAGGAAGGGGCGGCGCTGCTGTGGCAGGCGGTGGTGGTCACCGTGGTCGGCTTCGTCTGCTGGTACCAGGGAGTACAGCGGATCGGCGCCGAACGGGCCACCCTCTTCTCCGGCCTGATCCCCGTCTCGGCGGCCCTGACCGCACCCCTGATCGGCACCGGGACGTACGGCATCGGACAGGGGGCGGGCAGCGCTCTGGTCGCGCTGGGAGTGGTCCTCGGATCAGGGGTGTTCAGGCGGGCGTCCGCGCACGAGAGAACTCCGGAAGCGCCGTACGCATCGACAGAGCGACACCCGAGGGCCCAGCTCTCAGCGGCTGTTGTCCAGAATGACCCGGGCGACCAGCGCCGGATCGTCATTCATGGGCACATGCCCGCAACCGGGCAGCCTGACCAGCCGGGCATCCGGCATGATGTTCTTCGCGCGGACCCCCTGGCGGCGCATCAGCAGCCGGTCGCCGGTGCCCCAGGCCACCGTCACCGGAAGGCCGGAGAGGTCGTCCTGGAACTGGACGGTGAGCCCGGCGGTCAGTGTCGGCTCGAACCCGACGGCCTCCCGCAGCGCGAGGGTCTCCGCGACCACGGCCTCCGGTGAACGCCGGGCCGGCTTGGCGTAGATGGTGCTGGTCAGCGTGAACCGCCCGGCCGCGGTCCGCGAAAGCCGCTCCACCAGTGGCAGCGGCATCGCCTTCGCCGCAAGGCGCATCCCGCGCAGCGTGCCGAAGGCGTACCGCCGCTCGGCCGGTGTCCAGAACCCGGCCGGCGACAGCGCCGTCACCGAACGCGCCAGCTTCTCCCGTCCCATGCCCAGCGCGAGCAGCCCGCCGAGCGAGTTCCCCGCGACGTGCGGCCGGTCGATGCCCAGCGCCGCACAGAAGGCGCCCAGGACCGGAACCACCGAGTCCAGGTCGTACGGCACGCCGCCGGGGAGGGCGGGCGAAGCGCCGAAACCGGGCAGGTCGACCGCGATCACGTCCCGCTCGGCGGACAGCGCGGAGAGCACCGGCTCCCACGCCTGCCAGTGGTGGCCGATGCCGTGCAGCAGCAGCAGTGGCTCGCCCCGGCCCACCCGCTCGTACGCGACGGACGCGGTGCGCGGCCCGCCCGGGGCCTGGACGGTGAACTCGATGCTGGCGGTCATGGGGTTGCTCCCTGGGTCCCTGGGTTCCGGCCCGGACAATGGCTTTAGACAGTCTGTCAGTAACAACTACCCTCCAGTAGCGGCGAGTTCAAGGGGGCGCGGGCCGTCACCGGGCCGGGCGGGAAGGAGGGGGTGGACAAGGCGGGGTCTGTCGGCTGGGATGGCTCGGTGACCGCAGACACCCTGGCCGATGCGACCGCCGCCTTCGAGGAACACCGCTCCGTGCTGACCGGAGTCGCCTACCGCATGCTCGGCCGGGTGGCCGACGCCGAGGACGTCGTCCAGGAGGCCTGGCTGCGCTGGTCGGCCGAGGACCGCGAGGACGTACGCGCCCCCCGCGCCTTTCTGGTGCGCATCACCACCCGGCTCGCCATCGACCGGCTGCGGCACGTCCAGTCGCGCAAGGAGGCCTACGTCGGGCCATGGCTGCCCGAACCGATCGCGACGGAGTTCGGGATGAGCGTCCCGGACACCGCCGAGCAGGCGGTGCTCGCCGACTCGGTCTCGCTGGCCGTCCTGGTCGTACTGGAATCGCTCTCCCCGCTGGAGCGCGCGGTCTTCGTCCTGCGCGAGGCCTTCGGCTTCCCGTACGGGGAGATCGCCACGGCACTCGACAAGTCGGAGGCGGCGGTACGTCAGCTGGCCGGCCGGGCGCGCAAGCACGTCGAGGAGCGCAAGCCGAGGTACGACGTGGACCCGGCCGAGCGGCGCGAGATGACGGAACGGTTCCTCGCCGCGGCCACCGGCGGTGACCTGGCCGATCTGCTCTCGCTGCTGGCACCCGAGGCGCGGCTGATCGGCGACAGTGGCGGCAGGGCGAAGGTGCCGCTGCGGATCGTGGAGAGCGCGGACAAGGTGGCGCGCTTCCTGCTGGGCGTCGCGCAGAAGGCCATCCCCGGTATGGAGATCCGGTTCACCGAGCTCAACGGCGGGCCCGCGATGGTGATTCTCTCGGAGGGGCGGCCGGACTCGGTCTTCCAGCTGGACATTGCGGACGGACTCATTCAGTGCGTCTACATCGTGCGCAACCCGGACAAAATTTCCGATCTCGCGCCGAAGTAGCGGCGCCCGGACCCGCTCCGGGCCCCTCAACTGCCCCGTATCCGCAGGTCGGATGCGGGGCGGTTTGCGTTTCTGTGAACGCTTCGTGACATACGCGCGTTTCGCTCCGCGGGTTCCCTAACCTCCGTAACGGAAAGCGGATTGGTCTTGACCAACCAGAACCATCGTCCTATGGTCGCAGAGTTAGTGAAGGAACCTTTAATAAACAAGGGCGCGGAACACGGAAAGCCGCAAAGGACGCGGCGATTGCGGAGGATCAGGGTGGGGACCACGCAGCTCGAAACGGTGCCGGAGCCGAAGTACTGGCACCTGAAGACCGTGCTCAGTGAGGCGCTCGACTCCGACTTCTCGGTCGGCGAGATCCTGCCCAACGAGCGTGAACTGGCGGCCCGCTTCGGCGTCGCCCGTGCCACCCTCCGCCAGGCTCTCGAACAGCTGGAGCTGGAGGGACGTCTGCAGCGCCGCCGCGGCGTGGGCACCACGGTAGCCCCGCCCCGGATGGGCGTCGACGTCGGCACCTCGCAGCACAACTGGCCCGGCACCCCAGGAGACTCCTGGCAGCCCGTCGACTGCGCCACGGGCATCGCCCCGGCCGCGGTGACCCGGATGCTTGGCACCGGATTCCAGGACGAGCTGCACACAGTGCGCCGCATCCGTCTGACGCACGGCCAGCCGGTCGCCGCCGAGCTGCTGTACGTACCGGCCGCCTCGGTGCCCGAACTCCCGGCCATAGACGCCCCGTCGGGCCCGGCCCGCGCCCGCAGCGTGCTGCGCGAGTTGCAGCGCCTCGGCCTGGAGGGCCAGGACCGCGCCGTCGAGCTGGGCTCGGCCCGGGCCGACGACGCCAAGGAGCTCGACCGGCTGCCCGGCGCCCCCGTGCTGGTCGTCACGACCCGTTACTTCACCGCGGGCCGTACCGCCGCCGTCTCCGTGGCGACCTACCGCGCGGACACCTGCCGGCTGACCTTCGGCGACTCGGGCGACCTGGAGATAAGCCACCACGGGCCGACCGCCCAGGCCTCGTAACACCCGCTCCTCGTGAAGACGGCCCGGCGCCGGGGGATTCCCCTCGGCGCCGGGCCGCTTCCCGTGCCTGGCCTCGGACTTCCCGGACCCGCCACCTGGCAGACACAGGCACTCAGCGCCGTGCCGTCACCGTCGTCTCCACCGCGAAGAGCTGCTCCTCGACATGGTCCAGCGCGAGCCGCAGTGCGCCCGTCGCCACCGATGCCTCGCCGAGCAGCGACAGCGCCACCCGGGGCGGCCGCAGACAGTACCGCTCCAGCTCGCCGCGCAGCGGATCCAGTACGCCGTCGATGCCGGCCGCCCAGCCTCCGATCACGACCAGTTCGGGGTCGAGGGCCAGAGCGAGGGCCGCGACATCGTGCACCAGCCGCTGAATGAACCGTTCCACCGCTGCCTGCGCCTGGACGTCGCCGCGCTTGGCCTCAGCGAACACCACGGCCACCGCCTGCTCGTCCAGCGGGTGCAGCGGCTCGTCGGTGGTCGACAGCAGCTTCTCCGGCCTGGCCTCGCGCCCCAGCAGGTGCAGCGCGCCGATCTCGCCCGCCGCACCGCCGTAACCCCGGTGCAGCCGCCCGCCGATCAGTGAACCGGCACCCGGGCTCAGCCCGGCCAGTACGAAGACCAGGTCGTCGGTGTCGGTGCCGACGCCCTTCCAGTGCTCGGCCACCGCGGCGGTGTTGGCGTCGTTCTCCACCAGCACCGGGCAGCGGAACGACCGGCGCAGCCGTTCGCCCAGCGGAAGTCCCGTCCAGCCGGGCAGCGCCGTACCGAGCCGAACGGTGCCGTCGGCCTCGACGATGCCCGGGCTGCCGACGCCGACGGCCCGCAGCGAACTGCGGGGGATCCCGGCCCGGCGCAGCAGATCGGCGACCACCTGGCGCACCCGCTCCAGCCGGTCGTCCGCGTCCGCGCTCTCCGAGACCTCGCGGGACCCGGCCCCGACGATCCGGCCGTCAAGACCGGACAGCAGCGCCGAAATCCGGTGCGGACCGATCTCGATACCCAGCAGATGTCCGGCCTCGGCCCGGAACCGGAACCGCCTGGCCGGCCGCCCCTGACGCTTCGCGCCACCTTCCTCGGCCGCGCTCTCCACCACCAGACCCACCTCGATGAGCCCCTCGACCACACCTTCGACGGTGGGCCGGGACAGCCCGGTGATCCGGGTCAGATCGGTCAGTGTGGGGGAGTCCGCCACGCCCGCACCGCGCAGGGCGTGCAGCACCACCGCGGAATTGATCCTTCGCAGCAAAGAGGGGTCCCCGCCGGTCAGCCGCCCCACGGTGTCCTCCCAGGTCGTACGCGTGTTTGCCGGATCGTACTCGCCCGGGACACGCCACCGCGAGCCGCCAGGGGCAAAGCGGAACCGGATCGTTGCGTCCCTCGGCGCGAACCGTCACCGGTGTCCGCTTCACCGCTTTTCGGACGCCGCCCTGACCCGCCCGTACTCCTCGGCCATGGTCTCCAGCGTCCAGTGCGCATTGAGCCCACTGGGGTTGGGCAGGGCCCAGATCCGGGTGTCGCCGATCATCCGCTCCTGCGGTCCGATCCGGGCCTTCCGCTCACCGAAGGCCGTGCGGTACGCCGTCACGCCGACCACCGCCAGCCATTGCGGACGCAGCCGTTGCACCCGCTCGGTGAGAAGGCGGCCGCCCTCCTGGAACTCCTCGGCGCTCAGCTCGTCGGCGCGGGCGCTGGCCCTGGCCACCACATTGGTGATGCCCAGGCCGTACGACAGCAGCTCGTCCTGTTCCTCCGGCCGCAACTGCCGCGGAGTGAAGCCGGACCGGTGCAGGACCGGCCAGAAGCGGTTTCCCGGGCGGGCGAAGTGGTGGCCGGTGGCGGCGGACATCAGGCCCGGGTTGATGCCGCAGAACAGCACACGCAGACCGCCCGCGACCACGTCGGGAATGACGCGGTCGCGGGCGGCCAGGAGTTCCTCGGGGGTCATCCCGAAACCGTACAGGCGGGGCGGATCAGAGGATCGAGCCCGGGGTGTAGCCGGCGGCCTCGGGGTGCTGCTTGGTGATCTCCTCGATCTGGGCGAGGATCGCGGTCACCTGCTGGCCCGCCGCACCCGTGAACGACAGCTTGTCCGCCATCAGCTCGTCGAGCTGCGCGCGGTCCAGCGGCATCCGGTCGTCCGCCGCGAGCTTGTCGAGCAGCTCGTTGCGCTCGGCGCCCTGCTCACGCATGGCCAGCGCGGAGGCGACCGCGTGCTCCTTGATGACCTCGTGCGCGGCCTCCCGGCCGACACCCGCCCGTACCGCCGCCATCAGAACCTTCGTGGTGGCGAGGAACGGGAGGTAGCGGTCCAGCTCGCGGGCCACGACGGCCGGGAAGGCGCCGAACTCGTCGAGGACGGTCAGGAAGGTTTCGAGGAGACCGTCGAACGCGAAGAACGCGTCCGGGAGCGCCACGCGGCGGACCACGGAGCAGGAGACGTCGCCCTCGTTCCACTGGTCGCCGGCCAGCTCGCCGGTCATCGACGCGTAACCGCGCAGGATGACCATCAGGCCGTTGACGCGCTCGCAGGAGCGGGTGTTCATCTTGTGCGGCATTGCCGAGGAGCCGACCTGGCCGGGCTTGAAGCCCTCGGTGACCAGCTCGTGGCCCGCCATGAGGCGGATCGTCTTGGCGACCGAGGAGGGGGCGCCGGCCAGCTGGACGAGTGCGGTGACGACCTCGTAGTCCAGCGAGCGCGGGTAGACCTGGCCGACCGAGGTGAAGGCGTGCGCGAAACCGAGGTGGCCCGCGATGCGCTGCTCCAGATCGGCCAGCTTCGCGGCGTCGCCGCCGAGCAGGTCCAGCATGTCCTGGGCGGTGCCGACCGGGCCCTTGATGCCACGCAGCGGGTAGCGCGCCAGCAGGTCCTCCAGGCGGTGGTACGCCACCAGGAGCTCGTCGGCGGCGGAGGCGAAGCGCTTGCCGAGGGTCGTGGCCTGGGCGGCGACGTTGTGCGAACGGCCCGCCATGACCAGCTCGGCGTATTCGCCCGACAGCTTGCCCAGCCGCGCCAGGACGGAGACGGTGCGATCGCGCATCAGCTCCAGCGAGAGGCGGATCTGGAGCTGCTCGACGTTCTCGGTGAGGTCGCGGGAGGTCATTCCCTTGTGGACCTGCTCATGACCGGCGAGGGCGTTGAACTCCTCGATCCGGGCCTTCACGTCGTGCCGGGTGACCTTCTCGCGCTCGGCGATCGACGCCAGGTCGACCTGGTCGATCACTCGCTCGTAGTCGGCGAGAGCGGCCTCGGGCACCTCGATGCCGAGGTCCTTCTGGGCACGCAGCACGGCCAGCCACAGCTGGCGCTCCAGCTTGACCTTCTGCTCGGGGGACCACAGGACGGCGAGCTCCGCGGAGGCGTAGCGGCCGGCCAGGACATTGGGGATGCGGGGCTTGGCAGTCACGTAAACAGATTCTACTGGCGGTTTGTGCAGGCCAGAGACGCGGCCCGGTTCGTAGGTTGCTACGAGGGGGCTGGTGGGGAGGCGGCTCGCGAGGGTGCCGGGGGTGCTCAGTCGCGCGGCGCTTCGAAGGGCAGCAGTTCGGGGCGCTTCGCCGGTCGGCCGTCGCCCGAGGACTTGCCGGTGATCCGCCTGCCGACCCATGGCACCAGGTGCTCGCGGGCGAACCGCAGGTCACCGGTACGGCGGGCGGTCCAGCCCAGCGGGGCAGCGGCCGGCAGTGGCGTCAGCCAGTCGTCCACGGCGTCCATGCCCAGCGACTGCCAGACCGCCTCGGCCACCCGTCGGTGCCCCTCGGGCGTCAGGTGCAGCCGGTCGACGGACCACATCCGCTGGTCGCCCAGGGCTGCCGCGCCGTACAGGTCGACGACCACCGCGTCGTGCTTGGCCGCCAGCTCGTCGACGACGGCGAACAGCTCCTCCATGCGCGGACGGAAGCGCTTCATCACCGGACCGTTCCGGCCGGGGCTGCGCATCAGCACCAACTGCTTGCAGGAAGGAGCCAGTTGCTCGACCGCCTCGGTCAGTTTGTCGCGCACCCTGCCCATGTCGACCTTGGGGCGCAGGGTGTCGTTGAGGCCGCCGACCAGGGTCACCACATCCGCCTGCATGGCGGCGGCGAGAGGCACCTGCTCGTCGACGATCTGGCCGATGAGCTTGCCCCGCACGGCGAGGTTCGCGTACCGGAATCCGGGGGTTCGTTCCGCGAGGCGGGCGGCGAGCAGATCGGCCCAGCCCCGGTAGGAACCGTCGGGCAGGGCGTCGGACATTCCCTCGGTGAAGGAGTCGCCGACCGCGACAAGGCTGGTGTACGAGGCATTCATCTCCATGGCGGAGTGATCGTACCCGGTGGCACCCTCCGGTACGAGGGCGGGCGGCTCCGGTACGAAGGGGCGGGCGTCCCCCGTACGAAAGCGGCCGGCGCGTACGAAAGCGGCCGGTGCCCTCCCCGGCGGGGGAGAACACCGGCCGCGTACGTGCGAGCAGGATCAGGCCTGCTGCGGCGGGCCCACCAGCTCCCGCAGTACGTCCTCCATGGTGACCAGACCCGCGGGCCGGCCGTCCTCGTCGGCCACCGCCGCCAGGTGCGTACGGCTGCGGCGCATCGCCGTCAGTACGTCGTCCAGCGGAGTCCCGGCACGCACCCGGGCGATCGGCCGCATCGCGGAGACCGGGAACGGCAGATCGCGCGGCATCGCGTCCAGGGCGTCCTTCACATGGAGGTAGCCCAGGATGCGCCGGGTCGAGTCGAGCACCGGGAAGCGGGAGAACCCGGACTGGGCGGCCAGCTGCTCCAGCTCCTCCGGAGTGGTCCCGACCCGGGCGTACACCACCCGCTCGACCGGCATCACCACGTCCCGGACCGGGCGCCTGCCCAGCTCCAGGGCGTCCCGCAGCCGCTCGGCGGCCCGGTCGTCGATCAGCCCCGCGTCACCGGCGTCCTTCACCAGACGGGCCAGCTCGTCGTCCGAGAACGTCGCGGACACCTCGTCCTTGGTCTCCACCCGCAGCAGCTTGAGCAGCATGTTGGCGAAGGAGTTGATGGTGAAGATCACCGGGCGCAGCGCCTTGGCGAGCGCCACCAGCGGCGGGCCGAGGAGCAGTGCGGTTCTGGCCGGTTCGGCCAGCGCGATGTTCTTCGGCACCATCTCGCCGAGCAGCATGTGCAGATACGTCGCCAGGGCCAGCGCGATCACGAACGAGATCGGGTGCGTCAGCGCGTCCGGCACACCCACCGCGTGGAACAACGGCTCCAGCAGGTGCGCGATGGCGGGCTCGGCGACGATGCCGAGCACCAGGGTGCACAGCGTGATGCCCAGCTGGGCTGCGGCCAGCAGCGCGGAGACGTGCTCCAGACCCCAGATGACGCTGCGCGCCCTGCGGTTCCCGGCCTCCGCCTCCGGCTCGATCTGACTGCGGCGCACCGAGATCAGAGCGAACTCGGCGCCGACGAAGAAGGCGTTCACGAACAGCGTGAGCAGACCGATCAGAAGCTGTACGGCGATCATCGGCCCGCCTCCACGTCACGGCCGGGCCGAGCGGCCTCGGCCGGTACGGCGGCCTTCAGCGGCGCGTGCATCAGCACCCGCGCCGCCCTGCGGCCACTCGCGTCCACCACGTCCAGTTTCCAGCCCGACAGCTCCACGCAGTCGCCCACTTCGGGGATCCGTCCCAGTTCGTTCGCGATCAGACCGGCCAGGGTCTCGTACGGGCCGTCGGGGACCCGCAGGCCGATCCGCTCCAGCTGGTCGGTCCTGGCCGCACCGTCCGCCGACCACAGGTCGCGGCCGTCGGTGTCCTCGCCCGAGCGGGCGAGGTCGGGGGTCTCGTGCGGGTCGTGCTCGTCGCGCACCTCGCCGACGACCTCCTCGACGATGTCCTCAAGGGTGACCACACCGGCCGTGCCGCCGTACTCGTCGATGACGACGGCCATGGTGCGCTTGCCGGACAGCCGGTCCAGCAGCCTGTCCACGGTCAGCGTCTCCGGTACGAGCAGCGGCTCGCGGATCAGCTCGGTCACCGGGTGGCGGGGCCGGCGCTCGGCCGGGACCGCCAGTACGTCCTTGATGTGGACCAGGCCGACGACCGAGTCCAGGCTGCCCCGGTACACGGGGAAGCGGGAGAGGCCGGTCGCCCGGGTCGCGTTGGCGACGTCCTCGGCGGTGGCCTGTACGTCGAGCGCGGTGACCTGGACGCGCGGGGTCATCACGTTCTCCGCGGTGAGCTCGGCCAGGTTGAGCGTACGGACGAACAGTTCGGCGGTGTCCGCCTCCAGGGCGCCCTCCTTGGCGGAGTGCCTGGCCAGGGCGACCAGTTCCTTGGGGCTGCGCGCGGACGCCAGCTCCTCGGCAGGTTCCATGCCGAAGCGGCGCAGGATCCGGTTGGCCGTGTTGTTGAGGTGGCTGATCAGCGGCTTGAAGGCCGCCGTGAACCAGCGCTGCGGGGTCGCCACGACCTTGGCGACGGCCAGCGGGGAGGAGATCGCCCAGTTCTTGGGGACCAGCTCACCGACCACCATCAGCACCACGGTCGACAGCGCCGTACCGAGTACCAGGGCGAGGGAGGAGGCCACCGCGGGGGACAGACCGGTCGCCTCGACCGGGCCCTTGAGCAGCTTGGAGATCGACGGCTCGGAGAGCATGCCGACGAGGAGGTTGGTGACGGTGATGCCGAGCTGGGCGCCGGAGAGCTGGAAGGTCAGGCTGCGTACGGCCTTCAGGGCACTGTCCGCGCCCCGCTCACCCCGCTCGACGGCCCGTTCGAGGTCGCCGCGCTCGATCGTCGTCAGCGAGAACTCCGCCGCGACGAAGGCGCCGCAGATCAGCGAGAGCAGGATCGCCACGAGCAGCAGAAGCACTTCGGTCATCGGTTCACCTCCGTCCCATGATCGGCCAGGGTCGGGAGGATCGCGCGATGTCGGCTGTGTCTACTACTGGGAGGCTCGCCCATGGGCGGACGCTCACACCTTTCCAAGTCAAGATGTCCGTCGTTTTGTCGGCACATCGGGGAAGCGAAGCTCCATGGTAAAGGACCGGCAAAGCAGCCGGTCAGTCGGTGAGCGGCTTGACCCAGCGGGTCCACCAGGGCTGCGGCGCATACCCGGCGGACCCCCATGCCGAATGGGCGCGTGCGTTGTCGTTCAGCACCATCGCGTCTCCCCGCCGCCCGCCGAGCCGTACGAAACGCTCCTCGGCGGCGGCGAGTAGCGCGCGCGAGATGCCCTGGCGGCGGTGGTCCGGGTGGACGGCCAGCCGGTAGAGCGAGCAGCGCCAGCCGTCGAAACCGGCGATGACGGTGCCGACGAGTTCGCTCTCGGTGCCGTCTGCCCCGCGGCCGGTGCCGCATGCCCCGTCGCGCACGGCCAGAATCAAAGCCTCGGGGTCACGGTGGATCAGCCGCTCGACGCCGTCCCGGTCGTCGCTGATGCTGGTGCCCTCCGCCGCCGTCTTCCAGAAGGCGAGGACGGCGTCGAGGTCGGCGGGGGTGGCGCTCCTGAGACGGCTGCTTCCGAGATCGTTCATGGCGGAATCCCATCACCGGCCCGGCGGCACCGTCGAGCCGGTTTCACGATGCGGACGGCAGGCGAAGCCCGGATTTCTCAGCTGTCGCGGAGTTCCCTCATCACCGGGGCGAGGGCCTCCAGGTGTGTGTCGAGGACGGAGAAGTAGGAGAAGCCGTACCGCCGGCGTGCGGCCCGGAACTGCTCCGCGATCTCCTGCACGGTGCCGATGGCGAGGACTGGCAGGTCCAGCGCCTGCTGCTCGGTCAAGTGCGGTACGTGGGGGAGGAATTCCTGCACCGCGGCGTGCCGGTCCTCGGTGATCACGACCTGCTGGACCAGCAGATTGAGCTCGGGTTCCTCGCCGCGCCCGGACGCGAACCCGCGGAAGACGTCCACCCGCTGTTCCAGTTCCTGTGCCGTGTGGAGCCGCAGGCCCTCCTTGGTCGCGTACCCGCCGGCGAAAGCCACGACCTCCGCCCGCAGGGCCGCCAGCCTCAGCACGCGATCACCGTTCCCGCCGATCAGGAAGGGCGGCCGGGGGCTCTGCGCCGGCCTCGGCAGGTGGTCCCCGTCCCGCAGCAGGCGGTCCAGCTCCTCGACCGTACGTACCAGATGATCGACCCTGCCCCCCGGCGGGAGGAATTCCAGACCGGCCCGCTCGTGCTCCTCCCTCACATAGCCCGTTCCCAGGCCCACCTCCAGGCGCCCGCCGATCAGGGCGTCCGTGGTGGCGATCTCACGGGCGAGCAGGGCGGGGTTCCAGAACCCGGCGTTGAGGACAAAGGCGCCGATGCGGGGACGCTCGGTCGCGGCGGCCGCCGCGACCATCGCCGGGAACGGCGCCATCATCCCGAGATGGTCGGGCACCTGGATCACGTCGTAACCCAGTTCCTCCGCCCGCCGGCACCTGCGGGCCCACTCCTTGCCGTCGGCGGGCGTCAGCATGTTCACCGAGAAGCGAAACGGCCTGACCATGAACAACTCCACTCGTGCAGAAGACGGTTCGGGTGTCGCGCCAGTCGTGCGCGATCGCCGTCAGCACATTCGTCCGCGAGGCCCGCAGCGCCGGAAGCACCGCCACCACCAGACCGACCACCACGGAGCCGACCACGACCGCGAGCACAGTCGACCACGGCACCGCGATCACCGTCATCCCCCGGAGAGCCAGGACTTGGCTCATTAGCAGCCCGAGCAGCCCGAGCAGCCCGAGCAGCCCGAGCAGCCCGAGCAGCCCGTAAACCGGGTACAGCAGTACGAGACCTGGCCGCGCACCACTTCCTTGCAGTCCGCCCGGTCCTGGAAGGTCACCTGCGGATACGGCGCGAGGGCGGCTCCCAGCGCCTTGCGCAGCGCCGGTGCGTCAGCGCCCTGGGCCGCGTTGACGTGCAGCGCGGACTCCTGCCCGCCCGGGAAGTACTTCTCCGCCGTGCCAAGGCCCATCAAGAGACCGCCCTGCATTCCGCCCGCGCTCGGGGTGTCCTGACGGGTGAGCGCCGCGAGGGTCCGCTGCCTGATGTCAGTGCTGCTGGTTGTGGCCCCTGCGGATCTCCTGGGTGTGGTCCTTGCGGAGCCGCGAGACGCCGTCGAACTGCTTCATCCGCTCCAGCACCGCCTCCGCCGTCGGGTCCGGCAAGCTGTCCACGATCCGGCCGTCCCCGAGGAACAGCACCAGGTCCGCATGGGCGGCGGCGCCCGGGTCGTGGCTCACCATCACCACCGTCTGCGCCAGCGCGTCCACCGCCTGCCGCAGGAAGGAGAGCACCTCGGCGCCGGCCCGTGAGTCGAGGTTCCCGGTCGGCTCGTCGGCGAAGATCAGCTCCGGCCGGGACGCCAACGCGCGTGCGCAGGCGACCCGTTGCTGCTGACCGCCGGAGAGCTGGGAGGGCCGGTGCTTCAGCCGGTCGCGCAGTCCCAGCGTGTCGATCACCTGGTCCAGCCACTCCTGGTCGGGCCTGCGCCCGGCGATGTCCATCGGGAGCGTGATGTTCTCGGCGGCGGACAGTGTCGGCAGCAGGTTGAACGACTGGAACATGAAGCCGATCCGGTCCCGCCGCAACCGCGTCAGCTCCCGCTCGCGCAGCCCGGTGATCTCGGTGTCACCCAGCCAGACCTGCCCCGCGGAGACCGTGTCGAGCCCGGCCAGGCAGTGCATCAACGTCGATTTCCCGGACCCGGAAGGGCCCATGACCGCAGTGAACCTGCCACGCGCGATGTCGACATCGACGGCGTCCAGGGCGAGCACGCTGGTCTCGCCGCTGCCGTACGCCTTGGTCAGCGCGCGGGCACGGGCGGCGACCGGTCGGCCGGACTCCAGGCCGTGGGCGAACGGGGTGGCGGATGTGGACACGGGCAGCCTCCCGGGTCGGGGCCGTGCACTGCTTGCCAGCTCGGTCAACTCCTTTGCAGAACAGGAGAGTAGAGGTGTTCCGGGACGCGGAGAATCCACCGCGGGTCCGGAATTCCGGGTCGGTGTAAGGGACACAGGGGCGCGACCCCCGCTCGGTCTTGTGTGCGCTAGCAGCTCACCGCTAGCGTGAAGTGTGGCCAAGACCCAGTTGAACGTCCGCGTGGACGAGTCCACCGCCGAGGCGGCACGGCAGCGCGCCCTCCAGCGCGGCATGAGCGTGAACCGGTACATCGAGGAACTCGTCAAGCAGGACGCGGGGGAGGTCGGCCGGACCTTCGTCGACGCCGCCTCCGACTTCATGGAGCAGTACGAGGCGGTGTTCGCCGAGGAGTTCGGCACGGAGAAGCCACGCAAGTGACACTGAAGATCGATCTCGCCTGGCTCCTGATGGTCGCCGAACACCGCACCCCCGGCGACCCGCAGGTCGTCGACTGGGGTGCGCTGGTCGCCGCCGTCGCCCGCCACGAGGCGGAGATATTCGGCGTCCCGGTCTACAGCGACCCGTACGCCCGCGCCGCCTCACTCCTCCAGCTCCTGCTGCACGTACCGGCGCTGGAGCGCACCAACGCCCTCTACGCCAGCTCGGTGGCCTACGGCTATCTGATGGCCTGCGGGCTGAAGGTGAGCACCTCGCCCGAGCAGGTGCGGGACCTGGCGCGACTGGTCAAGGACGGCAAGGCCGACGTACGGGCCATCGCCGACGAGCTGCGCCAGTGGAGCGAGTGAAGCCGGAGCAGTAAGCAGGAGCAGGAGCAGGAGCAGGAGCCAGGAGCAAGAGCCGGCGAACGGTGCGAGTGACCGGCGGCGCCGCCGCGTCTCGCTGCGTCTCGCCGCGTCTTGCTACGTCTCCTCCGGCCGCCGTGCCACGCCCAGCACGCAGGGCGACGAAGGCGCCCGCAGCCGGCCCTCCGGCACCATCAGCCGCCGGTGGTCGCCGATCTCGAACCCGGCCGCCCCGATCGAGGCGAGCGGATCCCGCGAGGTGTGACAGTTGCCGAACAGCAGCGGCCACACCGTCCGGTCCACGGCCCGCTGGGACGCCACCATCCAGCGCCCCTCGCCCCGCCCGTGCTCGAAGAACCGCAGTTCACCGCCGGGCCGCAGCACCCGCCTCGCCTCCGCGAGGGCCCGCTCCACATTCCGTACGCTGCACAGCACCAGCGAGAACACCACCGCGTCGTACGCCTCGCTCTTGACCGGCAGCGCCTCCGCCGCGCCCGGCACCACGTCCACCGGCACCTCGGCCCGCACCGCCGCGCGCAGCGCCAATTCCCGCAGCGAGCGCTCCGGTTCGATGGCGACCACCTCGGAGACCGCCGCCGGATAGTGGGCGAAGTTCAGCCCGTTGCCCGCACCGATCTCCAGCACCCGCCCACTGAGCCCGTGCAGCAGTTCATCGCGGTGGGCGGCGACTTTGCCGTGCCGGTCCGCCGAGACGCTGAGCCGGGCATAGGCCCGGGCGAACAGCGGGTGGTGCACGGCATCGTGCGGGATTCTGCCCCTGCGCCGAGCCCGCCCCTCGGTACGGCCCCTGCCGTGTCCACTGTCGCTGTCTGACCCCGGTCGTACCGCCATCGCGGTCCTCCTCCGCAGAAGGGACGGATACCGCAAGTGTGCCCGTTGCGGCACACGGTCAGCCAGACGTACACCGCGATCCCACCCGCAACCTCACCCGGAGACGAAGCAGAACTCGTTGCCCTCCGGATCCAGCAGCACCTGGAACGAACCCGGTTCCTGCGTCACGATCCCGCCGGACAGCTTCGCCCCGAGCGCCACCGCCTCCGCGCTGTAGGCGGGAATGTCCGGGGCCACCAGGTCGATGTGCAGCCGGTTCTTGACGGACTTGCCCTCCGGTACGCGCTGGAAGGCGAGCCGGGTGAAGGCGGGAACGTCGATGTACGACCAGTCGGGGCTCCGGTCCACCGGCTCGCCGCCCATCAGGGACGCCCAGAAGCGCACCAGGGCTGCCGGGTCGGCGCAGTCGAAAACAATCTCGTCAATTTTTGCTCGCATACCGGCCACCCTACGGATCACCCGGCGCGCGCGGCGAAGACCACGAAATACCTGTTGATCATCCGACGCTCGCGGCGAACACCCCGGCGTCCCAGCTCCCGCCCAGCTCCGGCGCCAGCCACCCCCGTGCCCGCTCCCGGAACCGTACGGAGTCCAGCCCGCCGGCCCCCTCCGGCACCGCGCCCAGCAGCGGCGCTCCCGCCATGTCCGCCAGCTCAACGACGTTGCACCGCTCGGCCAGCCCCGGTGCGTCCGGCCAGCAGCCGATCACCACCCCCTGTGTGGTCAGCCCCCGCGCCCGCAGTGCCTCCCCGGTCAGCTGCACCGAGTTGAGCGTGCCGAGCGCGGGCGCGGCCACCACCAGCACGGGCGCGTCCAGCAACCGCGCCGCGTCCGCCAGGGTCCCGCCCGCGGAGTCCAGCCGTACGAGCAGGCCCCCCGCACCCTCCACGAGCACCAGGTCGTACTCGGTGGCCAGCTTCGCCGCCGCATCCGCCACGTCCTTGGGCGTCACCGGTGTCATCCCCGCCCGGCGTGCTGCCGTCGCCGGCGCCAACGGCTCGGGGAAACGGGCGAGTTCAACGGCCGCCACCCCGTCCCCGGCCAGCCGCACCGCGGCCTGTGCGTCCCCCTCCTCGCCGGGCCCGACCCCCGTCTGCGCGGGCTTGAGCACCACGACGCTCCTGCCTCGGGCCCGGGCGAGGGCGGCGATCGAGGCGGTGACGACGGTCTTGCCGATCTCGGTGTTGGTGCCGCTGATGACGAGGACAGACATGGGGGTTCCTTCTCCGAGGGGCCGGCTCCGAGGGGTGCCAGTGGGGAAGCGCCGGAAAGCGCGGGGACAGTGACGCGACATACGGGAAGGCGCTAGGCGGCCGCCGCCGCCGTGACCGCCCGGCAGATCCGGGCCAGATCCGCGTCCCCGGTGACATACGGCGGCATCGTGTAGATCAGGTCCCGGAACGGCCGCAACCAGACCCCCTCCCGCACCGCCGCCTCCGTGGCGACGGCCATGTCCACCGGCTTCTCCAGCTGTACGACGCCGATGCCGCCCAGTACCCGTACCTCCCGGACGCCCGGCACCTCGGCGGCCTCCGCGAGGCCGTTCCGCAGCCCCGTCTCCAGCCGCTTCACCTCCTGCTGCCAGTCCTGGCCGAGCAGCAGATCGATCGAGGCGCAGGCGACCGCGGCCGCCAGCGGATTGCCCATGAAGGTGGGCCCGTGGGCCAGCACCGGCACGTCGCCCTGCGAGATGCCGTCCGCCACCCGTGCCGTGCACAAGGTCGCCGCCATCGTGAGATATCCGCCGGTCAGCGCCTTGCCCAGGCACATCACATCGGGTGAGACGGACGCCTGGTCCGCCGCGAAGAGCGTCCCCGTCCGGCCGAAACCGGTGGCGATCTCATCGAGTACCAGCAGCACCTCGTGCGCGTCGCAGGCCTCCCGCAGCACCCGCAGGTACGCCGGGTCGTGGAACCGCATCCCGCCCGCGCCCTGCACCACCGGCTCGACGATCACCGCCGCCAGCTCATGTGCGTGCGCGCCGATCAGGTCGCGCAACCGCGTCGCGTAGTTCTCGTCGTACGCCGCGGGCGGGGCGTCCGCGAACAGCTGGCGCGGCAGCGCCCCCTGCCACAGCTCGTGCATTCCGCCCTCGGGGTCGCACACCGACATCGGCTGCCAGGTGTCCCCGTGATAGCCGCCCCGCCAGGTCATCAGCCGTTGCTTGGCCGGGCGGCCGACGGACCGCCAGTACTGGAGGCACATCTTCACCGCGACCTCGACCGACACCGACCCCGAGTCGGCGAGGAAGACGTGCCGCAGCGGCTCCGGGGTGATCTCCACCAGGCGGGCGGCCAGCCGTACGGCGGGCTCATGGGTGAGCCCGCCGAACATCACATGGCTCATCCGCGACAGCTGGTCCTGCGCCGCCTCGTTGAGCACGGGGTGGTTGTAGCCGTGCACCGCCGACCACCACGACGACATGCCGTCGATCAACTCGGACTGCCCGTGAGCCGGTTGCGCCAGCCGCAGCCGTACTCCGGAGGCCGACTCCACGATCAGCGGTTCGGCGCGTCCCGGCATCGGGCCGTACGGGTGCCAGACGTGCTCCCGGTCCAGGCGGAGCAACTCGGCGGAGGAGAGGGGCAGATCAGGCATTGGGAGCCAGGTCCGTGCCCGCGCCCCGGCGGCGTACCGACACAAGATCCGTGCGAGCACCGGAAATTGACGGCGCGTCATCCTCGGCGGGCGACTCGCAGGGGGTCGCGTCGCTCCCGCACACGGAGCCGCAGGCGCCGCCGCTCCGGTGCTCGGGCAGCGTGCTTGTGCCGGTGCCCTCCACCTCGAAACCGGCGTCCGCGATCATGTCCAGGTCGGCCTGCCCGGCCTGGCCCTCACTGGTCAAGTAGTCGCCCAGGAAGATGGAGTTGACCAGGTGCAGGGCCAGCGGCTGCATCGTCCGCAAGTGCACCTCGCGGCCGCCCGCGAGACGTACCTCCACGTCCGGGCAGACGAACCGCACCATCGCCAGGATGCGCAGCGCCCGCTGCGGGGTCAGGTTCCACTCCTTGGCGAGCGGCGTCCCCTCGAACGGGATGAGGAAGTTGACCGGCACCGAGTCCGGGTCCAGCTCGCGCAGCGAGAAGACGACGTCGACCAGGTCCGCGTCCGACTCGCCCATGCCGGCGATCAGACCGGAGCACGCCGACAGGCCCGCCGCCTGCGCCTGCTGGACGGTCTCCACCCGGTCCGCATAGGTGTGGGTGGAGGTGATCGCCCCGTACGTCGCCTCCGAGGTGTTCAGGTTGTGGTTGTACGCGTCGGCGCCCGCGGCCCGCAGCCGCTCCGCCTGGCCGTCCGACAACAGACCGAGGCACGCGCAGACCTCGACGCCCTCATTGCCTTCCTTGATCGCCTCGATGGTCCTGGAGACCCGGTCCACGTCCTTGTCGGTCGGCCCGCGCCCGCTCGCCACCAGGCAGACCCGCTTCGCGCCGCCCGCGACCCCGGCCGCCGCCGCCTTCGACGCCTCGTCCGCCTTCAGCCAGGTGTACTTGAGGATCTCGGCCTTGGAACCGAGCCGCTGCGAGCAGTACGAGCAGTCCTCGGGGCACAGCCCCGACTTGAGGTTGACCAGGTAGTTCAGCTTCACCCGCCGCCCGAACCACTGACGGCGCACCTTGCCCGCAGCGGCCACCACATCGAGCAGCTCGTCGTCGGAGGTCGCCAGTACGGCGAGCGCTTCTTCGCGGGTCGGCAGCTCGCGCCGCAGCCCCTTCTCCACCAGTGTGTTCAGCAGGTCCATGGGCATGATCCTGGCTCATGCCCCCGCCCCTGGCCAAGGAGGATCCGGACAAGAGCGCGGGTTCGAGGTGTGGGTATTGCCACACCCTGACGGGGGTGCAGTCCGGCTAGTGTCTGTGGGCTGCCTACAAAGGGATCACCCATGGACGTACGTATCGGCCCCTTCGGCTGGATCGAGGAGGAGGCTGCCCGGCGGGCCGGAGCGGGCCTCGTCCGCACACTGCGTCCCCGCTCCGCCGACAGCCCCCTCCTGGACCTCGCGAGCAACGACTACCTCGGTCTCACCCGCCACCTTGAGGTCACCGACGCCGCCGCCGCGGCCGCCCGGCGCTGGGGTGCGGGCGCCACCGGCTCCCGGCTCGTCACCGGCACCACCGAGCTGCACACCGAACTGGAGCGGGAGCTGGCCGAGTTCACCGGCTTCGAGGCGGCCCTGGTGCTTTCCTCCGGTTACGCCGCCAACCTGGCCGCACTCACCGCGCTGACCGCCCGCGGCTCGCTGATCGCCTCCGACGCGGGAAACCACGCCTCCCTGGTCGACGGCTGCCGGCTCTCCCGCGCCGAGACCGCGGTGGTGCCGCACGCCGACCCCGCCGCCGTACGCAAGGCCCTGGACGGGCACCGGGGGCGGGCACTCCTGGTCACCGATTCGGTCTTCTCGGTGGACGGTGACGCGGCCCCGCTTCTCGAACACGCGGCGGTGGTGAGGGAGTTCGGTGCCGCCCTGCTCGTCGACGACGCCCACGGCCTCGGCGTACTCGGTGACGGCGGACGTGGCGCCCTGCACGCCGTCGGCCTCGCGGGCGCCCCGGACGTCGTCGCCACCGTCACCCTGTCCAAGTCCCTGGGCAGCCAGGGCGGTGCGGTGCTCGGCCCGGCAGCCGTCATCGCGCACCTGGTCAACGCCGCCCGGACCTTCATCTTCGACACCGGGCTCGCCCCGGCCGCCGCGGGAGCCGCCCTCGCGAGCCTGCGGCTGCTGCGCCGCGAACCGGAGCGCGCCGCGCGCGCCCGCCACGTATCGGCCTCCCTGCACCGGAAGCTGACCGCGGCCGGCCTTGCCGCCGTATGCCCGGACGCGGCCGTGGTGTCGGTGCGCGCCCCGTCCGCCGAAGCGGCCGTGCGATGGGCGGCCGACTGCCGGGGCGAGGGACTCGCGGTCGGATGTTTCCGGCCGCCGTCCGTGCCCGACGGCATCTCCCGGCTGCGGCTGACGGCCAGGGCCGACCTCACCGCCGCACAGATCGAGGGTGCGGTGGACGCCATCGTCCGTACCGCACCCCCGTGCTGATGCCGCGCCGGTTCAGCCCCGGCCGGTCATAACGAGTCCTGGCGGACCGCGTCGACGAAGCGCGACCACGCGTCGGCCGAGAAGAGCAGGGCGGCACCGGCCGCCCGCTTGGAGTCACGGACCGCGGTCCGGTCGGGGCGGAGTACTGCCGTCTCGACGCAGTTGTTCATACCCGTACTCCGACTGCTGCGGCGCCACGCTGCGCCCGGCAGAAGAAGACTGGAACGTACGACTCGGAGGTGGGGGGACATGGAGCCTCCCGTTGCGTCGTCACCGATATGGGGTTGTGGGGCACTGTGCCGTTGCGGACCACGGACCCGGCGGGGGTGAGCGGTGTTCTAGCGGATGCCGGCGATCACATCCAGCGAATCCTTGTGCGGCAGGGCCTGGGCCTGGATCCGCTGGAATGCGGCGGTGTATTCCGTGAGGTCTTCTTTCCGTTCCAGATAGAGGCTACTCGCCAAGTGGTCGATAACAACCACATCCAGATCGGCAATGTTCGGAAAGGAGAAGATAACGAAAGCACCGGTGAGACCCGCGTGCGCTCCCGCCCCCAAAGGCAACACCTGCAACCGAATATGCGGCAAATCGGCCATCTCCAGCAGATGGCGCAGCTGCTCCTTCATCACCCGCTCGCCTCCCACCGCCCTGCGCAGTACCGCCTCGTCCAGCACCACGCTGAGGGCGAGCGGAGAATCGGCTCGCAGTACCTCCTGCCGGGCCAGACGCACTTCCACCAGGGTGTCCAGCTTCTGCTCCGACAGCGCCGGCAGCATCACCCGGGTCACCGCCCTGGCGTACTCGGGCGTCTGCAACAGCCCGGGCATCACGGTGGTTTCGAGAGTGCGGGCCGCGCACGCCTGGGACTCCAGGCTGATGAAGTCCCGGTACTGGGGCGGCAACAGGCCCCGGTAGGCGTGCCACCACCTGCTCCCCGACTCACCGCAGTTCTCGGCCAACGCCTCAAGCAACTGGCGGAGTTGCGGCTCGCGAACGCCGTAAACCTCCAGCAGCAGTGCCACGTCCTGGGGCCTGGCGCCACTGCGCCCCGTCTCGATCCGGCTCACCTTCGACTGGTGCCAGCCGACGAGGCGCGCGGCCTCCGGGCTGGTGAGCCCTGCCCTGTCGCGCAACCTGCGCAGTTCTTCCCCGAGTTTGCGTCGGCGTACCGCGGGACCGTGCCGCATTCCCGACTCCTTTCGGCGATGCATGGCCTCCCCGCCGGGGTCAGTCTGCCGGTCAAATCCGGTCTCGCGTAGCAGAGTTCACTACTTTGAGTGGCAGATATATGTATGTCTGGGAGGAACGCCTACGACGACGGCACCATGAGTGACACTCTGGCGCGGAACACGGGCGGAAGAGAAGAGCACCGGGGCCGCCCCCGCACGGATCCGCGCAGGATTCCGAGTCCAGCCCCGGTGGGAAAGGGACAGCGTCGCCATGGCAGACCACCAGGAAGTATCCGTCACCCTGCCGAGTGATCCCGCCTCGGTGCCCACAGCCAGGAAGTACGTCGCCGGAGTGCTGGCCGAATGGGGACTTCCGAAGGAATCCGAAACGACCGACATCATCCGGCTGATTGTCTCGGAACTCGCCACCAATGCCGTCCAGCACACTTTCGGCCAGTCGCCCAACTTCACCGTGGACGTCCAGCTGGAGCGGGACGAGCAGTTGCGCATCGGCGTCACCGACAGCCACCCACGCTGGCCCCAACGCCTGCCCGCCGCAGTTCAGCAGGACAACGGCCGGGGCATGGTGATCATCCGTTCGCTTACCGCGGAGTGCGGCGGGCGGCTGTCGGTCACCCCCACCGAGGAGGGTGGCAAAACGGTCTGGATCGCCCTGCCGTGGCACGTACCCGTACAGAGATAGCGGCGGGACGGAGAGGGGCGGGCTACCGCACCCTGCCGTACCAGACGCTCTTCGACCAGATCCGCTCCAGTCGCACCACCGTGTTGCGCTTCGGCGAGTGCCAGATCTTGCCCGCGCCGGCGTAGATGCCGACGTGGTAGACGCCGCGGCCCCTGTGGAAGAACACCAGGTCCCCGCGCTGCCGCTGGGAGGCGGAGATGTGCCGGGTCTTGTTGTACTGCGCCTGCGCCGAGCGCGGCAGGCTCTTGCCGGCCCGCTTGTACGAGTAGAGAGTCAGCCCCGAGCAGTCGAAACGGTAGGGGCCGACGGCTCCGTACTTGTAAGGGGCGCCCCGCTTGGAGGCGGCGATCTGCAACGCCTTCGTCGCGTGGGTCGCCGCCTGGGCCTCGTTGGCGGCGCCCGGTACCAGCATGCTGCCGCCGACCACGGCGAGAGTGAGGGCCGATGCGGTCGAAGCCCTGGCGATCAGCGACGGGACCTGTGTGCCTGTGTGCGCAGTCATGCGCAACCCTTCGTCGACCAGACGCCCCCGCGGGCGTCAGGTGCGACGTCCGCAGGGGCCGCCCCGCCACGACGGCGGGGGCTTGTCGTCCCACGGATCTTGACCCGGCGGACGTCTGGTTTCCGAGCGGAAAGGGGGGTTTGTGAGGCTCCTCACCACTGGCCCGTTCGGGTGGACAAGGCGGGATCCGATCATGTGCGTCGCCACCCGACGATGCCCGCACCAGCGGCGAAGCGGATGATTCCGCTTGTGCTCCGGCTGTCCTGCGCAACTCGATCAGTACGAACCGCGCAGACGCGAATGGGCCGAATGGGGGAGGCGCTCCGGTACTCGCGCACGCCCGTCCAGCCCCGACCGGTTCCCGGCTGTCAACTCGCCTGCGCCGGTGGCACGGTGAGCCGCGCCGCCCGCCGCTCCCCGTCCAGGAGCCGCAGGGCGCTCGTCAGCGTCACCGGGTGGATGCCGCTCTCGCCCCGGTCGTGCATCAGGGTGAGTGCCTCGCGCAGTGCTGTGGCCCGGCCGACCAGGGCCTGGGCCGCCCGCAGCGCGCCGTAGGTGTCGGTCGTGCGGGCCGGGTTGATCCGGCCCAGCAGGTCGACCACCTCCAAGTAGCTGTCCAGGAAGTCGCATTCGGCCCGGGTCAGCGCGGGCAACGGCGGCAGCTCCGGCAGCATCCGGCCGTTCACCGCACGGTGGGGGAGGTAATGGCCCGGCGGCTCTCGACGATGCGGTCCACCACTCCGTAGGCCAGGGCCGCCGGGGCGTCGAGCACCTTGGTGCGGTCGAAGTCCGCCTCGACCTCCTCGGTGGACTTCCCGGTGTGCCGGGCCAGCATCCCGGCGGTCATCGCGCGCAGCCGCAGCAACTCCTTCGCGTGAATTTCCAGGTCGGACGGCTGGCCCTGCTGGGGCTCGTCCAGCGAGGGCTGACTGAGGGTGACCCGGGCGCCGGGCAGCGCGAGCCGCTTGCCGGGGGTGCCGGCCGCCAGCAGTACGGCGGCGCTGTCCATCGCCTGGCCGAGACAGATGGTCTCCACGTCGCAGGTGACGAATTGGAGGGTGTCGTAGATCGCCGTCATCGCGGTGTACGAGCCGCCGGGGGAGTTGATGTAGAGCGAGATGTCCTGGTCGGGGGCGTCGTGCTCCAGGTACATGAACTGGGCGGCGATATCGCTCGCGGCGGCGTCGTCGACCGGGGTGCCGAGGAAGACGATCCGCTCGCCCAGCATCTTCGAGTAGGGGTCGAGGGTGCGGGTCCCGGTGCTGGTGCGCTCGGTGAAGCTGGGCAGGACGTAACGGGCGGACGGCTGGATCATGGCGCGCTCCCTTGGGCAGCACAGGCGTGGGTGCTGCCGTCTCTGTAAAAAATGTACAGGACGTACTTTCAGTACGATGGGGAGCATGACCTACGAGATTCCGGTGACGCAAGCCCGAGCAGAGCTCGCGGACCTGATCAATCGCGTCGTGTACGGCGGCGAGCGGGTCGTCGTGACACGTCACGGGAAGCCGCTGATCGCCCTTGTTTCCGCCGCTGACCTGGAGCGACTGGAGAACGAGCAGGAGGTCGCCGAGGAGCAGGTGATCAGTTCCGTCTCGTCGTTCGGCTCGGCGGCGTCCGCTGCGGGCGAACGCGGCCGGTTCGGGATCGCGGCCGAACACCGGGGCCAGGAACGCCGTTGATCATGAGCTGGCAAAGCGTCAGTTAACGCGTTGGAAAAACTAGGGCTCTAACGTGCAATTCCTGGCCGGGTGGCCCGGATTGGCGTCTCAACAGAGTGTTGAAGTCGGATATGGTCCCGCTGCGCCGAGGCGGGTGCCATGTACATCTTCTGGTCGCCCCTGCCCCGTTCATGCGCAGGTGTTTGACAACCAGGAGGTGGGAAGCGTGCAGCTGACCCCGCACGAGCAGGAGCGACTGCTCATCCACGTGGCCGCGGACGTGGCCGAGAAGCGCAGGGCGCGAGGGGTGAGGCTCAATCATCCCGAGGCGGTCGCGCTGATCACCTCCCACATCCTCGAAGGCGCCCGCGACGGCAACACCGTCGCCCAGCTGATGTCCTCCGGACGCAAGGTGCTGCACCGCGACGAGGTCATGGACGGCATCCCCGAGATGATCCACGACGTCCAGGTCGAGGCCACCTTCCCGGACGGCACCAAGCTCGTCACCGTGCACGAGCCGATCCAGTGACCCCCGCACCGAAGCCGGTGATTCCCGGCGAGATCCTCTTCGCCGACGTGCCGGTCCTGATCAACGTGGGCCGCCCGGTCACCCGTCTCACCGTTCTCAACGCCGCCGACCGGCCCGTCCAGGTCGGCTCCCACTACCACTTCGCCGAGGCCAACCCCGGTCTCGACTTCGACCGCGCCGCCGCCCGCGGTCTGCGGCTGAACATCGCCGCGGGTACCGCCGTGCGCTTCGAGCCCGGCATCCCCGTCGACGTCGAACTCGTTCCCGTCGCGGGCCGGCGTGTGATCGCCGGACTGCGCGGGGAGACCGGAGGTGCCCTCGATGCCTGAGTCCGTACGCCCCGACGCAGCGCGCACGTCCGCGCACCCCGGGATCTCCCGGGCGGTTTACGCCGATCTGTTCGGCCCCACCACGGGCGACCGTATACGGCTCGCGGACACCGACCTGCTGGTGGAGATCGAGGAGGACCGATCCGGCGGGCCCGGACTCGCCGGCGACGAGGCCGTGTTCGGCGGCGGGAAGGTCATCCGCGAGTCGATGGGCCAGGCCCGCACGACCCGGGCCGAAGGCGCGCCCGACACCGTCATCACGGGTGTGGTGATCCTCGACCACTGGGGCGTCGTCAAGGCCGACGTCGGCATCAGGGACGGCCGGATCACCGGGATCGGCAAGGCGGGGAACCCGGACACCATGGACGGGGTCCACCCCGATCTGGTGATCGGCCCCGAGACCGAGATCATCGCGGGCAACGGCCGGATCGTCACCGCCGGCGCTATCGACGCCCATGTCCACTTCATCTCGCCGACCGTCGTCGACCAGGCCCTCTCCTCCGGCATCACCACCCTCGTCGGCGGCGGCACCGGGCCCGCCGAGGGCTCCAAGGCGACCACGGTGACGCCCGGCAGCTGGCACCTCGCCCGGATGTTCGCGGCGCTGGAGCACTACCCGGTGAACATCGGGCTGCTCGGCAAGGGCAACACCATGTCCCGGGACGCCATGCACGCGCAGTTGCGGGGCGGCGCGCTCGGCTTCAAGATCCACGAGGACTGGGGGGCGACCCCCGCGGTCATCGACGCCTGCCTCAGCGTCTGTGAGGAGACGGGCGCCCAACTGGCCATCCACACCGACACGTTGAACGAGGCCGGGTTCGTCGGTGACACCCTCGCCGCCATCGCGGGCCGCACCATTCACGCGTACCACACCGAGGGGGCGGGAGGCGGGCACGCGCCCGACATCATCACCGTCGTCTCCGAACCGTACGTCCTGCCCAGCTCGACCAATCCGACCCGGCCGCACACCGTCAACACCCTCGACGAACACCTCGACATGCTGATGGTCTGCCACCACCTCAACCCGGCGGTGCCGGAGGACCTCGCCTTCGCCGAGTCCCGTATCCGCCCGTCCACCATCGCGGCCGAGGACATCCTTCACGACCTCGGCGCGATCTCGATCATCTCCTCCGACTCGCAGGCCATGGGGCGGGTCGGCGAGGTGATCCTGCGGACCTGGCAGACCGCCCATGTGATGAAGAAGCGGCGCGGCGCGCTGCCCGGCGACGGGCGTGCGGACAACCACAGGGCACGTCGCTATGTCGCCAAGTACACGATCAACCCGGCAGTCGCCCAGGGCCTCGACCGCGAGATCGGCTCCGTGGAGAGCGGAAAGCTGGCCGACCTGGTGCTGTGGGAGCCCGCCTTCTTCGGGGTGAAGCCGTTGATGGTGATCAAGGGCGGGCAGATCGCGTACGCGCAGATGGGCGACGCCAACGCGTCGATCCCGACCCCGCAGCCGGTGCTGCCGCGCCCGATGTTCGGGGCGATCGGCCGGGCTCCGGCCGCGAACTCCTTCAACTTCGTGGCCGAGGCGGCCATCGAGGACGGCCTCGCGGAACGCCTGGGCCTGGGCAAGCAGTTCGTGCCGATCACCAGCACCCGGGGCGTGACCAAGGCCGACATGCGGGAGAACGACGCGATGCCGAGGGTCGAGGTGGACGCCGACACCTTCACGGTGACCATCGACGGCGATGCGGTGGACCCGGCACCGGCGGCCGAACTGCCCATGGCCCAGCGCTACTTCCTCTTCTGAGAGTGGGGGAGATGGATCTGTTTTCCGAGGCAGGGGCCGAGACCGTGGGGGCCGGGGCCGACCGTGCCGCGGACGCCGCGTCGCCCTCCGGTCCCGCGCCGGTACGTCCGGGGGTCGGCAGACCGTTGCCCAGTGGGCCCGGGTCCGGGCGGCCGAGAGGCACCGGCGGCCTGTCGGCGGCCCCCGGGCGGCCGACAGGCCCGGAGCCGGGGCCCTCCTACCGCTCCGCCGGTGCGCGGGCCGCGCTGCTCGTACTGGCCGACGGGCGCTTCCCCGCCGGGGGGCACGCGCACTCCGGCGGGGCCGAGGCGGCGGTCAAGGCCGGGCGCATCCGGGACCACCGGGACCTCGCGGAGTTCTGCCGGGGGCGGCTGCACACCAGCGGGCTCACCTCCGCCTCACTGGCCGCAGCGGCCGCCCACGGTCTCGACCCCCTCGCACTCGACGAGGCCGCCGACGCCCGCACCCCCTCGCCCGCCCTGCGGGCCACCGCCCGCAAGCTCGGCCGACAGATGATGCGGGCCGCCCGCGCCACCTGGCCGTCCACCGCGCTCGACTCCCTCGCCGCAGCCAGGCCGCGCGGGGCGCACCAGCCCGTGGTGCTCGGCCTCGCCGCGCGCTCGGCCGGGCTCGGGCCGGAGGATGCCGCGCACTGTGCGGCGTACGAGAGCGTCAGCGGGGCGGCGACCGCGGTGGTACGGCTGCTGAGCCTGGACCCGTTCGAGGCGACCGCGGTTCTCGCGCGGCTCGCACCGGAGATGGACCGGGTCGCGCGGCGGGCGGCCGAAGCGGCCCTGCGGGGCGACATCGACGACCTGCCCGCCGCGTCCGCACCCCTGCTCGACATCACGGCTCAGGCGCACGCGGCGTGGCCGGTACGGCTGTTCGCCTCGTAGCCCCGCACACACCACCCCGCACACACGCGCGCCCCCGCACACACCCGCCACGCGCACACCTAGCACCCAGCCCCCCCCGCACCCACCGAGGAGCCGCACCATGCACCTTGACCACGACCACTCCGCCGCCTCCGCCGTCAGCGCCGACGCGGCCCGTCCCGACGGCACCCGGCGCGCCCTGCGCATCGGCCTCGGCGGGCCGGTCGGCTCCGGCAAGACCGCTACCGTCGCCGCCCTCTGCCGGGAACTGCGCGACACCTTCTCGATCGCCGTCGTCACCAATGACATCTACACCCGCGAGGACGCCGAGTTCCTGCTGCGCAGCGCCGTACTGCCGCCCGAGCGGATCCAGGCGGTGGAGACCGGCGCCTGCCCGCACACCGCCATCCGCGACGACATCTCCGCCAACCTCGAAGCGGTGGAGGACCTGGAGGACGCGGTCGGGCCGCTCGATCTGATCCTGGTCGAGTCCGGCGGCGACAACCTCACCGCCACCTTCTCCAGGGGGCTGGTCGACGCCCAGGTCTTCGTCATCGATGTGGCGGGCGGCGACGACATCCCGCGCAAGGGCGGCCCCGGCGTCACCACCGCCGACCTCCTCGTGATCAACAAGACCGACCTCGCCCCGCACGTCGGCTCCGACCTGGAGCGGATGGCCCGCGACGCGAAGGAGCAACGGGCCGAACTCCCGGTCATCTTCCAGTCCTTGACGACGGGTCAGGGCGTTGGACCGGTCGCGGACTGGCTCCGTGCCCAGCTGGCCGCCTGGCGCGCGGCGTGAGCATCCGCGCCACCGCCAGGATGGTCGCCGCCCCCGGCGGCCGGCTGCCGGTGCTGGAGAGCGACGGGCCGCTGGCCCTGCGGCGTACCAGAAGTGTGGACGGCGGACCCGACGCCAGCAGGGTCACCGTCGTCGGCGCGATGAGCGCACCGCTCGGCGGCGACCGCCTTGCCATCGAGGCGGAGGTCCTCGACGGTGCCGCGCTGACCGTCGACGCGTCCGGCGCCACCGTCGCGCTGCCCAGTCGGATCCCCGAACGCGCGCAGTACGAAGTACGCCTGACGGTTGGTCAGCACGCCGAGCTGAACTGGCTGCCGGAACAGCTCATCTCCTGCCACGGCAGTGATCTGCGCATGCGCACCCGCGTCGAACTCGCTCCCACCGCCCGTCTGGTGCTCCGCGAGGAGCAGGTTCTCGGCAGGCACGGCGAGTCCACCGGCACCCTCCTCACCCGGCTCACCGTCCGCCGCGCCGGCCGCCCGCTGTTCGACCAGGAACTGTTCTACGGCCCCGGCGCACCCGGCGGCTGGGACGGCCCCGCCGTACTCGGCGGCCATCGTGCGGTCGGTCAACTCCTGGTGGTGGACGGAAAGTTGGCGGACACGGCGCCGCGGCCCCGCCTGCTCGGCGAGACCGCGGTGCTGACTCCCCTCGCCGGGCCCGGACTGCTCGTCACGGCTGTCGCGCCGGACGCCCGGGAGCTGCGCAGGGTGCTGGACGAAGCGCTGGCCGCAGTGCGGGGCCAGGTGGCCGCCCGGGTCGCATGAGCTGCGGCCCGGCGGGACGCGTCGACGGTGGTTCCGGCCCTCCCCGGCGGGTCAGCCACCCACGTACCAGGTGAAGCCACCGGAGGAGGCGGCCACCGCGATCAGGATGCCGAAGATCACCAGGTCGGCTATGCCCAGGCCGATCGCTGCCTTCGACATGCCCGAGCCGCCGGTCTGCTTGTAGGCGATGATGCCGAAGATGATCGCCAGCGGGCCCAGAATGATGTTGAAGAAAATCAGGCCGATGATGCCGCAGACGAGGCCCGCGATCGCCAGACCGTTCGTGCCCGACGCGCTGCGTCCACGGGTACCGCTGGTGCCGATGCCGGTCATCTGAACTCCCGTTGTGTGAAGGGGTGTTGGAGTTTTCCGGATAACCCGTGATGGCAGGTTCATGCATGGCAGTTACTTCCGGTACCGCTGACCGGGACACCTTGTACCGGTTATTGGTTCGGTAAAGAAACACCAGTACGGTCTGTTCCCGGTGGCCCACCTGGCGAAAGGATGCGCCGGACGCCCATCGAGGGCGCGGGTCAACTCACAGGGGGAGGTACCACTTGCGACGCACCGCAGTGCTCGGCTCGGCCGGCACCCTGCTCGCGGGCACGCTCATAGCAGGTGCGATGGCAGCACCCGCAGCGACGGCCGACGACGCGCAGGGTCAGCGAAACGCCAGCAGCCGCCATCAGAGCGGCGGCGCAGAGGCGTACGGCGTGAAGGTGGCCGCGCAGAAGGCGGCTCGCACCGGCATCTCCTGGAAGGACTGCCCGGCGGACTGGGGCCTGGAGAAGCCCATCAAGTGCGGTTATGTCACCGTGCCGCTGGACTACAGCAAGCCGTACGGCAAGCAGATCACCCTCGCCGTCGACAGAATCGGCAACACCGGCTCCCCGCAGGACCGGCAGGGCTCCCTGGTCTACAACCCGGGCGGCCCCGGCGGCTCGGGACTGAAGTTCCCGCGCCGGGTGGTCACCAAGAACCAGATCTGGGCGGGCGCCGCCAAGGCGTACGACCTGGTCGGCTTCGACCCGCGGGGAGTCGGCAGGTCGACGCCGATCTCCTGTGTCGACCCGCAGGAGTTCGTCAAGGCCCCGAAGCTCGACCCGGTGCCCGACAGCGAGGCCGACAAGCAGGCGCAGCGCAAGCTGGCCGCCGAGTACGCGGCGGGCTGCAAGGAGCGCAGCGGCTGGATGCTGCCGCACATGACGACCCCCAACACCGCACGCGACCTGGACGTCATCCGGGCCGCACTCGGTGACCGCAAGCTCAACTACGTGGGCGTCTCGTACGGCACCTACCTGGGTGCCGTCTACAGCGAGCTCTTCCCGACGCATGTGCGCCGGATGGTGCTCGACAGCGTCGTCAACCCGTCCACGAAGAAGATCTGGTACGAGGTCAACCTCGACCAGGACATCGCCTTCGAGGGCCGTTGGAAGGACTGGATGAAGTGGGTCGCCGCGAACGACGCGACCTATCACATCGGCAACACCGTCGAGAAGGTCCAGAAGCAGTGGGAGAAGCTGCGCGCCTCGGCCAAGAAGAGCCCCGTCGGCGGCGTCGTCGGCCCGGCCGAGCTGATCGTCTTCTTCCAGAGCGCTCCGTACTACGACTCCAGCTGGGCGCCCGTCGCCTCGATCTGGAGCAAGTACCTCGCGGGTGACACCGCGGCTCTCGTGGAGGCCGCCGGTCCCGATATGGCCAACACCGCGGGCAACATCGCCTCGGAGAACGGCAACGCCGTCTACACGGCGGTGGAGTGCGCGGACGCCAAGTGGCCGACCAGCTGGAACAAGTGGAACCGGGACAACTCCAAGCTCCACGAGAAGTACCCGTTCCTCACCTGGTCCAACGCCTGGATGAACCTGCCTTGCGCCACCTGGGGCGTCAAGCAGCAGCACGCCCTGGACATCAAGCCCGGCAAGGGGCTGCCGCCGGTCCTGATCGCCCAGTCCACCCGCGACGCGGCCACCCCGTACGCGGGCGCCGTGGAGCTGCACAAGCGGCTCAAGGGCTCGCGCCTGATCACCGAGCGCGACGCCGGTTCGCACGGCATCACCAACCTGGGCAACCCGTGCCTCGACAGCCGGGTCCAGTCCTACCTGGTGAGCGGCAAGCTCGACAGCCGTGACGTGACGTGCGCGCCGCACGCCGCGCCGAAGCCGTAACCACGGCGCAGTGAACGAAGGGGCGGCCGGTGCTCTCCCACCGGCCGCCCCTTCCTGCTGCCGAAGCCCTGGCGTCCGAGGCCTTGGCGTCCGAGGCCCTGCCGCCCGAGGCCCCTGCGCCCGAAGCCCTACGCGCCGCGCGCCGCCAGCCAGGCGTCCTCGGCCGCGTAGTCGAAAATGTCCCCCCGCGCCGCCATCTTCGGGAACGCCTCCTCCCAGCCGCTCTCCTTCAACTGCCCCACCAGCCACTCCACCGTCGCCGGCAGCGACTCCTCGTACCCGACCACCGGCCGGTACCCCAACTCCCGTTCCGCAGCGCCCATGTCGCACACCACGGGATGCCCCGCGCTCCACGGAGTCTCGCCGACCTTGCTCTTCGGCGGCGGCCCCTCCAGCGTGACCAGCTCGCTCCCGGCGCCCATCGTCCGGTCGATCGCCGCACCGATCTCCGCGACCGTCGGCGCTTCGGGGTCGGCCCCGTTGAGCACCCGGTCACCGGGCTTCGCCGCCGCCAGCCGGATGAGCTCCGCGAGATTCTCGACGTGCACGGGGTGGAAACGGCTCTCGCCGCCGTACGCGAGGACGCGCACCGGCCGCCCGTCCAGCACCCGCTTCACGAAGTACAGCTCGCGCGGGGTGCGGCAGCCGGGACCGTGCACGGCCCCCGCCCGCAGCAGCGTCGTCGGCAGGTCCTCCGCGCCCAGCAGTGCCTGCTCGATCGCGACCTTCCTGGTGCCGTACGTCTCGTCCCCGGCGGCCACCGTCACCTGGGTCTCCGGCATCGGCACAGGGAAGCGCGGGAAGCCGTCCGGGCGCTCCTGGGTGTCGAAGCTGCGGCCCTCGTCATCGGCGTACACCGCGACACTGGAGATCACCACGGCCGAGCCGATCCGGTCGCTCAGCGCCGTCAGCTGCCGGGCGTGCGCCTCGGTGAAGGCGACGATGTCGACCAGTACGTCCACCCCGTCGCCGACCGCCGCCGCGAGGGAGGCGTCGTCCTCCCGGTCCACCCGTACCCCGTGGACCTCCTCGGGCCAGCTCGCGTCCCGGCCGCCGCCGCGCGAGCCCGCCCGTACCTCCCAGCCGTCGGCGGCCAGCGCACGCACCGCCGCCCGGCCGATCTGTCCCGTCGCCCCGATGACCAGGGCGCTGCCCCTGGACGTTCCGCCTCCGCCTGTCTGCGTCATACCGAGCACGCTACGGGCGGACGGTCGCCCCATCGGCGTTCTTTCGCCGAGAGCGATTCCGCCCTCAGCGTCGCAGCCTGGGGAACTTCCTTCCCTGTGCGGCCTGTTCGGCCTTCACCTCGGCGGCGTACCGGTCGACGTACTCCTGCCCGGACAGCCCGAGGATCGCGTACATGATCTCGTCGGTGACGGCCCGGAGCGCGGCCTTCTCGTTCTCCATCCCGGCGAACCGGGAGAAGTCCAGCGGCTCCCCGAAGCGGATGGTCACCCGCTTGATCTTCGGGATCTTCCGTCCCGGCGGCTGGATCTCGAACGTCCCCACCATCGCGCACGGCACCACCGGCACCCCGGCGGTTATCGCCATCACCGCGACCCCGACCTTCCCCTTGTACAGCCGGCCGTCGTGCGAGCGGGTGCCCTCCGGATAGATGCCGAGCAACTCGTCCTTGCCCAGCACCCCGAGCCCCTCCCGCACGGCCGCCTTCCCGGCCTCCTTCCCCGACCGGTCCACCGGGATCTGCCCGGCACTGCGGAAGAACGCGGCCGTCAGCCGCCCCTTCACCCCGGGTCCCGTGAAGTACTCGGCCTTCGCCAGGAAGGTGATCCGCCGCTTCAGCACGGCGGGCATCAGGAAATGGTCGGAGAAGGAGAGGTGATTGCCCGCGACGATGGCGGCGCCGTCAGCGGGGACGTACGACAGGCCCTCGATCCTGGGGCGGAACAAGATTCTCAACAACGGTCCGATGAATACGTACTTGAGCACGTAGTAGAACACCCGGCTGCTCCCTAGGGGACGGACTGCCTTGTGGGCTGCCTTTCTGCTGGTCAGGGCTTGATTCGGGGCCGCTCAGTGTATGCGCGGGCCTTGACCCGTGTAACTACCCCGGACCGTATTGATGATGACTCGGCACCGATACCCCGATGAGCTCGCGCTCACTTGGGCACCTGCGGGTGCGCCGCGGCTCCCTACGCGATCCGGAGCCAGGAACTCACCTCGTGCAGCCAGGAGTTGAGGAGGTCCCCGTCCCCTTCGGCCTCGATCTCCGGCGACTGGGGCGTCAACCGCCCGTACATCAGCAGCAGCAGGTCCGCCGCCGTGCCGCTCACCGTGACCGTGGCCTGCTCACCGGGGACGGCCGGGCGCCGGTCCGGCAGGGCACCGCCGAGATCCACGACCCACCCCGCGTCTCTTTCGACGGTACGCAGGCGGAGCGAGCGGCCGGGGCCCAGCAGGGCGTGCAGAGCCCCGGGGAAGTCGAAGACCTGCGGCAGGACGCTGAACTCCGTCCACTCGTCCAGCCCGCCGCGGGCCACCGCCGGGTCCAGGACGTACGGGACGCCGAGCGCCGCCGCCACGTCGTAGCGGTGGACGGCCGTCTCGTACGTCATCCTGCGCGCCCAGAAGCGGGCGGTGCCGCCGGGCGCCACCGTCCACACCGGGGCGTCCGGCCCCGCCTCCCGCAGGGCCGCCCCGAGCGCCTCGGCCCCCTGCCCCAGCCAGTCGGCGAGCGCGGATCCGGACAGCGCGGTGTGGGCGTCCGGGTCGTTGATGTCCTCCTCGACGGGACCGGTGGCCCGGCTCCTCACGATCTCCTCGACCCAGCGGTGCGCGCTGCCCACGTGGCGCACCAGCCTGGCCACGTCCCAGCCGGGGCACGCGGCCACCGGGGCCGTGAGGTCCGCGCCGTCGAGGTGGGCCCTCAGCAGTGTGCTCTGGGTGACGATTTCGGCGGTGTGGTCCACGGGTGCGGTCGTCATGCGGCCCACGGTAGGGGAGCGGGCGGCCGGGGGGCGGCCGGGCAGGCTCAGGCCAGGCCGGTGAGGGAGCCCATCAGGACCAGGACGGCGCACACGGAGAAGTTGACGACCTTGTGCTCCATGAAGATCGCGGCGAACTCCCGGATGATCGCGCTCGGCCAGAAGTAGCGCGCCGTGGGGGAGCCGACGACCTGCCCGTGGACATGGGTCCTGCGGGCCACCAGGGCGGCGCGGAAGGCATGGAAGTTGTTGGTGACGACCACACAGCGGTAGCCGGGGTCCCGCTCGCGCATCAGGGCGCCGCTGAAGGTGAGGTTCTCCTCGGTGGTGCGCGACTCGCCCTCGATCAGGATCCGGTCCGCCGCGACGCCCTTGTCGATCAGGTACTCGGCCATGGCCTGCCCCTCGGGGCGGTCCTCGTCCGGACCCTGCCCGCCGGAGGTGACGAACAGCGGTTCCCGGCCCGCGGCGACCTGGGCGCCGTACACCTTGAGGCCCTTGTCCAGCCTGCTCGCCAGCAGCGGCGGCACCTTGTTGCGGATCAGCCCGGAGCCCAGGACCACCACGAAGTCGACATCGCGCCGGGGGCGGAGCCAGCCGTACAGCAGCGAGTACAGCAGGAAGCAGGTGAAGAGGAAGGAGATGTACCCGACGACCAGTGTCGCCACCACGGTCACCGTGCCCAGCGCCCGCCAGCCCGTGGAGAGGGTCGTCAGCAGCATCGCCGCGAGACCGAAGATGCCCAGGCCTGCCAGCAGGGACAGCAGATTGGCCGGGCTGCGGCCCTCCCTGCGCACCATCGTCAGCCCGTTCCTGACCAGGAACACCGCCAGGGTGAACGCGGACAGCAGCGCCAGCAGCAGGAGGAAGAGCGCGAGGGCCGCCGCCAGCCGGTGATGTGTCTGGCTCGCCTTGATCATCACCCCTATCAGGGCGAAGAAGAGCGCGAAGACCAGATAGATGCCGTTACGGAAGCGTCGGCGGTCGCGCAACATGCTGACGACGAGGGCCAGGAGGAAGACTCCGGCCGGCGCAAAAACGATCATGTGGGTACGTTACGTCACTCCGGATGGCCCCCCAACCGCCTCCGGGTGAAGGCCAAGTGGGGCAATCGGGCGCCCCGGACGGGCGAGCCGCACAGCCCGCACGGCGTGGCCGGTTGCGGGGCCGGGGCGAGGCGGGTGCGCTGGCCTCTTCCCCTGCCAGACCCTTGTCTCCCCGGAGGTCCCATGCGCATCCGCACCGCCGCCCTCGCGGTCACCGCCCTGCTCGCCCTCGCCCCCGCGGCCACCGCGGTCGCCGACGGCCACCCCGACCCCGGGCACAGTCTGCTGCTCACGGTCTCGGGCGCCGAGCACACCTGGATCCGGGGCGTCAACCTGAACTGCTCGCCGGAGGCGGGCGGCGGCCACCCCGAGGCACTGGCCGCCTGCAACGACCTGACCTGGGCGCGCGGCGACTTCGACGCGCTGCGGAGTGAGCCGCGGACCTGCACCAAGCAGTACGACCCGGTGACCGCGACGGCGGACGGCACCTGGCACGGACGTACCGTCCACTGGAAGAAGACCTTCGGCAACGCGTGCATGCTCGACGCGGCGACCGGGGACGTCTTCCGCTTCTGACCCGTGGGCGGCACGGCGCGTGGCCGCCCCGCGCCGCAGGCCCTCAGCGCCCGCGCGTCGTCGTCGCCGCCGTTCCCACCGTCGCCAGCAACAGCACCACCCAGCCGAACCACAGCCAGCCGTTGCTGCCCATCGCCGCCGTGTACGCCGTGACGACCACCAGCGTTCCGACGGTCAGTGCCCCCATCGATTTCGGTGAACCGGGCATCGGCGCCGCCTCCTTCGAGTGGAGGACATCGTCACCCGGCGGGGGCGGCCACCGCTAGCGTGCGGCCGGTTCCGCATCCAGGTGTACGGCCGGCTCCGCCGCTACGACTGACCGCCGCGCGCCTGCAGCGAGGCCAGGTACGCGTTGTACTCCGCGAGCTCCTTGTCGCCGTCCCGGTCCGCCGCCCGGTCCGAGCGACGGGCCACCCGCTGCTCGGAGCGGTACCACTGGAAGACCAGCGCGATCAGTACCAGCACGGAGGGGATCTCGCTGAACGCCCAGGCGATGCCGCCCGCCGCGTTCTGATCGGCGAGCGCGTCGATGCCCAGCGAGGCGGGCGGGTTCTTGTACGCCTCGACCATCGGCTGGGTCGCCATCATCAGGGCGATGCCGAAGAACGCGTGGAACGGCATTCCGGCGAACAGCTCCAGCATCCGCATCACATAACCGGGCCGGTGCGGCCCCGGGTCGACGCCCATGATCGGCCAGAAGAAGACCAGGCCGACGGCGAGGAAGTGCACCATCATCACCACGTGGCCGACCGTGTTGCCCATCAGCATGTCGAAGAGCGGCGTGAAGTAGAAGCCGTACAGGCTCGCGATGAACAGCGGGATGGTGAACGCCGGGTGCGTGATGATCTTCATGTACCGGCTGTGCAGCAGGGCGAGCAGCAGCTCACGCGGACCCTTGCGGCCCTTGCGTCCGCGTCCCGACACCGGCAGTGCGCGCAGCGCCAGGGTGATCGGTGCGCCGAGCAGCAGCAGGATCGGCGACAGCATGCTGACGATCATGTGCTGCACCATGTGCACGCTGAACATGACCATGCCGTAGTCGTTGAGCTTGGTGCACATCACCAGCATCACGGTCAGTACGCCGACGACGAAGAAGACCGTCCGGCCGATCGGCCAGTCGTCACCGCGTCGCTTCAGCCGCACCACACCCCACCCGTACAGGGCGAGCGCCGCCAGGCAGCCGATCAGGAAGAAGGGATCGGGGGACAGCTCCAAACCCCGTCCCAGCGTGAACGGCGGCAGATCCATGTTCATGCCGTGCCCGCTGTGATCCATCCGGTGACTCCTGTTTTCGTGCCGCCTGTTTCGTGCTGGTTGTCCGGTCCAGAGTAGAACTGCCCCCGGCCGCGTCGGCGACCGGGGGCAGCTCTGGGAGCCTGTGGGCTACAGCACGCACTCCGCTTCCGCGTACCGCTCCGCGGGCACCGTCTTCAGCTCCTCGACGGCACCGGTCAGCGGCACCATCTCGATGTTCGTGCCGCGCAGCGCCGTCATCATGCCGAACTCACCGCGGTGCGCCGCCTCCACCGCGTGCCAGCCGAAGCGGGTCGCGAGGACGCGGTCGTACGCGGTCGGCGTGCCGCCGCGCTGGACGTGCCCGAGGATCACCGGGCGGGCCTCCTTGCCCAGGCGCTCCTCCAGCTCGATCGCCAGCTGGTTGGCGACCCCGGCGAAACGCTCGTGCCCGTACTGGTCCTTCTTGCCGATGTCGAACTCCATCGACCCCGCACGCGGCTTCGCCCCCTCCGCGACCACCACGATCGCGAACCGCTTGCCCGCCGAGAACCGCTTGCCGACCAGCTCGGTCAGCTCCCCGATGTCGAAGGGCCGCTCCGGGACGACGATGGCGTGCGCACCGGCCGCCATGCCGGAGTGCAGCGCGATCCACCCGGTGTGGCGGCCCATGACCTCCACGATCAGCACCCGCTGGTGCGACTCGGCGGTGGTCTTCAGCCGGTCGAGCGCCTCGGTGGCAACGCCCACCGCGGTGTCGAAACCGAAGGTGACGTCGGTGGACGCGATGTCGTTGTCAATGGTCTTGGGTACGCCGACGATGGGCAGCCCCGCCTCGGAGAGGAGGTGGGCGGCCTTGAGGGTGCCTTCGCCACCGATCGGGATGATCGCGTCGAGGCCGAGGTCGGCGACATGGCCGCGGGCGGTCTCGACGCCGCCGCGCAGATGGGCGGGCTGGACCCGGGAGGAACCGAGGATGGTGCCGCCGCGCGCCAGGATGCCGTTGACATCGTCGAGTTCGAGCGGGCGGTAGTCGCATTCGAGGAGACCGCGCCAGCCGTCGTGGAAGCCGATGACTTCGTCGCCGTGGTCGGCGACGGCGCGGTGGACGACGGAACGGATGACGGCGTTCAGGCCGGGGCAGTCGCCGCCGGAGGTGAGGACACCAATGCGCATGGCGCGAAAACCTTTGCAACGTGGGCCGAATGACCGGACCACGTCGTCCGGGCGGGGTCCCGTCACCCTACAAGCGAGGGATGACGGGACCGAACCGGACGTCCAACCGGTGGACTTTCGCGGCGATTTCACCGCATGAGCTCACCCGGGCCCATGTGAGCCACCTTTTCCGCGTGCTCTGCCGTGGGCCACGTGTTCTGCCCGGGGCACGCGTTCCGCGCGGTCCGCGGGTCAGGCGGGCTGTGTGGCGCTGCTGATGCGCTCGGCGCGCAGCGCCTCGTACCAGCGGTCGTCGGTGGGCGGCAGGGCGTTCACATCGAGGGCCAGCTTCAGCAGCAGGTCCGCGATCAGCGGGTTGCGGGCGAGGACCGGGCCGTGCATGTACGTACCGAAGACGGTGTCGTTGTACGCGCCCTCGGTGCCGTCGCCGGTGCCGTTGCCCTTGCCGAGGCGGACCCGGGCGAGGGGGCGGGCGGTGGGGCCGAGGTGGGTGATGCCCTGGTGGTTCTCGAAGCCGGTGAGCTGCGGGAGGTTCAACGGGGCGTCGATGTCGGCGAGTACGTCGCCCACGCAGCGCTCGCCCTCGCCACGGGTGGAGATCACGTCGAGCAGACCGAGACCCTGCTCGCGCTGGCCGAGGTCGTTGATGAACTCGTGGCCCAGGATCTGGTAGCCGGCGCACACGGAGAAGACGATCGCCCCGTTGGAGACGGCCCGGCTCAGCCCGCCGTCCTTGCGCAGCCGCTCGGCGGCCAGCCGCTGCGGGCGGTCCTCACCGCCGCCGATCAGATAGATGTCGCCGGAGGTGGGGATGGGCTGGTCGCTGCGTACGTCCACGCGCTGCACATCGAGACCGCGCTGACGGGCCCGGCGCTCGACGACGAGGGCGTTGCCCTGGTCGCCGTACGTGCTGAGCAGGTCCGGGTAGATCCAGACGAGCCGCAGACTGCTGTCGTTCATTCGAGTCATGTCCTCTGCGATTTCCGTCAGTTGCCGACGCGGCGGCGGAGGTCCTGGAATGCGGTGTAGTTGGCGATCGTCTCGATCAGCCCGGGAGGTGCCATCCGGACGGCCTCGTCCAGGTTCTCGCAGACCCGGAAGTCCAGGCCCGCGACCTCAAGTCGTACCGCCAGGTCCAGCTTGCGGTCGCCGAGCACGAAGATCGGGTGACCGGCGAGCCGGGTGTAGTCGACGTCCCACAGCCAGGAGGTGTCGGTGCCGTCGGCGCCACGGGCGTTGACGGCCAGGACCACCGGCGTCGGCGGCGGGTTGATCAGCGAGAAGGTCTCCAGCCAGCCGGCCGGGTTCTTCGCGAGCAGCAGCCGCAGCTCACGGTTCTCGAACTGGACGATGTCGTATCGTCCGGCCACCGCCTGCACCTGGTACATCCGCTCCAGCGCCACCTGCGGCGGTACGCCGAAGGTCGCGGCGACGGCGGCCGAGGTGGCCGCGTTCGCCTTGTTGGCGCGGCCCGGCAGCTGGAGGTGGATCGGCCACGCGCTGCCGTGCGGGTCCAGGACGTGGTCGCCGGAGAGCACCCAGCTCGGCGTCGGACGGCGGAAGCCGCAGTCGCCGCAGAACCAGTCGTCGCCGGGACGCTGCATCACACCGCCGCAGGAGGGGCACGACCAGGCGTCGTCCTTCCACTCCTGCCCGGCGGCCACCCACACCACGTTCGGCGAGGACGAGGCCGCCCACACGATCAGCGGGTCGTCCGCGTTCGCGATCACCACGGCCTTGGAACCGGCCAGGCCCTCGCGCCACTTCTCGGCCAGCATCCGGGTCTCGGCGGCCCGGTCGAGCTGGTCGCGGGAGAGGTTGAGCAGTGCGATCGCCTTGGGCGTCACATCGCGGGCCACCCCGGCGAGGTACTTCTCGTCGACCTCGATCACGCCGTACTTCGCGTCCGAGCCGCCCGCCAGCGCGGACGTGATGCCCGCCGGCATATTGGCGCCGAGCGCGTTGGAGACGACCGGACCGCTGGCCCGCAGGGCCTCCGCGATCAGCCGGGTCGTCGTCGTCTTGCCGTTGGTCGCCGAGACAAGCACCACGTCCAGATGCTGTGCGAGCCGTCCCAGCAGATCCGGGTCGAGCTTGAGCGCGACCTTTCCACCGATCACCGAACCGCTACCGCGTCCCGCGGCACGGGACACCGCCGCCGCGGCCTTGCCTGCCGTCACGGCCAGCTTGGCCCGCGGCGACAACGGCTCCGTGTTGCCTGCCATCGTCACTTGTCCTCCTTGCATCCGGCGCCGCACTTGCCCCAGGTCCACCGGTCAACAGTCCGGGCTCAGCCTATCGATGTCCCGCCGGGTGCCCGAACCGCGGCACCGGTGGGGGAGAGCCCGGAGGGCCTCGACGGTACGTGACACGGCGCGGAACGTACGCTTACGCCCATGCGACACCGCCCCATTCCCGGCAGTTCCGGCACCGTACGCGCCATGAGGCTGCTCGGCGACCCCGTACTGCACGCCCCCTGCGAGCCCGTGACCGACTTCGGCCCGGACCTCGCCCGCCTCGTCGAGGACCTGTTCGCGACGATGTACGCGGCCGAGGGCGTCGGCCTCGCCGCCAACCAGGCCGGCGAGTCGCTGCGGGTCTTCGTCTACGACTGCCCCGACGACGACGAGGTCCGCCACCTCGGCCACCTGGTCAATCCGCGCCTGGTGGAGGCAGACGGTCCGGTGATCCGGGGCCCCGAGGGCTGCCTCTCGCTGCCCGGCCTGGAAGCGGGCACCGAGCGCTTCGACCACGCGGTGGTCGAGGGCTTCACGATGACCGGCGAACCGGTACGCGTCGCGGGCACCGGCTTCTTCGCCCGCTGCCTCCAGCACGAGTGCGACCACCTCGACGGGACGCTCTACCCGGACCGGCTCAGCGGTTGGCGCAGGGCGAAGGTGCGACGCCAGGCGCGGAAGACGGCGTGGGGGCGTACGGACGCCTCCTAGGGTTTTTGGCGGTACGTCCAGGTCTTCCGCGGTACGTCGCGGTGGTCGTCGCGGGTCGGTGTCCTGACCGGGCGTACCCCTCCGTCGGGCCGCCGTGCTCCGTCGGCGTGCCCCGCCCCCGTAGACGCGGGGGCTCAGAAGCCGGGGCCGCCCGGGCGGTCGCCGGCTGCGGCGAGGCGGCCCCACAACAGGTCGGCCAGGCTGGCGACCAACTCGGCGCGGGAGCACGGGCGTTCACCCAGCCACCAGTCACCGGCCGCGTGCATCATGCCGACGATTCCGTGGCCCCAGACGCGGGCCAGCTGCTCGCTGTTCGGGCCGAGGTCGACGCGCTCGGCGATGACCTCCGCCAGCTCCTCGCCCATCCGCCGCAGCAGCGGCGCCGAATGCCGGCCGACGTCGAAGCCCTGCTCGGGCTGCGGGGCGGCGGTGTCCTCCGCCGGATGCATCAGGAAGCGGTAGACCTGCGGGCGGGCCTCGATCGCGGCCAGGTAGGTGTCGAGCGTGCGCTCCACCCGCTCGCGGCGCTCGGCCGGGGCGTCCAGGGCCGCGCGCAGGGCGGAGAGCAGGGCGTCGGTGTGGCGCTTGGCGAGTGCGCGGTACAGGCCGCCCTTGTCGCCGAAGTGGCGGTAGAGGATCGGCTTGGTGATGCCCGCCTCGGCCGCTATCGCGTTCATGGACGCCTGCGGGCCGTCCCGGAGCACCACCCGGTCCGCCGCTTCGAGCAGTTCGCGACGCCGGTTCTCGGTGGTCGAGCGCTGCCCGGTGCCCTGCCCACCCGGCTGTCCGGCCTGCCGCGCGACCTGCTGTGTGGTGTCCATCGTGTGCACTCCCCGCCCAAGCGAATCCGTTCCGTGACGCCCGCGCAACGTAACACTGCCCACTGACAGGCAGCTGTTGACAGGGGCTACTCATCGGTAACACACTCGGGGTTACCGCAAGTAACGTGCACGCGCTGGAGGGGACATGGCCGAGTTCACGCTCGATCTCAACGATGACCAGAAGCAGGTCCGCGACTGGATCCACGGTTTCGCCGCGGATGTGATGCGCCCGGCCGCCGCGGAATGGGACGAGCGTGAGGAAACGCCCTGGCCGGTGATCCAGGAGGCCGCCAAACTGGGCATCTACTCGCTCGACTTCTACGCGCAGCAGTACTTCGACCCTACGGGGCTCGGCATCCCCATGGCTATGGAGGAACTGTTCTGGGGTGATGCGGGTATCGGACTGTCCATCGTCGGGACCGGCCTGGCCGCCGTCGGCGTCCTGGCCAACGGCACCGAGGAGCAGATCGGCACCTGGATACCCCAGATGTACGGCGACGCCAATGATGTGAAGGTCGCCGCCTTCTGCTCCTCCGAGCCCGACGCCGGCTCCGACGTCGCCTCGATGCGCACCAGGGCCGTGTACGACGAGGCCAAGGACGAGTGGGTCCTCAACGGCACCAAGACCTGGGCGACCAACGGCGGCATCGCCAACGTCCACGTCGTCGTCGCCTGTGTGGACCCCTCCCTCGGTTCCAAGGGCCACGCCTCCTTCATCGTGCCGCCGAACACCCCCGGCCTCTCCCAGGGCCAGAAGTTCAAGAAGCACGGCATCCGCGCCTCGCACACGGCGGAGGTCGTCCTGGAGGACGCCCGCGTCCCCGGCTCCTGCCTCCTGGGCGGCAAGGAGAAGCTCGACGAGCGCCTCGCCAGGGCCCGCGAGCGTGCGGCCAAGGGCGGCGGCGAGCGCGTGAAGAACGCCGCCATGGCCACCTTCGAGGCCTCCCGCCCGGCAGTCGGCGCGATGGCCGTCGGCACCGCCAGGGCCGCCTACGAGGTCGCCCTCGACTATGCGAAGACCCGCGAACAGTTCGGCCGCCCGATCATCGACAACCAGGGCATCGCCTTCCAGCTCGCCGACATGCGCACCCAGATCGACGCCGCCCGTCTCCTGGTCTGGCGCGCCTCCTGGATGGCCGTCTCCGGCAAGCCGTTCACCGCGGCCGAGGGCTCCATGTCCAAGCTCTACGCCAGCGAGGTCTCCAAGAAGGTCACCGCCCAGGCCGTCCAGATCCTCGGCGGCAACGGTTACACCCGCGAGTACCCCGTGGAGCGGATGCACCGCGACAGCGCCATCTACACCATCTTCGAAGGCACCAGCGAGATCCAGCGCCTGGTGATCGCCCGCACCCTGTCGGGAATGCCCATCCGCTAGACGTAGGCGCGGGCGCGGACACAGATGTAGTAGCGGGCGTACCCGCCCGCCCGCCGCCCGGGGTAACGCTCCTGCGGCGACTTCACGGAGGCGGCCCTCCCCACCCGGAGAGGGCCGCCTCCGTCGAGCGTGCGCCGGGTGAACGCCCCGACAGGCCCCGCACAGGCCCCGGCAGGTCAGCCCGGCAGGTTGGCTTCGATCGCCGCGACGACCACCGTGTCGGTCGGCTCGGTGCGGGGGCGGAAGCGGGCCACCACCTCACCCTGGGGGTCGGTGAGGAACTTCTCGAAGTTCCACTGCACGTCGCCGGCCTCGCCCTCCGCGTCCGCGAACTGGGTGAGCTCGGCGTAGAGGGGGTGGCGGTGGTCGCCGTTCACCTCGCTCTTTTCCAGGAGGGGGAAGGACACTCCGTAGCTCGCCGAGCAGAACTCAGCGATCTCCTCCGCGCTGCCCGGCTCCTGGCCCGCGAACTGGTTGCACGGGACACCGAGCACGGTGAAGCCCCGGTCCGCGTAGGTCTTCTGGAGCTGCTCCAGGCCGGTGTACTGGGGCGTCAGGCCGCACTTGGACGCGACATTGACGATCAGGACCGCCTTGCCCTTGTGTGCGGCCAGGCTGGTCGGGTCGCCGTCCAGGGTGCGCAGCGGGATGTCGTACAGGCTCATGCGCTGTGTCCTCCTCAATTCCTCGGGAGCATCGAATGTCCCGAATCCGCAGGCTAACGCGCGCCGCCGACAATCAGGCGGCTGCCCCGGTGAGGATCACCGAGCGGGAGAGGTTGCGCGGACGGTCGGGATTCATGCCCCGGCGGGCGGCCAGTTCCACGGCGAGCCGCTGGGCACGCACCAGGGACGCCACCGGGTCCAGCAGATCCGCGCTGAACAGGGCTCCGGTGAAGGACACTTCGTCCTCAAGGCCGGCCGGCGGCTCGCCGAACGACCAGACCAGGCTGTGCTCGTCGCTGATGCTGATCGGGCCGTGCCGGTACTCCATCGCGGCGTACGACTCGGTCCACGCCCGGGCCGCCTCGCGCAGCTTGAGCGCCGCCTCGTCGGCCAGGCCGACCGTCCAGCCACGGCCGAGGAAGGTGAACTGGCTGCGGTCGAGCCACAGGCGGGGGAGCGGCTCCTCCACCGAGAGCTCACCGTCCGCGATCGAGGCGGCGAGGTCGAACCCGAGACCGGCCCGCAGGAGTTGGAGCGCGGTGGTGGCGAACCGGGTCTGGACGACGGATCTCTCGTCGGCGAAGGACAGGTCGACCAGGGCGTCCGCGTGATCCGCGACCGGCCCTCCGGGGACCCCCGTCAGTACAAGGGCCGGGATGCGGCCGGAGACCTCCGCCAGGAGCACCAGCACCTCGGTCGTGGTGCCGGAGCGGGTGAGGGCGACCACGCGGTCGTACGGGCGGCCGAGGGCCGCCTCCGAGGCGGCGTAGGCGTCGGTCTCGCCCTGGCCCGCGCGCTCGCGCAGGGCGGCGTAGGCGCGGGCCATGTAGAAGGAGGTCCCGCAGCCGACGACGGCGACCCGTTCGCCGGGCTGCGGCAGGTCGTGTCCGACGGTGGCGGCCAGTTCGGCGGCGCGGGCCCAGCAGGCGGGCTGCGAGGCGATCTCGGCGGTGACATGGGCTGCGGCGGTCATGGTGGGGCTCCAGGGAGTGGTGGGGTGCGCGGCGGTGGCTGGGTGAGGGGTGACCCGATTCTTGCCAGGAGAGGGACATCCCGCAATGAGCAATGCAGGAGCAATGCGGGAGTAATCGGTGACCTGAGGAGAGAGCGCTCGGAGCGAGCCGGACGCGTTGTCAGTGGTGGCTCCTAGGCTCGGATCATGAGCGAGACGACGGGAGTGAGCAGAGGGCTGCGGGACCCGCGGGTGCTGGTGGAGCAGGCCGCCGAGTACCGGGTGCTGGCCGCGCGCGGTGATCTGCGGGGACTCGCGCACTCCGTGATGCGAGCCGCCTGCCGCAATGGGGCCATGACCGGGCCGGGGGCGGAGAACATGGCGTGGCTGCGCTCCCTCCCCGACGCGGACCGGCTGGCGCTCGGACGGATATGGGCGCGGTGGCTGACGACCGTTCGGGACGAAGGGCCGTACGTCTTCGAGGAGTTCGGGCGCGACCCCCGTTATCTGCGTGCGGAGCTGCTGGTGGTCGCGAGTGGGGTGGTGCTGGGGCTCGACGGTGATCTGCTCGCTGCCGAGCGGCAGGCCCGACTCGCCGGGATCGGGGGCCAGTTCGTGATCGGTTCCGGCAACCGGGACTGGGAGCTGGCCGCCGCCGAGCTGATGGCCGGACGGGTGCCGGGCCCCGAAGTCCTGGCCGTTTTCCGGCGCACCGCACTGGCCGGCCACGCCGAGCCCGCGCTGCGCGAGACGTCGGCCGCCTTTCCGGGCCCGCCGCTCAATCCGGGTGAACCCTGGGCCGACCAGGCACTCAGCGACGCGGCGGCGGGTGGCGAGCCCTGGTACCGACTGCTCGCCCACGCTGCTCCGTTCAGCGCCCGTACCCCCTCCAAGCGCTGGGCCACCGCCGGTCGCGCGCTGCTCGAAGGAGCGGGCCCGGAAGCCGTACGCAGGCGGATCCTCGCCTGGTTCGCGCTCACCGGCCTGCCCCGCACGGTCCCGCTGCGCAGCCACCGGTACGGGGACATCGACCTGGCCCACCGCCCCGACCCGTACAACGCGCAGGCGCTGCGGGGGCTTTGCTGGCTGCTGTCGCTGCTGGCGCCCACGCGAAGTTCGGTGACAGCCCTGTCCCGCCTCACCGGGACGTCCCTGGATCCGATGCCCAGTGGTCGTGCGGCAGCCCCCGAAGTGGCCGAGGCGGCGGTGGTGGCGCTGGGGCTGTGCGGTGGGCAGGACGCGCAGGCGGAACTGAGGGTGCTGGGCCAAAGGGTCACCCACCGGACTGTGGCACGGAGAATCGCCGCCGCCGAAGCCGCCACCGCAACCGCACCGCGCCTCAGTTCCCGGGACCCGCCCCGCACGACGCCCGCACCACCAGATTCGGCCGCAACTGCACCTGGTGCAGCGGTGACGCCTCGCCCTCCGCCAGACGCCGCAGCAGGATCTGCGCGGCCAGCCGGCCCACCTGGAACTTGGGCGGTGAGACGGCGGTGAGCGGAATCTCCGCGACGTCCGCGAACTCGTTGTCGTAGCTGACCAGCGCCAGGTCGTCCGGCACCCGCAACCCCGCCCGCCGGGCCGCCGACTGGACCAGGGCGGCCTCCCGGTCACCGAAGCACAGGGCGCCGGTGACGCCTGCGGCGACGAGCGCCGCCACCGCGGAGTCCGCCCGGGACGGATTCCACTCATCCATCCTGGCCGCGTCGTACACCGGCTCCGCCAGGCCGAAATCCGTTACGGCGCGGGCGAACCCGGCACGGATGGGGGCCGCCGTCGCCGCATCCGTACGGACGACCAGACCGAGGCGGGAGTGGCCGAGGGTGCGCAGATGACGGACCGCGTCGTACGCCCCGCCCTCGTGGTCCGTGCAGACGTGCTCGGTGGGGTCGCCCGGCCCGGCCGCGGTGAGCCGGCGCTCCACCAGGACCGCGGGGACGGGCAGCGCCAGCAACTCCTCGGCACGGCGGGCCGGATCACCCTCCACGTGCAGGCCCGGAACCAGGAGCAGCCCGTCCACACCGGACAGCAGCAGTTCGGCGATCGCCGCGTCCTCGGCCTGCCGGTCGTAGTGCGAACAGGCCAGCACGAACTGGGCCCCCGCCTCGGCCAGCACCTCCTGGATGCCCTGGATGACGCGGGGGTAGTAGAACGTGGTGTCCGGGACGAGGACGCCGACGACGCGCCGGTGGTTCGGCACTCCGGGGGTCCGGCCGAGGGCGAACGTGCCCGCGCCCTGCCGCCGTTCGACCACTCCCTGGGCGACCAGGTCCTCGTAGGCGCGTCGGACCGTGGTCACGGAGAGGCCCGTCTCGGCGGCCAGCGCCCGTTCGGTGGGGAGCTTGCTGCCCGGTGGCCAGGTGCCGTCCTGGATGCCGCGCCGCAGATCGGCGGTGAGTTTGCGGAACTTCAGTTCTCGGGCGGTCACGGTTCTCCCAGATCCCGGAGCGAAATGCTCCTTGAATCCTAGCGTCAACGCTCCCTAGCATCCGTCGGTACTTCGGACCTCGGGCAGTTCGCGCGGCCAGCCGCCGATCTCACGGATCAGCGCCATGAAGGCGTGCTCCGCGGGGGAGAGCAGCCGGTCGCGCCGCCGCACCAGATTCACCGGGCGCGAGCGTGGCGCGGGCGACACCGGGACCACGACCAGCGCCCCGGACCGTACGTCGTCCACCACCGCGTGCTCCGAGATCAGCGTGACCCCGAGGCCCGCCGCCACACACTGCTTCACCGCCTCCGGACCCCATACGTCCCCGTGCGGCACGTCCGCCAACTCCCAGTCACCGAGCACCTGTTCCTGCAACTCCCGGGTCTGCGAACCCGGCTCGCGCAACAGGAAGCGGGACGTCCGGAGATCCTGCGGACGCACGTCCGCGGAGCCGGCCAGCGGGTGCGCCGGCGAGGCGACCACCACCAGCCGCTCGTCGAGGACCCTCTCGACCACCAACTGGTTGGCGGTCGGGGTCCCGGCCACCACCGCGATGCCGATGCCGCCGCCCAGCAGCCGTTCCAGTACCGCCTCGTTGTTGCCGACGAAGAGGTCGCAGACGATGCCCGGGTGCTCCTGCTGGTAGCGGGAGAGCAGCGGGGGAAGCAGATACGTGCCGACCGTCGTCGTACCGCCGACCAGGAGCCGGCCCGAGGCCAGACCGCTGACCTGCTGCACCGCGGAGACCGCCTCCTCGGCGAGCAGGAAGACCCGCTTGCCGTACTCGGCGAGTACCTCGCCCTCCGCGGTGGGGCGGGTCCTGGCGCCGGAGCGGTCGATCAAGGTGACGCGCAGCGACTGTTCCAGGCGGCGCACCTGGTTGGAGACCGACGGCTGGCTCATGTAGAGCTTCTGGGCGGCGGCGGAGAAGCCCTGGTGCTCGACGACCTGCATGAAGATCCACAGCCGGTGGAGGTTGAGTTCCACGTGCCCCCTCACGTCGATCACGCTTCTTGATCATGTGCGCGCGGTGAGCCTAACCGCGATCCGGCCGCGTGGGGAGGGGGCCCGTTGGCCCGAATACGGCTATGGCCGCTATAGCAATCCGAGAGGTTCTTCCCTCCCGTGCCCCGGGTGTACCTATGTCACACGGGGCGGCAGCCACCGCTCCGCGACTTCGACTCTCAGAGGTGGATCCGTACATGGAGCAGCTTCAGGTCAACGGCCGCGACTACCCGTGGCCCCAGCGGCCCGTCGTCGTGGTCTGCATCGACGGCAGCGAGGACGCGTACCACGAGCGGGCCGTCGCGGACGGGCGGATGCCGTTCCTGGAGAAGATGCTGGAGCGGGGGGCGGACCTGCGCGGCGACTGCACGATGCCGTCGTTCACCAACCCCAACAACATCTCCATCGCCACCGGGCAGCCGCCGGCCGTGCACGGCATCTGCGGCAACTACTTCTACGACACCGAGTCCGGCACCGAGATCATGATGAACGCCCCCGAGCTGCTGCGGGTGCCGACCCTCTTCTCGGAGTTCTCCAGGGCGGGCGGCAAGGTCACCGTCATCACCGCCAAGGACAAACTGCGCAGGCTGCTCGGCCGCGACCTGGTCGACGGCATCTGCTTCTCCGCCGAGAAGGCCGACCAGGTCACCGACGAGGACAACGGGATCAGCAAGGTCCTGGAGCGGGTCGGCATGGACCTGCCGTCCGTCTACAGCGCCGAACTCAGCGAGCTGGTGATGGCCGCGGGCGTCGACGTGCTGGAGCGGACCGGCCCACAGCTGATGTATCTGTCGCTCACCGACTACATCCAGCACAAGCACGCCCCGGGGTCGCCGGTGGCCAACGACTTCTACGCCATGCTGGACGGCTACTTCGCCAGGATCGACGCCCTCGGCGCGATCCTCGTGGTCACCGCCGACCACGGCATGAACGCCAAGTCGGACTCCGACGGGGTGGCCCAAGTGGTCTTCCTCCAGGACTTCCTGGACGGCAGGCTCGGCGAGGGCAGCGCCAGGGTGATCCTGCCGATCACCGACCCGTACACCGTCCACCACGGCGCGCTCGGCTCCTACGCCACCGTGCACCTGCCCGAGGACGCGGACCGGGCCGCCCTCGTCGCCGAGGTCGCCGCGATCGACGGCGTCGACACCGTCCTCACCCGCGAGGAGGCCTGCGAGCGCTTCGAGCTGCCGGACGACCGGATCGGCGACATCGTCGTCATCGCGACCCGCAACACCGCCCTCGGTACGACGCCCTCGCGCCACGACATCTCCGGCTTCAAGGAGCCGCTGCGCTCGCACGGCGGACTGACCGAGCAGAAGGTCCCGTTCCTGGTCAACGCACCCGTCGAACTGCCCGCCGGACACCGGCTGCGCAACTTCGACGCGTACTGGGTCGCCACCACCCTCGCGGCGGGCCGCTCCCTGACCGTCTGAGGTCACTGCTCCAGCCATCCATCCCACCCACCCGGCCCCGGCGCGCAGGCCCGGGCGCGCGCCGGGGCCGGGCCATGCCCGTTCACCGTGCCAGCCGTTCACGGCCGAAGCCACGGCCGCGGCCCAGCCGCACCGCTCATCCCCTACCCGTGCACGCCGAGGACAGGACGCCGCCGCCATGGCCGACCTCGCACCACAGCAAGGAACCGAAGAGCCACCACAGACCCTCACCACCCGAGAAGCACTGGACCAGGTCAACCCGGTCCTGGGCGCCGCCCGCGCCTCCCGCTGGCGCTGGCAGATCTTCGCGATCACCTGGGTCGCCTACGCGGGTTTCTACTTCGTACGGCAGGCCTTCTCCGTCGCCAAACTCGGCATCCTGGACGACCCCGCCGTCAACACCGTCCTCACCAAAGGGGTGTTGGGAGTCATCGACTCCGTCTACCTCGCGGCCTACGCCGCCGGCCAGTTCCTGTGGGGCATGTGGGCCGACCGGTTCGGACCGCGCGTCGTCGTCATCGGCGGCATGATCGGGGCGATCGTCGCCTCCTGCCTGATGGGCCTCAGCAGTGCCGTCCTCGTCTTCGGCGGTGCGATGGTCCTCCAGGGCCTCGCCCAGTCCGCCGGATGGGCGCCGCTCTGCAAGAACATGGGCAACTTCTTCACCGTCAAGGAGCGCGGGCGCGTCCTGGGGCTGTGGAGCACCAACTACGCCTTCGGCGGCCTGGCCGCCCCGCCCTTCCTCGGCTGGATGGCGTACTCGGTGTTCGACAGCTGGCAGGCGGCCTTCTTCGCCGGTGCCGCGACCCTCGCCGTCGTCCTCGGACTCTTCCTGGTCCTCCAGCGGAACTCGCCCAGGGACGTGGGCCTGGAGGACCCGGACCACGACCCGCACGCGGCCCACGCCGCCGACGGCGCCCCCGAGGAGAAGCTCACCGGTCTCGCCCTCTACCGCGAGACCGTCCGCGACCGCATGGTCCTCACCCTGGGCCTCTGCTACTTCCTGCTCAAGCCCGCCCGGTACGCGATCCTGCTCTGGGGTCCGGTGATCGTCGCCGAGCGCATCCCCGCGATCGACAAGGCGGGCGCCACCCTCATCCCGGTCGCCTTCGGGGTCGCCGGAGTCATCGCGCCGATCCTCATCGGCTGGGTCTCCGACCACGTCTTCACGTCCCGCCGCGCACCCGCCTGTGTGATCTCGCTGGGCATCCTGACCGCCGCCCTCGCCCTCTTCATGCCGCTCACCGCGACCGGCAGCGTCGGCGTGATGATCGCGGTGCTCGCCGTCATCGGGATCTCGGTGTACGCCGCCGACGCGATGATCTCCTGTGTCGCGGCCGTCGACTTCGGCAGTGCCAAGGGTGCGGGCACGGCCGCGGGGCTGGTCAACGGATGCGGTTCGGTCGGCGCGATCCTGGGCGGGCTGCTGCCCGGATTCCTCTCCGGCGGAGTCCTGTTCGCCATCTTCGCGGTGGCCGCCCTGCTGGCCGGCGTACTGATGGTGCCGCACTGGAACCGGTTGCCGAGGGCCGCGTAACCGGCGTACCCGCACGGAAGTCAACTCCCCGCTGGGGCGGCGTTCCTGCGGATGTCGCCCCCCGTACAGCCCGAATTGATCTTGTTCCTGTCGTGCGTCTTGAGAAGGGGACCCCATGTCAGTGAAGAGCGCCGTGGCCGGCAAAGCCGCCGTCAACCGTGCGGACACCGCGATCGTCGGCGGCGGCATCGTCGGACTCGCCCACGCCCTCGCCGCCGCCAAGCGGGGTGACAAGGTCGTCCTGTTCGAACGCGACGACTACGCGGTGGGCGCCTCCATCCGCAACTTCGGCATGATCTGGTCGGTCGGCCAGCAGCGCGGCGCCATGTACGACCGCGGACTGCGCAGCCGGGCCGTATGGCAGGAGATCTCCGAGAAGACCGGACTGTGGGCGGCCCCCAGCGGTTCCCTGCACCTCGCCCACCATGCCGACGAGGTCGCGGTCCTTGAGGAATTCGTCGACATCACCGAGCCCGCCCGCGCCAACGGCACCAGGATGATCACTGCCGCCGAGGCCCTGGAGCGCAGCTCGACCGCCGTCGAGAACGGGCTGCTCGCCGCCATGTGGAGCCCCACCGAGCTGAACGTCGACCCCCGCCGCGCGATACCCGCGGTCGCCGCATACCTGGTCAGCGAGTACGGCGTCGACATCCGCTTCGGCACCACCGTGCGCGGCATCGACATGCCGACCCTCTCCACCACGGCCGGCGACTGGCAGGCCGACAACGTCTTCGTGTGCAGCGGCAACGACTTCGAGACCCTCTACCCCGAGGTGTTCGCCGCCTCCGGCATCGTCCGCTGCAAACTCCAGATGATGCGCACCGGCGTCCAGCCCGGGGGCTGGGAACTCGGCCCGATGCTCTGCGGCGGCCTCACCCTCCTCCACTACGCCGCCTTCGACGACTGTTCCTCGCGCACCGCCCTGGCCGAGCGGATGGGCGAGCAGTACCCCTTCCACCGGGAGAACGGCATCCATGTCCTGCTCTCCCAGACCGCCGACGGCCGCCTCACCATCGGCGACAGCCACGCCTACGCCAAGACCCTCGACCCCTTCGAGAGCGAGGAGATCAACCGGGCCGTCCTGGACTACCTGGGCACCTTCGCGAGGCTCCCCGAGCCCGAGATCACCGAACGCTGGGTCGGCTTCTACCCGTCCCTGCGCGACGGCAGCACCGAACTCGTCGAGACCCCCGAGCCGGGCGTCACCGTCGTCAACGGAGTCGGCGGCGCGGGCATGACGCTCTCCTTCGGCCTGGCCCAGGAGCTGATCCCGAGCAGCTGACGTCACGTCATGAGTGAGGGCCCCGGCGGTTGTTGACTGCCGGGGCCCGGCCCTTTGTGAGTCCTTGCGCTGTCAGCCCTGGAGCTGTCAGTCCGTGGGCGTCGGTACGGGATCCTCACCGAACACCCAGGGTGCCAGTACGACCATCCAGCCGTCCGGGTCGGCGAACACCACCGCACCCCGCTTCGGCCAGTACGAGTTGGCCGCCTCCACCGGCTGGTGCCCGCGCTCGCGCAGCCGCCGCACCGCGGCCTCGACCGCCTCGGGCCCGCGCACGTACAGCACCAGCTGGTTCTCCGGGTGCGGCTGCGGGATCAGGGGCGGGTTGCCGTGCTGGGTGATCTCCATGTGCACGGGGGAGCCGGGCAGACCGAGCACCACACCGTCGTAACCGTCGTGCCCGCGCCAGTCGGCGAGGACGGGGAGCTGGAGGTCGTCGCGGTAGAAGGCGAGGACGTCGTCGTAGCGGGCGGTGGGCCGGGCGAAACGGACGGCGCCGACGTCGAGATGGGCGGGCCAGGAGTTGGTCATGAGGCTCAGTGTGCAGGGGCCCGGGGTCCACCCGGCACCGGCCCCGGCAGTAACACGACTGGGCCGCTCGTCCTAGGTCTCGGGACGAGCGGCCCAGCCGTGTTCCTGCCTGCGGCACTCAGTAGCTGATGCAGGCCGAGTGCCACTCCGTATAGAAGTCCCACACCTCCGGCGAGCACTCCGGCGGCCCGTACTGCGACGCCTTCGACCCCACGTGCGGCAGATGTGCGTACGCGCCCACACCCGGCCGGTTGACGTGCAGCATGCCCGCCTCGAAGCGGTCGATCGCCTCGAAGGCACGCGACTGCGAGGCGGTGAAGATGGTCCCCGACATGCCGTACTTCACCGAGTTGGCGATCTCCATGGCGTTCTCGAAACCGTCCGCGTCGATCACCGCGAGCACCGGACCGAAGACCTCCTCCTGCGCCAACTCGCTGTCCCACGCGGTGTGCACGACCGTCGGCTGCACATAACAACCCTCCGGCAGATCCTCACGGACCTCCCGCCCGCCGCCGCACAGCACCTTCCCGCCCTCGCGCACCGCGCCCGCGACGGCGTCCAGCGCCGCGTCCAGCCTGGCCGTGTTCACCACCGGGCAGATCTTCGCGTCCGGATCGTCACCCGGCCCCACCCGCAGCTTCTCCAGCCTCGGCAGCAGCCGCGCCAGGAACTCGTCCCGCACCCGCACGTCCACCACGGCCCGGCTGGTCGCACTGCACCGCTGGCCCGCCTGCCCGAACGCGCCCTTCAGCACCGCGTCCACTGCCTTGTCCAGGTCGGCGTCATCACACACGATCACCGCGTTCTTGCCGCCCAGCTCCAGCTGGGTACGCAGCAGTCGGTGCGCCCCGCCCTGATGGATCGCGGTGCCCACCGGCAGTGAACCCGTGAAGCTGATGCCCACCACGGCGGGGTTCGCGACCAGTGCCTCGCCGGCCGCCACATCGCCCTGGACCAGGTTCAGCACCCCGTCCGGCACCCCGGCCTGCTGGAAGATCTCCACCAGCAGTGCGGACGTCAGCGGGGTAAGCGGCGACGGCTTGAGGATCGCGGTGCACCCGGCGAGCAGCGCGGGAGCCACCTTCCACAGGGGGATCGCGAGAGGGAAGTTCCACGGGGAGATCAGTCCGACGACACCGATCGCCTTGCGGAAGGTGAACGCGAGGGTACGGTCCTCCTCGGCCGGGGCGGTCACCCCGCCCAGGGTCCGGGCCTGCCCGGCCGTGAACTCCAGGATGGCGCGCGCCCGTTCCACCTCGCCCCGGGCCTCGGCGAGGAGCTTGCCCTGCTCACGGGTGATGGCGGCGGCGACCTCCTCGGCGCGCTCGCCCAGCACCCGGTGCGCCTCGGTGAGGTACGCGGCCCGCTTGATGGGGCCGAGCCCGCGCCACGCGGCCAGCGCCGCCGACGCCGCGTCCACCGCGTGGTCGGCGTCCACACCGCCGGACTCGGTGAACTCGCCGATCGGGTCGGCGAAGTCAGCCGGGTTGACGTTCTCCCGGGTCTGCCCGGACTCCGCCGCCACCCACTGTCCGCCGATGAAATTGAGCCGTAGGTGCGGTGCGGTCGCGGGTCGATTGCGCTCCGATGCGGGTGCCATGCCCTCCCCTTCGCTGGACCAAGCCGGGGCCGGCGCGGTGTGCTGCGCCGGACCTGGTCAGACTCGCCCACGCGGGGGGTCCTCACAACGGGCGATTAGGGTATGCGCCTGATAGCTGGGGCCTATTGGGCCTCCAGCCCCCGCCGCAGGCCCGGTGCACCCCGTACGCGCAGGCCGCCCCGACGGCGTACCAGAAGAGGTCGGGCGCATTGAACGTCGATCCGAGCGCCAGCCGCGCGAGCGTGCTGTGTGCGCTCAACGTGGCCGGTACGGAGGTGAGTTGGGCGAACTCCACGGCCCAGCTGACGCCGAGCGCGACCGAAGCGGCGACGAGTGGACGTACCCGGGGGGCCACCGCGACCACCAGGGCATACAGCAGGACGGTGTAGAGCGCGTCGCCCGCGTACTTGGCGAGGTCGCCGGACGTGGCGGCGCGGATGCCGAGAGCGGCGGCGATCACTGCCGCCGCCGCTCCCAGGGCCACCAGACGTATCCGGATCAATCGCCCAGCTTCCTGAACAGCCCCTCCTGGACGACCGAGACGAGGAGACGGCCCTCGCGGTCGTAGATGCGGCCGCGGGCCAGGCCGCGGCCGCCGGTGGCGATGGGGGACTCCTGGTCGTAGAGGAACCACTCGTCGGCGCGGAACGGGCGGTGGAACCACATGGCGTGGTCCAGGGAGGCGATGTCGAAGTTGCGGGAGCCCCAGAGGGGTTCGACGGGGAGGCGGACCGCGTCGAGCAGGGTGGTGTCGGAGGCGTAGGCGAGGGCGCAGGTGTGGACGAGCTGGTCGTCGCCGAGGGGGCCGACCGCGCGCATCCAGACCGCGCTGCGCGGCTCGGCGCCCTCGATCTCGTCGCGGGTCCAGCGCAGGCCGTCGACGTAACGGATGTCGAAGGGCTGGCGGCGGGCCATGCGTTCCAGCTGCTCGGGGAGCGCGCCGAGGTGTTCGCGGATCTCGTCGGAGACGGAGGGGAGCGCTTCGGGGCCGGGCACCTCGCGGCGGGGCGGCAGCTGGTGCCCGATGCCGCCCTCCTCCGGCTTGTGGAAGGAGGCGGTGAGGTTGAAGATCGTGCGGCCCTGCTGGACGGCGGTGACCCGGCGGGTGGTGAAGGAGCGGCCGTCACGGACGCGCTCCACCTGGTAGACGATCGGGACACCGGGGCGGCCGGGACGCAGGAAGTAGGCGTGCAGGGAGTGGACCGGGCGATCGCCGTCGGTGGTGCGGCCCGCGGCGACCAGGGCCTGACCGGCGACCTGGCCGCCGAAGACGCGCTGGAGGTGCTCCTGGGGGCTCGCCCCGCGGAAGATGTTGACCTCGATCTGCTCCAGGTCGAGCAGATCTACGAGTCTCTCGGCCGGATTCGTCATGGTGTGGGTTCCTCGGGTGGTGGGGGACGGGGCCCGGGCCGGGGGCCCGGGGTTCCTCGCGTTCGGGTACGGACTAGAGCTGGCCGACGGAGGTGACGCGGACGACCGCCCGCGCCTCCTCGTCGGAGGCCGCGAGGTCGACCTCGGCGCTGATGCCCCAGTCATGGTCGCCCGCAGGGTCGGCGAACGCCTGCCGGACCCGCCACAGACCGTGCGCCGCGTCCTCCTCGATCATCAGGAGCTTGGGGCCGCGTGCGTCGGGACCGGTGCCGAGGTCGTCGTGCTCGTCCCAGTACGCGTCCATGGCCTCGCCCCACGCGTCCTCGTCCCAGCCGGACTCGGCGTCCATCTCGCCCAGCGCGCGGACGTTGTCGAGGGCGGCGAGTTCGACGCGGCGGAACATGGCGTTGCGGACGAGCACGCGGAAGGCGCGGGCGTTGGCGGTGACCGGTTTGACCTGGTCGGCCCGCTCCTGGGCCTGCTCGGCGGTCTCCACCTCGGGGTTGGCCAGCTGCTCCCACTCGTCCAGGAGGGAGGAGTCGACCTGGCGGACCAGCTCGCCGAGCCAGGCGATCAGGTCCTGGAGGTCCTCGGACTTGAGGTCGTCCGGGATGGTGTGCTCCAGGGCCTTGTAGGCGCCGGCGAGGTAGCGCAGCACGATGCCCTCGGTGCGGGCCAGCTCGTAGTGCGAGGTGAACTCGGCGAACGTCATGGCGCGTTCGTACATGTCACGGATGACCGACTTGGGGGAGACCGGGTGGTCGCCGACCCACGGGTGGCTCTTGCGGTAGACGTCGTACGCGTGCCACAGCAGCTCTTCGAGAGGCTTGGGGTAGGTGACCTCCTGGAGGCGCTCCATCCGCTCCTCGTACTCCATGCCGTCGGCCTTCATCTGGCCGATCGCCTCGCCGCGCGCCTTGTTCTGCTGGGCGCCGAGGATCTGGCGCGGGTCGTCCAGGGTGGATTCGACGACCGAGACCATGTCGAGCGCGTAGGACGGGGACTCGGGGTCGAGGAGGTCGAAGGAGGCGAGGGCGAAGGTGGAGAGCGGCTGATTGAGGGCGAAGTCCTGCTGGAGGTCGACGGTGAGGCGGACGATGCGGCCTTCGGCGTCGGGGGTGTCGAGCTGCTCGACCACGCCGCCGTCGAGGAGCGAGCGGTAGATCGCGATGGCGCGGCGGATGTGGCGGAGCTGCGCCTTGCGGGGCTCGTGGTTGTCCTCAAGGAGGCTGCGCATCGCCTCGAAGGCGTTGCCGGGCCGGGCGATGATCGACAGCAGCATGGTGTGGGTGACCCTGAAACGGCTGGTCAGCGGCTCGGGGTCGGAGCCGATCAGCTTGTCGAAGGTGGACTCGGACCAGGCGATGAAGCCCTCGGGGGCCTTCTTCCTGACCACCTTGCGGCGCTTCTTGGGATCGTCGCCGGCCTTGGCGAGCGCCTTCTCGTTCTCGACGACGTGCTCGGGGGCCTGGGCGACCACGAAGCCCGCCGTGTCGAAGCCCGCCCGGCCCGCGCGGCCCGCGATCTGGTGGAACTCGCGGGCGCGGAGCGTGCGGACGCGGGTGCCGTCGTACTTGGTGAGAGCCGTGAACAGCACCGTGCGGATGGGGACGTTGACGCCGACACCGAGCGTGTCCGTCCCGCAGATGACCTTCAGCAGACCGGCCTGCGCCAGCTTCTCCACCAGGCGGCGGTACTTGGGCAGCATGCCCGCGTGGTGCACGCCGATGCCGTGGCGGACGTAACGCGAAAGGTTCTGGCCGAACTTGGTGGTGAAGCGGAAGCTGCCGATAAGGTCGGCGATCTTCTCCTTCTCCTCCTTGGTGCACATGTTGATGCTCATCAGCGACTGGGCGCGCTCGACGGCCGCCGCCTGCGTGAAGTGCACGATGTAGACCGGGGACTGCCGGGTGTCGAGCAGCTCGGTGAGCGTCTCGGTGATGGGCGTCATCCGGTACTCGTAGGAGAGGGGCACCGGCCGGGTCGCCGAGCGGACGACCGCCGTCGGGCGCCCGGTCCGCCGGGTGAGGTCCTTCTCGAACATGGAGACATCGCCGAGCGTCGCCGACATCAGGATGAACTGCGCCTGCGGCAGCTCCAGGATCGGGATCTGCCACGCCCAGCCGCGGTCCGCCTCCGCGTAGAAGTGGAACTCGTCCATCACGACCTGGCCGATGTCGGCGTCCTTGCCGTCGCGCAGCGCGATCGAGGCGAGGATCTCGGCGGTGCAGGCGATGACCGGGGCGTCCGAGTTCACCGAGGCGTCGCCGGTGAGCATGCCGACGTTCTCGTGACCGAAGAGCTTGACCAGTTCGAAGAACTTCTCCGACACCAGGGCCTTGATCGGCGCCGTGTAGAAGGTGACCTTGTCCTGGGCCAGCGCGGTGAAGTGCGCACCCGCCGCGACCAGGCTCTTTCCGGAACCGGTCGGCGTCGACAAGATCACGTTCGCGCCGGTGACCACCTCCATCAGGGCCTCCTCCTGCGCCGGGTACAGGTTGATGCCCTGGTCCTCGGCCCAGGACGAGAAGGCCTCGAAGAGGGTGTCGGGGTCGGCGTTCGGCGGGAGCTGATCGATAAGGGTCACGCCCCCATCTTGCCTGGCGTCCTCCCGGATCGGGCAACCGGAGGGCCGACCGAAGATCATCCTGGATAGGGTGACGGGTCAGCCCACCGAAAGCCCGGCGTCAACTCGGCGGCCCGGTACAGCGGATGGGCACAGGAACCTTAGGGGCGGGTACGACCATGATGGGACCGGCACACTCACTGTCAGGGGCAGCGGCCTGGCTGGGGGTGGGTGCCGCCGCCGCAGCGGCGGGCCACGCCATGCCGTGGCCGGTGCTCGTCGTCGGCGCACTGATCTGCGCGGGCGCTGCCCTCGCCCCCGACCTCGATCACAAGTCGGCGACCATCTCGCGCGCTTTCGGCCCGATCTCGCGCCTGCTCTGCGAGATCGTCGACAAGCTGTCGTACGCCGTCTACAAGGCCACCCGCACCAGCTCCGACCCCCGCCGCACCGGCGGCCACCGCACCCTCACCCACACCTGGGTCTGGGCGGTCATGATCGGCGGCGGCTGCTCGGCGGCCGCGATCTGGGGCGGGCGCTGGGCGGTCCTGGCGATCCTCTTCGTGCACCTGGTGCTGGCGGTTGAGGGACTGCTGTGGCGGGCTGCGCGGGTGTCGAGCGATGTGCTGGTGTGGCTGCTGGGGGCCACCAGCGCGTGGATTCTGGCGGGGGTGCTCGACAAGCCGGGCAACGGGTCCAACTGGCTCTTCGACGGGCCGGGCCAGGAGTACCTCTGGCTGGGGCTGCCGATCGTGCTCGGCGCGCTGGTGCACGACATCGGGGACGCGCTGACCGTCTCCGGCTGCCCGATCCTCTGGCCCATCCCGATCGCGGGCAAGCGCTGGTACGCGCTGGGGCCGCCCAAGCCGATGCGGTTCCGGGCCGGCAGCTGGGTGGAGCTGAAGGTGCTGATGCCGGTGTTCATGCTGGCCGGAGGGGTCGGCGGGGCAGCGGCGCTCGGGTTCATCTGAGCGTGCGGGAGGGGCGGGAGGGCGGGATGCCTCCCGCCCCTTTCGCTTTCCCGGGGCGGGTGTACGTTCGGGCCAGTGCACCTTTCACGAAAGGCAGTGACACGTGTCAACAACTGAAATGGCCACCCCGGCCACGGGCCCTGCCGACGAGGACCGTCTCGTCGTCGCCACCTCGGCCGGAGCGGTGCGTGGCACCGTCCGTCACAGCAGCCACGCCTGGCTCGGCGTTCCGTTCGCCCAGCCGCCGGTCGGCGAGCTGAGGTGGCGTGCGCCGCGTGCCCCGCTGCCCTGGGAGGGGGTGCGCGAGGCGACCGGGTTCGGGCCCGCCGCCGTACAGCTGCCGCGGTTCGACCCGACTGCTCCGCCCTACGAGGGCGACAGCGAGGACTGCCTCTACCTGAACGTCTTCGCCCCGATGGCGGAGTCGGCCACCGCGCGCCCCGTCCTGGTGTGGATCCACGGCGGCGGCTTCGTCTTCGGCACCGGCAAGGACTACGACGGCACGGTTCTGGCCGAGCGCGGCGACTGCGTGGTGGTGACCTTCAACTACCGGCTCAGCTCCTGGGGCTTCCTGCACCTGGCCGGGGTCGACCCGTCCGTCGCCGACACGAACGTGGGCGTACGGGACCAGGTCGCCGCCCTCGCATGGGTGCGCGACAACATCGCGGCCTTCGGTGGCGACCCGGCCCGGGTGACCCTCGTCGGCGAGTCCGCGGGCGGCATGAGCGTGGGCACCCTCCTCGGTGTCCCTGCCGCGCGGGGCCTCTTCCACGGTGCGGTCGTGCTCAGCGGCGGCGCCGCCGAGCAGCACGACGCGGCCACCGGCACGGCCGCCGCGAAGGGCCTGCTGTCCGCCCTCGGCATCCCGGAGACGGAGGCGGCCAGGCTGCGCGAGGTGCCCGTCGCCGAACTCCGCGACGCCACCTTCCGGCTCGCCATGACCGGCGGCCACGAGGGAAAGCAGGGCATCCCCTACCTTCCCGTCGTCGACGGCGACCTCGTCCCCGAGGTCCCGCTGGCCGCCGTCGAGAGGGGCGAGGCCGCCGAGGTGCCGCTGCTGGTCGCCTACTGCCGCGACGAGATGGCCATCTTCACCCTCGGCGGCGACGACACCCCGATCACCAAGTCCCTGGAGGCGGCGGTCGGCGAGGAGGCGTGGGCCGAACTCCTGGGCCGGTACGAGCAGTTCGAGCCGGAGGGTGCGACCGTCGGCGGCAGCCCGCGCAAGACGCTGCTCGGTGACGCGATGTTCGTGATGCCGTCGGTACGTCTGGCCGAGGCGCAGGTAAGGGCCGGTGGCCGGGCCTGGATGCACCGTTTCGACCACCAGCCGCCGATGGAGCCGTACCACGTCCTTGGCCCCACCCACGCGGCGGACATCCCCTGCCTGTGGAGCCGCGAACCCTCCTTCGACCTGTGCGCGCTGAGTGGCGAGCCGGCCGACGGCTTCCTGCCGATGAGCGAGGACGACAAGGCGGCCTCGGCGGCGTTGCAGGACGCGGTGCTGGGCATGGTCCGCGAGGGGCGGCCGGTTCTGCCGGACGGGCCGCACTGGCCCGGGTACGACGAGAAGGCGCGGCCGATGATGCTGATCACGGCGCGGCCGGAGTTGGCCGAGGACCCGACGGGGGAGCGGCGGGCGGCTTGGGACGGGCTGAGGGACTGACCGGTGGGCCGGTCGACCGGCTGACGGCTGACCGGCTGACCGGCTGAAAACCCTGGGGCGGCTGCCTCGTGCGCGACGTTACGGTGGGCCGGGCCCGGGCTGCGGCCCACCGTGACGTACCTCTGGAGGTGCCGGCCGATGAGCTTCCCGTACCCGATGCCCGAACCGTACGACCAGGGCCTGCTCGATGTCGGCGACGGCCACCGCATCCACTGGGAGGTCTCCGGCAACCCGGCGGGCAAGCCCGCCGTCGTGGTGCACGGAGGGCCCGGTTCCGGCAGTCGCCCGGGGAACCGCAAGTTCTTCGACCCGGACCGCTACCGGCTGGTGCTCTTCGACCAGCGCGGGTGCGGGCGGAGCGTTCCCCATGTCGCCGACCCGGGGACGAGCATGGAGCACAACACGACCGCGCACCTCGTCGCCGACATGGAGAGGCTCCGGACCCGGCTGGGCGTCGAACGGTGGCTGCTCTTCGGCGGATCGTGGGGCTCCACGCTGATCCTCGCCTACGCGCAGGCGTACCCGGAGCGGGTCTCGGAGATCGTGCTGGCCGGGGTCACGACCACGCGGCGCTCGGAGGTCGCCTGGCTGTACGGGGGCGTCGGACGGTTCTTCCCCGAGGCGTACGACCGGTTCCTGCACGGGTTGCCGGAGGCGGAGCGGGGAGATCCGGTGGCGGCCTACGCGCGGCGGGCGTCCAGCTCCGACCCGGCGGTGCGGGACAGGGCGGTGGCGGACTGGTGTGCGTGGGAGGACGCGGTACTGGGGCTGGAGCCGTCCCCGTCGCGGACCAAGGCGTACGCGGGGCGGCCGGAACGGGGCCGGATCTCGCTGGTGCGGATCGCCTCGCACTTCTTCGCGCACGGGGCATGGCTGGAAGAGGGCGTGCTGCTGCGGGAGGCACACCGGCTGGCGGGGATTCCCGGTGTGCTGGTGCAGGGACGGCGTGACCTCGCGGGGCCGCCGGGTACCGCGTGGGAGCTGGCGCAGGTGTGGCCCGGTGCGGAACTGAGGATCTTCGACGACTCGGGCCACACGGGAGGAGCGGAGTTCGGGGCGGCGCTGGGGGAGGCGGTGGAGCGGTTCGCGAAGCAGGGGTGACGAAGTGGGGGCGGGGGTACGGGCGCGGCTGAGCCGGGGGCGGTGGGGTGCGGGCGTGCGCGTCGCATCATGGGCGTGGCCAGGCGGGAACGGCGGGGTGCCGGTGCGGTCCGGCCGGGGCAACGGAGTCACTGCCGCCGCCCCCGCCGTGCCCCGCCCCGACGCCGCTACCCGTGCCAGGACCGCCAAAGTGCCGCGTACGCGCCCTCGGCCGCGACCAGCTCCTCGTGGCTGCCCAGTTCGGTGATCCGTCCCTCCTCCACCACCGCGATCACATCCGCGTCGTGCGCGGTGTGCAGGCGGTGCGCGATGGCGATGACCGTGCGGCCGTCCAGGACGCGGGCCAGCGACCGCTCCAGATGCCGGGCGGCGCGCGGGTCCAGCAGCGACGTCGCCTCGTCCAGGACGAGGGTGTGCGGGTCCGCCAGCACCAGCCGGGCCAGCGCGATCTGCTGCGCCTGCGCCGGGGTCAGGGCGAAGCCGCCCGAGCCGACCTCGGTGTCGAGGCCCTCGTCCAGCGAGCGGGCCCAGCCGTCCGCGTCGACCGCGCCGAGTGCCGCCCAGAGTTCGGCGTCCCCGGCGGCCGTACGGGCGAGCCGCAGGTTGTCCCGGAGGGATCCCACGAAGACGTGGTGCTCCTGGTTGACCAGGGCCACGTGCGAGCGGACCCGCTCTGCGGGCATGGCGGACAACTCCGCTCCACCGAGGGTGAGTTCACCCGTGCGCGGGGCGTAGATCCCGGCCATCAGGCGGCCCAGCGTGGACTTGCCGGCACCGGAGGGGCCGACCAGCGCCACCCGGGTCCCCGGCGCCACGTCCAGAGACACCTGGTGCAGCACATCCACGCCCTCGCGGTACCCGAAGTGCACCTCGTCGGACCGCAGTCGACGCCCGTCGGGCGAGACGGAGCCGTCGCCCGCGTCCGGTTCGATGTCCCGGACGCCGACCAGACGGGCCAGCGACACCTGCGCCACCTGCAACTCGTCGTACCAGCGCAGGATCAGGTTCACCGGATCCACCAGCATCTGGGCCAGCAGCGCCCCCGTGGTCAGCTGGCCGACCGTCAGCCACCCCTGCAGCACGAAGACCCCGCCGATGACGACCGACGCGCACAGGATGGTGACGTGGGTGAGATTGATGACGGGGAAGAGGACCGTACGCAGCCACAGCGTGTAACGCTCCCACGCCGTCCACTCCTTGACCCGCCGCTCGGACAGCGCCACCCGCCGCGCCCCCAGCCGGTGCGCCTCGATGGTGCGGCCCGCGTCGACCGTCTCGGCGAGCATCGCCGCGACCGCCGCATAGCCCGCCGCCTCCGAACGGTACGCGGAGGGCGCCCGCTTGAAGTACCAGCGGCAGCCCACGATCAGCACTGGCAGCGCGACGACCACCGCGAGCGCCAGCGGCGGCGCGGTCACCGTGATGCCCGCGATCAGCAGGGCCGCCCACACCACACCGATGGCGAGCTGCGGCACCGCCTCACGCATCGCGTTGGCGAGTCGGTCGATGTCGGTGGTGATACGGGAGAGCAGGTCGCCGGTGCCGGCCCGCTCCAGCACGCCCGGCGGCAGACCCACCGAACGTACGAGGAAGTCCTCGCGCAGGTCCGCCAGCATCTCCTCGCCGAGCATCGCGCCGCGCAGCCTGGTCTGCCCCACGAACACCGCCTGAATCAGCAGCGCCCCCGCGAACAGGGCCGCCGTGCGCTCCAGATGGAGCTCCGCCGCGCCCGCCGTCAGACCTTCGATGACCTCGCCGAGGAGGTACGGGCCCGCCATCGAGGCGACCACCGCGAGGGTGTTCAGCACGACGAGGGAGAGGAACGCCGTGCGGTGGCGGCGCAGCAGGTCGGTGACGTAGAGCCGGACGGTCGCCGGGCTGCCGACCGGCAGGGTGGTGGCGGACTCGGGGGCCGCCGGGTCGAACTCCGGGGGTGCGACCCCCCGGCGCGGGTGCGCCGTGGCCGTACTCATGCCGATTCCTCGATCTCTTCCAGTGCCTTCAACGTGCGGATTTTCGCGTCCCGTTGGTTTGCGTCCGCTGCTTCCTCCTCCGTCTCGCGGGTGACGACCGCCCGGTAGCGCGGCTCGGTGTGCAGCAGCTCGCGGTGTACGCCGACCGCGACGACCTCGCCCTCGTGGACGAGGACCACGCGTTCCGCTTGGTCGAGCAGCAGCGGGGAGGAGGCCAGGACCACCGTCGTGCGACCTGCCCTGAGCCGTTGGACACCCGCTGCCACCCGGGCTTCGGTGTGCGAGTCGACGGCGGACGTCGGCTCGTCCAGGACCAGTACCTCCGGGTCGGTGATCAACGACCGGGCCAGCGCCAGACGCTGACGCTGACCGCCGGAGAGCGACCGGCCGCGTTCGGTGATCCTGGTGTTCATCGGGTCGCCGTCGCTGTCCACCGACGCCTGCGCCAGCGCGGCCAGCACGTCGGTGCACTGGGCGGCGGCGAGGGCGTCCTCGGCGGACACCTTCCCCGACCCGGGCACGTCGAGCAGCTCGCGCAGGGTGCCGGACAGCAGGACCGGGTCCTTGTCCTGGACGAGGACGGACGCGCGGGCGGCGGCCAGCGGCAGCTCGTCGAGGGCGACCCCGCCGAGCAGGACGGAACGTACCTTCTCCGATTCCCGTGAGGCCCCGGGGGAGTGGGGGGAGTCCCCGGCATCCTCCGCGTCCGCCGGATGCCCGCCGAGCCGGTCCGCCAGGCGGCCCGCGACATCCGGGTCGCCGCACACCACGGCGGTGAACACACCGGTCGGCGCGAGCAGCCCGGTCACCGGGTCGTAGAGGTCACCGGTCGGGGACTGCGCGGCCCCGAGCCCGTCGCCGGGGGCGGTGCGGGACAGCGCCAGCACCCGCGCCGCACGCTTGGCGGACGGCTTCGAGAAGGAGTACGCCATCGCGATCTCCTCGAAGTGCCGCAGCGGGTACATCAGCAGGGTCACCGCGCTGTACACGGTGACCAGCTCGCCGACGGTCACCGTCCCCGCACGGGCCAGCGTCGCCCCGTACCAGACCACGGCGATCAGCAGCAGTCCCGGCAGCAGCACTTGTACCGCGGAGATCAGCGCCCACATCCTGGCGCTGCGGACGGCGGCCTTGCGGACCTGCTGGGAGGCCTCGCGGTAGCGGCCGAGGAAGAGTTCCTCACCGCCGATGCCGCGCAGCACGCGCAGCCCGGCCACCGTGTCGGAGGCCAGCTCCGTCGCCTTTCCGGCCTTCTCACGCTGTACGTCCGCGCGCTGCGTCGCCTTCGGGAGCAACGGCAGCACGGCGAGCGCGAGCGCCGGGGCGCCGATCGCGACGACCAGGCCCAGTGCGGGCTGGTAGAGGAACAGTCCGACGCAGACGATCACCACGGCGGCCACCGCCGCGACGAACCGCGACAGCGCCTCGACGAACCAGCCGATCTTCTCCACGTCACCCGTCGAGACCGCGACCACCTCGCCCGCCGCGACCCGGCGGGTCAGCGCCGCGCCCAGCTCCGCGGTCTTGCGGGCGAGCAACTGCTGCACCCGGGCGGCGGCGGTGATCCAGTTGGAGACCGCGGTGCGGTGCAGCATGGTGTCGCCGACCGCCAGCAGCACCCCCATCAGCGCCAGCAGCCCCGCGGCCAGGGCGAGCCGCCCGCCGGAGCGCTCGACGACCGCCTGCACGGCGAGCCCGACCCCCAACGGCAGCCCGGCCACCCCTATCTGGTGCAGCAGCCCCCAGCCGGTGGACTTGAGCTGCCCGCCCAGCTGGTTGCGGCCCAGCCACAGCAGGAAGCGGCCCCCGGAGCGGACATCGGGTTCGCCGGGGTCTGGATACGGAAGATCTTTAATCTGCATGGGGCCCTACGGCTCGGGGTGCGGGGGTGGAATCGGTGCGAGCGGATCGCGGACGGCCGGACGGAGCCCGGCCACCAAGAGCCGCCGCAGAGTCGAGTGGGTGACGTGCAAGGTTCGCGCCCGCACCAGGGCCGGGGCAATCGATTTATGCCCGTGACCGCCCGGAACGCGCCACTTTCCGCCACCGGACACAAGGGCGCGTGCGGGTGGCCTCTGGCGCTCCGGACCGTCCCACGCTTCACTCCTGTCGCATGAGACAACGAAGAGTCATCTCCGTGATCGGTGGCCTGGTGCTGGCCGCCGGGGCGCTGTTCGGCGCGGGCCCGGCGGTCGCGGCAGGCGGCGGCGAGCCACCCCCCGCCGAGTTCGGCAACGACTGGCACGACCCGCTGACCGCCGCCCCGCCGGTTGCCAAGCCGCACTCCCGCTCCTGCCAAGTGACGCTCGGCGAGGCCCGGTTCCGCGACTTCACGCCGTACAGGGGGAGTTACACCCCGCCGGAGAAGTGCGGCGGCAAGTGGAGCAAGGTGGTGCTGCGGCTGGACGGCAAGGTCGAGGGCCGCCAGTACGACCGCCTCGGCTACGTCCATGTCGGCGGCGTCGAGGTGCTGCGCACGTCCACCCCGCAGCCCTCGCCGGACGGCATCACCTGGTCCGTGGAGAAGGACGTCACCCGCTACAGCGACACCTTCCGGCGTACGCAGGACGTCGAGATGCTCATCGGCAACGTCGTCAACGAGACGTACACCGGCGTCTTCGACGTGAAGGCGACCCTGACCTTCTACGCCGCCGGGGGCGCGGCCAAGCCCGCCGCCACCCCGGACCGTGTCCTCACCCTGGGCGGCCCGGACGCCAACTCCCTGACCACACCCCGCAATGCGCAGCGCATCCTCGCCGAGGTGTACGCCACCGGCTCCGGCGGCGGCTGCGAGGAGTACTGGTATCTCGCGGTGCCCGAGCAGGCCCCGTACTCCTGCAAAACGCCCGACGGCCCGTACCGCGAAGTCCAGATCAAGGTCGACGGAAAGCTCGCCGGAATCGCCGCGCCGTTCCCGACGGTGTGGACCGGCGGCTGGTCCAACCCCTTCCTCTGGTACGTCGTTCCGGGACCCCGCGCGCTGGACATCAAGCCCCTCCAGTACGACCTGACCCCCTTCGCCGGGCTGCTCAACGACGGCCGCCCGCACAAGGTCGAGGTCGGCGTCGTCGGGGTACCGGCGGGCGGGAGCGGGTGGAGCACCCCGGTGAACGTGCTGGTCTGGCAGGACCACGGCAGCCGCGTCGTCACCGGCGGCCTGACCCGGCACGAGGAGGGCGCGCCGGTCAACTCCACCCGGTACACCCCTGGTTCGGAGCACCGGCTGGACACCCGGGGCGGTCACCGGCTGTCGGTGGCGGGCTATGTGAACACCTCGCGCGGCCGCGTCGAGACCCGTATCGCCCGCAGTCTCGCCAACACCTCCGTGCACCGGTGGACCGACGGCGAGTCCCTGGACGCGCTCAAGGGTGAGTGGACGGACGAGGAGACGATCACCACCAGGGGCAGGTACGGGCCGGAGCGCGCCGTCGGGACGCGCCGCACCTACACGATGGACGGCACCACCACCCTCGGCGCCGGGGACCGGCTGCGGACCGTGCTGACCCTCGGCGACAAGGCCGCCACCGAAACCCTGGTGGGCGGCCGCCGGGTGGCCTTCACCGACCTCGACGACACCTACCGGGGCGATGCGACGTACACCGCCAATGTGCCCCGCGACCAGCGGCACGCGGTCGCCACCACCGGCGAGAACTACCGCTACTCCGCCTCCGACGGCACCTGCTACGACCGCAGCGTGAAGACGGTGCAGGGAACCCTGGTGGAGGACCGGCGGCGCTGCTGACCCGCACGGCCCTTCCGGTGTTTCCGGCGGTGCCGGCCCTTCCGGTGCCTCGCGGGACACCAGTGGCAGCATGGAAGGCATGCCGACAGCGAAGATACGACGCGGACCGGCCGTCGCGGGTGCGACTGCCGGGCTGCTGCTCCTGACGGCCTGCGGCGGCGGTACGAGTGGGGAGTCCGACCCACCGCCCGCCGCCGCGGGCACGCCCGGCGCCTCACCGAGCCACGACCTCAAGCGGATCCCCGACGTGGGCGACCGGATGCAGGCCAAGATCCCGGCGGGTTCGCGGCAGGTCGTCGCGGTGTACGGCGAAGCCAGGAACTCCGCCGACGCCACGGTCGTTCTCTACGACAAGAAGGGTGCCACCTGGGACCGGGTGGCCGCCTGGCCCGCGCACAACGGCGTCAAGGGGTGGACCCCCGACCACCGCGAGGACGACAAGCGCAGCCCCGCCGGCGTGTTCACGCTGTCCGACGCGGGCGGTGTGCTCGCCGACCCGGGCGCCAGGCTGCCGTACACCCGCTCCGCCTCGATGGCTGCCCCGCGCACCTGGGCGAAGACCCACTGGCACGACTTCGACTACGCCATCGCCATCGACTACAACCGCGTCAAGGGCACCCCGCCCAACGATCCGACCCGCCCCCAGGGACAGAAGAAGGGCGGCAGTATCTGGCTGCACATGGACCACGGCAGCGGTACCTCGGGCTGCGTCAGCGTCTCCAGGGCCGCCATGGAAACCCTGCTGCGCAGCGTCGACCCGGCGCGCGAGCCGGTCGTGGTGATGGGCGACAAGGCGTTTCTGAAGAGCTGACGGGCTGGAAGGGCCCGGCTGGTCCAACGGGCTGACGGGTTCGCGCACGGCGGAACGGCCTGACGGGTTCGCGCACGGAGGAGGGGCCGGGCTCCCCGACGCCCGGCCGCACGGAGGAGGGACCGGGCTCCACCGGCGCCCGGCCCCTCCCTCAACCCTTCAACTCACCCGTCGCGTCAGCCGGTCGGCTTCTTCGAGTCGACGCCCGGGCGGGCCTTCTTCCACTCGCCCCGGGTGAAGTCCGGGATCGCCTGCGGCGCGCCCTTGCCCCGGATCGAGAGGTGGCTGAGCGGTACCGGCGCGGTCCAGGTGGCCGCGTCGTACACGTCGAAGTCGGGGACCAGGCCCAGCTGCATGCACTGCATCAGCCGGAAGATCATGATGTAGTCCATGCCGCCGTGACCGCCCGGCGGGTTGGAGTGCTCCTTCCACAGCCAGTGGTCCCACTCGGCGGCGTACTTGCCGAAGTCGTCCCACTGGTCATTGGTGTTGGCCGGCTCCAGGTAGATCCGCGGCGGGTAGTCCTCGAAGACGCCGAGGGTGCCACCGAGGCTGTTGATCCTGCTGTACGGGTGCGGGGTGGAGACGTCGTGCTCCAGGCGGATCACCCGGCCCTTGGCGGTCTGGACGAGGCTGATCGTACGGTCGCTCTCGATGTACGACTCCTTCCAGCTGGGGTCGCCCGGCGGCATGTGCTTCTCGCGGTACTCGGCGAGGCCGAGTGCGGGGGAGCCCACGCTGACGACGCTCACCGCGCGGTCGCCGCGGTTGACGTCCATGTAATTGCCGACCGGGCCGAAGCCGTGGTTGGGGTAGAGGTCGCCGCGCAGCCGGGTGTGCCAGAGGCGGCGCCAGGGGCCCTCGTAGTAGTCGGGGTCGAACATCAGGCCGCGCAGGTCGTGGTTGTACGCACCCGCGCCGTGCAGCAGATCGCCGAAGAGGCCCGCGTGGGCCATCCGCAGTACCCGCATCTCGTTCTTGCCGTAGCAGCAGTTCTCCAGCTGCATGCAGTGGCGTCTGGTGCGCTCGGAGAGGTCGACCAGGTCCCACAGCTCGTCCATCCGCATGGCGAGCGGACACTCCACGCCGACGTGCTTGCCGTTCAGCATGGCCGTCTTGCACATGTCGTAGTGGAAGTCCCACGGGGTGGCGACGTACACGAAGTCGATGTCGCCGCGCTTGCAGAGGTTCCGGTAGTCGTCCTCGCCCTTGGCGTAGACGGCCGGGGCCGGCTGACCGGCCTTGACGACCTTGGCGACGGCTTTCTCGCACTTGGCCTTGACCGGGTCGCAGACGGCGACGACCTTGACGTTGGGGATGGCGAGATAAAGGTCGATCATTCCGTCGCCGCGGTTGCCCAGTCCGACGATCCCGACGCGTACCGTGGAGCGGCGTTCGAAGGGGACGTTCGCCATGGTCTTGCCCTGCCGCTTGGGCTCGGCGGCAGCGGCCTGACCGGCGGCATTGCTTTCTGCGGCAGCGGCCGTGCCTGCCGCGCCGAGGGTGCCGCCCAGCCCCAGGCCGAGCCCGGCCCCGGCAGCACCGGCGGCGCGCAGGGCCGACCGGCGGGAGACGCCGTCGGGGGAGTCGTCGGGGGCAGGGGTCACCTTGTCGTCGTACATCGAACCTCCGTAAAGGGTGATCGGGTACCGACCGATCAGGGTCACGGAGGTGATGCAGGTGACGCAAGGGGGCCGTGGCAAACGGGGGTTGGACTGTCGGCTCCGGCCCATGGACTCTTGTGCCGGAAGGGGCCCGAGGGCCTCAGGGGCGGGTGGCGCGCTCCAGCTCCAGGAGGATGGAGTGGTACGGGCGGCCCGTGGAGTGCTCCATGCCGACCTCGCACATGCGGTTCGCGGAGAGGTACCTCTCGTACGTCCGCTCCGCGACCTCCGCGGCCTCACGCGCGCTCGCCGACTCGGTCAGCTCCTTGTGCAGCATCCCCCGGTCCCCGGCGAACGCGCAGCACCGTACGTCGTCGGGCACCACCACCTCGTCGGCACAGGCCTCGGCCACCTCGCGCAACTGCTCCACATCACCCAGGTGCTGCATGGAGCAGGTGGGGTGCAGCACGGCGGAGGCGGACCTGCGGAGCACGGTCAGCCCGGGCAGCAGCTCCTCGGCCGCCCACACGATCGAGTCGACGATCCGCAGCTCGGCGTGCAGCTCCCGGTTGTCGTCGGTGAGATACGGGACGACCTCGTGCGCGATGCCGAGGGTGCAGGACGAGGCGTCGACCACCAGCGGGAGAGCGCCGCCCCCGGTCCAGCCCCAGGCCGACTCGACGATGCGGTTGGCCATGACGCGGTTGCCCGCCTCGTAGCCCTTGGAGTGCCAGATGGTGGCGCAGCAGGTGCCGGTGAGGTCGCCGGGGATCCAGACCGATTTGGCCGCGCGGGCGGAGACGGCGACCACTGCTTCGGGGAGGGACGGTGCGTGGTGGCCCTCGGGCTCGCCGAAGATGCGGTTGACGCAGGCCGGGTAGTAGACGGCGGCGGCGTCCTTGCGCGAGGTGCGGGGGAGGGCGCGGGCCGCCGCGCCCGGGATCTCTGGCAGCCACTCCGGGACCAGATCGGGCCGGATCGCCTTGCGGGCCAGGCCCGTTACCGAGGTCAGCAGGCGATCGCTGATCCGGTCGGCGGCGGCCACGGCGAGACGTGCCGAGATCTCGACCGCATGGAAGTTCTTGGCGGTCAGCGCGGCGATGCGCTCCTCGCGGGGGGAGTGCCTCCGGTGCCGGAAGTCCTTCATCAGGGCGCCGGTGTCGATGCCGACCGGGCAGGCGATCTTGCAGGTGGAGTCGCCCGCGCAGGTGTCGACCGCGTCGTACCCGTACGACTGGAGAAGGTTCTCGCCCACCAGCGAGCCGGACGGCTGGCGCATCATCTCGCGGCGCAGCACGATGCGCTGGCGGGGGGTGGTGGTCAGGTCACCGCTGGGGCAGGTCGGTTCGCAGAAGCCGCACTCGATGCACGGGTCGGCCTCGGCCTCGACGCGCGGGATGGTCTTGAGGCCGTGCAGATGGGCCTCGGGGTCGCGGTTGAGGACGATGCGCGGGGCCAGCACTCCGTCGGGGTCGATGAGTTCCTTCGTCCGCCACATCAAGTCGGTGGCCTGCGGGCCCCACTCCAGCTCCAGGAACGGGGTGATGTTGCGCCCGGTGGCGTGCTCGGCCTTGAGCGAGCCGTCGAAGCGCTCGACGGTCATCCGGCAGAAGTCGTCCATGAAGGCCGCGTAACGCCGTACGTCGTCGGGCTCGGCCGCGTCGAAGGCCAGCAGAAAGTGCAGATTGCCGTGGGCGGCGTGCCCGGCGACGGCGGCGTCGAAGCCGTGCTTCTCCTGGAGCGCCAGCAGCGCCTCGCAGGCCTCGGCCAGCCGGGAGGGGGGTACGGCGAAGTCCTCGGTGATCAGCGTGGTTCCGGAGGGACGGGCTCCGCCGACGGCGGTGACGAAGGCCTTGCGGGCCTTCCAGTAACCGCCGATGGTCCTGGCGTCGCGGGTGAACTCATTGGTCACCGAACCGACGGGGGCGACCAGTTCGAGCTTTTCGAGGGTGGCCGCCGCGGCCCGCTCGAACTCCTCCTGCCCGGCCTCGTCGGGGGCGCGGAACTCCACCAGCAGGGCGGTGGTCTCCTTGGGGAGCTCCGCCCAGTCCTGCGGTACGCCCGCGACGCTGACCGAGGCGCGCAGCGTGTTGCCGTCCATCAGCTCCACGGCGAGGGCGCCCGCCTTGTTGAAGAGGGGCACGGCCGCCGCGGCGGCGGAGAGAGTGGGGAAGAAGAGCAGTGCGGAGGAGAGCCTGCGGTCCAGCGGGAGGGTGTCGAAGACGGTCTCCGCGATGAAGCCGAAGGTGCCTTGCGAGCCGACCATCAGACCGCGCAGGATCTCCGTGGGGGTGGAGCCGTCGAGGAAGGCGTCCAGCCGGTAGCCGTTGGTGTTCTTGATCTCGTACTTCGCACGGATGCGCCGGACCAGGGCGGCATCCCCCTCGATCTCGGCCTTGAGCGCCAGCAGGCCCTCGCAGAGCCGGGGTTCCGCGTGCCGGAGTTCCTCGTCGGCGCGCGGGTCGGCGGTGTCGACGACGGTGCCGGTCGGCAGCACGAAGGTGAGGGAGGCCAGGGTGCGGTAGCTGTTGCGCGTGGTGCCCGCGGCCATCCCCGAGGCGTTGTTGGCGACCACTCCGCCGAGGGTGCAGGCGATGGCGCTCGCCGGGTCGGGGCCCAGCACCCGGCCGAACCGGGCGAGCGAGGCATTGGCGCGGACCACGGTGGTACCCGGCTGGATACGGGCGCGGGCGCCGCCGTCCAGCACTTCGACGCCCGACCAGTGGCGGCGGACGTCCACCAGGATGTCCTCGCCCTGGGCCTGGCCGTTCAGGGAAGTGCCGGCGGCCCGGAAGACCACTTCGCGGCCCTTGCCGTGGGCGTAGGAAAGGATGGCGGAGATGTCGTCGATGTCTTCGGCCACCACCACGACCTGCGGCACGAACCGGTACGGGCTGGCGTCCGCCGCGTACCGCACCAGGTCGGAGATCTTCCACAGGACCTTCTCCGCGCCGAGCACCGCCGTCAGCTCGCGGCGCAGCGGCTCCGGGGTGCCGGCCGCGAGGGCGGCGGGCACCCGGTCGAAGGCGGGCTCGGCCGCCGGGTCCTGCGGGGCGGGCGGACGCAGGGCCCCCGGCTTCGGCTCCAGAAGCGGCATGACGGGGATCCTCTCGCAGTCGCGGCCGAGGCCCTTGGTGAGGGGCCGATCAGGCGGCGGGCTCGGCGGGCGGTCGGCTCAGCAGGGGTGGGTACCCCCGTCGACCAGGGTGGACAGCAGGCCGCCCAGGACCTTGCGGTCCGCGGCGGTCAATGGAGCCAGGATGTCCTCTGCGGCGTCGCGGCGCGCGTTGCGCAACGCGCGCAGGGTGGTGCGGCCCTCGTCGGTGAGTTCGATCCGGATCACCCGGCGGTTCGCCGGATCGGGTACGCGGCGGACCCGGCCCTGCTCCTCCAGGGCATCCACCAGGGTGGTCACGGCACGCGGCACGACCTCCAGGCCGTGCGCCAGATCGGCCATCCGGGGCGGCGGGCCGTCGTTCAGCGAGAAGCGGGAGAGCACCCGCAGCAGCCTGGCCTGGCCCGGGGTGATGCCGATGGGCTCCATCTGGCGCTTCTGGCTGCGGTGCAGGCGGCGGGTGAGCCGCAGCAGCTGCTCGGCCAGCATGCCGTCGGCGGTGTCCGAATCCGGAGTGTTGCTCATACCGGGAACAATAACAGGACCTTGTGCATTGTGAGTATAGGTAACAATGAACTAAACTCTGGAAGCCCCGCTTCCCTCACACCTCCCGAAGGAGCCCATGCGCCCCGAAGAGAATTCATGGACACCCCCGGCCGGTGAGCCGGGCGCCAAGCAGCCGCCCGCCGAGGTGCGCCGCATCCTGAGGCTGTTCCGCCCCTACCGGGGACGGCTCACGGTCGTGGTGCTGCTGGTCGGCGCCTCCTCGCTGGTCGGCGTCGCCTCGCCGTTCCTGCTCCGCGAGATCCTGGATGTCGCGATCCCGCAGGGCCGCACCGGGCTGCTCACGCTGCTCGCCGCCGGCATGATCGTCACGGCCGTCGTCACCAGCGTCTTCGGTGTCCTCCAGACCCTGATATCCACCACGGTCGGCCAACGCGTCATGCACGACCTGCGCACAGCCGTCTACACCCAGCTCCAGCGGATGCCGCTGGCCTTCTTCACCAGGACCCGCACCGGCGAGGTGCAGTCGCGCATAGCCAATGACATCGGTGGCATGCAGGCCACCGTCACCTCCACGGCCACCTCCCTGGTCTCCAACCTCACCGCCGTGGTCGCCACGGTCGTCGCGATGCTCGCGCTCGACTGGCGGCTCACCCTGGTCTCGCTGCTCCTGCTGCCGGTCTTCGTGTGGATCAGCCGCAAGGTCGGCCGTGAGCGCAAGAGGATCACCACCAAGCGTCAGAAGCAGATGGCCGCCATGTCGGCCACGGTCACCGAGTCGCTGTCCGTCAGCGGCATCCTGCTGGGCCGCACGATGGGGCGCTCCGACTCCCTCACCAAGAACTTCACCGAGGAGTCCGAGCGTCTGGTCGACCTGGAAATCCGGTCCAACATGGCCGGCCGCTGGCGGATGTCGACCATCGGCATCGTGATGGCCGCCATGCCCGCCGTCATCTACTGGGTCGCGGGCCTGACCATGAACGCCGGGGCGCCGGTGGTCTCCCTCGGTACGCTCGTCGCCTTCGTCTCGCTCCAGCAGGGCCTGCTGCGCCCCGCCGTCAGCCTGCTGTCGACCGGTGTCCAGATGCAGACCTCGCTCGCCCTTTTCCAGCGGATCTTCGAGTACCTCGACCTGCCGGTGGACATCACCGAGCCCGACGAGCCGGTCCGCCTCACCACCCCCAAGGGCGAGGTCCGCTTCGAGAACGTCGACTTCGCGTACGACGAGAAGTCGGGCCCCACGCTGCGCGGCATCGACCTCACCGTCCCCGCGGGCGGCAGCCTGGCCGTGGTCGGCCCCACCGGATCCGGCAAGAGCACCCTGAGCTATCTGGTCCCCAGGCTGTACGACGTCACCGGCGGCCGGGTCACCCTCGACGGCACCGACGTCCGCGACCTGGACTTCGACTCCCTCGCCCGCACGGTCGGCGTGGTCTCCCAGGAGAGCTATCTCTTCCACGCCTCCGTGGCCGACAACCTGCGCTTCGCCAAGCCCGACGCCACCGACGACGAGCTGCGCGCCGCGGCAGAAGCCGCCCAGATCCACGACCACATCGCCTCACTGCCCGACGGCTACGGCACCCTCGTCGGCGAACGCGGATACCGCTTCTCCGGCGGCGAGAAGCAGCGCCTGGCGCTGGCCCGCACCATCCTGCGCGACCCGCCCGTCCTCATTCTCGACGAGGCCACCAGTGCCCTGGACACCCGTACCGAGCACGCGGTGCAGCAGGCCATCGACTCCCTCTCGGCGGGCCGCACCACGATCACCATCGCGCACCGGCTCTCCACCGTGCGCGACGCGGACCAGATCGTGGTACTGGACGGCGGGCGAATAACCGAACGCGGCAGCCATGAGGAACTGCTCGCCCTGGACGGCCGCTATGCCGGCCTGGTGCGCAGGGACGCCCGGTTGGCGCCGATCGCACCCTGAGGGGCGCGTCCGCTGCGGTGTGTTCCTGCTCCGGCGTGCTCTCGCCCCGCCGTGTTCCTGTCCCGTACATGCGGCGACGCCGCCCCTCCCCTGGGACGGGGAAGAAGCGGCGCCGCGGCAGGACCTCGCTCGGTCAGACCAGCCAGCCCAGGAAGTGGGCGAAGCCGGCGAGGAAGTCGGTGATGACGTTCATGATCTGTGGTTCTCCTTGTGGTGGTGCATGTGTGGGACTGGCGCCAACACGGTCTGCAGCCCGTCGCTTGCGCACCGTAAGCATCGTGCGTCACAGGGGAGTTGGGCAATGAAAAGCGGCTGGATCACGCGTTCCAGCGAACACCCGATCCCCTGTTCGTACGTTCGCGGCGCTGTGATCATCGTCTCCGGTTCACCGTGCCCGGGGCTACCGGCGGTTAGCGTTCCGGTATGGAGTTCGAGTCTTCGGAGTCATCGTCCCCGCCGGTGCGACGCAGGTCCCGGCGTCGCCGGCTTGTGCTGTCGGTGTCCACCCTGGTCGCTCTCGCCCTGCTGGGCGCGGGAGTGGTGTTCGTCCTGTTCCAGCAGAAGGAGCGGCGCGGCCAGGCCACGGCCCTGACCGTTCCCGAGGGCCGGCGTTCCTCGCAGGTGTACGCGGCGGTCGACAAGGCGGTGGGGGCGGCGCCCGGCACCGCGAAAAAGGCCGCCGGTACGACGGAACTGGCGCTGCCCGCCGCGGCGAAGGGCAACCCGGAGGGGTTCCTCTTTCCGGCGACGTACCCCGTGAAGGACGACACCACTGCGGCGAGTCTGCTCACCTACATGGTCAGGACGGCGAACGAGCGGTACGGCACCGGCCCTCAGGTGCACCGCGAAGTCGTGATCGCGAGCATCGTGCAGGCGGAGGCGGACACGGCGAGCGACATGGGCAAGGTGGCCCGGGTGATTCAGAACCGGATGGAGCGCGGCATGCCGCTCCAGATGGACTCCACGCTCAACTACGCGATGAATCGCAGCACTTTGGACACGACCCACGAGGACACCCGGATCGACAGCCCGTACAACACCTACGAGCGGAAGGGGCTGCCGCCGACGCCGATCGGCAATCCGGGGATGGACGCGCTGCGGGCGACGCGCAGTCCGACGCCGGGCAACTGGCTGTACTTCGTGACGGTGAAGCCGGGGGACACGAGGTTCACGGACGACTATGAGGTACAGAAGCGGAATGTGGCGGAGTTCAACGAGGTGAGGAGGGGGGAGGGGGGCTGAGGGGCAGGGGGAGGCGCGTACGGGCGCCGTCTCGGGCGGCCGGGAGGCGGGGGTTCAGGCGGGAGGCGGGGGTTCAGGCGGGGGGTGCGGTGAGGGCGGCGGCACCGGTTTTCGTCGGCCGGGCGAGGTATCCCCGGATCTCCCGGACTGCCGCCCGGCCCGCCCGGTTCGCACCGATCGTGCTCGCCGAAGGGCCGTACCCCACCAGATGGATCCGCTCGTCCCGGGCCACCCGGGTCCCCTCCAGTCGGATTCCGCCGCCAGGCTCGCGCAGGCGGAGCGGCGCCAGGTGTTCGACGGAGGGACGGAATCCGGTCGCCCAGAGAATCACGTCGGCCTCGACGGAGCGGCCGTCGTCCCAGGAGACGCCGCTCTCCGTGATCCGGTCGAACATCGGCAGCCGGTCCAGTACCCCGCTCTCCCGCGCCGACCGGATCGCCTCGTTGACCGGGAGTGCCGTCACCGAGACCACGCTCTCCGGCGGCAGCCCACGGCGTACCCGTTCCTCGACCCGGGCGACCGCCGCCCGCCCCCACTCCTCGTTGAACTCGCCCTCGCGGAAGACCGGCGGGCGACGCGTCACCCAGGTGGTGGCCGCGGCCACCGGGGCGATCTCCATCAGGTGTTGGGTCCCGGAGGCCCCACCGCCCACCACCACGACCCGCTGACCCGCGAAATCAGAAGGCCCGGGGTAGTTCGCGGTGTGCAGCTGGCGGCCGCGGAAGGTGTCCTGGCCGGGGTAGCGGGGCCAGAACGGGCGGTCCCAGGTGCCGGTGGCGCTGATCAGCGCCCGCGCCGCCCAGACCCCTTCGGAGGTCTCGACCCGCAGGCGCCCGCCCTCGCCCTCGCGGACGGCGGTCACGTGCACCGGCCGGTGCACCCGCAGGTCGAAGGTCTCCTCGTAGGAGGTGAAGTACTCGCCGATGACCTCCGACGACGGCCGGGCTTCGTCTGCCCCGGTGAGCTCCATCCCGGGCAGCGCGTGCATCCCGTGCACTTTCCCGTACGTCAGCGAGGGCCAGCGGAACTGCCAGGCGCCACCCGGCCGCGGGGCGTGGTCGAGCACGACGAAGTCGCGGTCGGGTATCAGCCCTGACCTGCGCAGATGGTGGGCGGCGGACAGTCCGGCCTGCCCCGCACCGATCACGACGACGTCCACGTCCCGCACCCCGAAGTTGTTCATGTTTCTACTAACAGGGTGCGGGGCGTGGATCTTCCCGGTCGGTGAGCGGTGCGGTGAGCAGTACGGAGGAAGTCCTCGTCCGTGGGAGGTCGGGTACGGTCCCGGCTACGTCACGAGCCCCCTGCTCACCAGCTCCGGCCGCACCCCCTCCCCGAACCAGTACGCCTCCTCCAGATGCGGATAGCCGGACAGGACGAAGTGCTCGATGCCCAGCGCGTGGTACTCCTCGATCCGGTCGGCCACGTCCGCGTGGCTGCCGACCAGTGCGGTGCCGGCCCCGCCCCGTACCAGACCGACCCCTGCCCAGAGGTTCGGTGAGATCTCCAGGTCGTCGCGGGAGCCGCCGTGCAGGGCCAGCATCCGCTGCTGTCCCACGGACTCGCTCTTGCCGAGCGCCTCCTGGGCGGCGGTGACGGTCTCGGGGCTCAGATCGTCGAGCAGCCGGTCCGCCGTGGCCCAGGCCTCCCGCGCGGAGTCCCGCGAGATGGTGTGCAGCCGGATGCCGAACCGGACGGTCCGGCCGCGCTCGGCCGCCAGCTCCCGTATCCAGTCGATCTTCTGCTTCACCTGCGCGGGCGGCTCACCCCAGGTCAGATATACATCCGCGTGGTCGGCGGCCACCGGGCCGGCAGCCGGGGACGAACCGCCGAAGAAGATCTCCGGCACCGGGTCCGGCGGCAGCGCGGTCAGCCCGCCCTCGATCCGGTAGTGCTCCCCGTCGAAGTCGTACGGCTTTCCGCCCCACGCCCCGCGCACCACCGACAGGAACTCCGAGGTCCGCGCGTAGCGGCGGTCGTGGTCCAGATGGTCGCCGAAGCGGCGCTGTTCGACCGAGTCGCCGCCGGTCACGACGTTCAGCAGCAGCCGTCCCCGAGTGATCCGCTGGTACGTCGCCGCCATGTGCGCGGCCAGCGTCGGCGAGATCACCCCCGGCCGAAACGCCACCAGGAACTTCAGCCGCTCCGTGTGCTGGGCCAGCGCCACCGTCGTCAGCCAGGCGTCCTCGCACCAGGTCCCGGTCGGTGTCAGTACCGCCTCGAAGCCCAACTGCTCGGCCGCCTTGGCGATCTGGATCAGATAGTCGATGTCGGGCGGCCGCACCCCGCCCACCGGGGCGATCCGTGACCGGCTGATCCCGCCGTCCGTATAGGCGTGCCGGTCGACCAGGGTGCGCCCGTCGCCGCCGGTGGGCAGGAACCAGTGCAGATGGACGCTCATCAGGAGGACGCCTTTCCGTAGGAGAGGGGGGCGGTGGTGGAGGCGGGGCGCGATCCGTTGAACCGCTTGTCGACGAAGTCCCCGAAGGCGAACTTGCGCGGAATCAGCCTGAGTTCGGCGAAGGTGTCGGCGATCTTCTGCTCGGAGGCGATCGCCGCGTCGTCGAGCGCCACCGGCACCCGCGTCCCGTACGAGCGCTTCACCGCGTCCAGCGCCACCTCGTAGGGAAGCCCGGTCTCCTTCGACCAGACCTTCGCCCACTCCTCGGGATGCTTGAACACCCAGGCCTGTGCCCGCTCCAGTCGAGTGAGGTAGTCCCCGATGGCCTGCGACTTCTCCTTGTCCTTCAGTGCGGCGGGTGAAGCCACCTGGAAAGCGAGGCCATTGGTGAGTCCCTGACCGGTCGTCAGTACGCGGGTGCCGGGGGTGCGCAGCACCTGGGCGGTGTACGGGTCCCAGATCGCCCACGCGTCGACCTTGCCGCGGTTGAACGCGGCCAGTGCGTCCGCCGGCTGCAACAGCTTCAGCTGTACGTCGTCGACGCCGAGCCCGGCCTTCTTGAGCGAGGCGATCAACTGGTAGTGGGCGGAGCTGCCCTGGGCGACCGCGACCGCCTTGCCCTTGAGGTCGGCAGGTGACTTCAGTGGCGAATCCTTCGGTACGACGATGGCCTCGCCCGCAGAGGAACCGTGCGACGCGCCCACGACGGTGATCTTCGAGTTCGACCCGGCGGCGAACACGGGCGGGGTGTTGCCGACCCCGCCCACATCCACCGCCTTCGCGTTGACCGCTTCGAGAAGGGGCGGTCCGGAGGTGAACGTCGACCACTTGATCTTGTACTTGAGTCCCTTGAGCTCACCGGCGGCGCGCAGGATCGCCTCCGAACCACCCTTCTGATCGCCGACGTTGAGGGTGAGCGAGCCGGACCCGTCGACCCCGCCGGAGGTGTCGGCGGAGGAGGCGCCGCCGCAGCCGGTCAGCAACAGGGAAGTCAGGGGGAGCAGGAGGGCGGCGGACAGGAGGGGCCGTTTCATGGCAGGTCCTTCTTGAGGGGAGTGGGCACGGGCGCTGGGTGGGAGGGGGGCAGGGGGCTGAGTGGGGGCGGGGATCAGGGGCTCTGAGCAGGGGAGTGGCTCAGGCCGCGTGCGGGGCGGGCTCCGCGGATTCGTCCACCCCGAGTTCGGTCAGCAGTCGCGACCGCAGCGCCCCGAACTCGGGGGTGCCCACCGTGCGCGGCCGCTCCAGGGCGACCTCGGTCTCGTACGCGATGACACCGTCGCGCATCACCAGCGCCCGGTCGGCGAGCAGTAGAGCCTCGTCCACGTCATGGGTGACCAGGAGTACCGCGCAGCCGCGCCGCTGCCACAGCTCGGCGACCAGCCGCTGTGCCTTGATCCGGGTCAGCGCGTCCAGTGCGCCGAACGGCTCGTCGAGTAGCAGCAGGTCCGGTTCGCGCACCAAAGCCCTTGCCAGGGAAGCGCGTTGAGCCTCGCCACCGGACAGTGTCTTGGGCCAGGCGGTGGACCGGTGCTCAAGGCCGACCTCCCTGAGTGCGGCTTCGGCGACCTCCCGGCCCGGATCCCCGGGCAGGCCGAGCAACACATTGCGCCACACCCGCTTCCACGGCATCAACCGGGGTGCCTGGAAGGCGACGGCCCGCCGCTTGGGTACGAGCACGGTCCCCTCGATCTCCCGGTCGAGCCCGGCGAGCACCCGCAGCAAGGTGGACTTCCCGCATCCGCTCCGACCCAGGAGTGCGGTGAACTCACCCGGCCGCAGGGTCAGTTCGAGATCGTCGATCACGGGCCGGCCGTCGAACGAGCGGGTGAGCCCCGCCACCCGTACCGCCGCGGCGGATCCGGCGGAGTCCCGGCTCACTGGCCGGTGAAGGTCGGTCGCCATTGCAGCAGCAGCCTTTCGAGGAGACGGACGACGGCATCGGCGATCAGGCCGAGGAATGCGTACACGACCAGGCAGACCACGATCACGTCGGTACGGAAGAACTCGCGGGCCTGGTTCATCAGGAACCCGATCCCGGCATCGGCGTTGATCGACTCGCCGAAGACCAGCGCCAGCCAGGCGGTGGCGAGGGAGTAGCGCAGCCCGGTCATGGCTCCCGGCAACGCCCCCGGCAGCACCACATGCCGTACCAGGCCCCAGCGGCCGAGCCCCAACGCCTCGCCCGCTTCGACGAGTTGGGCGTCCACTCCCCGGATTCCGGCGTACACATTCAGATACAGATGGAAGGCCACACCCAGCGCGATCAGCGCCACCTTCGGCGCCTCGCCGATCCCCAGCCAGATGATGAACAGCGGGATCAGCCCGACCCATGGCACGGTCCGCAGCATCTGCACACTCGCGTCGACCAGATCCTCGCCGAGCCGCGAGAGTCCGGACGCCAACGCCAGCGTCACCCCCACCACGACGCCCAGCACCAGCCCCACGGCGACGCGTTGGAGCGAGGTGAGCATCGCCCCCGGCAGGGTTCCGTCCGCTATCAGGTCCCCTCCGGCCCTGGCGATCGTGCCGGGCGAGGCGAGCACATCGGGAGGCAGGGCGCCGGTCGCGCTCAGCACCTGCCACAGCACGAGCAGCAGCAGCGGTCCGACGGTGCGCCGCAACCACCGGGGCACGGTGCCGAGCCACCCCCTGGACGTACTGCGCGGCTCGACGGGCTCCAGCTCGGGGCCCGGGGGCGCCGGTTCCTCACCTACCGACAAAGGCGAAATATCCGGTGGTGCATGACTGACGGTCATGGTGGGACTCCAGGGGAAGGTCAGAGGGAGGAGGAAGGCACGCGTGACTCAACGCCCGTACGCAAAGCAGCAGTTGAACTACTGCGTCACGACGGGAGGGAGTGCATGCCGCGCGAGAGGTGAAGCGGGCGGACCCGCGGCGGAACGGCACACAGCGGGAAGCCGGGAAGAGGGGGGTGTCAGCAGCCGCGTCGGCACGCGCGACACGCGGCCGAGGCCACCCGCAGCAGGTCGATGTGACCGCGCGTGGTGAGGTGAGCTGAACGCAACATGGCGCAGAACGTAGCGAGAGCGTCAGGACACGGTCAACAGTCGTCTCGTCATCCGGATGCCGAATCTCACCAGGCGGCCATTTGGGGGCCCTGTGCGGGAACATGGAAATATGGCCGACACATTCACCACCCGCGTCCTGAACATCACCACGGGCTCGACCGAGACCGTCACCGACCTCACGTCCGACTGCGAGAGCTTCCTCGCCGAAGCCGCCGACGGCCGCGACGGACTCCTCAACCTCTTCGTCCCGCACGCCACCGCGGGCGTCGCGGTGCTCGAAACCGGCGCCGGCAGCGACGACGACCTCCTCGCCGCCCTGCACACCCTGCTCCCCGCCGACGACCGCTGGCAGCACCGCCACGGCAGCCCCGGCCACGGCCGCGACCACGTACTCCCCGCCCTCGTTCCGCCGCATGCCACGCTGCCCGTCATCGACGGCCGCCTGGAGCTGGGCACCTGGCAGTCCGTCTGCCTGGTCGACACGAACGTCGACAACCCGGACCGGAAGGTGCGGCTGAGCTTCCTGGGCTGACCAGGATCGTCCTGGGGGTGGCCGCCCAATCTCCTTACTCCGCGTGCAGAACGGGAGAAGGACTTGCGCGGTATGGACTCGAACGACATCGAGCTCCCTTATGACGGGTGCGGAAAGTGCCTGCTGGGAGGGCGGCGACTGTCCCGCATGAAGCTGGCCACCTCGTCCCTGAGCGGCAGCGGGACGACATGCTGACTGCCGCGGCGGCCGTCGGCGGCCACATCGTCGGCTGGGCCGACGACTGGGAGGTCTCCGGCGCCACGGACCCGATGACCCGCCCCAAACTGGGCCCGTGGCTCCGCGACGAGCGCGGCCCGTACGACGGCCTGGTCGCCGCAGCCGTCGATCGCCTCGGCCGCAACGTCGTCGACTCCCTGAACCACCCCCGCGTGCGCGGGGACCACGAAGGCACCCCGGTCATTACGCGCCTGATCTCGGGACCACCCCCGCGTGCGCGGGGACCACGGTCCAGGTCTCTCTCGGCGATATGCCAGGACAGGGACCACCCCCGCGTGCGCGGGGACCACTGGCTGTCGGATTCGGCCTGCCGCGCGCAGTGGGGACCACCCCCGCGTGCGCGGGGACCACAGCTGCTGAGCAGCGTATTTACAATCCGCGGTGGAGAGTTTTACTCACTTTCACGGAAGCCGACATTTCAAGCAAAAGGCCCTTATGGTCGCTGTCTGAGGGTGGGGGATCAACCGTTGCTCACTATGTTCTCCGAGTCTCGGTCAGGTGTCGGCAGGGCCAACAAGAAGTTGGCCGATTCGGACACGACGTCAACCAAGGCCTCCAGGGGGAACCTGTAGGGCCACCGTTAGCTGGTTACTGCTCTTCAGCCGCCTTCGAGATCCAACGTGCAGAGGAGGAACGGCTGAGATGGCGCCACTGTAGAGCAAAGGGAAGGCGGCGCCCGCAGGTGACGGACCCAGGCGCTTTTTAGGGACTTTCAGCCCTGTCAGAGGGACTTCCCAGGAACTTTCCGCCGTGCGGACGGGAAAGGCCGTGACAGTGCTGAAAGAAGAGAAACGCCGGGCCAGGGGCAGTGCGTCAGCACGCCGATGACGTTGGCCGCGAGCCGGCCCCGGGCCGTCTCCTTGCACTTGACCTTAATGGAGGCTCCCGTGCGGTGGGTTGCCTGAACGGAGTTTGGTGGACACCAACAAGGTCAACCCGCAGCGCCAGGTGCGGCTCACGTTTTTGGGATGAAGGCGCCCTGGCTCGGGATGAAAGAGGTGCCCTGGGACGACGGCGCCTCTGCTCGGAGCGAAGGCGCCCAGGGGCGAAGGCGCCGGGTGGCGCCCATTGCGCCGTACGGCCCCGCCCCACCGCTTGATCATCCCGCGACGGGGTAGCGAACCTGCATGGCCACCGACACCACCACCCCCAGCGCATACGTCCAGCCCGAGGTCGACGTCCCGGCACTGACCGGACTGCTCGACGGCGAGTACGCGGAGATCCGCGACCTCGTCCGCGCCAACCTCGCCAGGTACTCCTCGGTGCTGGAGGAGGCCGAGGAACTGGGGATCGACGCGTTCCGGGAGCGGGTGCGCGAGGTGGTGGTGGAGCTTGCGGCCACCGGGCAGACCGGGATGGGATTTCCGGCGAAGTACGGCGGTGGCGGTGACATCGGCGCCTCGGTCGCCGCGTTCGAGACGCTCGCTTTCGGGGATCTCTCGGTGCTGGTGAAGTCCGGGGTGCAGTTCGGGCTGTTCGGCGGGGCGATCCTGCAACTGGGGACCGAGGAGCACCACGCGAAGTACCTCCCGGACGTGATCACCGGGAAGCTGATGGGCTGCTTCGCGATGACCGAGACCGGGCACGGCTCGCACGTCCAGGCACTGGGCACGGTCGCGACGTACGACCCGAGGACCCAGGAGTTCGTCCTCACCACCCCCGACGACCAGGCCCGCAAGGATTACATCGGCAATGCGGCCCGGCACGGTCAACTCGCTGTGGTATTCGCCCAGTTGGAGGTCGGCGGGAAGCGTGAGGGGGTGCACGCCTTCGTCGTGCCGATCCGGGACGGTGACGAGGTGGCGCCCGGCGTGGGAATCGAGGACGACGGCCGCAAGATGGGCCTCAACGGGGTCGACAACGGCCGGATCCGGTTCGACCAGGTGCGGGTGGGGCGCAAGGCGCTGCTCAACCGGTTCGCCGACGTCACCCCCGAGGGCGTCTACGAGAGCTCCATCGAGAACCCCACCCGGCGCTTCTTCACCATGCTCGGCACCCTGGTCCAGGGACGTGTCTGCATCGGTGGCGCGGGCATCAACGCCGCCAAGGTCGCGCTGGCCATCGCGGTCGAGTACGCCAACCGGCGCCGCCAGTTCACCGCCGACTCCGACACCGAGGAACAGCTTCTCCTCGACTACGGACTGCACCAGCGCCGCCTGCTGCCCCTGCTCGCCCGAACCTACGCCCTCCACTTCGCCCAGGACCAGGCCCGCACCCAGCTCCACGAGGTCTTCTCCGGCATCACGGACGACGCGCACGCCCGCCGCCGCCTCGAAGCGCGGGCCGCCGGCACCAAGGCGCTCGGCACCTGGCACGCCACCCGTACCGTCCAGGAGTGCCGCGAGGCGTGCGGCGGCGCCGGCTATCTCGCCGTCAACCGGTTCGCCGCCCTCAAGGCCGACACCGACATCTTCACCACCTTCGAGGGCGACAACCACGTCCTGCTCCAGCTCGTCGCCAAGGGGCTGCTCACCGACTACGCCAGCGAGTTCGAGGACCTGGACCAGCTCGGCATGGTCCGCCAGGTCACCTCGATGGCCGTCGAGACGGTCATCGAGAAGACCTCCGTGCACAAGCTGCTGGAGCGGGTGCGCGACCTGCTGCCGGGCGGCGACGAGTGGGACCGCGAGGCCGGTCTGCTGGACCCGGAGTACCAGCTCGCCATGTTCCGCTTCCGCGAGGAGCACATGCTCGCCGGGGTGGCCCGCCGCCTCAAGCGCGGCATGGACGACAAGCGGCACCCCGGCGCGGTCTTCTCCCAGGTGCAGGACCATGTCATCGCGGTCGCCCGGGTCCATGTGGAGCGGCTGGTCCTGGAGGCCTTCATCGACGGGTGGCGGCAGCTTCCCGAGGGCGGCAACCGGGCCGCACTCGTGCTGCTCTGCGACCTGTTCGCGCTCTCCACCATCGAGGCGGACCGGGCCTGGTTCATGGAGCACGGCCGGCTGACCGTCCAGCGTTCCAAGGCGATCAGCCGCGAGGTGAACGACCTCTGCCGCAAGGTCAGGCCGCTCGCGGGCGACCTCGTGGATGCCTGGGCTATTCCGCGGGAGATGCTGCGGGCGACCGACTTGCTGGGGTGAGCGGGAGGCTCACAAGGGGCGCCGGTGCGGGCTCGGACCGCGCCAACAGGAGGCCGGTGAACACCGCGGTGGCCAAGGTGAGGGCGCCGGCCGCGACGAAGGCGCTGTTGAGGCCGGTCTCGAAGGAGGCACCGCCGGACTGCCGGGAGCGGACGACCGCGCCGAGTACCGCCACACCCAGCACCGCGCCGATCTGCCGGGTGGTGCTGCTGATGCCCGAGGCGAGGCCGCCCTCCTGGGAGCTGACCGCTTGAATGGCGGCTCCGGTCAGCGGGGACATGGTCAGGGCGAAGCCGATGCCGATGATCGCCAGCCGCCACCACACGTTCCCGTAGCCGGTGTCGGCGTGCACCGTACCGAGGGCCACCAGCCCCAGACCGGCCAGGGCCAGGCCGGCGGTGACCACCACACGGAAGCCGTGCCGGGCAGCGAGCCGGCCCGCGTACGGGCTGACGATCACCATGGCGAGGGTGGCCGGCAGGGTCTGCAGTCCGGCACGGAGGATCGAGCTGCCCTGGACGTACACGAAGAACTGCGAGAAGAAGAACGACGAGCCCATCAGTGCGAATCCCACCACGACCATGGCGGTGCTGGACACGGTGAACAGCCGCTGCCGGAACAGCCGCAGCGGCAGCATCGGAGCGGCCCGGCGCGCTTCGACGGCGACGAAGGCGGCGAGGAGGAGCACCCCGGCGGCGAAGCTGCCCAGGATCACCGGCGACGTCCAGCCGCGGGCCCCGCCCTCGATCAGCCCATAGGTCAGCGCCCCCACTCCCAGTACGGACAGCACCGTCCCCGGGATGTCGATCGCGGGGGCGCCCGGATTGCGGGACTCTTCGAGGCTGCGCAGACCGAGCACCAGAAGGACCAGGCCGATGGGCAGATTGACCACAAAGATCGCGGGCCAGCCGAAGGTCTCCGTCAGTACACCGCCGACCACCGGGCCCGCGGCCAGACCGATTCCGCTGAGTCCGGCCCACAGCCCGATCGCCTTGACGCGTTCCTGCGGCCGGGGATGGGCGGCGGCGAGCAGCGCCAGCGAGGCAGGGCTCAACGCCGCGGCCCCGATGCCCTGCAGCACCCGGCCCACCACCAGCCAGCCCACCGAGGGCGCGAGGCTGCACAGCACCGATGCGGCGGTGAACACCACCACGCCGGTCAGGAACACCCGCTTGCGGCCGAACCGGTCGGCGAAGATGCCGCCGGACAGCAGCAGCATGGCGACCAGCACTACATAGGCGTCGACGATCCATTGCAGACCGGTCAGCCCGGTGTGCAGCCGGTGCTGCATGTCGGGCAGGGCCGCTCCCACGATCGTGTTGTCGAGCAGGACCATGAACTGGCCCAGGCAGGTCACGGTGAGCAGCGCGGCCCGGTTCGACCGACTGCCTACGGCTGGTGCCGCATGCGATGCAGCCATGGGGATTCCTCTCGATCGTCGCTTGCGCCGGAGAACACCTGCCGGAGAACACCTGAGCAGCCCGAGCGCTCTAACGCAGTCGGTGACTGCGTTAGGAGACCATAGGGACGGTCGCCCATAAACGCAAGTACCAACTGCGTTAAGGTGAGTGCATGAGTGAGCGACAGGCAGCCCGGCGGCCCGGCGGGCGCAGTGCCCGGATCGGTGCGGAGGTGCACCGGGCCGTCACCGACCTGGTCAGGGAGCGCGGTTACGGCAACTTCACCGTCGGCGAGGTCGCGGCCCGCGCGGGGGTGGCCGACAGCAGCATCTACCGCCGGTGGGGCAGCCTGGAAGCCCTGCTCTCGGAGGTGGCGCTCAGCCGCCTCAACGAGCAGTCGCCGATGCCCGACACCGGGAGCCTCGAAGGCGACCTGCGCACCTACGCGGCCAACGTGGCCCGCGAGATCACCGGACCCGACGGTCTGGCGGTGGTGCGCCTGGCCGTCGCGCTGTCCGGCGACGGCGGGCCGGGGCTCCCGGCGGCTGACGGCCTCCGCGCCGAACGCATGCGGCAATTGCAGTCCATGCTCGACCGGGCGGGCGAGCGCGGGGAGCAGGCCCTCGACGCGTTCGCCGTGCTGGACCACATCATGGCCCCGATGTACATCCGCGTTCTGTTCGGCATGGTCCCGCTCACCCCGGAGTACCTCGACGGGCTGGTCGACCACCTGCTGCGCTGAAGGTCCCTTACGAAAGTAAGGAGCAGGTCCTGACGAAGGCACACCGTCAGGACCTGCTCGGATTCCTAGATTTGCGGTCATGAATGACGCGATCATCCAGGCAGTCGAAGGCTTCGTCAGCACCCCGTGGGTGTACGTCGTGCTCTTCGCCATCGCCGCACTCGACGGGTTCTTCCCCGTGGTCCCCAGCGAGACCCTGGTGATCACCCTGGGGGTCTTCGCGGCCTCCACCGGCGAACCCCAACTGCCGCTCGTGGTGCTGGTCGCCGCGCTCGGCGCCTTCACCGGGGACCATCTCTCCTACGCCATCGGCCGCAGGTCGGGCAGCAGGATCTTCGCGCGGCTCAAGCCGGGCAGCAGGACCCGGCGTGCGTACGACAGGGTGGGCGCCCTCCTCGCCGAACGCGGCGGACTGGTGCTGATCGTCGCCCGCTACATCCCCGGCGGCCGCACCGCCGCCACCCTCATCACCGGGGCCACCGGCTTCCCTCTCCGTTCCTTCACCCGTTACGACGCGATCGCCGCCTCCACCTGGGCCGTCTACTCCGCCGGCCTCGGCTACCTCGGTGGCGCCGCCTTCGAGCACGAACCGCTGCTCGGTGTGGCCCTCGGTCTCGGACTGGCGTTCTCGATCACCTTGCTGCACGAGGGTGTGCGATTCGTCCGCCGTCGGCGGGCCGCGGTACGGACCAGCCCACTCGCGGCCGGGTAGGCCCGGTGGACACACGACGGCTGTGCGGCCCGGTGGGGAGACCGGACCCCACAGCCGTCGTCACACGGCGCCCGAAGCTCAGCGCCCGAAGCTCGGTACCCGAACCTCGGCGCCCGAGCCTCAGCGCCCGATGCGGATCCGGTGCGCCTGGTCCTCGCGGTTCGCGCCGACCGCTGACTTGTCGACCACGAACGCCGAGCCGCGGGCCACCGTGATGTGGTTCGGGTTGGCGCCGGTGGCGAGAGTCTCGACGACGGTGCCCTTGCGCGGGTCGACGACCGTGACATTGCCCGCGGTGCGGTTGGCGACCAGGACGCGGCCCGAGCGCGGGTCGGCGGCGACGGACAGCGCCCCGGCGCCCGTCGGTACGGACTTGGTGACGGCTCCCTTGCGCAGGTCGACCACCGAGACGGTGCCCGCGGCCTGGTCGGCGGTGTAGGCGGTGCGGCCGTCGGCGGACAGGGCGATGGAGATCGGGCCGTCGCCGGTGGGGATCAGGCGGGGCTCCTTGGCGCGGGGAGACACCTCCACGATGCGGTCGCCGCCCAGGTCGGCCGCGTAGACGGTGCCGGTGCGCGCGTTGAGGGCGAGGCCTGTGGGCTGGGTGCCCGCGACGGTGACGCGCTTCTTCTCCTTGTAGGTACGGGAGTCGAAGGCGACCAGGGTGCCGTCGCCGAAGCCGCTGGCCCAGACCGTGTTGTGCCGCGCGTCGACCAGGATCTCGCGGGCGTGCGCCACGTTCGGCAGGGTCGCCAGGTGCTTGCCGTCGCGCTGGCTGTAGACGGCCACCGAGTTGTTACGGGTGTTGGTCGTCCAGACGGTGTTGTGCTCGTCGTCGACGGCGACCCCGTAGACCGCCTCCACGGCGCCGGTGGCCGGGTCGGTGACCGGCGGGGTGTAGGTGGCCTTCACCTTGAGGGTGCCCGGGTCGACCTTCAGCAGCGAGGACTTGGTGACCGGCGGACGGCCCACGGCGGCGGTCGCCCACAGCACGTTGTTCCGTTCCGAGTACGCCGACTGGTAGAGCCCGGCGGTCAACTGTGCGGAGGTCACGGTCGATCCGGCGGCGGGCTTCGCCGCGTGTGCGGTGGTGGTCGCGGTGAGGGCGAGGGAACTGCCCGCGGCGAGCGCGACGGCGGTGGCGGCGGTGCGGCGGAGGTGACGGGTGAGCGTGGACATACGAAGTACGTCTCCTGTGGCAGAAGTGCCTCCTGGGTGGAGGCCGACGTGGATAAACTTAGCTTAGGCTTACCTAAGTAAACATCGAAGGGGGTGTGGGCTGAGTCACAACGATCGCCGCGAGTAGGGGAGTTGACGACCCGCCCCGCCCGTACAGGCGCGTCCCCGCCCGTGCTGGCGCGTCCCCGCCCGGTCAGCCGTACCCCCGCCCGGACAACGGACGGCGCCCGCCCCGGCCGAGAAGCCGGAACGGGCGCCGCATCCACCGCAGCGGATTCGGGTCAGCTCACCTGGAGCGTCACGTCGTCCACCACGTACGAGGTCTGGAGGGACTGGTCCTCCGTACCCGTGAACTTCAGCGTCACGGTCTGCCCCGCGAACTGCGCGAGGTCGAACGTCTGCTCCGTGTAGCCGGTGTTGGCGTCCAGGTTGGAGTAGGTCTTGAGGGTCTGGCTGCCGACCTGCACGGTGAAGCGGTCGTAGACCACGTTCTCGTTCTCGTCCGTGTCGATGTGCAGGAAGAAGGCGAGCTTGTACGAGGCGCAGCCCGCCGGGATGGTCACCGACTGGGAGGCGCTGTCGGTACGGGCGGAGCCCCAGCCGTTCAGCCATGCCTTGTAGGTGCCGCCGTGCGGGGGCTGGCCCGCCTGGGTGGTGATGACTCCCGAGGTGGCCGTCCAGCCGGTGCTGCCGCTCTCGAAGCCGCCGTTGGTGACGACCTGGCGGGGCGTGCAGCCGGTGCCGCCGCCGACGGTCAGGGTGTAGGTGGTGCTGTGGGCGACCGTGCCGGTACCGGTGACGGTGAGGGTGTAGGTGCCCGGGGCGGTGCTCGCACCGACCTGGACGTTCAGCGTGGCGTTGCTGCCGGACTGCACCGAGGCCGGGCTGACGGTCGCGGTGACCCCGGCGGGGGCACCGGAGACGGTCAGGGCGACCTGCTGCGGGTTGCCGCTCACCGTGATGGTGTTGACGGTGGCGGTGGTGGAACCGCCCGGGTTGGCGCTGCCGGAGGCCGGGCTGACGCCGACCGAGAAGTCCTGGGCCGGGGTGCCGGTGCCGACCGAGGTCTTCCAGACGGCGTAGGCGACGCCGTCTGCGCTGCGGTCCAGGACGGTGGCGTTGATGTTGGCTGTGGTGTCACAGGCGCTGTGGTAGCAGGAGTCGTACGCCGAGTTGGCCGTACCGCCCCACTTCTGCGCCTGTGCCGCCGTCTTGCGGGCGCTGGCCCCTGCCGCGTAACCGGAGGTCGGGATGCCGACCGCCTGGAAGGACGCGTCGTCGCTGCGGCCCTGGCCCTCGACGTTCTCCTCGGGGGCGAGGTTCAGCGAGGTCCAGTACGCCTTGAGCGGGGCGGCGGTGGTGGAGTTGACGTTGTTGATGAAGTAGCCGGCGTTGGTCGAGCCGACCATGTCGAAGTTGTAGTAGCCCTTGATGGTCGCGCGCTGGGCGGCGGTCAGCCGGTTGACGTAGAACTCCGAGCCGTTGAGGCCCTGCTCCTCGTCGGTCCACCAGGCGAACCGGACGTGCTTGGTCATCGTCGGGTTCTTCTCGGCGAGGACGAGCGCGTTCTCCAGCAGCGTCGCCGAACCCGAGCCGTTGTCGTTGATTCCGGGCCCCGCGGAGACGCCGTCGAGGTGTGCGCCGAACATGATCGTCTGGTCGGCGGGGCCGCCCGGCCAGTCGGCGATCAGGTTGTTGGAGGGGTAGGTGCAGGTGGTGCACGCCTGCTCGGAGACCTGGAAGCCGGCCGCCGTCAGTTTGCCCTTCACATACGCCAGCGACTGGGTGTAACCGGCGCTGCCCGCACGGCGGTTGCCGCCGTTCTGGGTGGCGATGGTGTTGAGCTGGGTGAGGTGCGCGCGGATGTTGTCGACGCTGATGTTCGGCGGGTCGGTCGGGGGCACGGTGCCGCCGACGTTCAGCGCGTAGTCGACCGTGTGGGACAGCGTGGTGCCCTGGCCCTTGACGACGATCGTGGAGCTGCCGGGCGCCGCGTTCGCGGTGGCCGTAAGCGTCAGCGTCGAGGACTGGCCGGACTGCACGGTGGCCGGGTTGAACGACGCGGTGACCCCGGCGGGCAGACCGCTCGCGGACAGCGTCACCTGCTGGGCGTTGCCGGTCGTGGTGTTGGTGGTGACGGCTGTGTTCACCGCGCTGCCCTGCTGGACGGTGCCGGAGGTGGGGTTGAGCACCATCGAGAAGTCGGCGTTCTGTCCGTCGGGCACACAGGTCGGGTCACCGGGCTGCGCGGGCACGCTGATCGCGTCCCAGGCCGCCTTGGTCTTGTTGAAGAGGTTGCAGGTCGCCAGGTCCAGGTTCTTGGCCGAGGTCAGCGTCGCCGTACGGTACTTCTTGTAGCTCATGCTGCTGGTCTTGATCAGCATGCCGCCGTAGAAGATCTTTCCGGCGTTCTGGATGCCGACACCGGTCAGCGTGGACTGGTTGCAGGTGCTGGAGCTGGGCTTGCCGCCACCGGGGTTGGTGCCTTCGGCGAGCAGGTAGAACCAGTGGTTCAGCGGGCCCGCGGCGGCGTGCGTCTCGGTGCCGGGAATCGAGGAGCTGTAGCAGGCCGGGTCGTTGTTCACGGCCGGCGGGTTGTACATGTTGCGGATCGGGCCGCGCCCCTGGAGGTTGATCATCTCGCCGACGGTGTAGTCGGGGACGTCGTACGGGGACGGCTGGTTCATGTACGCCTCGGTCAGCGCACCGAAGATGTCACCCGTGCCCTCGCCGAGCCCGGATTCCTGGCCGCTGGTGCCGCCGGGGGTGTTGGAGTCGATGGCGTGCCCGTACTCGTGGGCGACGACGTCCGCGCCGGCTATCCACTCGTTGGCGCTGTTGCGGCCGATGGTGACCGAGCTGCCGTCCCAGTAGGCGTTGAGCTCGTTGAGCCCTACCTTGGCGGGGAAGGTGCGGCCCTGGCCGTTGACGCCGTTGCGGCCGAGCCACTGGCTGAGCATGTCCCACTGCTTCTGGGCGCCGAACATGAGGTCGGCACAACCGGTCTCCTTGGAGGTCGGGTTGCCGTTGCCCCAGGTGTCGGTGGACTTGGAGAAGACCGTTCCGGTGGCGTAGTCCGCGCAGCTCAGGCCGGGGCGGTTGGGGTCGCGCAGGGAGTAGGTGCCGCCCGAGTTGGTGGTGGTGATGGTGACCGGGGCCGGGCCGTTCCACTTGCTGTTCGCGGTGCCGGCGACCACGTCGTCGTAACTGTCCAGGTACTTGCCGGTCCGCGCGTCCACGAAGACATGCAGCGTGCTGGGCGCCTTGGCCTGACGGCCGTTCAGCACCGTCTCCCAGGCCAGTACTTGCTTGCCGTCCTTGATCTTCACGACCAGGCGGCTGCTGGTGACCTTGTCGGTCCTGGCCTGCTTGGTGCGCGCGAGGGCCTCGGCGCGCTTCGCGGTGACGGAGGGGGTGATCGCCACATCGATGCGGGAGGCGGAGGCCGACTGGAGCGAGCGGACATTGCCCTGGCCGTCGGCGAGGACCACCGCATCACCGCCGACGACCGGGAGGCCTCGGTATCTTCGCTCGTACGCCACCGAGTACAGATCCTTCACCCAGGGCGTGACCAGGCGTCTTTCATACGTTTGGGACGCGGCGTTGACCGCGTTGTCCATCCCGCTCCGCACGGCCTGGTCGGCTGCGGCGATCGCACGCGCCGCGGACTCGGCCTGCGGGGACGGGGCGGGTTTCGGGTCCTGCTGTGCGGCGCTCGCGGTGCCCGCGAGCGTGCTCACGAGGCCTGCGGTCAGCGCGAGCGCCGCCACGGTGGCCGTCCATCTGGTGGGCTGCAACGTCCACTCCGATCGTGGGTGGGGGTGGGAGAGACATGTGCGTCGCTGTGTGCGCATGCGTACGGGTACGACACATGTGCTTCACGTGTACGTCGCGAGTATGGGCGTGGACATGACGACTGGGGGCATCCCGGAAGGGCATACGACGGGGGTTATGGGCCCGTGTCCAGCGGGTCGGCCAAGGCTCAACTGCGGCACGCGCGTTGACAGTTCGGCGGGCGCGACCCGACCATCGGGTGCGAGCGGCTCACCGCACGCTTCGGTCGCGCGCCCGCCCGGCGCACGTCCCGGACGTGGACGTCCCGGACGGTGGACGTACCGACGTCCTCGCGGCGGAGGGACGCGCGCTCGGCACCGTACCCGCCCCGATCGTCAGCGCCCTCCACCTCAACGAGGTGGTCCTCACCGGTCCCGCGGACCTGGTGCCCGACGCCTTCCGGCCCTGACCGTGGCGGCCGTATCCACCACCGGCGCCACTGAAGCGATCCCCGGTCGGGTGCGTCACCCGGCGCACCCGACCCCTCCGTGCCCGCCCGAGCCTCAGATCCCCAGCCAGACGTACGCCGCCTCCGCCGTGAAGTCCGCGTGGCCGCCCCGGAGGAGGAGGTCCGCTGCGGCGAACGCCGGATCGTCCTCACTGCCCCGTACATACGGAACCGCCAGGCAGCGCATCCCCGCCGCGAACGCCGCCGTCACCCCGGGCGCCGCGTCCTCGAACACCGCGCAGTAGCCGGGCTCCGCCGCCAGCCGGGCCGCGGCCGCCAGGAAGACGTCCGGCGCGGGCTTGCCATGGGCGACCTCCTCCGCAGAGACGATCACCCCGCCCGCCTCCTCGCCGAGCTGCGCGTCCAGCCCCGTTCCCGCGAGCACCGCCACGATCGCCTCCCGCGAGGAACCCGAGGCCACCGCCATCGGCACCCCCTCAGTGTGCAGCCGCTCCACCAGCTTGCGCATCTCGGGGAACACCTCGGTCGAGGTGCGGGCCAGCTCCAGATAGAACCCGTTGTTCTCGGCCAGCAGCGTGTCCACATCCGTCGCGATTCCGTACTGGTCGCGCAGGGCCTGCAGCGTCTCGCGGGTCCCGATCCCGATGAAGCGGCTGTGCTCCTCCCAGCTGTGGTCCGGGAGGCCGTATCGGGCGCGGAGGCGGCGCTCGGCCTCGTAATAGTTCGGCTCACTGTCCACCAGCGTGCCGTCGAGATCGAAGATGACCGAAAGGGGGCGCGAAGTGCTCATGGGCTCAGTCTGAGACATCGGCCCGGTGGTCAGCGAGGACGCCCGTCACGGGGCTCGGCAGTCGACCCGCCGCGGGCGCCCGCCGCCTTTCCGATCGCCTCCACCAGTGGCAGCAACCGGTGCGGCACCCGCTCCCTGAGGGCCACCTCCGTCCGGGTCCTGACCACTCCAGGCAGCTGGATCAGCCGCTGGATCACGTCCTCCAGGTGGCCCGCGTCCCGCGCCACCACCCTGGTCAGCAGGTCGCCGCCGCCCGTGATCGAGAAGGCCTCCACGATCTCGGGCACCCCGGCGAGCGCGTCCCCGACCTCGACCAGATGCCCCTGGGTCACCTCGACATGGACGAATGCCAGCACCGGGTGCCCCAGCGCGGCGGGGGAGAGGGAAGGACCCGTTCCGGTGATCACCCCCTCCCGCTCCAGCCGGTCGAGCCGCGCCTGGAGGGTGCCGCGCGCGATGCCCAGGATCCGGGCGTACTCGCGCACGCTCGTGCGCGGCTGCTCGATCAGCAGCTTCAGGATGCGGGTGTCGAGTGCGTCGACCGCCATGGTCCGTTGGTCTCCTCGTGGTCCTGCCGTACCTCTGAACACTGGGCCAATGGCTCAGTCCTCGCAGAGCGAGTTGAGCCACTGTCCCACTTAATGCTTTCCTCTGCGTACTGACTGCTTGATCGCTGCTCTTGACGGCGCCGCGCAGCGGCCAGGCGAGGCGATGACGCCCTGCCCGGCCCGCGGCGCCTTTTGCATGCCCGAGCACGACGGCACGAGACCGCACGCACACGAGAACGCACGCACACGAGACCTGGCACGTACACGAACACGAAGGGGGCGGGGCCGCCGCTGTGAAGAGGATGTTCCATGCACCGGATCCTGGCCTGCTGCGTCTGCGGGTCTCCACCCGCGCCGTCCTCGGCATTGGCGGCGCGGTCGCCGTCGCCGAGCTCTGCGGGATGTCGCTGACCGCGTCCATCGTCGGCGGTCTCGCCGCGCTGCTCGCGCTCTTCACCGTCCAGGACCCGACCGTGGGGCGGCAGGCCGTCACCACGGCCCTGCTGCCCGCCGCCGGCTTCCCCGTCCTCGCCCTGGCCACCCTCCTCCATGACCACCCGCTCCCGCGTGACCTGGCCTTCCTCGCCGTGGTGCTGGCCGGGGCGTACGCCAGGCGGTGGGGGCCACGCGGACACGCGCTCGGCACCTTCGGCTTCATGATGTTCTTCGTCACCCAGTTCCTGCACGCCGTCCCCGGTCAGCTTCCGGAGCTGTACGGCGCCGTGGCGCTCGCCGTCGCCGTCGCGGCCACCGTGCGCTTCGGCCTGTGGCGCATCGAGCGGCGCACCCCGCCGCCCGCCGCCCCCGCCCCGCTCACCGGTCTCGGCTTCGCCAGGCCCACCACCCGGCAGGCCTTCCAGGTCACCGCCGCCTGCGGGTTCGCCCTCGCGATCGGTCAAGTGCTCTCGCAGGACCGCTGGTACTGGGCCGTCGGCGCCGCCTGGTGGATCTTCGTCAACACCACCTCGCGCGGCGAAACCCTGGTCCGCGGCTTCCGCCGGGTGCTGGGCACCGTCCTGGGCATCGCCGCCGGATTCCTGATCGCCATCCCGCTCGACGGGGCACCCGCGCCCACCGCGGCGCTGGTCGCCGTCTGTGTCTTCGGCATCTTCTACACGGCCGGGCCGAGCTACAGCTGGATGATGTTCTTCGTCACCGTCATGGCCGGTCTGCTGTACGGGCTGCTGGGCGTCCTGCACCCCGGGCTGCTCGTGCTGCGCGTCCAGGAGACCGCCGTCGGCGCACTCGGCGCGGCCCTCGCCGTCGCCGTGATCCTGCCGATCACCACACACTCCTCCACCGACGCCTGGATCCAGCGCGCCCTGCACTGCGTCCGCCACTGCACCACCGAGGCCGCCCGCCGACTGGCCGGGGACGAGCAGGCCGACCCCGCCCCGCGCGCCGCCGAACTCGAACTGCTCCTCGGCCGCGTCCGCCTCTCGCTGGGCCCGCTGCTGCACCCGATCAGCCCGCTGCGCGCCCGCAAGGCCCGCGCCCGCCAGGTGGCCGGACTGCTCGACGACTGCGCCCGTCTGGTCCGCGCGTTCGCCGCCGTGGCCGCCGACCCCGACGCCTCGCACGACGCCCGGCTGACGGCGGCGTGCGCCAGGGTCGAGGCGGCGGTGGAGGCGCTGGTCGCACCGGAGCGGGCGGCGGCACTCCTCCCGGTGCCGGTCGCGCTTGTCGACGTACCCGCACCGCGGCCCCACCACCCCGGCGCCGAGGCCGCACTGACGCACCTCACCGAACTCGAAAGGGCGCTCGCCGCGCTCGCCGCGCCGCTGCGCACTTCTCCGCGCTCCCCGTTGGTGCCCGCGTAACCGGGTGATCGGCGTACATCGGGGGTAAACCCGGCGGCATCATGCGGAAGAACGGCCCGGAGGCGTGGAATTCCGGGCCGTGATCCGCGTGATTCTTCGATGCCTGGGGATACGAGCAGGATGCGTAATGATCTTCAGCGAGCCGTCGGCCCCATATCCGGCCCGGGTGGCGAGCCCGCTGCGGTAACCCCGCCCACCGGCCCGCACGGGGCGGAGCCGCATGCTCACGGCGGCGGATGGTTCGACTCCGGGCGGACGGGGCCCCAGGCCGCCCCCTCCGGATCCGGCCGCGTACCCGCACAGGCGGGCCCCCGCCCCGACCCCGCCGACCAGCACGGCCGCACTCCCACTCCTCCCGGCGCCCCGACGTCGAGCCCCGAACGGCACGACCGGGCCTTCGGCACCGGGACAGCCCCCGGCGCCGGGGAAGCGGAGCCCGCGCGCTGCCCGGTCAGCCACGGCGGCAGCACCCGGCCGGGCCACTCCGGTGCGTACACCGCGCCCGTCCCCGGCGAACCGGACAACCGGGCCTACGCCCTCGCCCCCGAGGAACTGCATCGCCTCGCCGAGGACTTCATCCGCCTGCACCGCCACGAACAGCCCGCCCACGGCGACCCGGCCGCCCGCCTCGCCGCCGTGCACGCGGAGATCGACGCCACCGGCACCTACCGGCACACCCCGGGCGAACTCGCCTTCGGCGCCCGTGTCGCCTGGCGCAACAGCAACCGCTGCATCGGCCGTCTCTACTGGAACTCCCTGCGCGTCCGCGACCTCCGCCACATCAGCGACGCCGAGAGCGTCGCCCGCGAGTGCGCCGACCACCTCCGCGAGGCGGGAAACGGCGGCCGGGTCCGCCCCCTGATCACAATCTTCGCCCCGGACACCCCGGCCCGCCCGGGCCCCCGCATCTGGAACGAACAGCTGATCCGGTACGCCGGTTACACCGCGGCCGGCGGCGACATCGTCGGCGACCCCCGCAACACCGGCCTCACCGAACTCGCCATGCGCCTGGGCTGGCGCGGTGGCCCCGGCACCGCCTTCGACGTACTGCCACTGATCGTGCAGGGCAGCGACGAGAAGCCGCGGCAGTACCAACTGCCGGACGACGCGGTACTCGAAGTCCCGCTGGCGCACCCCGAGGACACCTGGGCGCAGGAGTGGGGGCTGCGCTGGCACGCGGTCCCGGCGATCTCCCACATGTGCCTTGAGATCGGGGGGATCTGCTATCCCTGCGCACCCTTCAACGGCTGGTACATGGGCACCGAGATAGGTGCCCGCAACCTCGCCGACGCGGACCGCTACAACCTCCTGGAGCCGCTCGCCCGACGCCTCGGCCTCGACACCAGCACCGACCGCTCGCTCTGGAAGGACCGCGCGCTGGTCGAACTCAACCGGGCGGTACTGCACTCCTTCGACCGCGCGGGCGTCACCATGGCAGACCACCACACCGAGTCCGAGCGCTTCCTCACCCACCTGGAGCGCGAGGAGGCCAGAGGACGTGAGGTCGCCGCCGACTGGTCGTGGATCGTGCCGCCGATGTCGAGCGCGGCGACCCCGGTCTTCCACCGGACCTACGACAACACCGAGCTCACCCCGCTGTTCACGCACCACGAGGACGCCCTGGTGCGGGCGCGGGGCGAGGGCCCGTACTGAGAGCCTGCGTCCCCACCCTGCCGGGTGCCTCCGCACGGACACCCCGATTTTGGTCTAGACCGCCCTGCTACCGTCGGCCCGGCACGCACCCGCAGGCGCGTGCCCACACCTCGAACTCGCGGAAAGAGGCTGCACGGTGAGCAGCAGCACGGCATCTCAGGCACAGCCCGCAGGACACCCCGACGGCCCGGGGGCGCGCGCCTTCATCGGCTCGTTCACCTCGGCGGGCGGTCGTGGCGTCATCGCCGCGGCCGTGGACCCGGCGACCGGCGCCCTCACGGTGCTCGACGCGACCGATGCCGTGCCCGACCCCTCGTACCTGGCGCTCGCCGCCGACGGCCGGACCGTGTACGCGGTGAGCGAGCGTGAGGAGGGCGCGGTCGCGGCCTTCGACCTGCGGCTCGCCAAGCTGGGGGAGCCGGTGCCGGTCGGCGGAGGCTCGCCCACCCACCTCGCGCTCGCCGACGGACACCTGCTCGCCGCGAACTACGGCTCCGGCAGCGTCACCGTGCTCCCGCTGCACGACGACGGAACCCCGGGCGAGGCGTCCTGCGTCCTGCACCACCTGGGCAGCGGCCCGGACGTGTCCCGGCAGGAGGGGCCGCACGCCCACCAGGTGCTGCCCGACCCTTCCGGGAGCCGGGTGCTGAGCGTGGACCTCGGCACCGACTCGGTCCGCGTCTGTACGCTCAACACCGCCACCGGAACCCTGGCGGTGACCTCGGAGGTCGCCCTGCGGCCCGGCAGCGGCCCCCGCCACCTGGCCTTCCACCCGGAGGGCTCGTACGCCTACGTGGTGAACGAGCTGACCCCCACCGTCACGGTCTGCCGCTGGGAAACCGCCACCGGCACGCTCACGCCCCTCTCGGAGGTCCCGCTGGTCCCGGAGGGCACCGAGGGCCCCAGCTACGCCTCCGAGGCCGTCGTCGCCCGCGACGGAAGCTTCCTGTGGGTCGCCAACCGGGGCCACGACAGCATCTCCGTGCTCGGCCTCTCCGACGGCGGCGCACGCGCCGAGCTGCGCACCACGGTGCCCTGCGGCGGGCACTGGCCGCGCGACCTGGCCATCGACCCGGCGGGCCGTCATCTGTACGCGGCCAACGAGCGCTCCGGGGACGTCACCTGGTTCGACATCGACCCCGGGAGCGGTATTCCGCAGCGGGGCGGGTCGGTGGAGGCCCCGGCGGCGTCCTGCGTGATCTTCGGCTGATTCCGGGCTTGCGCACGGGGGAACCTCGCGCACGGGGAACCTCACGCATGGGGAAGGGCCCGCATCCGGCTGTCCGGTGCGGGCCCTTCCCCATGCGTGCGTGAGGCGTGCGTGAACCTCGGTCAGTGGACCGGGGCCCCCTGCGGCTGCGGCGTGATGCCCAGCGCGGTCGTGTACTGCGAGAGCACCAGCTTGCCGATCGCCGGGTAGGCGCCGAGCGGCTCGGCGAACGCGCAGCCTGCCTCCTTGGCGGCCGTCTCCAGCAGGTCGGCGGCGACCTCCGGGCCGATCAGGTACGGCGCGAGCGCCAGGTTGGCCGAACCGGAACCGCGCAGCTGCTCGGCGATGGAGGCGATCGAGCCCTCCTCGTCCAGCGCCGCCGCCATCACCGGTACGGCGAGGCGCGCGGCCAGCAGCATGCCGGTGATGCCGGCCGCCTGGACGGCTTCCTCGCCACCGACGGTGGCCAGCACGATGCCGTCGGCCGCGGTGGCGACCGTGAACAGCCGGGCGCGGTCGGCGCGCGACAGACCGGCCTCGGAGAGGCGTACGTGCAGCGCCTCGGCGAGCAGCGGGTGCGGTCCGAGTACGTCGGTCAGCTCGGCGGCGGCGTGGCTGTCCACCAGTGCCTGCCGTATCCGGCGCATCGTCGCGGCCTCGGGACCGGCGAGCAGCGGCACCACGACGGCGACGGGGCCCTCGGGCTTCGCCACCTCGCGGCCGGCCGCCAGGGCCAGCTCGTAGCGGGCGGTGCGCTCGGCGGCGGCGTGCGCGAGCACGGCGTCCAGCGTCGGGTACTCGCTCCGGTCGTCGCCGTCCAGGTAGCCGATCCGGGCGTCGAGGCCCGGCAGCTCGGAGCGGGCGATGCTCAGGAGTTCTTCCGCCAGGCTTCGCGTGGCGGTGGTCGGCTCGCCGGGAACGGCGAGAACGAGCGCGGGTGCGCCCTCGGGAGCGGCCACGGGCTCCGGACGACGGTGGCGTCCGGGCTGGCGTGGGCGCGGCATTCGTACAGGCAGGCCGGAAGCGGGCCCAGTGGGGGAGCTCATGGCGCCGCATGCTACTGGCTTAACGGGTGCGGGCGTTCGGGGAGGGTGTATTCGAGCGGTATCTGTCCCGATTTATCCAGTGAATGACGGTGAATGCGCGGCAATTCAACGGGTTTGATGTCCGTATACATCCAACATGCGTGGATCGTACGGAAATGATGGCTCGTCGTGCGCCAACTGTGCGGCGATCAACAGCGCCCCGTCGAGTGGATCCCCGGCCGCCGGAACCAGCCGGGCCCGCGGCACTTGTACGGAAATCTCCGTGCGCAGCGGTTCCAGCAGTACGTCCCCGAGTTTCAACAGCCCACCGGTGAGCGCCACCTCGCCGCCCTCCGCCGGACACACCGCCGCCGTTGTCCCCGCGATGTGCCGCGCCGCCTCCCGCAGGATTCCCGCCGCCACCGGATCCTCCGCCGCGCAGCGGGCCACCTCGGGAGCGAACGAGGCCAGCACCGCGGCCCGGTCGCTGCGTGGATAGAGCTGTCCGGGCACCCCGGCCGCGGGCCCGAACGCCTTCTCCAGCCGCGCGAGCAACGCGGCACTCCCGCCGTCCCGCCCGTCGAAGGCCCGCATCGCCGCCTCCAGGCCGGCCCGCCCGATCCAGGCCCCACCGCCGCAGTCGCCCAGCAAGTACCCCCAGCCGTCGGCCCGCCGCCACCGCACCAGATCGGTGCCGACGCCGATCAGCCCGGTACCGGCGGCGACCACCGCCCCCGCCCGCAGCCCCAGCGCACCCGCGTACGCGGTCACCGCGTCGGCGGCCAGCGCGACCCGCCGCACACCCCACTCCCGTACCAGCAGTCCGGGCAGCCGCGCCCGCAACTCGTCGCCCAGGGTGGCCATCCCGGCCGCCCCGACGCATACGGCGGCAAAGCCGTCACCGCCCACCCGGGCCAGCAACTCCCGTGCGGCGGGCGCCAGTTGCTCCATCAGGTGCCCGGCCTCGATCCCGCCGGGGCCGGTGCGCACCGGCGTACCGGACACCACGGGCGCGGTCAGCGGCCCGGCACGGTCGGCGTCCCCGGCGCGATCAGCGCCCCCGGCACGGTCCGTGTCCCCGACGCGCGCCAGCGCGAAGCGGACGCCGGACCCTCCGGAGTCGACCCCCAGTACGTACCCCGTGTCCTTCACCTACGGCAACTGCCAGTCCACCGGGGCCGCTCCCTGCCCCGCCAGCAGCTCATTGGTCCGGCTGAACGGCCGCGACCCGAAGAACCCGCGGTCCGCCGACATCGGCGAGGGATGCACCGACTCCACGCACGGCACATCGCCGAGCAGCGGCTTCAGCCTGCGGGCGTCACTGCCCCAGAGCACCGCCACCAGCGGCTTGCCGCGCGCCACCAGCGCCCGGATCGCCTGCTCGGTGACCTGCTCCCAGCCCTTGCCCCGGTGGGCGCCGGGCTTGCGAGGTGCGGTGGTGAGCGCCCTGTTGAGCAGCAGCACCCCCTGCCGGGTCCACGGGGTGAGGTCCCCGTCCGAAGGGCGCGGGTGGCCGAGGTCGGCGTGCATCTCCCGGTAGATGTTGTCCAGGCTGCCGGGCACTGGGCGGACGTCCGGTGCCACCGAGAAGCTCAGCCCCACCGCGTGCCCCGGCGTCGGATACGGGTCCTGGCCCATGATCAGGACCCGTACCTCGTCGAACGGCTGCTGGAACGCCCGCAGTACGTTGGCGCCCGCCGGCAAGTAGGTGCGCCCCGCGGCGACTTCCGCCCGCAGGAAGTCGCCCATCGCGGCGATCTGTCCGGCCACGGGTTCCAGTGCGTCCGCCCAGCCGGGCTCGACGCTCTCTTTCAACGGTCTTGCTGTCACAGGGCGTCACTCTACTGGGCCGGTCCGACAATCAGCCGATCACCGCCGCCCGCACACAGAGCACGTCCGGCAGATGCGAGGCGACCTGCCGCCAGCTGTCCCCGTCGTCGTCGCTCGCGAAGACCTCCCCGTTGCGGTTGCCGAAGTAGACGCCCGCCGGGTCGTTGTCGTCCGTGCACATGCCGTCGCGCAGCACCGTCCCGAAGTGCTCCTCCTGCGGCAGGCCGGCCGTCAGCGGCTCCCAGCTCTTGCCGGCGTCCGAGGTCCGGTAGACGCGACACCTGCGGTCCGCGGGCACCCGGTCGGAGTCCGCCGTGATCGGGAAGACGTACGCCGTGTCCCCCCGGTGCGGATGCGCGGCCACCGCGAAGCCGAACGTGGACGGCAGCCCCGCGCCGATGTCCGTCCAGTTGGCCCCCGCGTCGTCGCTGCGGTAGACGCCCCAGTGGTTCTGCAGATACAGCCGGTCGGGATCGGCGGCATCCTGCGAGATCTTGTGCACGCACTGGCCGAACTCCGGGTCGGGGTCCGGCAGGAAGACCGCGGACACTCCCTTGTTCGACGGCGCCCAGCTCTCCCCGCCGTCCCGCGACCGGAACACCCCGGCCGTCGACACCGCCACCGTCACCGCGTCCGCGTCCCGCGGATCGGTCACCACGGTGTGCACCGCCTCACCGCCCCCGCCGGGCACCCACTGCGAACGCGTCGGATGCTCCCACAGCGGACGCACCAGCGCGAAGGTCTCCCCCCGGTCCGCCGAGCGGTACAGCGCCGCAGGCTCGGTCCCCGCGTACACCACCCCCGGTGCGGCGGGCCCCGCCGGATGCAGCTGCCACACCCGCTCCAGTGAAGTGCCGGTGTCCTTCGGGAACTTGACGGAGGGCTGCGAGGGCTCCGTCCAGGTCGCCCCCAGGTCGTCGGAGTGGAACACCGAAGGGCCCCAGTGCGCACTGTCCCCGCCCACCAGCAGCCGGGGGGTGTCCGCGCTGCGGTCGATCCCCACCGCGTACACCGCCTGCGCGTTGAAATGCGGTCCGTCGAACTCCCACTCCCCGCCACCGCGCCTGCGGCCGAGGAAGAGTCCCTTGCGTGTGCCTACAGCGAGCAGAACGTCGGACATGGCCGACACCTCCCAGACTTCGTTGTCTCCAGGTATCGGCCAGTCTGCACCCCACCACTGACAACGGCCCCGGGGAGCGGCATCCGCCCAGGTCGTGGCGGTAAGCCGGGAATGCTGGGACAGTGCGGGGCAGGGGGCGCGGCGGGTTGCGCGGCCGGTTGTGCGCCAACTCCTTGACAGCCCCCGCACCCGTGTCAAACCATCCAGTCGGTACGCCCTGAACGGCCCCTCGACGAAGAGAGTCAGCCATGACGTCACCCACGATGGAGCAGGTCATCGCCGCGGCGGCGGGCCCGATGCCGCCCGGCGCATCCGTCCCGACGCCCCCGGCCTTCGGCACCGTCGAGGAGGAAAGGCAGTACCGCAAGGAGCAACTGGCCGCCGGATTCCGGCTGTTCGCCAAATTCGGCTTCTCGGAGGGCGTGGCCGGACACATCACCGTCCGCGACCCCGAGCACCCCGACCGCTTCTGGGTGAACCCCTTCGGCATGGCCTTCAGCCTGATCAAGGCCTCCGACCTGATCCTGGTCGACCACGAGGGCACGCTGCTGCACGGCAACCGCCCGGTCAACCGCGCCGCCTTCGTCATCCACGCCGCCGTCCATCAGGCCCGGCCGGACGCCGTCGCCGCCGCGCACTCGCACTCCCTGCACGGCAAGGCCTTCTCCAGCCTCGGCATCCCGCTGGACCCGATCACCCAGGACGCCTGCGCCTTCTTCGAGGACCACGGCCTCTACGCCGACTACCAGGGTGTGGTCAGCGACGCCGAGGAGGGCAAGCGGATCGCCAGGGCTCTCGGCCCGTACAAGGCGGCCATCCTCCAGAACCACGGCCTGCTGACCGTCGGCTCCACCGTCGCGGAGGCCGTCTGGTGGTTCATCACCATGGAGCGCTCCTGCCAGGCCCAGCTCCTCGCGATGGCCGCGGGCACCCCCAGGCTGATCGACCGCGAGACCGCCCTGATCACCCGGGGGCAGCTCGGCGGCTCCTTCGCGGGCTGGTTCCAGGCGCAGCCGCTGATGGACCAGATCCACGCCTCCGACCCCGACCTGTTCGGCTGAGGGGCCGGTGGACGGGCCGGACGGACAACTCCCATGGGAATAGCCGGCGTTCTGCTTCCCTTCGCACTCGGCATCATCATGCTCGGCCTCGGACTCAGCCTCACCCCGGCCGACTTCCGCCGCGTACTCGCCCACCCCAAGGTCACCGTCGTCGCCCTGGTCTGCCAGGTGCTGCTGCTCCCGGCCCTCTGCTTCGGCCTGGTGATCGCCTTCGGACTGACCCCGGTACTCGCCGTCGGCATGATGCTGCTCGTCGCCTCGCCCGGTGGCACGACAGCCAATCTCTTCAGCCATCTCTACGGCGGTGACGTCGCCCTCAACGTGACGCTCACCGCGGTCAATTCGGTGATCTCCGTCGTCACCCTGCCGTTGGTCTTCAACCTCTCGGCGGCGTACTTCTTCCCCGCGGGCTCCGCGAACGCCGAGCTCGGGCTGCAATTCGGCAAGACCCTCCAGGTGTTCGCGATCGTGCTGATCCCGGTGGCCATCGGGATGTACGTCCGGGCCCGCTCGGCGGCGTTCGCCGACCGGACGGACCGGCCGGTGCGGATCTTCTCCGTCGCCGTACTGGCACTGATCATCGTCGGCGCCCTCATCCAGGAGCGCGAGAACCTCGGCGAGTACCTCGGCTCCACCGGACCGGTCTCCGTCGCCCTGCTGGTGATCAGCCTGGGCATCGGCTACTGGATACCCCGCCTGCTGAAGGTCGACCGGGGTCAGGCGATCGCCTGCTGCATGGAGATCGGCCTGCACAACACCACCCTGGCCATCACCATCGCCATGGGCATTCTGCACAACACCGAAATGGCCATCCCCGGTGCGTTGTACGGGGTGTTGATGTACTTCGCCGCCGCCGGGGCAGGATGGCTGCTGCGCCGGAGTACCGCGCACACCGCGACCAGCACACCCACCAGGAGCGAACAGACATGACCCATCTGGCCGGCCGGGGCATCGCCGACATCACCGGGGAGGCCGCCGAGTGCGGAATGCTCGGCTACGGCAAGGCCGGCCAGCAGACCACCGGCATCCACACCCGCCTGCGCGCCCGCGCCTTCGCCCTCGCCGAAGGCACGGCCGCCGGTGACCGCCGGCTGCTCCTGGTGGTCTGCGACCTCCCGCTGGTCTCCGGCGGTCTGGTCCAGGAGGTCGTACGACGGCTGCCCGACGGCTGGACCGAATCCAATGTGATGATCACCGCCACCCACACCCACTGCGGCCCGGGCGGCTACTTCCACCACGCCCTCTACAACAGCAACACCGGCGGCTTCCGCCCCAAAACGTACTCCGCCATCGTCGACGGCATCACCCAGGCCGCGCGCGCCGCCCTCGACGACCTCGCCCCCGCCGAACTCTCCCTCGCGCACGGCGAGTTGCACGACACCAGCGCCAACCGCTCGCGCCGCGCCTTCGACCGCAACCCCGCACACGACCGCGCCCACTTCCCCGACGCCATCGATCCGCACACCACCCTGCTGCGCATCGCCCGGGAAGGCCAACTGGCAGGTGCGGTGCACTGGTTCCCCGTGCACAACACCAGCATGACCAACACCAACACCCTGATCAGCAGCGACAACAAGGGGTACGCCGCCTACAAGTGGGAGCGGCTGGAGGCGGGCGCCGACTATCTGGCCCCGGAACCCCAGGAGCTGATCACCGCGTTCGCCCAGACCAACGCCGGCGACATGTCCCCGAACCTCAACCTCCGCCCCGGCAGCGGTCCCACCGAGAACGAGTACGACAACACCCGCATCACCGGCACCCGCCAGCACCGGTCCGCCACCGACCTCCTCGGCCGGGCCACCGCCCTCACCGGCCCCCTCGACCACCGGATCACCCACCTCGACCTCTCCCGCACCGAGGTCGGCCCCGACTTCACCGGCGACGGCCGCGCCCACCGCACCGGCTCCCCGGTGGGCGGCGCGGCGGCGCTCGCCGGTGCCTGGGCCGACGGCAGGGGCTTCGCCGGATTCCGCGAGGGCCGCAACCCGCTCTGGGACGCCGTCTCCCGGCGGGTGATCTACGCCCTCTCACCCTCCCTGCGCGACGCCCACGCCCCCAAGGCGCTGGTCCTGCCCGCGGGCCCGCTCAACCGGCTGCGCCCGATGATCCAGGAGCGCGTCCCCGTCCAGCTGCTGCGCATCGGCCGCCTCTACCTGATCGGCATCCCCGGCGAGGTCACCATCGTCGCGGGCCTGCGGCTGCGCCGTACCGTCGCCGGAGTCGTCGGCGCCGACCTCGACGACGTACTCGTCGCGAGCTACAGCAACGGCTACTTCCACTACGTCACCACCCCCGAGGAGTACGACGCCCAGGAGTACGAGGGCGGCTCCACCCTCTTCGGCCGCTGGCAGCTCCCCGCGCTCTGCCAGACGGCGGCCTCCCTCGCCACCGCGATGCGCGACGGCCGCCCCGTCCACCGGGGCACCCCGGAACCGCTGCCCCCGGCCCGCCCGTACAAGCGCGTCCCGCCCCCGGACGCACCCCACCCGGGCCGCGCCTTCGGCGACGTACTCTCCTTCGCCCGCATCGGCGACCGGGTCACCGCCACCTTCGTCGCCGCCCACCCGAACAACGACCTCCGCAGGGGCGGCAGTTACCTCACCGTGGAACACCTCCAGGAGGACGCCGCCTCCTGGACCCGCATCGCCGACGACGGCGACTGGTCGACCACCTTCCGCTGGGCGCGCTCCAGCCGCACCACCTCCACCGCCACCCTCACCTGGACCGTTCCCGCGGGCTCGCCTCCCGGCAGCTACCGCCTGCGGTACGACGGCGACACCCCGGCCGGCACCTTCACCGGAGCCACCGAGCCCTTCGACGTACGGTGAAGGGCCCGGTGACCGGCGTCGGCGTGGTGTCGCTCGCGGCACCGTCCCGTCAGACCGCCCAGCCGTACTGGTCCGGCACCGCCATCTCACCGCCGAGCTCCCGCGCGGCGCGCTGCGCCCACGACGGGTCGCGGAGCAGCTCACGGCCGAGGAGGACGGCGTCCGCCTCCCCGTTGGCCACGATCTTCTCCGCCTGGGCGGCCTCGGTGATCAGGCCCACCGCGGCCACCGGAAGCGAGGTCTCCGCCTTCACCCGCGCCGCGAACGGCACCTGGTAGCCGGGGCCGACCGGGATGCGGGCACCCGCCGCGTTTCCGCCGGTCGACACGTCCAGCAGGTCCACCCCGTGCTCCTGGAGCAGTGCGGCGAACCGCACCGTGTCGTCGCCGCTCCAGCCGCCCTCGTCCAGCCAGTCGGTGGCCGAGATCCGGAAGAACAGCGGCAGCTCCTGCGGCCATACCTCGCGCACGGCGTCCACCACTTCGAGCGCGAACCGCGTGCGGTTGTCGAAGGACCCGCCGTACTCGTCGCTGCGCCGGTTGGAGTGCGGGGAGAGGAACTCACCGATCAGATAGCCGTGCGCCCCGTGGATCTCCGCCACCTGGAATCCCGCGTCCAGGGCCCGCCGCGCCGCAGCCGCGAACTCCCCGACGATCTCCTTGATCTCTTCCACGGTCAGCTCGTCCGGCACCGGGTGCCCGTCCTGGAAGGCCAGCGGGCTCGGGCCCACCGGCTGCCACCCGTCGTTGTCCGGACCCACCGGGCCACGGGTCAGCCAGGGCCGGTCGGTGGACGCCTTGCGACCCGCGTGGGCGAGCTGGATGCCGGGGACGGTGCCCCGCGAGGTCAGGAACTCGGTGATCCGGCGGAACGCCGCCACCTGGGTGTCGTTCCACAGGCCGAGGTCCCAGGGGCTGATGCGCCCCCGGGGCGTCACCGCCGTCGCCTCGACCAGGACCAGCCCCGTTCCGCCGGTCGCCCGGGCGGCGTAGTGGGCGAAGTGCCAGTCGTGCGGCACCCCGGCCCGGGCACCCGTGGCGTCGGCGCTGTACTGGCACATCGGGGCCATCCAGATCCGGTTCGGGAAGGTCAGCTCGCGGAGGGTGAAGGGCTGGAAGAGGCTGCTCACGGGGAACTCCGTTCGGGGAAGGGCCGATTGCTGGTCGTACGATAACCATCGTAGTACGACGTCTGTCAAACTACGAAGAGTCTCGTACAATGCTTCCGAGGGTGTCGCCCCGTGCGTGCCCTCCGGCCATGTGCCACCCCGTACCGCCCCCGATCCACCAGATCCCGTACGCCGAGGAAGAGGGAGTCCGTCATGGCCACCGTCACCGCCGCCGCAGCCGGCAGCCGTGAGCTCGCGCATCCCGCGCGCACCGAGATCCGTCTCGAAGGCGTGCTGCACGCCCTCTCCGACCCGATGCGGATGCACATCGTCCGCGACCTCTCGGCGGCGGCGACCGAACTGGCCTGCTCCTCCTTCGAGCTGCCGGTCTCCAAGTCGACCACCACCCACCACTTCCGCGTCCTGCGCGAGAGCGGTGTCATCCGCCAGGCCTACCGGGGCACCGCGAAGATGAGCGGACTGCGCCTCGACGATCTGGAGGAGCTCTTCCCCGGGCTGCTGGCGGCGGTGCTGGAAGCGGCCGAGCGGCAGGCCGCGCGCGACTGAGGCCGGGCGCGACCGGAAGCCTGTGGGGGGCTGGGACCCGCGCACGGCCGAAGCCCATGCGGTGCGACTCCCGCCCCGCCGCCCCCGGGCTCCCGGCCCTCAGGCCCAGTTCTGCGCCGCCGCCCCCAACAGCCCCGCCCAGTCCGCGATCTTCACCGACCGCCGGCCCAATGAGCTGCCCAGCGCCGCCTCCGCCGCCTCGATCGCCAGCCATCCCGGCCACTCGACCGGGCGCAGCCCCGATTCACGCAGTACGTCCAGGGGGTCGGCGGCCACCTCGCGCCGGGACAGCGCGTCCGCGTCGGCGAGCAGCGAGAGGGCGGTCTCCTTGGCGCACGGCCGGTTGGTGCCGATCACTCCCGTGGGGCCCCGCTTGATCCATCCGGCGACGTACTCCCCGAGCGACGGCAGGCCCTCCCGCAGCACCCGGCCCGCCGTGTGCGGCACCGTCCCGCGCGCCGGATCGAACGGCAGGCCGGGCAGCGGCATCCCCCGGTAGCCGACCGACCGCAGCACCAACTGCGCCTCGATGTCCTCGTACGTCCCGGTCCCGCGCACCCCGCCCGCGCCGGCCGGCACCGTCCGCTCGAACCGTACGGCGGCCACCCGGCCCGCGTCGGCGAGGAGTTCGACGGGGCGGAGATGGAAGCGCAGGTGCAGCGTCCGCTTGCGTGACGGCACGGGGGCGGCGGCCCAGCCGCGCAGCACCTCCACATTGCGGCGCAGCGCGGTGGGCAGGGCGGAGGGGTCCAGAAAGGCTGGATCCAGGGAGAGTTCGGCCGGGTCCACCGACACCGACGCCTGTGGAAGCCCGCCGAGTTCGCGCAGCTCCTTGGTGGTGAACTTCGCCTGCGAGGGACCGCGCCGCCCCACCATGTGCACCTCGCGCACCGTGGACCCCGACAGCAGATCGAGGGCGGGCTGCGGTACGTCGGTGGGCAGCAACTCACCGGCTGCGCGGGCCAGTATCCGGGCCACGTCCACGGCCACATTGCCCACCCCGATCACCACCGCGGAGCGCACCCCCAGGGCGAACCCGCCGGGATCGGCGTCCGGATGCGCGCTGTACCAGGAGACGAACTCGGTGGCGGAGAAGCTGCCGGGGAGGTCCTCGCCCGGGATGCCGAGGCGGCGGTCGGTGGCCGCGCCGACGCAGTACACCACCGCGTGGTAGAGGTCGAGGAGCCGCCGGGCGGGCAGTTCGGGAGTGGCCGCCGCGATGTTGCCGACGAAGGTGACCCGCTCGTGCTCCAGCACCGTACGCAGCGTGCCTTGCAGGGACTTGATCTTCTCGTGGTCGGGGGCGACGCCGTAACGCACCAGCCCGTAGGGGCACGGCAGCCGGTCGAGCACATGCACCCGGACGTCGGGAACGGCGGTCTGCTGGACAAGGGCCTGGGCGGTGTAGACCCCACTGGGGCCCGACCCGACGACGGCGACGCGAAGCACGAAAAGCTCCCTCCCGCAGGTCGCTCCAGCATCGCACCGGTGGGGCGGCAACGGCAGAGGGCTGCGCGGGCCGGCCGTACAGGTGCAGGCCGGAGCCGTGCGGGGGGACGGGTGCTGCGCTAACGGGGTAGCGCTTGGGCGGCCCGCGTGCGCGCCGTGGCACCCCGGGAGCCGGGCACAGCTACGTTACTTATGTGCCGGAAAGTACCTATTACAACGCCACTAGTCGCTATGAACCGAATGGTGCAGTTTCGGTGTGGCCTGTCTGGGAATTGCAGGGCCACGGCACCGTCACTGCCGACCACGCCAACTCCGCCTCGGGGTGGGCCGACGGCCCACGCCGCGACCTCCTGCCCCCGTGGTTCAACATCCGGCTGACCTTCGCCGACGGCGCCCGGATCGATGTGCTCACCGTGGTGTCGGAGGGGCGGGTCGCCATCGAGGACATGCGGGCCGAACCGCCCTTGTCGCTGGACGGTTTCGCCGCGCTCGCCGACTGGATCGAAGGGCCGCTGGAGGACGCCTGCCAGGTCGTCATCGAGCAGCACCGGCTCGGCGCCACCTCCCGGCGGGGCTTCTGCGAAGGCGGTCCGGGCTTCGACGACGAGCCTGTCGGCAAGGGCCGGGCCCGCCCGTCCTGGCCGCGCGGCAGCGCGGGGCGCCGGATCGCGGCCGAGGCGTACCGGGCGGCCCAGCAGGAGGGAAGGGATCCGGTGCTCGCGGTGATGTACGCGACCGGACGCAGCCGCCGCAAGTCGCTCAAGGTCATCGCGAGCGCCCGTGACGAGGGCTACCTGGCGCCGCGGCACAACCGCCGCTGAACCGGTCTTCCCGTACGGGAGTGGGTGTTCCTCCCGTACGGGCTGCGAATTTCGCGGTACGGGGCCGTGGACGGCCGCCCGGTGCCGGTCGTCCAGTGCCGTCCGGGGGCCCGGGCTACTCGGCCTGGAGCATCCGGGCCATCCTGTTGATCTCGACCGACTGCTGGGCGACCAGTTCCGTCGCCATCTCCTCGATCGCCACGTCGTTGCCGTCGTTCAGGGCGTCCCCGGCCATGGTCAGCGCCCCCTTGTGGTGCGTGATCATCAGCTTCAGGAAGAGCCGGTCGAAGGCCTTGCCCTTGGCGGCCCTCAGCTCCGCCAGCTGCTTCTCGGTGGCCATGCCGGCCATCGAGGCGTGGTCGTGCGGAGTCTTCGGGCGCTTGTCCGCACCGTTGTTGGTCTGCCAGCCCTTCATCGCGCCGATCTCAGGACCCTGGGCGGCGGAGATCCGCTGGGCGACCTGCTTCACGCCCTCGGCAAAGGCGCGTGCCGGGACGAGTTCGGTCATCACCAGCGCCTGGGCGTGGTGGGCGATCATCATCTCGGCGTAGGTGAAGTCCGCCGAGTTGGGCTTGTCCTGCGGGGCTTCCTTGCGCGCCTCCTCGGGGGAGAGGGTCCTGGCCCTCTCGCCCGGCTTCCCCGGGGCGACCACGCTGCCCGCCGCCGACTTCGCCTTCGGCTCCTCCTCCGGGGCCGCGTCGCAGGCGGTCAGCGCGAGCAGGGCGGCGGCAGCGAGCGAGGCCGTCACGGCGAACCTGCGACGATATCCGCCCTGTTGACGGGATTGCACAGCGACCTCCTGGGACGCACGGGGTAGTTGGTGTCCGTCCTAGCACGGTTCCGAACACGGATGATCAAAAAACTTCATTACATCTGCGTTGCCATCTGTTGAGATGTACATGAGAAGGCAGATACTCACCACGTCCCTCACAAGTTCAACTGCGAACCAGATCAAGGGAGTACGCAGTGACCTCGTCGACCAATCCCCGGGTCCGCAGACGCAGACGCCTCGGCGTGGCAACAGCCGCGGCCGGTCTGCTCGCGACCCTCCTCGCCGCGGGCCCCGCCGCCGCGACCCCCGACCCCGGTGACACTCCGGCCAAGCGCCAGGGCGTCACCACCTCGCAGCAGCAGGAGGCCCGCGAGGCCATCCAGAGCGGTGAGATACCGGGTGTGGACGAGATCGTCCACAGCAAGAACGTCGAACACCTCGCCAACATCCCGAAGGACGCCCTCAAGGGCCTCAACACGGACCTGGCGTTCCAGGGCAAGTACGCCTTCGCCGGCAACTACGACGGCTTCCGGATCTTCGACATCAGCAACCCGAAGAAGCCGAGGACCGTCTCCCAGGTCCTGTGTCCGGGATCGCAGAACGACATCTCGGTCTCCGGCAACCTGCTCTTCCTCTCCACCGACTCCTCGCGCAGTGACAACTCCTGCACCAGCACCACGCAGCCCGCGACCGAGAAGTCCTCGTGGGAAGGGATGAAGATCTTCGACATCAGCGACGTCCGGAACCCCCGGTACGTCGCCGCCGTCGAGACCGCCTGCGGTTCGCACACGAACACCCTGGTGCCGGACGGCCGCAACGTGTACATCTACGTCTCTTCGTACTCGCCGCGCGCCACCTACCCGGACTGCCAGCCGCCGCACGACGGCATCTCGATCATCAAGGTGCCCCGCAAGGCCCCGCAGAAGGCCGCGGTCATCGACTTCCCCGTCCTCTTCCCGGACGGCGGCAACCCCGGCGGCGGCACGGAGAACCCGAACCTCTCCGAGACCACCGGCTGCCACGACCTGACCGTGCTGCCCTCGAAGGACCTGGCAGCCGGCGCGTGCATGGGTGACGGCATCATCTTCGACATCAAGAACCCGGAGAAGCCGAAGGTCATCGACCGCGTCCAGGACAACGTCAACTTCGCGTTCTGGCACTCGGCGACCTTCAACGAGCGCGCCAACAAGGTCGTCTTCACCGACGAGCTCGGTGGCGGCGGCGGCGCGACCTGCAACGAGGCCACCGGCCCCAAGCGCGGCGCCAACGGCATCTACGACATCAAGGGTCACGGCGACAAGCGCAAGCTCGTCTTCAAGAGCTACTACAAGATCCCCCGCCACCAGGCCGACACCGAGAACTGCGTCGCCCACAACGGCTCGCTGATCCCCGTTCCCGGCCGCGACATCATGGTCCAGGCCTGGTACCAGGGCGGTGTCTCCTTCTGGGACTTCACCGACTCCTCGAAGCCCAAGGAGATCGGCTACTTCGAGCGCGGCCCGCTGTCCACCGACGCCATCTCCACGGGCGGTTCCTGGTCGGCGTACTACTACAACGGCTACGTCTTCTCGAACGACATCGCCAAGGGCTTCGACGTCCTGAAGATCAACGACCGCCGTACCGACCCCGCGAAGTGGGTCCGGATGCGCGAGCTCAACGTGCAGACCCAGCCCGACTACCTCTGATACCGCTGATTCCACGGATCAACCGGTAGCAGGCTGCTGGGAAGCGCTCAGCCACAGGTGCCGTCGGGCGGATCTCCGTCCGGCGGCACCCCCATGTCCCAGTCCAGGCCGTACCGCTGGAACAGCTCCGCGCGCAGCCGCACCAGCGGCATCGGCGCCCCGGGCAGCAGCAGTGCGAAGACCGCGCCCATCAGCAGCGCGCGCAGCAAGGGGTACGCGGAGTCGGGGTCCTCCGCCCCGTACCGCTGCACGGCTCCTCTCAGTACCCGGGCCAGCTGCTGCTGCTCCGGGCACTGCACGAAGCCCTCGTTCTGGAGGATGCCCGCCATGTGCGTGCGCATCAGCACCGGCCGCTCGTGGGCCAGATTCAGGACCGCGTCCACCGCCCTGGCCAGCGTCTCCGGGCCCGATGCGGGCTGCGGCTCGCGCTCCAGGGCCTCGCGGATCGTCAGATGCATCAGCCGGTGCACGGCGGACTGGAGCAGCTGCCGCTTGCCGGGGAAGTAGTACGACACCAGTCCCCGCGCGGAACCCGCCCGGTCCGCGATGTCCCCCAGCGTGGTCGCCTCGTAACCGCGCTCCCCGACCAGCTCCACGGTCGCCTCCAGGAGCCGTGCCCGGGAACGACGGCGCAGCTCCTCATTGACCGACGCGCTGCGCGGGGACATCCTGATAACTCCTGCGTTGACTGGCTCCGAGCCAATACACTCAGCGCGGTTCCGTTTCCGGCTCGCCGAGCTGGGGCGGAAGCATTGCCCTGCTGCCTTGGGCGACGCGGGGGATCGCCCGAGACGGCAGGCGCGCGTGGGCCTCGGAAGGTTTCCTTCCGGGGCTCGCGTCATGTTCGGTCGAGCAGCCCGAGCACCGGTCGCAGTCCGTCCGGGCGTTCCGCGACCGGCAGGTGGTCCACGAAGTGCACCCCGCAGCCCAGCGCGGCGGCCCCGCCGTCCGCATGTCGGTCGTCACCCACCATCAGGACCTGGGCCGGATCCTGGCCCAGCGCCTCGCACGCCGCCCGGAACAGCCTGGGGTCGGGCTTCTGGACGCCGTACTCGAAGCTCAGGGTGTAGGCGTCGACGAACCGGTCCAGACCGTGCGCCCGGAACACCGGGCGCAGGTCCCAGCCGATGTTGCTCACCACTCCGACGGCCACGCCGCGTGCCCTGAGCGCCCTCAGGACCTCCAGGGTGTCGGGGTACGGCTGCCAGGCGGCCGGGGAGCGGTGGCGGTCGTACAACTCGTCGTGCAGGGCATCGTCCGGCAGCTCCACCTGGCGGGAGAGCGCGGTGTACACCGCCCGGTGCTGCTCCGTGCTCTCGTCGCGGACCGCCCACGCACCGGCCAGACCGGGCGGCATCCGCAGCGGCTCCGCACCGCCGGGAAGGGAGCCCGCCTCCTGCAACAGGGCGGCGTAACGGTCCAGTTCGGCTTCCGGCAGGGCAAGCGCGGGGGAGTGGTCGGCGAGCGCCCCGCGCAGCCAGGAGCGGGTTGACTCGATGCGCAGGAGCGTGCCGGAGAAGTCGAAGAGCACGGCTTTGGTCGTCATGGCGACGATCATTCCCGGGGTGCGGTCCGGTACGCGTAAAAGGTCGCCGACAGCAGCACCAGGGCCGCGCCGAGCAGCCAGCCGCCCAGGACGTCGGTGAACCAGTGCACCCCCAGATACAGCCTGGTGAAACCCACCCCGAGCACCGACACCACCCCCACCACCAGCAGCGTCGTGCGGGCCGCGCGCCGCGCCCCGTGCAGATGCAGCAGCCACAGCAGCAGCCCGAAGGTGACCGTCGCCGTCATCGCGTGGCCGGAGGGGAAGGCGGCGTAGTGCGCGGTGTCGACCGGGTCCGGCCACACGGGACGCTCTCGTCCCACCGCCCACTTGAGGACCTGCTGCACCAGCGCGCCCACTGCGCTCGTCACCGCGATCCACACCGCGAGCAGACGCTTCTCACGCAGCCACAGCCAGACGAAGGCCACCGCCACCAGCAGCCGCATGGCCCACGGATCCCAGATCCAGTCGGAGAGGATCCGCTGCGCCCGGGTGGCGCCCGGATCGTCGACCGCCAGCCGGTGCAGCCCGTTCGCGATCTGCCCGTCGAGGGTCAGCAGCGGACTCCACTGGGCCGCGACCAGGGCGAGCAGCACGGCGAAGAGAGAGGTGAGCAGGGTGCCCGCGAGGAGGGCCGGCGGGCGCGGGGACGTCACGGGAGCGGGGGAGTGCATGAGGTGATCCTTGCCGGACGACGGCGGATCAAGCTATCCCAGCGCGCTGAGTCCCGGCACGAAGGCCACCACCAGCGGCACGACCGGCACCAGCGCGGAAGCCGCGGTCAGCCGCAGCCGACGGCCCGGGCTCAGCCTCGGGACCGGCGAGAGCAGTCGGTCGACACGCTGCGGAAGACCGGCGTCCGGCGGCGACGAGGGGCCGAACACCCCACGGTGCTCGTTGAGTTCGACCAGGGCGAGCGCGGTCGTCAGCCGGCCGTACCGCTTGGAGGCCATGTCGTCGGCGGCCAGCTCCACCAGTCGGTGCATCTCGTCGCGGAACGCGGCGAACACCGGAATCCGCGGGAATCCGCTCGCCAGCGCACCCGAGCAGTGCAGCAGCCAGTCGTGCCGGGCCCGCGCGTGCCCCTGCTCGTGCGCGACCACCGCGTCCAGCTGACGCCCCTTGAGCCTGCGCAGCGCCGCCGTGGTGATGACCAGCCGGGGTTCGGTGCCGGGCAGCCACCGGGCGTCCGGGTGCTCCCCCTCCAGTACGACCAGGCGGTCCTCGCCGGGCTCCTCGCCGGGCAGCACCGGAGCGCGGACCAGCAGTTCCGTGCGGTGCTGCCTGCGGCGTACCCGGGCCCGGTGGATCTCCCGGGTCAGCATCGCGGCCGTCCACACCCCGCAGCCCGCGAGCACCACCGCCAGGACGGCCGCCCAGGGGCCGGTCGCGCTCAGCGCGTACGCCTCGACGACCCCGTGCGGCGCGGACGCGAAGATGTGCCCGCGCACCATCTGCCAGGCGGCGGCCGCGCTGAACGTCATCGCGAGCGCGAAGCAGAGCAGTACCCCGCCGACCACGCACTGCCACATCCACAGCGCGACCACGGGTTCCCGCTCGCGCCAGTCGGTCGCCGCAAGCAGACGCGGAGCGACGACGGCGGTCAGCAGGCCGAGTACCAGCAGCGCCAGGGAGACCGTCATGGGCCCAGCCTATGAGGGCTGCCCCGGGTGCGGTACGGGCCGAGGCGGGGAGTGACGTACGCCTCACCCGTACCGGGCGCCCGACCAGGGTTGGGACACAGGCTCTCAGAGTGTGAGCAACATGGTCAGCATGCCCAGCGCCATGGAGAGGCGGCAGGCCAGCGCCAGTTCGGGGAGGGCTCCCCAGGTGAGCGTCCCGCCCGACGCGGTGGCCACGACGGGGACCGGGATCAGGTGGACCCCCACCCGCAGCACGTACACCGCGTAATAGGCCAGCAGCACCCCGGTCAGCAGGGGCATCCCACCCGCGGCCCCGTGCCCGGCATGACCGCCGCCGCTGACTCCCGGCGCCATGGCCAGCGCCATGTACACCATCGCGACCGAACCGATCAGATGGTGCAGATGGTGCGATCCGGTGTGCGAGCGCCACGGCCGGACACTGCCGCGCATCCACCACAGGGTCCGCAGCGCCGCCCCGCCGAACACCGCCGCGTACACCGCCCAGCCCCAGTCCGGCGGGTCGTAGACGGCCGCGGGCACCGCCATCACCGCCATCCCGGCCCCCATCAGCGCCTCACCCCGGGCCACCGGGCGCTGCTCGCTCGGCCCGCTGCGCATCCGCAGCAGGCAGTAGGCACTCGTCACCCCGCACAATGCCACCAGTAGCCAGCCGGACATCGCCGGTCCGTGCACGGCGAACCTCCCCGATCGGGTTCTCCTCGACCTGTCGACACGTCGAGGAGTCGATGCCCACAATGACCGGTGCGCACGCGAGCGCAAGGGCACGCGGGGGGAGCGCGGGGGAGCGCGGAGCCCAGGCGCAATAGGCTCACAACCAGTGCTCCACCGCAACCGCCTGCGCCGCAACGTCGAGAGGGATACACCGCCATGTCCACCACCACCCGCCCGGCCCCCGGGGAACTCGTCTTCCGTGACGCCGACGAGCGCGACGTCCCCGCCCTCGTCGCGCTCGTCGAGTCGGCCTACCGGGGGGACGCCAGCCGGGCCGGCTGGACCACCGAGGCGGACATCCTCCAGGGGCAGCGCACCGACCCCGAAGGCGTCCTCGCCGTCATCAACGCCCCCGGTGGCCGGCTGCTCGTCGTCGAGCGCGACGGTGTGCTGGTCGCCTGCTGCCAGCTCGAACACCGCGGCGACTTCGCCTACTTCGGAATGTTCGCGGTACGTCCCGGCACCCAGGGCGGCGGCGTCGGCAAGGCGGTCATGGCCGAAGCGGAGCGGGTGGCGAAGGAAACCTGGGGGGTGACCGAGATGCACATGACGGTGATCTCGGTACGGGACGAACTCGTCGCCTGGTACGAGCGGCGCGGGTACCGCCGTACGGGAAGGATGACGCCCTTCCCGTACGGCGACGAGCGCTTCGGTGTGCCGCAGCGCGACGACCTGGAGTTCGAGCTGCTGCTCAAGGTCCTCTGAGCGCGCTCGGGCCGGAGGCGCAACGACATGAACAGCCGGCGTCACGCCATGACATGAACGGTCGGCGTCACGCCATGAAGCGGAGGTGTCACGCCGTGATCCCCAGGCGTCAGGCCATGAAGCGGCCGGTCCTGCGGATGTCCGGGGAGTCCGTGGTCACCCCGTCCAGCTCCAGGGCGCGTGCCACCCGCAGCTCGTCCAGGGTGTTCACCACCCAGCCGATCACCCGCAGCTTCTCGGCGTGCGCCCGCCGGACGGTCTCCAGGGTGAGCCGCTGGATGTCGAGGACGACCGCCCCCGCCCCGGCCGCCAGGGCGCGGTCGACCACCTCGGTTCCGTAGAACTGCGCGACCAGCGCGGTCCGCACCCCGGGCACCAGCTCCGAGATCCGGGCCAGTGCCTCGTCGTGGAACGACAGCACCTCCACCCGGCCCAGCAGATCGCGCCGGTGGATCACCTCGGCGAGCGCCTGCGCGGCGGCCACGTCCTTGATCTCGGCCTGGAGCGGCGCGGAGACCGCGTCCAGCACCTCCTCGAAGAGGGGAACGCGCTGGCCGCCGCCCGCGTCCAGGGCGCGGAGTTCGTCGAGGGTCAGCTCGCAGATGGCGCCGTGCCCGTCGGTGGTGCGGTCGACGTCGGCGTCGTGCATGACGACGAGCGCGCCGTCCTTGCTCAGATGCAGATCGAGTTCGATGACGTCCATGCCCGCCTGCTGGGCGTGGAGGAAGGAGCTCAGGGTGTTCTCGGGCTCGACACCCATGACTCCGCGATGACCGATGGTGAGGAAAGGCAAGGCGATCTCGCTTCCGTCGACGGCGGCTCAAAGCGACTCAAAACCCACACGCGTGGACTCCCGAAAGCCTAACGGCCCGCCTCCGCAACGGAACCCGGCCGGCGTGCGGAAGTGGAATCCTCCGCCTGGAGGTTCACGATTCCGAGGATCAGGGCGGTGACGACGGCGGCGAGAAGGAGGGCGCGCATGCTCACGGGGGACAACTCCAGGCACAGAGGGACGTACGGCGGTACGTAGGACAGGGTGCGACCGTCCTACCGCCGTTCGGTGCCGGGTCGGCTCTTGGTCACCCGTCCGTGAGCGTGTGGGACGGAGGTTGACGGAGGGGTCACGTATCCGCCGAGAGCTCCATGAGGTCCGCCAGCATCGCCCGCGCCAGCTCCAGTTCCGCGAGGTGCCGACGCTCCGCCCAGCGCAGCGCCACCCGCGGATGCGCCCACTCCGCCACCCCCTCGGCCCGCTTCTGCGCCTCCCGCACCTCGGTCAACTCACCTTCCGTGCGCGTGACATGAGCCTGCACCCGGGCGTGCAGCCGGGCCGGGTCCGCGAGGTGGCCGAGCCAGACGCGCAGTACCAGCGGGTGCTTCAGCACAGGGGGATCGGCGTCCTTCGGGCCGTCCGCCCAGTGGGCCAGCGCCGCACGGCCGGTGGCGGTGATCGTGTAATTCCGTTTGGCGCGCGGTTCCTCGGGCCCTGAGCGCCGGGACGTGACGTAATCCAGTGACTCCAGGCGGCGCAGCTCGGCATAGATCTGGCTGAGCGCCGGCGACCAGTAGAAGAAGCGCAGCGAGGAGTCCGCCCACTTCTTCAGTTCGTAGCCGGTGCGCTCGCCGGGGAAGGAGAGCAGGCCGAGCACCGCCCAGGCAGTGGGCGGGAGCTGGGGAGGGCCGTCCTGCCGTGCGTCTTGCTTCTTCGGGACCTGACGACTAGTCATATGACGCATTGAAGTAACGGCGGAGCACGGAAATCAACCCCCTGGAGGGGCCGTGAAATTCTCAGTCATCTTCGAGGCCCAACTGGCCGACCCCACTCCCGAGCGCGAGCATCAGGTCATCCGCGACAGCGTCGAACAGGCCGTGCTCGCCGAGGAGATGGGCTTCGACCGCATCTGGGCCGTCGAGCACCACTCCCTCAAGTGGTACGCCCATATGTCCGCACCCGAGGTCTTCCTCTCCTACGTCGCGGCCAAGACCTCGACCATCCGGATCGGCCACGGCGTCGTCTGTATGCCGTTCGCCTTCAACCACCCCGCGCGGGTCGCCGAACGCGCCGCGATGCTCGACCTGCTCTCCGGCGGCCGGCTCGACCTCGGCGCCGGGCGCGGCGGCACCGAGCAGGAGACCTCGTTGTGCGGCGTCGACCGCGACCGGACGACCCAGGAGGTCGAGGAGGGCTTGCGGATCATCGGCAAGGCCTGGCAGGAGGAGGAGCTGGAGTACCACGGCGAGCTCATCGACATCGGTCCGCACCCGATCCTGCCGCGCCCCCAGCAGCGCCCTCACCCACCCCTCTTCCTCGCGTGCAGTCGCACCGAAACCCTCACCCAGGCCGCCGAACTCGGCGTCGGCGCACTGGTGATGGGGTTCGCCGGACCCGACTCGATCACCGTGATGCGCCAGGCGTACGACGCGGCGCGCGCGGCCCGTTCCCACACCCGCCTCGTGTCGACCGTCGTCAACGACCACTTCTCCGTGCTCTGCCCCACCATCGTCCTGGACGACGGCGAACAGGCCCGCAGCATCGGGATACGAGGCCAGCGCTTCTTCGCCCAGTCCATCGGCCACTGGTACGCCGGCGCGGGCATCCCGGACGAAGCGGTGGTGGAGGGCGCCGACGAGGCGGCCGAGATGCGCAGGGCGGCCGAGCAGGTGGTGGCCCGGCTGAACGAGCAGCAGATTCCGCTGCGCCCGACCGCGACCGCCACCTTCAACGCCGACCACGCCTACGGCACCGCCGACGACGCCATCGCGTACGTGGAACGGCTCAGGGACGCGGGCGCCGACGAGATCATGTGCCTGATCCAGATGGGGACCGTGCCGCAGGAGGCCTGTCTGGAGACGTTGCGGCAGTGGGGCGAGAAGGTCATCCCGTACTTCAGGCAGGGGTGAACCGTCGTGACGGGAACCGACCGGCTCGACCCGGCCGCCCGGCCGCTGGTCGACCTGCTGAGCAAGGCGTTCCCCGACCTCGGGGGTACGGTCACCGATGCCGCCGAGGCCCGCCGGATCCTGGCCTCGGCCCCGGCTCCGGGCCGTCCGCTGCTGCCGGTGGGGTCGGTGGGGTCGGTGGAGGACCGCACGATCCCGGGGCCCGAGGGGGCGCCCGAACTGCGGGTGCGGATCTATCTGCCGGAGGCGGCTGGGGGTGCGGACGCGGGTGCGGCCCCGGATCAGGCCCGGATGCGGGGCCCGGCCCAGGGGGGCGGCCCGGCCCGCGCCCCGTACCCCACCGTGGTCTTCTTCCACGGTGGCGGATTCAGCATCTGCGGCCTGGACTCCCACGACGGCACGGTGCGCAAGCTGTGCCGGGAGGCGGGGGCGGCCGTGGTCTCGGTCGACTACCGGCTGGCGCCGGAAGCGCCCTTTCCGGCGGCGGTCGAGGACGCGTACGCGGCGGTCCGCTGGGTGGCCGGCCACCTGGGGCAGTGGGGCGGGGATCCGGCTGCGCTGGTGGTCGCGGGCGACAGTGCGGGCGGCGCCCTCGCCACCGTCGCGGCGCGGCTCGCCCGTGAGCGGGGCGGCCCGGAAATCGCGCTCCAGGTGCTGCTCTACCCGGTGCTCGACGCCGCCCAGGACACCGACTCGTACCGGCGCAACGCCTCCGGCTACTTCCTGACGGCGGCTCATATGCGGTGGTTCTGGGAGCAGTACCTGGGAGAGGCGGGGCCCGCGAGTCCGCACTCCCGCCATCCGTACGCCTCCCCGCTGCGCGCCCCCGACCTGTCCGGTCTTCCGCCCGCGTACCTCCTCACGGCGGGCTGCGACCCGCTCTGCGACGAGGGGCAGGAGTACGCCTCCGCTCTGCGGGAAGCAGGGGTGAGGGTCACCGAGGGGCACTTCCGGGCGATGTTCCACGGGTTCCTGGGGTTCACCGAGGCACTGGCGGACTCCCGTACGGCCATGACCGAAGTCGCCGGAGCCATCGCCGCCGCCGGGGTTTACGGCAGGAAGAATTCCGGTGATCTCGGGGGCGTGACAGGATAATTTGTTCCGGCTCCTCTTGTGCGGGAGAACCACGCGTGGATACGGTTCCTTTACGCGAGGTTCTCCCGTGGAGGAAGTGACATGACGCAAAATCTGATGCAGGACATTGCTGGTGGAGGCATAGCCGAGGCCTCGCGGGTGATCGACCACCCGGCCTGGGGTGCCCTCAAGGGCTCCGTCGAGGAGATCCGGCCCTGGCAGTCCGCCGACGGATCCATCGACTTCGACGCCGACGGCGCCCCGGCCCGGGTCACCGCGGAGGCCGCCGTCGACCGGGTGATCACCGCTGTCGAGCAGCTCTCCCCGCTGCTGGCGCACGACACGGAGTACCACAAGGCGCTCGCGAGCGACCTCCGCACCTGGGTCGACGCCGGATTCGGCGTCCCCGACTTCCTGGACTCCCTGCTGGCCTTCCAGCCCGCCCAGTCGCGCGCCGACGGCCTCCAGCACCTCGTGGTCTTCCCGATGTACACCCAGAACGGCAACCCCGACCGCAATCTCGAAGCGGTCGTGCTGCGCATGGTGTGGCCCGAGTGGCTGGCCGAGCTGGAGCGCACCCGCTACGACAACCCGCTGTTCTGCGGCATCACCTTCGAGGACTTCACCTCGGGTTACGACACCAACTCCGCCGTGCTCTTCCCGGAGACCATCGCCGTGCGCCAGGCGCCGGAACGATTCACCTGGGGCGGCATCTTCTGCGACCGCGAGGCGGCCCGCTTCCGCGCGGTCACCGACGAAGCGGTGCGCGTCCTGGGCCTCGAACTGCCCGACGACATCCGCGAGATGGTCGCCGACCAGGATCGCTGCCAGCAGGCCTTCGTGCTGTGGGACATGGTCCACGACCGCACCCACAGCCACGGCGACCTGCCCTTCGACCCCTTCATGATCAAGCAGCGCCAGCCGTTCTGGATGTACGGCCTCGAAGAGCTGCGCTGCGACCTCACCGCCTTCAAGGAGGCCGTGAAGCTGGAGGCCGACGGCGTCACACAGGGCCGCGACGTGCAGTACGCGGTGCTCTTCGACCGGATGTTCCGCTTCCCGGTCACCGGTGAGCGGGTCCGCAACTACGACGGCCTCGGCGGTCAGCTGCTCTTCGCGTACCTCCACAAGCACGACGTGGTGCGCTGGACCGACAACACCCTCAAGATCGACTGGGAGCGGGCTCCGCAGGTCACCAACCAGCTCTGCGGCGAGATCGAGGACCTGTACCGGGCGGGCATCGACCGGCCGAAGCTGGTGCACTGGTTCGCCGCGTACGACCTGGTCGCGGGCTATCTCGCCCCCCACCCGGGGTCCCGCTGGGCCAAGGGTCCCGACGCCCTGGACCTGTCGCTGCCGCCGCGGAAACTCGTCGACGACGTGCTTCCCGACGAGTTTCCGCTGAGCATGTTCTATGAGGCGCTTTCCAAGAAGCTCAAGACAGTGATCGCCTCCACCAAGGGCATCACCGGAGCGAGCGCCGAGCGGGTGGCCGCGTGAGCCCCCGCGCCGAGGAGGCGACCGTCATGAACGCTGTCAACACTCCCGAGGGCCCTCTCGACGGAGCGGTCATCGCGGTCGCCGGTGCAGCCGGGCCCGCGGGCCGGGCCACCCTGCTGCGCCTCGCCGAGGCCGGCGCCACCGTCGTCGGCTCGGACGCCGACGCGGCCCGCCTCGCGGAGGCCGTGGACGCCGCGAGGTACGCGCACGGCGGGGCCACTGTCACCGGTGACACCGTCGACCTGCTCGATCTGGACGCCACCCGGGAATGGGCGGCCAAGACCGAGAAGGAATTCGGCCGGATCGACGGCATGGTCCACCTGGTCGGCGGCTGGCGCGGTTCCGCGTCCTTCGCGGAGACCGACCTCGCCGACTGGGACCTCCTGGAGAAGCTGCTGATCCGCACGGTCCAGCACACCTCGCTCGCCTTCCAGGACGGCCTCCAGCGCAGCGACCGCGGCCGCTATCTGCTGATCAGCGCCGCCGGGGCCTCCAGGCCGACCGCGGGCAACGCCGCGTACGCCGCCTCCAAGGCCGCCGCCGAGGCGTGGACGCTCGCGCTCGGGGACGCCTTCCGCAAGGCGGGGGGCGAGGAAGGGCCGCGCACCGCGGCTGCGATCCTGGTGATCAAGGCACTGGTGCACGACGCGATGCGCGCCGAGCGCCCGAATGCGAAGTTCGCGGGCTTCACCGACGTCAAGGACCTTGCCGACGCGATCGCCGGGGTCTGGGAGCAGCCCGCCTCCGAAGTGAATGGACAGCGCCTGTGGCTGACCCCCAAGCCGTGACGAAGACCGTGACCGGCTCCGCGAAGGACGCGGGGACCACCACGACGACCACGGTGACGACGACCACGACCACCACCTCCGTGAGCACGGAGGGACCGGTCAATCCGCCCAGGACCGACGCCCGTCGCCACCACGACCCCGCGGTACGGGGCTTCGCCAGCGACAACTACGCCGGCGCCCACCCCGAGGTCCTGGCCGCCCTGGCCCTCGCCAACGGCGGCCACCAGGTCGCCTATGGCGAGGACGACTACACCGCCCACCTCCAGCAGGTGATCCGCGGCCACTTCGGCCCGTCCGCCGAGGCCTTCCCGGTCTTCAACGGCACCGGTGCCAACGTGGTGTCCCTCCAGGCGCTGACCGACCGCTGGGGTGCGGTGATCGCCGCCGAGAGCGCGCACATCAACGTGGACGAGGGCGGGGCGCCGGAGCGGATGGGCGGGCTGAAGCTGCTCACCGTAGCGACGCCCGACGGCAAGCTCACCCCCGAACTGATCGACCGGCAGGCCTGGGGCTTCGACGACGAGCACCGGGCCATGCCCCAGGTCGTCTCGATCACCCAGAACACCGAGCTGGGCACCGTTTACACCCCCGACGAGATACGCGCGATCTGCGACCACGCCCACCAGCACGGCATGAAGGTCCACCTCGACGGCGCCCGCATCGCCAACGCGGCCGCGTCCCTCGACGTACCGATGCGCACCTTCACCAACGCGGTCGGCGTCGACATGCTGTCGTACGGCGGCACCAAGAACGGCATGCTCTTCGGCGAAGCCGTCGTGGTGCTGAACCCGGACGCGGTACGCCCGATGGCGATGAAGCGGCTGCGCAAGTCGTCGATGCAGCTCGCCTCGAAGATGCGTTTCGTCTCGGTGCAGCTGGAGGCGCTGCTGGCCCGCGACCTGTGGCTGCGCAACGCTCGGCACTCCAATGCGATGGCCCAGCGCCTCGCGGCCGGTGTGCGCGGTGTCGACGGCGTGGAGATCCTCTACGAGGTACAGGCCAACGCCGTCTTCGCGCGGCTGCCCCACGAGGTGAGTGAGCGGCTGCAGAAGCGCTTCCGGTTCTACTTCTGGGACGAGGCGGCCGGGGACGTGCGCTGGATGTGCGCGTTCGACACGACGGAGGATGACGTGGACGCGTTCGTACAGGCGCTGAAGGAAGAGATGGCGCGCTGACGCCCCACTGCTGAACGCTGCATGGATATGCGATCGACCGTAAGGTTATTGACTCACGGTCGGTCGCGTTCCTATGCTCCCGAGCCATGGAACTGATCCAGCAAACCCCGGACCTGTCCGCCTACTTGGCCGCCGACGAGGTCATCGACCACCACCACCCGCTGGTACGGGAGACGGCCGCGCGACTCGCGGCGGACGCCGCGGATTCATATGTATACGCCAAAGCGGCTTACGAGTACGTGCGCGACACCATCCCGCACTCGGCCGACTCGGGGGATCCGCGGGTCACCTGGCGCGCCTCCGACGTGCTCGCGCAGGGCACCGGAATCTGCCACGCGAAGGCGCACGCCCTGACGGCGCTGCTGCGCGCCGAGGACATCCCGACGGCGCTCTGCTACCAGCGGCTGGAGTACGACGGGGCGAGCGGCCACTGTGCGCACGGACTGGTGGCCGTACGGTTCCACGGGGCCTGGCACCGGCAGGACTGCCGGGGCAACACGGCGGGCCTGGACGCGCGGTTCTCGCTCGACGGGGAGCGGCTGGCGTGGGTGCCGCGCACGGGGCGCGGCGAGATGGACCATCCCGTCCTGTACGCCACGCCCCATCCGGAAGTGCTGCGCGCCCTCAAGGAGTCGACGGACCGGGCGCAGCTGTGGGACGCGCTGCCGAACTCCCTGTGAGCCCCGGAGCAGGAGCGGGGCGCCGGAGCCCCGTCGCGGACCCGGAACCGGAGCCTCAGCCCGCTTCGCGCAGCTGCGCCGGGGTCGGCGCCGTGCCGCCGAGGTGGGCCGGGACCCACCAGGTGTCCTTGTCGTCCTTCGGGCGCACCGGGTACGCGCGCTGAGCAGCCTCCAGGAGTTCCTGGACGCGCTCGCGCAGCCGTCGGGTGAGGGCGCCCGCGTACTCGTCCGTGCCGGACTCCACGGGCTTGCCGACGCGGATGGTGATGGGGAAGTGGTTGCGGCCGAAGTTGCGCGGGTGGCCCTTGGTCCAGATGCGCTGGGTGCCCCAGACCGCCATCGGGATCAGCGGCACACCGGCCTCCTGGGCGAGCCGTGCGGCGCCGGACTTGAAGCTCTTCAGCGTGAACGACTCGGAGATCGTCGCTTCCGGGAAGACGCCGATGATCTCGCCGGAACGCAGCGAGGCCAGTGCGTGCTTGTACGCGTTCTCGCCCTGCTTGCGGTCCACCGGGATGTGCTTCATGCCGCGCATCAGCGGGCCCGAGACCTTGTGCCGGAACACCGACTCCTTGGCCATGAAGCGCACCAGGCGCTTCTGCGGAAGCGCGGCCAGGCCGTTGAAGATGAAGTCCAGGTAACTGATGTGATTGCTCACCAGGACGGCGCCGCCGGTGCGCGGGATGTTCTCAGAACCCTCGGTGTCGATCTTGAGGTCGAGCGCCTTGAACAGCGTGCGCGCGGCGCCGATGATCGGCGGATAGACGAGTTCTGCCATGACGGGGACCCTTCTCGACCCGGGGAGGGCTCTCCCGGTGAAAGTTACGCTGCCGTAGGTTTTCGGCGTCTGCCAGATCGTGCCCCATGTACGGCCGAGTAGCCAGTCCCCGAGTACCCGATACGAGAGATTCTCGTCACGTCACACGATGTCCACCCATGCCCTGACCTGCTGCTGCCTGCGTGTCACCGGATGCGGGGGCGGGAATCAAGGGGACCGGGGACACGCTGCACACTGTGACAGGACACGGGTAAGTGGAGGGTGAAATATGCCGGAACAGGAGGGTGCCCGAGAGCTGGGCGCCGCCGAGCTGGGAGTGGAGCCGGGGGAGCGGGCCACCCTCGTCCAGTTCTCCAGCGCGTTCTGCCGGCCCTGCTGGGCCACCCGCAGAATCCTCGCCGAGGTGGCCGCCATGGTCGCGGGCGTCACCCATGTCGAGATCGACGCCGAGGAACACCTCGCGCTCGTACGGGAACTCGGCATCACGCAGACGCCGACCGTGCTCGTCCTGGACGCGGACGGCCGGATCGTGCGCAGGGCCACCGGGCAGCCGCGCCGGGTGGATGTCATCGCCGCGCTCGGCCATGCCGTCGCCTGACCCGGGGTGACGACCACCGCATGCCGTCACCTGACCGGGGGTGACGACCACCGCATGCCGTCGCCCGGCCGGGGGCAACGGCGACATGCGGCCGTCACACGTGTGACACAAGGTGATCAATCTCCCAGTGGTCGCTCACCCGTGCGCACTTGACGCTGCCCGCCCCCGATCGTCAGGGTGACGTCATGCCCCCGGAACTCCTTCTGTACGGGCGGGCCGATGTGGATCTGGCCCGCAACGCGAGTGCGCGCTGTCCCGGTGTCTGAGCACCCACGGACACCACAGCCGCGCCCTCCGCTCCCGTCGAAGGACAACTCCATGACGCTTCAGCCCGCCCTGGCCGCCCCCCGGCAGGCCGCCCCGGCCACCCCCGACCTGCTCCGCTCGGCCTTCCGGCAGCACGCCGCGGGGGTCGCCGTGATCACCGCCGCCGACCGCGAGGGCCGCCCCGTCGGCTTCACCGCCACCTCGCTCAACTCCGTAGCCGCCCAACCCCCGTTGGTGTCCTTCGGAGTGGGTACGGGGTCTTCCAGCTGGCCCGTGATCGCGGGCGCCGAGCACATCGGCGTACACGTCCTCGGGGAACATCAGGAGGCGCTGGCCTCGACCTTCGCGCGCAGCGGGGCGGATCGTTTCGGCGTGCCCACGCAGTGGCACACGGGCCCCGAGGGCGTCCCCGTGCTCGACGGCGTACTGGCGTGGCTGGTGTGCCGGGTGGTGGCGCGGGTACCCGCCGGGGACCATCGGATCGTGCTGGCCCAGGTCGTGGCGGGAGACCCGTCGGGTCAGGGCCGGCCTCTGCTCTACCACCAAGGGCGCTTCAACGCCCTGCGCGACTGAGAGTTCCCCGGAAGCGTCTCTTGTCGGCGATTACACAGCGTTGGCAAGGTCACAGTTCAAAGCGCTTGCTTACGGGGAACCCTCTGGGTGTACTGACGAGTAATATTCCGGTCGGGACGCAACCCGCCCCGACCGGAAACCGCCCCTTCAGGCGCCTATGCTGCCTGCAACGAGGCAGCCGACAAATAGACGATGCAGTAGGAGAGCCGGCGTGAGCTTGAGGATCGTTGTCTGTGTGAAGTACGTGCCCGACGCCACCGGCGACCGGCACTTCGCCGATGACCTGACGGTCGACCGCGACGATGTCGACGGTCTGCTGTCGGAGCTCGACGAGTACGCCGTCGAGCAGGCGCTGCAGATCGCCGACGAGGCCGACGACGCGGAGATCACCGTCCTGACGGTCGGTCCCGAGGACGCCAAGGACGCGCTGCGCAAGGCGCTCTCGATGGGCGCCGACAAGGCCGTCCACGTCGAGGACGACGACCTGCACGGCAGTGACGTCATGGCGACCTCGCTGGTGCTCGCCAAGGCCGTCGAGAAGACCGGTTACGACCTGGTCATCACCGGCATGGCGTCCACCGACGGCACCATGGGCGTCCTCCCGGCGATCCTGGCCGAGCGCCTGGGCGTCCCGCAGGTCACCCTGCTCTCCGAGGTCAAGGTCGAGGACGGTGTGGTCAAGGGCCGCCGCGACGGCGACGCCGCGAGCGAGCAGCTGGAGGCCTCCCTCCCGGCGCTCGTGTCCGTGACGGACCAGTCGGGCGAGGCCCGCTACCCGTCCTTCAAGGGCATCATGGCCGCCAAGAAGAAGCCGGTGGAGTCGCTGGACCTGGACGACCTGGACCTGGACGCCGAGCAGGTCGGCCTGGAGGGTTCCTGGACCGAGGTCAAGACCGCGGACAAGCGCCCCGAGCGCACCGCGGGCACGATCGTCAAGGACGAGGGCGAGGGCGGCAAGCAGCTGGCCGAGTACCTGGCCGGTCAGAAGTTCATCTAGTCCGGACCGGACTCCCTCACTTCCCCGTTTCTTCGCACTCGCAGGAGAGCATTCCCATGGCTGAAGTTCTCGTCTACGTCGACCACGTGGACGGTGCCGTCCGCAAGCCCACCCTGGAGCTGCTGACGCTCGCCCGCCGTATCGGCGAGCCCGTCGCGGTCTTCCTCGGCGCCGGTGGCGACGCCGCCGCAACCGTGCTCGGTGAGCACGGCGCCACCCGTGTACTGACCGTGGACGCCCCGGAGTTCGGCGACTACCTCGTCGTCCCGAAGGTGGACGCGCTCCAGGCCGCGTACGACGCCGTCTCCCCGGCCGCCGTGCTGGTCCCGTCCTCCGCCGAGGGCAAGGAGATCGCGGCCCGTCTCGCGGTCCGCATCAAGTCCGGCATCATCACCGACGCCGTCGACCTGGAAGCGGGCGACGAGGGTCCGGTCGCGACGCAGGCCGTGTTCGCCGCGTCGTTCACCACCAAGTCCCGTGTCTCGCAGGGCGTTCCGGTCATCACCGTGAAGCCGAACTCGGCCCCGGTCGAGGCCGCTCCGGCCGCCGGTGCGGTCGAGGCGCTCAGTGTCACCTTCTCCGACGCCGCCCGTGGCACCAAGGTCGTCTCGCGCACCCCGCGCGAGTCCACCGGCCGCCCGGAACTCACCGAGGCCGCGATCGTGGTCTCCGGTGGCCGTGGCGTCAACGGTGCCGAGAACTTCTCGATCATCGAGAAGCTGGCCGACTCGCTCGGCGCGGCCGTCGGCGCCTCGCGTGCCGCCGTCGACGCCGGCTGGTACCCGCACTCCAACCAGGTCGGCCAGACCGGCAAGTCGGTCTCGCCGCAGCTGTACATCGCCTCCGGCATCTCCGGTGCGATCCAGCACCGCGCCGGTATGCAGACCTCGAAGACCATCGTCGCCATCAACAAGGACGCCGAGGCTCCGATCTTCGACCTGGTCGACTACGGCGTGGTCGGCGACCTGTTCGCCGTCGTCCCGCAGCTGACCGGCGAGGTCGAGTCCCGCAAGGGCTGACCTGCATCTTCTGTACGACTCGGGGCCGCACGGTGTTTTCTGCCGGGCGGCCCCGAGCCGTATGGACGCGTGTTGCGGGCACCCATTGACTCGGATCACGCCCAACCATTAACTTCACTATGCGGATTGTTGATTCCGTGAAGCGGAAACTTGGAGGGTTGGAATGGGTCAGCAGGAGAAGGTGGCGACGAGCCTCGCCGGCGCGGTCAGCGAGGGCATCAGCGCCTCCCTCGTACCCGTGGACGAAGAGCTCGCGCGCCGCTATCCCGGAGACCCCGGCACCCGGCAGCCCGTCCACACCGTCTACGTCCCGGGTAATGTGTACGAGCCCGGAACCATCCGTTCCTGGGGTGACCAGGCGCTGAAGATGCTCGACGAACACGCCCCGGACGCCGCCTCGTTCGCAGCCGTCCTCGGCCTGGACGCCTCGCTCGCCGACGCCGTGTACGACCGGGTGCGCGCCAAGCTGGAGCGGGAGCCCGTCGAGGACCTCCGGATCGACTTCGAGGACGGCTACACCGGTCCCGCCGACGAGGAGGACCAGTACGCGGCCCGCGCCGCCCGCCTGGTCGCCGAGGCCTACGCGAACGGCACCGCGGCCCCGTACATGGGCATCCGCATGAAGTGCTTCGAGGCCGCCGTCCGCGACCGCGCGATCCGCACCCTCGACATCTTCCTCTCCGGCCTGATGGAGAACGGCGGACTGCCCGACGGGCTGGTCCTGACGCTGCCCAAGGTCACCTACCCCGCCCAGGTCACCGCGATGGTGCGGCTGCTGGAGGAGTTCGAGAAGGCGCACGGCCTGGCCGCGGGCCGGATCGGCTTCGAGATCCAGATCGAGACCAGCCAGTCCATCCTCGGCTCCGACGGCACCGCCACCGTCGCCCGCATGATCGAGGCCGCCGAGGGCCGCGCCACCGGGCTGCACTACGGCACCTTCGACTACAGCGCCTGCGTCGGCGTCAGCGCCGCCTACCAGGCCAGCGACCACCCGGCCGCCGACCATGCCAAGGCCGTCATGCAGGTCGCCGCCGCCGGAACCGGAGTCCGCGTCTCCGACGGCTCCACCAATGTCCTCCCCGTCGGCAGCACGGAGAAGGTGCACGACGCCATGCGTCTGCACTACGGCCTCACCCGCCGCGCCCTGGCCCGCGCCTACTACCAGGGCTGGGACATGCACCCGGGCCACCTGCCGACCCGTTACGCGGCCGTCTTCACCTACTACCGCGAGGGCTTCGAGCAGGCCGCCGCCCGCCTCGCCGCGTACGCCAACAAGCTCGGCGGCGACATCGCGGACGAGCCCGCGACCGCCAAGGCCCTCGCCGGCTACCTGCTGCGCGGCATCGACTGCGGCGCCCTGGACACCGCCGAGGTCGCCCGCCTCACCGGCCTGACCAGGGCGGACCTGGACACCTTCGCCTCACCGCGCCGCGGCGACCTCACTGCTACGGCTTCGTAACCGCCCGCTCGGCTGTCACTGCTGCCCCGTACGCTGTTCGCGAGCACATCTGGCGTAACGGAACGGGGCAGTAGTGGCTACGGGGGAGAACGAGCGACTGGCCGGTCGCTACCGGGTGATCGAGCAGCTCGGCCGGGGTGGCATGGGCGTCGTCTGGCGGGCCGAGGACGAAGTGCTCGGCCGCGAGGTCGCCGTCAAGGAACTGCGGACGTACAACGACGCCTCGGGCCCGGAACTGGCCGACCTCCAGGTCCGGATGCAGCGCGAGGCCCGCGCCGCCGCCCGCATCCGGCACCCCGGCGTCATCGCCGTCCACGACATCGCCGACCACGAGGGCCGCCCGCTCATCGTGATGGAACTGGTCGACGGCCCTTCCCTGGACGGCGTCCTGACGGACCGTGGCCTGCTCGACCCGCGCGAGGCGGCGTCCATCGGGGCAAAGGTGCTGGAGGCGCTGGGCGCCGCGCACCGGGTCGGCGTCCTGCACCGCGACGTCAAGCCGGGCAACATCCTGCTGGACTCCGGCGGCCGTGTCGTCCTCACCGACTTCGGCATCGCCGCCATCGACGACCCTGGCGACGGCTCCTCCACCCACCTCACCCGCAGCGGCGAACTCGTCGGCTCCCTGGACTACCTGGCGCCCGAGCGCGCCCAGGGCCAGGCACCCGGGCCCGCCTCCGACATCTGGGCGCTGGGCGCCACGCTGTACGCCGCGGTCGAGGGCGGGTCGCCCTTCCGCCGCACCTCCACCTGGTCGACGCTGAACGCGATCGTCGTGGAACCGCTGCCCGATCCGGTACGGTCGGGCCCGCTCGCCCCCGTACTGCGCGCGCTCATGGCCAAGGACCCCGCCGAGCGCCCCGACGCGGCCCAGGCGGCACGCCTGCTGACGGACGTAGCGGAGTCCGCACCCGCACCCTCCGCGAGCGAACGACTGCCGCCCGCGCAAGGCGGATTCGGCCCCGCCACCTCCCAGCCCTCCACCCCGGCCCCGTACGGCGCACCCCCCTCCGGCTTCGGACCCCCCACCCCACCCGTCCAGCCCGGCTACGGCGCCGTGCCTCAGGGTTACGGGACGGGTGCCGGCCCCACCGCCGGACAACAGGGTTACGGAACCGGCCCGACCCCTTCCGTCGGGCAGCCGGCCTACGGAACCGGGCCGACGTCCTCGGGTGGTTCGCCCTTCTCGGGGCCGGGACCCGCGGCGACCGGAACGGTCGGTTCCACGAGGCGCGAGGGCGCGTCCGGTGGACGCCGAAGGGCCCTGGTGACGGCGGGAGTTGCCGCCGTACTGCTGACCGGTGCCGGAGTGACCTACGCGCTCGGCGACCGGGGTGACGACGGCAAAGCGGTCGGCAGCCCGGCCGCCAACAGCTCCGATTCCGCCGGCTCGCCGACCGCCGAGGAGCCTCTGACTCCCGGCGCCCTGCCCACCGACGCCGCGAAGAAGACCCAGGGCCCGACTCCCACCGGCAAGGACAAGTCCAAGGGCAAGGACGACCCCGGGAAGAAGCCCTCACCCACCCCGGGCGGCGGCAAGTCCACCGGCGCACCGACCACCGGCGGCAACGGCTCCACCACCGCCGGCGGTTCCGCCGCCACCGGCGGAACGTCCGGCTCCGGCGGCGGCTCGACCTCCGGAAGCAGCAGCACCGGAGGCGCGACCACCACCGGTGGCGGCGGCAACCCGCCCCCGCCCGCTCCGGCCCCGGTCTGCAACGGCATCGGCGGCGGCAAGTACCACTGCAACGTCTGGCGCACCTCCGACTCGATCCGCTCCAACGGCGAGCGCGCCGGCACCCTCAACGCGGGCACCAACTACTTCTACTGCCAGGCCAACCTCGGCCGCCGCGTCACCTACGGCAACTGGACCAACGTCTGGTGGGCCAAGACCGACGACGACAGCGGCAACACCAACGTGTACGTCAGCGTCGTCTACCTCAAGGGCGGCGACAACGACAAACCCCTCCCGGGCCTCCCCGCCTGCTGAACCCAACCCCAGTCCCAGCGGGGGAGGCAGGCCCCACCAGGGGCCTGCCAGGGGTGCGGGAAACTGCCCGACCACCCCCACCCGCCCGCACACCCCCACCCTCCCCCGGCGGGCCCGCCCCCTCGGGGCCCGGGGCAGCGCCCCAGTTCGGGGAAGGGGCGGGGCGGAAGCCCCGCGCAGCGCACCGGAGCCCCGACAGGACCGCGCCCGAAGGCCCAGCATCCGGGCCTCGACGGGAAGCGCCGCCCCCGGCCCACCCCGACCGCGACACCCTCACCCCACCGGCCCGACCTCCCCCGACCCCCGCGCGATCAACCTCGTCCCCAACACCACCCTCTCCGGCGCCCGAGCCGCATCCTCCAGCCGCCGGAACAGCAGATTCGCCGCCGCACGCCCCAACTCCGCCGCGTCCTGTGCCACCACCGTCACCCCCGGCACCAGCAGATCCGCCAACTCGAAGTCGTCGAACCCGACCAGGGCCGTCGGCCGGTCCCGCTCCTGCGCCCGGTCCGCCAAGACCCGCACCACCGTGACCGTCACCCGGTTGTTCCCGGAGAACAACGCCGTCACCGGCTCCGCCCCGTCCAGCATCGCCCCGGCCGCCCCCCGCACCCGTGCCGGATCCGTGCTCCCCAGCGCCACCCACGCCGGCTCGACATCGAGACCGGCCTCCTCCATCGCCGCGTGGTAGCCACGCAGCCGCTCGGAAGCGGTGTGAATGCGCGGCTGGTCGCCGATGAAGCCGATCCGCCGGTGGCCGTGCGCGATCAGATGGGCAACCCCGTTACGCGCCCCGCCGAAACTGTCGGACAGTACCGTGTCCGCCTCGACCTTCCCCGCGGGGCGGTCCACGAAGACCGTGGCGACCCCCGCCGCCATCTCCGGCTCCAGATAACGGTGGTCGTCCCCGGCCGGAATCACGATCAGCCCATCCACCCGGCGAGCGCACAGCGCGAGCACCAACTCCTGCTCGCGGTCCGGGTCCTCGGCACTGGAACCGTTGATGAGCAGCGCGCCATGGGCGCGTGCGACCTCCTCCACCGCCCGGTTCAGCGGGCCGTAGAAGGGGTCCGCCAGATCCTCCAGGACCAGACCGATGCTGGCGGTACGGCCCTTGCGCAGCACCCGCGCACTGTCGTTGCGCCGGAAGCCCAGGGCGTCGATGGCCTCCTTGACGCGCCGCTCGGTGTCGGGGGTGACACCCGGCTCGGCGTTGACCACCCGGGAGACCGTCTTGAGGCCGACGCCCGCGCGGGCGGCGACATCCTTCATGGTCGGCCGGTTGCCGTACCGGCTCTGGGGCGGTACGGGGCGCTGGGACCTCCCTGCGACGGGAGTGAGAGGGGCGGTGTCGGCCACGGTGCGCTGTCCTGTCGGTTGAGGACGAAGTACGGCTGGAAGATACGGTGCGGCACTGAGCATAGGCCGCCGAGACCTGGACAACGTTGTCAGCTAAATGGAGACTGGTCTGGCCCCTGATCTTCCCGACCCCTCGACACCCCGCGATCCCACCGCCCCGCCCCCGCCCGCCTCCCTCCCTCCTCCCCTCTTTCCTCCTGGAGACGCGACACCGATGCACACCGAGTTCACCGACCTCGTCGCCGCGCTGGACATCGGCGGCACCAAGATCGCAGGTGCGTTGGTGGACGACACCGGCCGGATACATCTCAAGACCCAGCAGCCCACCCCCGCCCAGCAGGACGGGGAACGGGTGATGGGCGCGGTGGGCGCGGTCCTGGCCGAGCTGACGGCGTCCCCGCTGTGGCCCCGGGTGTCCGCCGTCGGCATCGGCAGCGCGGGACCGGTGGATGCCTCGGCGGGCACGGTCAGCCCGGTCAACGTCCCGGGCTGGCGCGGCTTTCCGCTGGTCGAGCGGGTGCGCGCGACGACCGGCGACCTTCCGGTACGGCTCATCGGCGACGGCGTCGCGATGACGGCTGCCGAGCACTGGCAGGGTGCCGCCAGGGGCCATGACAACGCTCTGTGCCTGGTCGTCTCGACCGGCGTCGGCGGCGGCCTGGTCCTGAACGGCCGACTTCACCCCGGCCCCACCGGAAACGCGGGCCACATCGGCCACATCAGTGTCGACCTGGACGGCGACCACTGCCCCTGCGGCTCCCGTGGCTGCGTGGAACGTATCGCCAGCGGCCCCAACATCGCCCGCCGGGCCGCCGGACAGGGCTGGACCCCCGGCCCCGACGGCGACACCACCGCCGCCGCGGTGGCCGCCGCGGCGCACGCCGGAGACCCCGTCGCCCTCGCCTCCTTCGCCCGCGCCGCGCAGGCCCTGGCCGCCGGAATCGCCGCCACCGCCACCCTCGTGGAAGTGGACATCGCGGTGATCGGTGGGGGAGTGGCGGGCGCGGGCGACGTACTCTTCGAGCCGCTGCGCGAGGCTCTCGCGGACTATGCGGCGCTGTCCTTCGTACGGGGACTGAAGGTCGTCCCCGCCAGCATGGGCACCGAGGCGGGTCTGGTGGGCGCGGCGGCGGCAGCGCTCCAGGGACAGCGGCGCGGATAGTCGCCCCGGGCGGCTCCCCCTCCCGGACCTCTGCGGCAACTCCCCGTTTCCGGAAGGCAGTTGCGCGGTAGGTTTCCCCGGTGACCGAGTCAGTGAGCGCACTCACCGAAGCCGGACGTCTCGCGGAGCAGTACCGGCTCGCACCGCTGCCCGTCGAGGGCGGCATGTTCCGGCAGACCTGGGCAGGCCCGGCCGATGCCACCGGCCGCCCGGTCGGCACCGCCATCATGATGCTGCTGACGTCCGCCCCCGGCGACTTCTCCGCCTTCCACCGGCTGCCCACCGACGAGGTCTGGCACTTCTACCGGGGCGACCCGCTCGACCTGCTGCTGCTCGCCCCGGACGGCACCGACCGCCTGATCCCGCTCGGCGACTTCGCCCGGGGCGGACCCGTGCAGTACGTCGTGCCTGCGGGCACCTGGATGGCGGCCCGGGTCGCCCAGCCGGGCGTCTGGTCCCTGTTCGGCACCACCATGGCGCCCGGCTTCCTGCCCTCGGACTACGAGGGCGCGGACCCGGAGCAGCTCACCGCCCAATATCCCGAGCAGGCCCCGCGCATCGCGGAGCTGTGCCGCAAGGACGCACCACTGGCCATGCCCCGGACCGACGACGAAGAGTGACGCGACAGCCATGAGTGACGCCACAGCCACGAGCGATGCGACGACCGGGAGTGACCCGACGGCCATGAGTGACGCCAAGCACCTGCCCGACCTCACCGGCCGCGTGGCGCTGGTCACCGGGGCCGGTGGCCTGATCGGCGGTGGCATCGCCGACCGGTTCGCCGCCGCGGGCGCCGCCGTGGTCGCCCACTACCGGCACGACGAGAAGTCGGCCCGCGCGCTCGTCACCCGGATCGGCGACGCGGGCGGCCGGGCCCTGGCCGTACAGGCGGATCTGACCGAGGAGTCGCAGTGCCGGCGGCTCGTCGAGACGGCGGCCGACTGGCGCGGCGGACTGGATGCCCTCGTCCACAGCGCCGGCATCCAGCCGGTCAAGAGCCTCGCCGAGATGTCCGTCGAGGACTGGCGCGAGATGTACGAGGCCAACACCACCAGCGCCTTCTCCTGCACTCGCGCCGCCGCACCCCTGCTCGCGGCCCGAGGCGGCGGCAGCATCACCCACATCGCCTCCATCGAGGGCACCATGGCCACCCCCGGCCATGCGCACTACTGCGCCTCCAAGGCCGCCCTGCTGATGTTCGCCCGCTCCGCCGCCCTCGAACACGGCGCCGCCGGGATCCGCGTCAACACGGTCTCGCCGGGGCTGATCGACCGCCCCGGCCTCGCCGGCGACTGGCCGGACGGTGTACGCCGCTGGAGCGAGGCGGCCCCGCTCGGCCGGCTCGGCCGGCCGGAAGACATCGGCAACGCCTGTGTGTTCCTGGCCTCCGACGCCGCCTCCTGGATCACCGGCACCAACCTGGTGGTGGACGGCGGCGTCAGCGCCCGCCCCACCTGGTAAAACTCCTACCGCACGCGTGAGTTCACAGGCCCACGACCTCTGCCGCGCCGTGCTGGACGACGACCAGAAAGGCGTCCGAGTCCAGGTCCATCACCACCTCGGCCGGGCAGCCCTCCGCGCGCCGCGCATGGGCGTATTCCTCGGCGGGCCAGCTGCCGCGCGGGCCACCGGCCGGAAAACGCTGCAAAACAGTGCGGTTCATGCCGCACCCCTCTCTTCGTGCTCCTGCTGTACCTCTGTGCGCCCAACGAGACTCCGTGACGACGGGTCACGGTCGCAGTCACCCCGCAGGCGCCCCCGTATCTGCATCGACGCCGTGCGGCCTTGGCAGCGTTGCCCGCGCCGGGCCACAGGAAGGACACGGTTGTGTGCGCGAACGGTCGCAGGCACCATGCCGCCGGACCCGCTATTCGTGGCAGGGTGTTGCGGGCAGTCCACTGGGGGCTACGGCAGAGGGGGAACCGTGATCGTCTGGGTCAACGGTGCGTTCGGGGCGGGCAAGACCACGACCGCACGCGAACTGATCGAGCTGATCCCGAACAGCACGTTCTACGACCCGGAGGTGACCGGCGCCGGTCTGCGGCACCTGCTGCCGGCCAAGCGCCTCGCCGAGGTGAGCGACTTCCAGGACCTCCCGATGTGGCGGCGGACCGTCGTGGACACCGCTGCCGCGCTGCTCGCCGAAGTGGGCGGGGTGCTGGTGGTGCCGATGACACTGCTGAGGCAGGAGTACCGGGACGAGATCTTCGGTGGGCTCGCCTCGCGCCGGATCCCCGTGCGACACGTGCTGCTCCACGTGGAGGAAACGATCCTGCGGGAGCGGATCGCGGCCCGTGAGGAGCCCGGCATGAGCGCGGCGGACGCCGAGGTGCGGGTGCGCCAGTGGGCGTACGACCACATCGAGCCGTACCGGTCCGCGCTGGGCTGGATCAGTGCGGACGCGCATACCGTCGACACGAGCCGGATCACCCCCTGCGAGGCCGCCGAGGCCATCGCGGCAGCGGTGCGGACCGGAGCCGCCGGACCCTGCGAGATAGTGCAGACCCCGCCACCGGCGGCCGAGACCCTCGCGGCGGGGGTGCTGCTGTTCGACGCGCAGGACCGGGTGCTGCTGGTGGACCCGACGTACAAGCCGGGCTGGGAGTTTCCCGGCGGTGTCGTGGAGAGCGGCGAGGCGCCCGCCAGGGCCGGGGTGCGGGAGGTGGCCGAGGAGACGGGGCTACGTCTGGAACGGGTGCCCACCCTGCTGGTCGTCGACTGGGAGCCGCCCAGGCCGCCGGGCTTCGGCGGGCTGCGGATGCTCTTCGACGGCGGGCGGCTCGGTGGCGAGCAGGCGGGCCAAGTGGCGCTGCCCGGACCGGAGTTGCGTGAATGGCGGTTCGTCACCGAGGAGGAGGCGGCCGGACTGCTGCCCGCCGAACGGTACGAGCGGCTGCGCTGGGCGCTGCGGGCCCGGGAGCGCGGGACCGTGCTCAATCTGGAGGCGGGGGTGCCGGTGGGCTGAGCGGGACGGCTGCCCCGGCACGCCGGGGGTTCCCCACGACGGTCGGGCCCCTCGCCGTCACCCTGCCGCCGACGCCCGCTCCGCGGCTTCGAGCAGCAGCCGGGCGGCGTCCTGCGTCAGCGGGTCTCCGTGGCCGAAGCAGGCCACGGAGGGGGCGAGTGAGGTCAGCCGGCGCATGGTCGCCAGTGCCTCCTCGCGGTCGACGTTGAACACTCCGAGCATCACCTCGCCCACGGCGGCGATGCTGTCACCGGTGAACAGCACCCCGTGGTGCGGCAGATGGACGGAGAGGGAGCCGTCCGTGTGGCCGGGGGAGTGGACGACGCGGGCGCCGCCGCCGAAGTCGAGCACCTCCCCGCCCTCCAGTTCACGGTCCACCCGGGTGGCCGGGGCGGGCAGCACGGTCAGCCCGTGCTCGTACAACGGGATCTCCCAGTCGAGGAGTTGGGGATCCGGGGTCGCCCGGACCCCACGGATCACCGGGGCGTCCAGCCGGTGCGCCAGCACCTCGGTGCCATACCGCTCCGCCAGCTCCTCGGCGGCGCCCACATGGTCGCGGTGGCAGTGGGTCAGCACGATGCGGCGCAGCTCGCGGGGGTCCGCGCCCAGGCTCCGTATCGCCGCCTCGATGTCGGCGGCGGCGTCCCGGTGGCCCGCGTCGATCAGCGTCAGCTCGGTGCCGTCGCGCCAGAGATAGGCCTGTCCGATGGGGAAGCGCAGCATGTGGAGCTGCGGAAGTATCTCTACGAGGTCCATGCGGCGAACGTACGAGATGCCGTACGCCCGCCGCAGGATTCTTCGCTCTGCGCATAGTTCGCCCAGCGCTGATCTTTGCCAGGCCGCTGTCCTGCCGGGCCGCCGTCCTGCCGGGCCCGGGGTGAGGGAGCGTCAGTTCTTCTTCGAGGCCGCGTAGTTGGTGAGGAAGAGGGCCTCGGCCACCGAGAGGCGCTCCAGCTCCTCGGGGGAGACGCTCTCGTTCACCGCGTGGATCTGGGCCTCGGGCTCGCTCAGCCCGATGAGGAGGATCTCCGCCTCCGGGTAGAGCGCGGCCAGGGTGTTGCACAGCGGGATGGAGCCGCCCATGCCGGAGGTCTGCATCTCCTCGCCCGGGTAGGCGACCCGCATCGCGTCGGCCATCGAGGTGTACGCCGGGCTGGAGGTGTCCGCCTTGAAGGGCTGGCCCTGCCCGACCTGCTCGACGGTGACCTTGACGCCCCACGGTGCGTGCGCGTGCAGATGCGCGGTGAGCAGTTCGGTCGCCCTGGTGGCGTCCTGGCCCGGCGGCACCCGCAGGCTGATCTGCGCCCGCGCACTCGCCTGGAGCGACGGGGTGGCGCCGACCACCGGCGGGCAGTCGATGCCGACGACGGTGACGGCGGGGCGCGCCCAGATGCGGTCGGCGACCGTGCCGGTGCCGATCAGTTCGACGCCGTCCCGGACCTTCGCATCGGCGCGGAACTCGTCCACCGGGTACTGCAGACCCTCCCAAGTCCCGTCCGCCTCAACGCCGTCCACGGTCGTCGAGCCGTCCGCGGCGCGCAGCGAGGCCAGCAGGTGGATCATGGCGGCGAGCGCGTCGGGGGCGGCCCCGCCGAACTGGCCCGAGTGCAGGTTGCCCTCAAGGGAGTCCAGGGTGACCCGCAGCATCGTCATGCCGCGCAGCGTCGCCGTGACCGTCGGCAGGCCGACCCGGAAGTTGCCGGTGTCACCGATGACGACGGTGTCCGCGGTGAGCAGGTCGGGGTGCGCCTCGGCGTACCGCTCCAGACCACCGGTGCCCTGCTCCTCGGAACCCTCGGCGATCACCTTCACGGAGACCGGGACGCCGCCGTTCTCCTTCAGGGCCCGCAGCGCGAGCAGATGCATGATGAACCCGCCCTTGCAGTCGGCCGCGCCACGCCCGTACCAGCGGCCGTCGCGCTCGGTCAGCTCGAACGGCGGCGACACCCACTTGTCGGCACCCAGCGGCGGCTGTACGTCGTAGTGCGCATAGAGCAGTACGGTCGGCGCGCCCTCGGGACCGGGCAGAAAGCCGTACACCGACTGGGTGCCGTCGGGAGTGTCGAGCAGGGCGACCTCGGTGAAGCCCTCGGCGCGCAGCGCGTCCGCGCACCAGTTCGCGGCGGCCTCGCACTCGCTCTTCGGGAACTGTGCCGGGTCCGCCACCGACTGGAAGGCCACCAACTCGGCGAGCTCCGACTTGGCGCGGGGCATCAGCGAGGCAACGGACGTGGCGATCGGGTGGCGGGCGGTCATGGGCACGCTCCTTGTGGGTGCGACGGCGGATCGGGGGGTCCTGCGGCTGTTCCGGTGCGTGCTTCGCGGACAGGTGTGTGTACGGCGAAGACATGACCGATCCTCCCACAGCGGACCTGTACTTCGCCGCGCCGTAGGATGCCGCTGGAAAGCATGGCCACGGTTCGGATCAGGAGCAGAAGCACATCGTGAGCAGCGAGAACGCAGATGCCGCAGCAAACACCGGACCCGGATCGGGCGAGGACGGCGAGCCGGTGTGGGACGTCGTGGTGGTCGGGGCCGGACCGGCCGGAGCCTCCGCGGCGTACGCGGCGGCCAGCGCGGGGCGGCGGGTGCTCCTCCTGGAGAAGGCCGAACTGCCCCGCTACAAGACATGCGGCGGCGGCATCATCGGCCCGTCCCGCGACAGCATGCCGCCCGGTTTCGTCATTCCGCTGCGGGACCGCATCCACGCGGTGACCTTCTCGCTCGACGGGAAGCGGTCGCGCACCAGACGGTCGAAGAAGATGCTCTTCGGGCTGATCAACCGGCCCGAGTTCGACCAGGCACTGGTGGAGACGGCGACCAAGGCGGGCGCGGTGCTGCGCACCGGTGCCACCGTAGCCAAGGTCGAGCAGCACGGCTCGGCGGTACCCGACCGGCGCACCGCGGCCGTCGTCCTGTCCGACGGGGAGACCGTTCTGGCGCGGGCGGTGGTCGGCGCCGACGGCAGCGCCAGCCGGATAGGGGCTCATGTCGGGGTGGAACTCGACCAGGTGGATCTCGGTCTTGAGGCGGAGATCCCGGTGCCGGCCTCGGTCGCCGAGGACTGGGCGGGGCGGGTGCTCATCGACTGGGGCCCGATTCCGGGGAGTTACGGCTGGGTGTTCCCCAAGGGCGACACCCTGACGGTCGGGGTGATCGCCTCGAAGGGCGAAGGGGCCGCCACCAAGCAGTACTTGACGGACTTCATCGCCCGCCTCGGCCTCGCCGGCTTCGAACCCTCCGTGTCCTCTGGCCACTTGACCCGCTGCCGGGCCGCCGGTTCACCGCTCTCCCGCGGCCGGGTCCTGGTGTGCGGCGACGCCGCAGGTCTCCTGGAGCCGTGGACCCGCGAGGGCATCTCCTTCGCACTGCGCTCCGGACGGCTGGCGGGGGAGTGGGCGGTACGGATCGCCGAGGCCCAGGACGCGGTCGACGCCCGCCGCCAGGCCCTCAACTACGCCTTCGCCATCAAGGCGGGACTCGGTGTCGAAATGGGGGTCGGCAAGCGCATGCTCACCCAGTTCGAACGCCACCCGGCACTGCTGCACGCCGCCCTCACCTCGGTCCGCCCGGCCTGGCGGGCCTTCGCGCGGATCACCCGCGGCCAGACCACCCTCGGTGAACTGGTCCGCATGCACCCGATGGCCCAGCGCGCACTGAACGCGGTGCACCGGCCCGACGAGGGCTGACCACGGTCGTAGCCGCGCCGCCCTCGGTGCCCCCGGCATCCGGGCATCCGACCCGTCGGGCCCTTGAGGCCCGGCGGGCCGCTTGCGCGGGTACTGCTACGGGCGGCCGGGTCTACCGGGTGACGGAGATGCGGAAGACCGGGTGCTTGTGGGCGGCGGCGAGCAGTTCCTCGTCCGTGGAGTTCGCGGTGATCCCGCCGAAGAAGCGGCCGACCTCCCAGCCCCACTTCTTCAGGTAGGCCCGCATGATCACCGGCTTCTCGTCGTCCGCCACCTCCACGGCGGTGAACTCCTGTGTCCTGCGGCCCACTTGAAGCTTTCCGCCGCCGGCCGCACGCATGTTGCGCACCCACTCGGAGTGTCCCCGGGCGGAGATCAGATAGGGGCCGCCCCGGTACGGGAGCGGATTGACCGGGACCCTGCGCCACTCCCCGCTCTTGCGGCCACGCACGGACAGCTCGGCGGTGCCGAGCACGCTGATACCGTGCCGGGCCAGCCAGCCGACTGATCCGTTCAGGAGGCTGCCGAAGCGGCTGGGACGGATGTAGTGGGTGGCGGACATGGCGGATCCTCTTTTCGACGGGTGGGCCGGGAAGCGGGCCGGCCGGCGGGGCGGCGGCCGTCAGGGAAAAGGCCCGGAGACATCTTGCGGCAGAGGGGACCGCAACGCTCCCGTCGTGCGGGTACTCCTGGGACGTACTCCTGCGGGAGTACGGGTGATCACGCCGCCGGGCCGACGCCGTGGCCACTGCTTCCCCCTTAGCGTGAGCGGCATGGAGCCACAGGACGCAAGCGCAGGCCGCCCGCCCCGGCGGCCGGACCGGGGCGGGAGCCGTGCCCGCAACCGCCGGGGCGGCGCCCACCCGCGTGGGCGCGGCAGGCCCGGCCCGGCATCCGGCTTCCCGGACGGCCCCCCTTGCGGTTCGCCGTCCGAGTTCGCCTCCGGCCCCGCGCGGGGCGGCCGGCCAGGACCGCACTCCGGTCCGCCCCGCTCCGGACCGCACTTCGGTCCGCCCCGCTGGGCCCGGCACTGGGAGGCGGGCCCGGTCCGGCGGCACAGCGGGGTCGCCGGACTGCCGTGGGTGACGACCGCGGTGCTGGCCGTGGTGCTGCTGGTCGGGTCCCGGTTCGCCGCGGGCATGCAGCACGACCGGGTGCACATCGACGCGTTGGCCAGGGCACTGCTGCTGCTGGGGCCCGCCATTCTGCTGTGGCGTCACCGGTGGCCGGTGCCCGTGGTGTTCGCGGCCACCGGCTCCGTGCTGGTCTATCTCGGGGCCGGGTATCCGTACGGTCCGGTCTTCCTCACCGTCGCGCTCGGCTGCTTCGCCGCCGTGGTGCACGGTCACCGCATCGCCGCCTGGAGTGCGCTCGGTGCCCTGTGGGCCGGGCATCTGCTCATCGGCCACTGGCTCTACCGATGGCTGCCCCCGGCGGGCGACGGCCCCGTCTCCTGGGGCGAGGGTCTGGGCCCGGCCGCCTGGACGGCCGCGATCCTGGCCGGCGCGGAACTGGTCCGGGTGAAACGCCAGGAGTGGGCGCACGCCCGCGCCGAGCGGGCCGCCGCCCAGAAGCGCCGCGCCGAGGAGGAGCGCCTGCGGATGGCCCGCGAACTGCACGACGTACTCGCCCACAGCATCTCCGTGATCAACGTTCAGGCGAGCATGGGCCTCGCCCTGCTCGACACCGACCCGGAACAGGCCCGCTCCGCGCTCACCACCATCAAGTCCGCCAGCAAGGAGGCGCTCGGCGAGGTCCGCCAGGTGCTCGACTCGCTGCGTGGCCCCGGCGACGCGCCCCGCGCCCCGGCCCCCGGCCTCGACCGGCTCCCCGAACTGGTCGAACAGGCCGCCGCCGCAGGACTCACGGTCCGCACCGGGACCACCGGCAGTGTGCGCAGGCTCCCGCCGGGTGCCGACCTCGCCGCCTTCCGCATCATCCAGGAGGCGCTGACCAACGTGGTCCGGCACTCCGGCTCCCGCACCGCCGACGTCACGGTCACCCACACCTCGTCCGGACTGCGCCTGCGCATCGACGACGCGGGACCGGCCACCGGCGACGACGCGGGCGGCAGCGGCAACGGACTCGCCGGAATGCGGGAGCGGGCCGCCGCCCTGGGTGGCACGATCGACGCGGGCCCGCGCCCGGACGGGGGCTACCGGGTGGAGGCAGACCTTCCGCTCAGCGCGGCCCCGCGCGACGTACCGGACACCCCACGGACACCCGACGTACCGGACACCCCACGGACACCCGACGTACCGGACACCCCACGGACACCCGACGTACCGGCTTCACCAAGGACAGAGGAAGAGGGAACGTCGTGATCAAGGTGCTGCTCGCCGACGACCAGGCGCTGGTCAGGGCCGGATTCCGGGCCTTGCTCGGCGCGCAGGGCGACATCGGGGTCGCCGGGGAGGCCGCCGACGGCGAGGAAGCCGTGCGGCTGGTGCGCGAACTGCGCCCGGACGTGGTCCTGATGGACATCCGGATGCCGCATCTCGACGGCCTCGCAGCCACCCGCAGGATCACCGAGGACCCGGCCCTCGACGGGGTGAAGGTGGTCATGCTCACCACCTTCGAACTCGACGAGTACGTCTTCGAGGCGATCCGCTCCGGGGCCTCGGGGTTCCTCGTCAAGGACACCGAGCCGGAGGAACTGGTGCGGGCGGTGAAAGCGGTGGTGGACGGTGACGCGCTGCTCTCGCCGGGCGTGACGCGTCGACTGATCGCCGAGTTCGCCGCCCGGTCGAAGGAGCCGGCCGAGGCCGGTGTGCTGCGAGAACTCACCGACCGTGAGCGGGAGGTGATGGCCCTGGTGGGCATCGGTCTGTCCAACGAGGAGATCGCCCGCCGTCTGGTCGTCAGCCCTCTCACCGCCAAGACCCACGTCAGCCGCACCATGGTCAAACTCGGCGCCCGCGACCGGGCCCAACTGGTCGTCCTGGCCTATGAGTCGGGGCTGGTGCGACCGGGCTGGCTGGGGTAGCGGCCGGGGACGGCAACCCTGCCGGCAGGGGGCGCCCCGGCCCGTCGCGCTACCGGTCGGTGCGCCCCGGCCCGTTCGGCTCCGTGCCCGGGGCGCCCTGGTAGCGCCACAGGACGTACACGACCCGTACGACGAAGACCACCACCGCCAGCACGCCACCGAGGACGTACATCGCCCTGAACCACCCCGCGGGGAAGCCCAGCAGATACGGCGGTCCGGCGACGCCGAGGAAGGTGAGGCCCGCCAGAACGGCCGCACTGACCAGCGCGAACCCGATCTCGATGGTCATCGCATCACTCTGTGCCCGCGTCCGCCCCGTCATACCGCCAAGTCTGCGGCGCCGCACGGCCGGTGGGCAAGGTGCTCGCCCACCGGCCGTGCTTCCCACTGCGCGGGAGGTGCGGCTCAGTCCCGTACGGCGACCGGCCCGGCGGCCTGCTCACCCACGGCGACGGGCTCGGCGACCTGCCCCGGTACGGCGACCGGCTCGGCGGCCTCCTTGCGCACCCCGGCCGGATCGGCGGACGAAGCCCGCAGCACCAGCGACTCCGAGGGCCGCCGGGTGCGCAGCCCGGTGGCGGTGATCAGCAGTCCGACGACGGCGATGCCGGTGACCACGATCAGCCCCGGCCGGTAGCTGTCCAGCATCTGCTGCGGGGACGCGCCGGCCCCGACGGATTCGCCGCCCGCCGTGATGACGGCGGTCACCACGGCCAGGAAGAGCGCGCCGCCGACCTGGAAGGAGGTGTTCAACAGGCCGGAGACCATGCCCTGTTCGTCGTCGTGGACACCGTTGGTGGCCTGGATGTTGAGCGACGGGATGGCCAGGGCGCAGGCCGCGCCGAGCAGCAGCATGGAGGGCAGGATGACGCCCGCGTAGCTCGGGTCGAGGCCGATGCGCAGGAAGAGGGCGTAGCCGATCACCAGGGCGAGGAACCCGGCGGCGACGATCCGCGGTGTGCCGTACCGGTCGACCACATCACCGATCTTCGTCGACGACAGGGCGACCAGCAGGCCCGCGGGCAGGAAGGCGAGCGCGGTCTGCAGCGCCGACCAGCCGAGCAGCGACTGCATGTACTGGACGACGATGAACTGGAAGCCGACGTAGGAGCCGAAGAACACCGCGCCGCCGAGCTGGGCCCTGATCTGCGGGCCGGAACGCAGCACTCCGAGCCTGATCAGCGGGCTGGCGCTGCGCTTCTCGATGCGGATGAAGAGGCTGAAGAGGGCGACAACCGCCAGGAACGACAGGAGGGTTCGGGGCGAGCCCCAGCCGGCTTCCGGTGCCTGTACGACGGTGAAGACCAGCAGCAGCATGGTGAGGGTGCCGGTGATCGCACCGGGCAGGTCGTAGCCGTGCTTGGCGTCGTCGCGGGTGCTCCTGGGGATCAGCTTCATGCCGACGAACAGGGCGATCAGGGCGATCGGCGCGGGCATCAGCATCGTCCAGCGCCAGCTGAACTGGGTGAGCAGACCGGAGAGCACCAGTCCCATGGAGAAGCCGGTCGCGGCGCAGGTGGTGTAGATGGACAGTGCCCGGTTGCGCTGCGGGCCCTCCGGGAAGGTGGTGGTGATGATGGAGAGGCCGGCGGGGGCGGTGAACGCCGCGCTCAGGCCCTTGATGAAACGGCTGGCGATCAGCAGCGGACCGGAGTCGACGAGTCCGCCGAGCAGTGAGGCGGCCGCGAAGACGGCCAGCGCGATCAGGAACACGCGGCGCCTGCCGAGCAGGTCGGCCGCCCGGCCGCCCAGCATCAGCAGTCCGCCGTATCCGAGGATGTAGCCGCTGACGATCCACTGCAGGGACGCGGTGGAGAGGTCCAGATCGGCGGCGATCGACGGCAGCGAGACACCGACCATCGAGACGTCGAGGGCATCCAGGAACATCGCGGCGCAGAGCACCAGCAGGGTGCCCCACAGGCGGGGGCTCCAACTCGTCTTGGAATCGGGAGTGTTGAGCGCAGTGGTCATGGGCAGCAAAGGTACATGCACATGCATGAGATGCAAGTGCATTTAATTCTTGTGCAACAAACGGCGTACGCTCTGCTAACGTGCGGCCATGGCAGTGAAGAAGCCGGAGAAGTCCGAGTACGAACTCGTGGAGCAGTGGCGCGGTGTGCTCGCGCTGCACGCCCGCACGGTCTGCGAACTCGACCGGGAACTGCACCCCTTCGGGCTGGGTGCCAGTGACTTCGAGGTGCTCGATGTGCTCGCGGGTGACAGCCATGAGCCGGTGCCGGGTGGCGGCTGTTCGTTCCGGGTGCAGGAGATCGCCGACCGGGTGCACCTCAGTCAGAGTGCGTTGTCGCGGCTGGTGGGGCGGCTGGAGCGGGACGGCCTGGTGACGCGGGGCATGTGCGCGTCGGACCGGCGGGGCGTGCGGGTGGCCCTGACCGACAAGGGCCGCAGCCTCCATGCCGAGGTGCGGCCCAGGCAGCGGGCGGTGCTGGAGCGGATACTGGCGGACCGCACGAGGTGAGGCCCGCCCCCGTGCGTGGTCAGTTCCAGGTGATGCCGGACAACTCCTGCCAGGCGCGGACGAGTTCGAGGTCGCCGTTGACCTTGAGAGTGCTGGCCGGCAACCGGTTCCAGAGCGTCGCGTAGAGCAGTTCCGCGGGCCCGGACAGTTCCGCGTCGGCGGGTCCTTCGTCGTCGCGTACGGTACGGGGCGGGGCGTCCGGTGACAGGTGGACGGTCCAGACCGCGGGCGAGGGGCCGTCCGTGGCCCGCACCCGCAGAGTGCCCGGTGTGCGGGACCTGACCCGGCTGCGCTCGCGGGCGTGGAAGGCGGTCAGCAGCTCATCGATGCCGTCGAGCGCCAACTCCCGGTCGACGGGGCCGAGGCGGCCGCCGGCGGCGGACTCGGCGTCCATCCGGTGCACCGTCGTCTCGTGCGTCTGCCGGCGCGCCCAGAAGGCCAGGGGCGACGGCGCGGGCAGGAAGGTCCAGCACTCCAGAGCGGCCGGGGCCGCGCGCAGGGCCGCCACCAGGGCCGCGTGCCCCTCGCGGAACCAGGTGAGCAGTTCGGCGCCGTCCAGGTCGGGCTCCCCGCCGTCCGGTTGGTACTCCTTGTACCCGTGGACCACGAAGGCGGTCGCCCAGCGGTGCACCATTCCGGTGTGCCGCAGCAGGTCGCCCACCTGCCAGCCGGGGCAGGTGGGCACGGTGGCGTCCGTGCCCGCCGTCTCGGCCGCGGTGGCCAGCAACTCGCCCTGACGCGCGAGGTGGTTGAGACGGGTCTCGGTGTTCATGCGGCCGATCGTGACATGTCCCGTGCAGCAGCGCGCCCGCCTCCCAGCAGGTGGACGAGGGCTCCTAGGGCGTACGACTGGATCAGCACGGACAGCACCAGCGCCGGATAGAGGTACGCCGCCGAGTCGGCCACGCCGACGGCGAGCAGATGGCCGCCGATCAGGAACACGAAGACGGTGGGCGCCGCGAGCAGGAACAGCCAGACCCCCGCGAGCGAGGCGTCGTCGTGCGTGATGAGGAGCATGTCGACGGTGACGAACAGCGCGGCCACGGTCACCAGGGTCAGATAGACCCTGGAAGCGGGATTGCGGTAGGTGAGCTGTGCGAGATCGTGCAGGCGGTGTGCCTTCATCTCGTCCCCCCGGACGGATCGGCGGTGAAAGGTTCCCCTTGGCACACAGGGTGCCCCCGTACCGCCGACCCCGCCTGAGTACGCGTACCCAGGCGCCCCTTATCCGGCCACCGACGAGCCGGTCACCGTCGACTTCGAGTGCCGGGCCAGCAGCCCGAGGCAGGCGGCGGCCGCGGCCAGCACCGCCACCGTCGTCATCGCGAGCGGCAGCGACAGGCAGTCGGCCAGGAACCCGATGGCGGGCGGACCGAGCAGCATGCCGCCGTAACCCAGCGTGGAGGCGGTCGCGACCCCACTGGGGCCTGCCAGTTCGCCCGCCCGGGAGACCGCGACGGGGAAGATGTTCGCCAGTCCGAGCCCGGTCACGGCGAAGCCGAGCAGCGCCAGCCAGAGCACCGGCGCCAGCGAACCGAGCAGCATGCCGAAGGCCGCGGTGGCCCCGCCCACCACCAGCGTCCTGGTCTGCCCCAGGCGCTCCAGGAGGGTGGTGCCGGTGAACCGGCCGATGGTCATGGCGAGCGCGAACAGCGAGTATCCGGCGGCCGCCACGCCCGGGTGGGCGCCGAGGTCCTGCTGGAGGTGGAGCGGGCCCCAGTCGGCGATAGCGCCTTCGCCGTAGGCGGTGCACAGGGCGATCACACCGAAGAGGGCGACGGTGCGGCGGGTGGCGGGAGCGGTGGCCTTCTTGGTGGGGGTGCGGTCCCCGGTACCTTCCGTGGCCGCCGTGGCCGCCGTGGCGCCTTCCGCCGGTCCGGCGTCCGCCGAGCCGTCATCCGTACGTCCCGACGTCCCCGGCTGCGGAGGCGTCCCCGCCCGCGGAAGCTCCCCTGTCTGCGAAAGCGCCCCCATCTGCGGAAGCTTCCGCGATTCCCGCAGCAGCGCCGGACCCGCCGCCGCCGTGAGCGCCAGCCCCATCACGCTCAGCACCGACAGGTGGACCAGCGGGGACAGGCTGCCCGCGACCAGCCCGCCGAGCCCCGCGCCGACCATGCCGCCCATGCTGAACGCCGCGTGGAAGCTCGGCATGATCGGACGGCGCACCGCGGTCACCAGGTCGACCGCCGCACTGTTCATGGCGACGCTGATGCCGCCGTACAACGCGCCGAAGATCAGTAGGACCAGGCCCAGCGCCAGCGGTGAGTGAGTCAGCGGTGGCAGCGCGATGCTCAGCGACAGCAGTGCTCCGCAGAACACGGTGACCCGGGCGCTGCCCAGCCGGCTGCAGAGCCGGCCGGTGAGCGTCATGGTGATCACGGCGCCGGCCGACACTCCGAGGAGGGCCAGCCCGAGGGTGCTGGCCGAGGCTTCGGTCTGCTCCTTGATGGCCGGGATGCGGACCACCCACCCGGCGAATATGAAGCCGTCGAGGGCGAAGAACAGGGTCAGTACGGTGCGGAGACGGGAGAGGGAGGGGGCGGCGCGGTCTGCGCCCGGTCCTCCCGGTGCGGCCGTCCGGACTTTGTTTAGGTTCGGCACAAAGTCAGCATAGGGTGGGCTCCTGGAACAGGGCAAGAAGGGTGCGGGGCGTGGCAGACTCCACCTCATGAACGGCGAGGGGACCAGGGTGAGCAGCACCAAAACGAAGTTGGAGCGAGGCCGGGGAGCGCTCGGACCCGCGCTGGAGCTCGTGCACACCGGTCGCGCACCCACCCGCGCCGTACTCACCGCCGAACTCGGCGTGACCCGCGCCACCGCCGGAGCGGTCGCCGCCGAACTCGAAGCCCTCGGGCTGATCCGGGTCGACTCCCGCCCCGCCGCCGCCGGATCGCAGGGACGCCCCTCGCACCGGCTGACCGTTGACGATGGTGGCCCCGTCGTGCTCGCGGCCCAGGTACACGCCGACGGCTACCGCGCGGCCCTGGTCGGCCTCGGCGGACGTATCGTCGCCACCGCACCGGGCTGCGCGGTCGTCGACGCCGACCCCGCCCAGGTCATCGGCGCGGTCGTCGACGCGGGCGCCCAGCTGCTGAGGGAGTCCGGCCGGCGCTGTGCCGGAGCCGGGCTCGCCGTCCCCTCCGCCGTCGCCGAACCCGACGGCACCGCCCTCAACCCGATCCACGTGGCCTGGCCCGCGGGCTCCCCGGTCCGCGGAATCTTCGCCGAGCGCATCGCCGCCGCCGGTATCGAGGGCCCCGCCTTCACCGGCAACGATGTCAACCTCGCGGCCCTCGCCGAGCACCGGCACGGCGCCGGACGCGGCGCCCAGCACCTGCTGTGCGTCGCCACCGGACACCGCGGCGTCGGCGGTGCCCTGGTCCTCGACGGCCGTCTGCACAGCGGGAGTTCGGGCCTCGCCCTGGAGGTCGGCCATCTCACGGTCAACCCCGCGGGCCGCCCCTGTCACTGCGGCAGCCGGGGCTGCCTCGACGTGGAGGTCGACCCGCTCGCCTTCCTCGCGGAGGCCGGCCGCACCCCGGGCCCCGAGGTCTCGCTGCTCCAGCAGTCGAAGGATCTGCTCCGCACGGAGTACGCCGACCTGGCGGTGCGCGGCGCCACCGAGGCCCTCGTCGACCGCCTCGGTCTCGGCCTGGCCGGTCTGGTCAACATCCTCAACCCGGACCGGATCATCCTCGGCGGACTGCACCAGGCACTGCTCGCCGCAGCCCCGGACCGGCTGCGCGCGGTGGTCGCCGACCGCAGTCTGTGGGGGCGCAGTGGGGGAGTACCGATCCTGCCCTGCACCCTGGACCACAACTCCCTCGTCGGAGCGGCCGAATTGGCGTGGCAGCCGGTCCTCGACGACCCGCTGCGGGGCCTGGCCGTGGGAGCGGACGCCTGAAGAGCCTGGGAGCCTGTGTCAGAACCCCGGCTTCTGGCGCGCACACCCGCTTGCTACCGTCCGCCCATGAAGATCACCCCCGCGGACGTCCGCCTTGCCGCCGATGTCGCGCTCGCCACCCTCGGCAGGGCCGACGGCGCCGACTGGAGCGCCAAGGCGGGTTCGCTCGACTGGGACTGCTGGGAGACCGCCGAGCACCTGATCGACGACCTCTTCTCCTACGCCGCCCAACTGGCCTCGGAGCGCACCGACATCGACGTGCCGTTCCGCTACACCAAGGAGACCCCGGGGGCCCCCGGCAACGCCGTCCGCGCCCAGCGGGAGGCAGGGGTCCAGGGGCTGCTCGTCGCCCTGGACGCGGCTGCCGGACTGCTGTACGCCGTCACCGCCGTGAAGCCCCCGGAGGCCAGGGCGCACCACGTCTTCGGGGTGGCCGACCCCGAGGGCTTCGCCGCGATGGGAGTGGTCGAAACCCTCGTCCACACCCATGACCTGGCGAGCGGACTCGGTATCCCCGGCACCTGGGAGCCGCCCGCGGACCTGTGCGCCCGCACCCTGCACCGCCTCTTCCCGGACGTCCCCGCCGACACCCCGCCGTGGCCCACCCTGCTCTGGGCCACCGGCCGGGGCGAGCTCCCCGGCCGCCCCCGCCGCGACAAGTGGCGCTGGTACGGGGAACCGCGCTGACGACTGCGCAACAGACGTAAGGCAGCAGCCGACTGCGCAACAGACCTAAGGCCGCAGCCGGCGGCACGCAGCAGCGGGCGCAAGGGAGCAACCGACGCCCCTCCCCTCGCACGACGAAGCAGGCGCGACCCCCTCCGGTACTCCCCGGGAGGTACGCCGACGGCCGCCGGACGCACGACGACCGGGACCCTCTCCCCGGGCCATTCTCGACAGCAGAAGCAGCACCCCACCGCTATCGAGGAGTTGACCCGAAATGAACACCCTGGCGCACACCGGCGGTCCCGGCCCCTGGCTCCTGCTCTTCCCGCTGTTCTGGGCGGCCGTCGTCCTCGGCGTCCTGACCCTGCTGCGCCGCACCGTGTGGCGCGGACGTGGACGCGGGCCGTGGCAGGGCGGACCGCCGTGGGCCGGCGGCCACCAGCGCGGTCACGGCGAGCAGTCGCCGATCACCGTGCTCGGCCGTCGCTTCGCCACCGGCGAGATCGACGAGGACGAGTACTGGCGTCGGCTGTCCGTGCTGGACGAGCAGTTCGGCCGTACCGAGGGACCGCTCAAGGGCAAGAGCGGCATGGCCTGATGGATCCGTGGTGGCGCGGTCCGGTCAGCCCACGCGGGCGGACCGGACCGGCGCCGTGCGTTTCCTGCGCTCACGTCCGTGCGTGGACACCGGGGCCGCCTCGGGTGAGTCCGGGGGCGCCATCGAGGGCACATGCGCGGGCAGGGCGAACCAGACGGTCTTGCCGTCAGCCCCCTGCGGGCGGACTCCCCAGCTCTCGCTGACCGCCTCGATCAGCGACAGGCCGCGCCCGCCGGTGTCGAAGAGGTCGGCCTCCCGCAGCGTGGGCAGCCGGGGGTCGTGGTCGTGGACGGACACCGTGAGCCGGTCGAAGAGCAACTCGATCTCCACGGTGCACGTCTTGTCGGGCTGGGCGTGCCGGTGAACGTTGGTCAGCAGCTCGGTGACACCGAGCGCGGCCGGGTCTATCAACGGGTCCAGATGCCAGTAGCGCAATTGCGCCGAGACAATTCTGCGGACTTGGCCGATACGCGAGGGCATTGCTTGCAGCTCCACCGCGCAGTGCCTGCTGGGCTGGCTGATCACGGCTGCGACTCCCCGATTGAGGTCGGAAGACGGTCGAAGACGATCCGGGTCTGCTGGTTCGAACCGGGCGGCGGGCCGGATCGCGGCGTCACCACCCCTTCACCCTGAGTGAGGTATCGCCAGGGTGACCCAGCGGCGACCGTTGCGCAACTTGCGTCGCTTCAGGCAGGCGCGCCGCGTCAGCCACCGGCTCCGCGTCAGCTACCGGCACGTCGGTCTCCGGCGGCGGGTCAGCCATCTGCGCCGCGCAGGGACGCGAGGCGCCGGCCGTCGGCCTCCGGCATGGTCAGCCGGTAGCGGATCCCGTTCAGCCGGGCCACCATCCGCCCGTCCCCGGAGAACCAGGGCCGCGCTGCCGTCACCGACCCCAGCGGTGCACTGTCGATCATCTGGCCGTCGCTTCTCAACAGGGTCAGTACGCCGTCCCGTACGACGACCTGCCCCGCCCGCGTCAGTGAGCGCGGCCACCGCTCAATCCGTACGCCCAGCACGCTGAAATCGGGTTCCGGCATTGGCTGTTCGCCCCTTCTCCGTGAATTCCCGGCTGCTGCCTGCCCCCGTGATGTGCCCCCGTTCCTGCTGGGCAGTCTGCATCGGGGAGGGCGCGCACACCAGAGGGGGTGGCGCGCGGATGGACGCAGTGGGCCGACTGCGCCCCCAGGTGGCGCACGCCCGTGACACAAGGGAGTGCTATGGCTGCCCAAAGTGAACGTTTGTGCAGGTGGGAGGCTTAAAGTGGGCTGTGCGGGAATGCGGTGCCGCTCGCCCATGCCAAGGGCACAGCACTTCGACGCAGAGTGACGCAATCGCACGGATCAGCACGAGGAGTGGCGCGGATGAGCACCAGTACCCCGGCAGGACACGGCGGTGCGGTTCCGGCCGCCCGGCCCACCGCCGTACCGACCGTCGACGTGGACCGCAGTGACCCGGCGTACCGGGCCTGGCTGAAAGAGGCCGTGCGCAAGGTGCAGGCGGACGCCAACCGTTCCGCCGACACCCACCTCCTGCGCTTCCCGCTGCCCGAGCAGTGGGGCATCGACCTGTACCTCAAGGACGAGTCGACGCACCCGACCGGCAGCCTCAAGCACCGGCTCGCCCGGTCGCTGTTCCTGTACGGGCTGTGCAACGGCTGGATCCGGCCGGAGCGCCCCGTCATCGAGGCCTCCAGTGGGTCCACCGCCGTCTCCGAGGCGTACTTCGCGGGGCTGATCGGGGTGCCGTTCATCGCGGTGATGCCGCGCACGACCAGCGCCGAGAAGATCCGGCTCATCGAGTTCCACGGCGGGCAGTGCCACTTCGTGGACGACTCGCGCAAGATGTACGAGGAGTCGGCCCGCCTCGCGGCGGAGACCGGCGGCCACTACATGGACCAGTTCACCTACGCCGAGCGGGCCACCGACTGGCGCGGCAACAACAACATCGCCGAGTCGATCTACCAGCAGATGAAGCTGGAGCGCTACCCCGAGCCCAGTTGGATCGTCGCCACCGCCGGCACCGGCGGCACCTCCGCGACCATCGCCCGCTACGTCCACTACATGCAGCACGACACCTTCATCTGCGTCCCCGACCCGGAGAACTCCTGCTTCTTCGACGGCTGGAACAACCACGACCCGCTCGCCACCAGCGACTGCGGCTCCCGCATCGAGGGCATCGGCCGCCCCCGGATGGAGCCCTCGTTCGTGACGGGAGCCGTCGATCGGATGATGAAGGTCCCGGACGCGGCCAGCGTGGCGGCCGTGCGGGCACTGGACGCGGCGCTCGGCCGCAAGGCCGGCGGTTCCACCGGCACCGGTCTGTGGAGCGCGCTGAAGATCGTCGCCGAGATGGTGGAACAGGGCCGCACCGGCAGCGTGGTCACGCTGATCTGCGACCCGGGTGACCGCTACCTGGACAAGTACTACTCGGACGACTGGCTGGCCGAGCAGGGACTTGACATCGCGCCGTACGCGGAAGCCATCGAGAAGTTCCTGCAGACCGGCGTCTGGCCGTAGGAGCCTGTGCCCGAATCCCTTTACGCCGAAGGCAGGTTGACGGGTGAGGTGCTCGTACGTCGGCTACTTGGCCAGCCGCCGGTCCAGCTCCCGCATCGCGTCGCGGAACGCGCGCCCCACTCCGGGGCGCGCCGCCCGCAGCACCAGCCGGAGCGGCGCCGGGCCGTCCACGGCCATCGTCCACTGCACCCGGGTGGCGGCCCCCGTCGGCCAGATCCGCCAGTCCTCCAGCATGGCCCGCACGCCCGGCGCGGTGGAGACGTCGACCCGGTAGGCGTACCGGGCCGGCGGTTCGGCGGCCATCACGGTCTCCATGAACTTGGTGTTGCCCTTGAGGTGCACCTCGCGGCCCGCCGCCGTCGGCCGGGCGAACGTCACCGCCGAGAACCAGCGCGGCCAGTCCTCGGTCTCCTCCGCCAGCGCCCGGTACACGTCCTCGGGCGAGGCGGTGAGTTCGGCGGCGAAGACCAGGGTTACGGGTGCGGACTCGGCGAAGTCGAGCCCGACGCCCCGGAGTTGGCGGACCATGCGGGTGAACCTCCGGACGAAGGGGGCTGCTGACGTGACGCGCGTACGTAACACGCTTACCCGTCAAGGTAATTGACGTGGCGTCAGTTGTCTTTGGTGTCAACGGGATTGTCGCCGGCGCCCACGGAGTCGTCGTCGGCGCTCACGGGATCCTCGGACTCCCCGGCCACCACCAGTCCGGGCAGATGCTCGGCCATCTCCTCGCGCGCCGCCGCCGACAGTCCCTGATCCGTCACGAACGCATCCACCTGATCCAGTCGCGCGAACGAACTCAGGCCCACCGTGCCCCACTTGGTGTGATCCGCGACCACCACCACCCGGCGCGCCGAACCCACCAGCCGCCGGTTGGTCTCCGCCTCGGCCAGGTTGGGCGTCGAGAGGCCCGCCTCCACGGATATGCCGTGCACCCCGAGGAACAGCACGTCGAAGTGCAGCGAGCCGATGGCCTGGTCCGCGACCGGGCCCACCAGGGAGTCCGAGGGCGTCCTGACCCCGCCGGTGAGCACTACCGTCGCGGCCCCGCCGTCCCCGCCGTTCTGCCGCGCGACATGGAACACGTCGGCCACCCGGACCGAGTTGGTCACCACCGTCAGATCCGGTACGTCCAGCAGATGCCGGGCCAGGGCGTAGGTGGTGGTGCCACCGGACAGGGCGACGGCACTGCCCGGCGCGACCATCGCGGCGGCACTGCGCGCGATGTCCTCCTTCGCGGAGAGCTCCAGCGCCGACTTGGCCTCGAAACCGGGCTCGTGGGTGCTCGCCTCGGAGACCGGGACCGCCCCGCCGTGCACCTTCTCCACCACACCCTGCCGGGCGAGCGCGTCCAGATCACGGCGCACCGTCATGTCGGAGACGTTCAGCCGCCGGGTCAGCTCGTTGACCCGTACCCCGCCGCGCCGTCGCACCTCATCGAGGATGAGGGCACGCCGTTGCTCCGCGAGCAGATTCTGATTCTCGGTCACGGACCCCGGTCCTTCGCCTAGAGGTAAGGGTTGCTCATCCTGTCACGCGCTGCCACGGGGCTCCACGGCCGGTATACCCAGGTGCCTGCGGGGCAGTTGGTGCGTGCCGGGTGAAGGCGACATGCGAAGAATGTGCGGCAGGGTGGGCAGGGCGGCCCTCTTCCGGGATGCTGAAGGAGCACGGTGCCGCGAGGCCGCTGTCCGGCAGGTCGCGCGGGCTGAGGGGCCCGTGATCCGAAGGCCAGTGACTCGAAGACCTGTGCTCCGAGGGCTTCACCGTTCGGCCCCCGCCGCCGATACCCCACCGCCGATACCCCGCCGTCAGGCCCCGCCGCCGACCTCCCCGTCGTACGTCCGCGAGAGCGAGCCCCGAAGTGTCCCCATCCTCAGCCGCCCCGGACGGCATTCCGGCCCCACCGGCCCCACCGGCCCCGCACCCGGCCGTGCCGGCGGCGTCCTCCGCCCCGGACGCGCCCGCGCCCCCGCACGCGACACCCTCACCCGACGGCCCGGCACCCGCGCTCGAACTGCTGGTGCACGGCGTCGGCGGCGCCACCCCCGAGGAGATGCTCGGCGACCCCCGTACCGTCCGGGTCACCGGCGACCACACCGCCGCCATCTTCCGCCGCACCGAGGACGTCGGCGCCGAAGAACGCCCGGCCGACTACCGGGAGAAGCCGGTCCCCGAGGCGTACGTCTGGTCCAACCTCACCTCCGGCAACGGCATAAGGGCCCTGTGGCTGCTGCTGCTCCCCTTCATGGTGGTCAACCTCGCCCACTGGATGCGCCCCAACACCCACGGGCACCCCCGCCTCACCCGCCTTTACGGCGTACTGGTCCGCCTGCTCGCCGTCAGCCTCACCTTCCTGCTGGTCGCCGCCGCCTGCGAGGTCGCCCTCGATCTGACCGCCTGGCAGTGCGGGGGCTCGGACGCCTGCTCGGGCAAGAAGTCCTGGCTCGGGTTCCTGTCCACCGCGCACGGCGGCTGGTGGAGCCAGCCGGGCCGGCGGATCGCACTGGCCGCCGTGGTGCCCACCGCGCTCACCGGGCTGCTCTGGTACCTCTCGCACCGCACCTGGAGCGCGTACGAGTCCCAGCAGCCGCTGCCCAGCCTCGCCGAGGACCCCGACACCGCGTCCGGCCCGGCGCTCGGCAGGCCCGGATTCTGGTACGGGCGCAGGCTGGTCGCCCGGCTGCGTGCCGCGCACACCGCCGCCGGATTCCTCACCGTCTCCGCCGCCCTCACCGTGGCCACCGCCCGCTACGACCGCTCGGCCGCCAACTCCCTCCTGGACACGCTCGGCTGGACCCTCCAGGGGGCGATCGCCCTCGGCGGGGCAATCGTCATCTGGGTGATCTGCCGGCGCGGGCGCAGCGAAACCCGCTTCGACGACGCCCTGGGCAAGGCGGAAACCACCCTGCTCCCCGCCCTCGCGCTCACCGGCCTCGCACTGGCCGTGCTGTACGCGGGCTGGTCACGGCCCGAGTGGCGGTCCTCCGGCCAACTGGCCGGTGGCGCCCGGGGCTTCGGGCTCCTCGCGCTGGCCCAGCTGATCCTCGTGCTGACGCTCGCCGCCGTGGCGCTCCGCCTGCACCACCGGGCGCCCGTCGCCCGTACCGCCATGAAGGGACTCGCGGGCCCCGCCGTCGCGATGCTGGCCTGCGCGCTCGGCGGCGTCATGTCCGGCGGCATCGCCCAGCGGGTCGCCGACTGGCTCGACGGCTCCGCCACCCCCGGCATGACCGCGGGACCCGCCGAGACGGTCCTCGGCCCGCCCGTCGTGCTGACCTGGCAGGCGTCCGTCATCCCGGCCCTGCTCCTGGTCCTGGTGCTGCTCGGGCTCTTCTACGGGGTCCGCACCTGGCGTCTGCGCAACGCCCTGACCTCCCGGGTCGAGGACGACTACCCGGGCGAGAGGCCGGATCCGGTACGCACCGGCCGGATCGCCCTGGCCCGCGCCGCCGCCGCACTCACCGACTCCGCACCCCGCATGATCGTCGTCCTGTCCGGGGCGACGCTGGTCCTCGGCGGCATCGCCCTGCTCGGCGCCTTCCTGTACGACGTGGTGCCCGGCCGGGCCGCCAAGGGCATGCCCACGCCCATCGAGGCGCTCACCCACGCCTCTCAGGCGCTGGGTTCCTGGCTGATCGGCTTCGGCTTCCTGCTCTTCGTCACCTGGGGCCGCCGCGCCTACCGCGACCCCAAGGCCCGGCGCACCATCGGCATCCTCTGGGACGTCGGCACCTTCTGGCCGCGCGCCGCCCACCCCTTCGCCCCGCCCTGCTACGCGGAACGCGCCGTCCCCGACCTGACCTGGCGGATGGCCACCTGGACCGAACGCACCGGCGGCCGCCTCGTCATCTCCGGCCACTCCCAGGGCAGCGTGCTCGCCGCCGCCGCCGTCTGGCAGCTCCCGCCCCGCACCCGCCACCGCGTCGCCATGCTCACCTACGGCGCCCCGCTGGAACGGCTCTACGGACGCTGGTTCCCCGCCTACTTCGGCCCCTACTGCCTGCGCCATCTGCACGACGAGGTCGACTGCTGGCGCAACCTGTGGCGGCACACCGACCCGATAGGAGGCCCGGTCCGCGTCGTGCCCGACGAGGGCTGCCACCCGGTGGACCACCCCGCCCTGCGCGACCCCCTCGTCTACGGCCGCACCCGCGAACAGCCACTGCCCGCACCGATACTGGGCCACTCCGAATACCAGGCGGACCCGGAGTTCGCCATCGAGCGGGACAACCTCCTGGCGAGGCTGCCGAGTCCGGCGGTGCCCCGGCAGAACTCCGGACCGCACCCCGGCGACGGTGGCGTGGATCAGGGAAGTTCGGGCAGGTCGTCCGGGTAGAGCAGGGTCAGGTCGTCCGTGGACACCTCGGTGAACTGGGCGACCCGGCCCGCGTGCCGCTCCACCATCGACTCGAAGGTCTGCCTGGCGGTGCGGCCGTTGCCGAACGCGGGCCCCTTGGGCAGCGCGGTGAAGTACTTCAGCAGCGCTTCCGGGGTGCCCGCGCCCAGGCGGTACTCGTGGTCGTCGGCCTGCTGCTCCACGATCCGCAGCAGCTCGTCCGCCTCGTAGTCGTCGAAGGTGATGGTCCGTGAGAAACGGGAAGCGACACCGGGGTTGACGCTCAGGAAGCGTTCCATCTCCGCCGTGTAGCCCGCGACGATCACCACCACCGCCTCCCGGTGGTCCTCCATCAGCTTCACCAGGGTGTCGATGGCCTCCTTGCCGAAGTCCCGGCCGGAGTCCTCGGGGGAGAGCGCGTACGCCTCGTCGATGAACAGCACCCCGCCGCGCGCCCGGTCGAACGCCTCCTGGGTGCGGATCGCCGTCGACCCGATGTGCTCGCCGACCAGATCGACCCGGGACACCTCGACCAGGTGCCCGCGCTCAAGGACCCCGAGCGAGGCCAGGATCTCGCCGTACAGCCGGGCCACCGTGGTCTTGCCGGTGCCGGGGGAGCCGGTGAAGACCAGATGGCGGCGGACCGAGGCGGCCTTGAGGCCGGCCTCCAGGCGGCGGCGCCCGATCTCGATCATGTCGGTCAGTGCGCGCACCTCCTTCTTCACGCTCTCCAGCCCCACCAGGGCGTCCAGTTCGCCGAGCACGTCCTGCGAGGAGCGGGCCGGGTCGTCAACAGGGGCCGTGGCGGCGGGAGTTGTCGGGTGCTGGCCGGGGATGCTGGAGAGCAGGCCGGGGGACTGGGTGGCGGTCAGGGTGACCGGCGGCGGCTGGGCCGCGGCCTTCACCCCGCTCTCGTCGCTGGTGCAGTCCTCCGAGACCGGGCCGTCCTCGGCGAACTCGTAACCACCGCGCGCGCACCGCTCGGTGCGGCAGCGGGTCAGCGTCGTACGGCAGCCGTCCATGACGTGGAAGCCGTAACCGCTGCTGCCGGTCACCCGGCAGTTGTGGAAGGTGCCGCGCCCCTCGGCGGAGACGTAGAAGCCCGACTCGGCGGGGGAGGTGACGGTGCAGCGCTCTATCCGGGGATCGGCACCCTTGGTGACGATCACGCCGGTCTGCACACCGTCGATGGTGCAGCCGGCCAGGGTGCCGCCGCTGCCGTGGTCGCGGAACCAGGCGCCGGTCGACGCCTCCTTGATCCGGCAGTCGTCGAGCTGGGCGGTCGCCCCGTCGCTCACCGAGACGGCGGTGTTGCGGACCTGGGTGAGATCGCTGTCGACGACGTCCGCGCGCGAGCCGCGGTCCAGCACGAAGATCGCGTCCGGCACGTCGTGCACCCGGCAGGAGTCCAGGACGACGGTGGCGCCGTCGCTCACCCAGACCGCCGGATAGTCGCCCGTGCTGTCGTGGATCTCGCACCCGTTGGCGTCGACCCGGGTCCCCGGGTCCCACACCGAGAGCCCGTTGCGGCCGAAGCGGCGCACCGTGGAGCGCGTCAGCGTCAGCACCGCACGGCCGCGCAGATCGAGCGCGTTCTCCGGAATGTCATGGATGTCGCAGTCGGCGAGCGTCAGGACGGCGTCCGTGTCGAGAGTGACCCCGTCCGCGGAGGTCCGGTGCACCGAGCACTCGGTGAGGTGCCCGGCGCCGCGCGAGGTGACCTGCACGCCGGTGCCCTTCACCTCGTACACCTCGCAGCCGATCGCCTCGACGGCGCTGCCCTCTCCGGTCACCGCCAGCCCCGAGCCCGAAGTGTGATGGATCTTGCAGCGCTCCAGTCGCGGGTGCGCGCCGCCGCTGACCGAGACCCCCGCCTGGCCCGCCGCGAGCACCTCGCACTCCTCGAACAGGCCGCCCGCGCCGTCCAGCACGCCGATTCCCACGCCGGCCGGATTGTCGACGGTGCAGCGCCGCACCGTCGGTCTGGCCGCGCCCCGCACCTCGATCCCGACGGCCGACCGGGTCACGATCCGCAGACCCTCCAGCTCCGGGGTGCCGTCCTCGATCAGCACGGCGGGCGCCGCCGAGTCCTGCCCCTCCAGGGACAGCTCCTGTACGACGGCGGAGGCGCGCACCGTCAGCGCCACCCCGTCCGCCGGCGCGATCCGCACCGACCCGGCGGACCCCTCCGGGCCGCGCAGCGTCACCGCGCGCCGCACCACGAGGTTCTCCCGGTACGTGCCGGGGGCGATGGTGAGGACATCGCCGTCCCCCGCGGCCTCCAGGGCAGCGGCGAGGGAGTCGTACTCACCTGTGCGGCGGCGCCACCTGGAAGTTCCGGAGTGCGTCACCTGGACCGTGCCCTGTGCCATGGCGTTGCCGTGCCCCCACCTCGTGCGTCGCGTCGATCTCGCTGCACCACCGTAGCGCGCGGGGGAAGCGGGAGTTGACCGGTCTGCCGCCTCGTCAGCCCCCGGTGCCTGTCCGGCCCCACTCCGGACCGACCTTGGCCCACGCCCGGTCGAGACGCGCGTACCGCCGCTGCGTGAGCCTGCGTACGACCAGCAGCCGGGAGCCGTGTGCGAGACCCGCGAGCAGGGCGGCCGCGCCGAAGCCGGTCAGGGCGGCCTGGGTGGTGGCGGTGGCCGTGTCCGCCGGGCGGCCGGTGATCCTGCCGCGGTCGTCGGTCCACACCCGGAAGGTGTCACCCGGGTCGGCGGCGCCGCGGACCGTCGTCGCCCGCCCGGTGTGCTCGACTCCGTCGTACGCCGTCCAGCGGGCCATCACCGAGACCGGGCCCGCGTATCCGGTGCCCGCCCCGTCGTCGGCACGGCGGGCCTGATCACGCAGGGTGCGCAGCACCACGCCCCGCGCCTCGTGACGGTGCTGCTGCTGGAGACGCACCTGGTGCTGGAGGGAGGTGTCCGCCCGCAGCCCCGCGAGCAGCCCCAGCACCGGGGCGGCGAGAGCGATCACCAGGACGGCGAACAGTGCCACCCAGGCCTCGGCCCGGTCGGTCGGGCGGCACAGCGGGCTGTGCCGCCAGCGCCAGACCCCCGAAGCGGTGCCCGTGCCGGGTGGCCGCTCCCTGCCGTTCCGCACCGGCTCGTCAGCTGCTCGCACCGTCCCGCGCCCCTTCCGCGTCCCTCGCCCAACGCGCCTGCCGTTCCAGCGGGTTCCCGCGAGAGGTGCGGCTCATTCGGGGGAGGCGGGGCGAACCCGCGGAGGTGGGGCGGGCCTCGGGCCGTGGGCCTCGGACCTCGTCGGAGGAGCCGCCGGACGCTAACCCTCGGGGAAGGTCACCGGGTCGCCGGTGCGCAGCACGCCCGTGTTCTCCGGCACGAGGTTCTGGCCGAACACCAGCGCGCCGGCGATCCTCCGGTGCCTGGCCAGTGTGCGCAGCGGCTCCTTGCCGCGCTCGGCGCTCGCCTGGTCGGTGGTGGTGACGATGCAGCGACCGCACGGCTTGGCGACCCGGAAGGTCACCTCGCCGATGGTGATCCGCTGCCAGTCGTCCTCCGCCCACGGGGCGGTGCCGTCCAGGACCACGTTCGGCCGGAACCGGTTCATCGGGAGCGGGCCCTCGTCCGGCAGGTCGCCCTGCGCGATCAGTGAGTTGAGGGCGTCCAGCGAGGCCAGCGTGGTGACCAGCAGCGGGAAGCCGTCGGCGAAACTGACCGTCTCGCCCGCGCGGGCGAAGCCCGGGGCGATCGCGCGGCGGTGCGCCGGGTCGTCCATGTGCAGCAGCCGGGCCTCGACCCCGAGATGGTCACTCAGCCACGAGGCGGCGGCGGAACCGGCGGGTACCGCCTCGTACTTGGTGCCGAAGAGGGTGACGGGCTCCGTTCCCACCGGCTCCGGCACCGCCACGTCGAGCGGCTCACGTCCGGGCGCCGACAGCCGTACCGCGCCGCCCGGCAGGGCTTCGGCCGACGCCAGTGCCAGCCGTCGCTGCTCGCGCTGGGTGATAACCCTGCCGTCCGCGTCGGTGATCAGCCAACGCCGGTCCCCGGCCGGTCCCCACGGCTCGATGGCGGTCTCGGACAGCGAAAGGCCACCGAGCGCCTTCACCGGATAGACATGCAACGCGTGCACCGACGCGGGAACAGAGTTCGTCATGTTCCCCATCCTGCCAGCACGCCCGGCAGCGGGCCCGGACGAGTGTCCGGGCCCGCTCATGCCTCCTGCGTGCCTGGTCGCACGTCCCGCTCGCCGTGCGTCCCGCAGTGGGTCGCGCCGCGTCTCAGTACCCCCGGCCGCCCTGCGGGTACTGGCGGTTGTCGTACGGGTCCTGGTACGGCGCGGGAGTGGGCGCGGGGCGCGGGGCCACCGGGCGCATCGCCTCGTACCCGCCCGGCGCGACCGGACGCTGCGGCTGCTGACCGGCCGGTGCCACCGGGGTCATCGGAGCCATCGGCCGCTGTGGCTGCTGGCGCTGCGGCTGCATGGGCTGGCCGCCCTGGTAGCCGCCACGCGGCGGGCCCGCCTGCTGCGGGATGTAGGGCACCGGTGCCTGCTGGAGCTGCGGCACGGGAGCCTGCTGGAGATGCGGCGCCTGCTGGTACTGCTGCATGGGCGCCGGTTGCTGCTGTGCGGGCTGCGGGTAGCCGTAGCCGGGCTGCGGGTGGGAAGGTGCGGCCGGCAGCGCGGGGAGGGCCGACGGGAGGGCCGGCAGATAGCTGTTGCCGGTGTCGTACATGGCGGGCACCCGGATCGGGGCGATCTGGGGCGTACCCCGCTCTGCGACCAGGGAATCGTAGATCGGGGTGTCCGGGAAGGACGTGGCGGAATAGTAGCCGCCGCCATAGGTGGCGCGGGGGGAGGTCATGGCACATAAGTTAAGCCCAAGATGTTCTGGTTGGGGAGCCCGATAAGAGGGTTGTTTTGCGTGTTGTGAGTGGCCCTGGGTCACTAATCAGAGCGAAATTGGGAAAATCGGTCTTCTTGTAGCGTTCGGATCGTGTAAGGAACGGTCCATTTCGACTCTGTTGGGGGCGAGCATGTCCATGCTTAAAGGAACCAATGTGCCGGTGCCGGCGCAGTCCGTAAGGGTCGAGGTGGGCCGTGGGTCCGGACCCGGAGTGCCCGAGGTCGATGCCTCGGCGCTCCTGCTGACCGGTGGACGGGTGCGTTCGGACGCCGATTTCATCTTTTACAACCAGCCGTCGCACGCCTCGGGTGCGGTCCGCTACGAGGGCAAGCAGCCCGGTGCGGGGGGCGTGGTGACGGACACCCTCTCCGTCGATCTCGCCCGGGTGGAGGGCGCCGTGGAGACCGTGGTGCTGGCCGCCTCGGCCGACGGCGGCAACTTCGGCCGGGTGCCGGGTCTGTACGTACGGGTCCTGGACGCGGCCGGCGGTGCGGAGATCGCCCGCTTCGACAGCCAGGACGCCACCGTGGAGACGGCGTTCGTGCTCGGCGAGCTCTACCGCAGGCAGGGCGCCTGGAAGTTCCGGGCGGTGGGGCAGGGTTACAGCACCGGCCTGGAAGGGCTGGCGACGGACTTCGGTATCACGGTCGACGAACCGCAGCAGGCGGCGGCCGCCCCGGCGCCCGCCCCGGTGGCCCCGCCCGCCGCCCCCGTCGCTCCGTCCGCCCCCACGGCCCCCGCCTGGCCGTCGGCCCCGACGCCGTCCTACGCCACGACAGCACCCGCTGCCCCGGCATCCCCGCCCGCCGCACCCGCGCCGGCGGCCCCCACCCCCGTACGCCTCAGCAAGGTCACGCTCACCAAGGCCTCGCCGACCGTCTCCCTCGCCAAACAGGGCGGCACCGGCGGTGCGATGCGCGTCAACCTCAACTGGGAGTCGCGCAAGCAGTTCAAGGGCTGGGGCAGCAAGCTCGGCCGGGCGATGGCCCAGCACTCCGACCTCGACCTCGACCTGTGCGCGCTCTACGAACTCACCGACGGCCGCAAGGGCGTGGTGCAGGCGCTGGGCAACGCGTTCGGCGCGCTCAACCAGCCGCCGTTCATCCTCCTCGACGGCGACGACCGCACCGGCGCGGTCACCACCGGCGAGAACCTCACCGTGAACCTCGACCACAAGGCCCAACTGCGCCGTGTGCTCATCTTCGTGACGATCTACGAGGGCGCCCGCTCCTTCGCCGATCTGCACGCCACGGTGACCCTCACCCCGCAGAACGGCGCCCCGATCGACTTCTCGCTCGACGAGTGCACCGTGCCCTCCACGGTCGCCGCCCTCGCCCTGATCAGCTACGAGAACGGCGACCTCACGGTCCGCAGGGAGGCCCAGTACCTGGTGCCGCAGCGCGGGGTCAGCCCGCAGCGCACCGTCGACCAGGCCTACGGCTGGGGCATGAACTGGACCCCCGGCCGGAAGTAACGCCGCACGCGGGGAAGCTCCCCACGGAGGTTCACCCGCAGGGAAGTTCAGCGGTCCGGCGCGGCCTCGGGACGGGAGTACGTACGCCCCTTCCAGGCCGCGCCACGGCCCCGGTAGTGCCGCACGGCGGAGTCCACCGTCATCAGCGTGTAGAGCAGTGCGGTGACCGGCAGCAGCGGCGCCAGCGCGGACGTCTGCCCGTAGTAGCGCAGCATCGGCAGATACGATCCCGCCATCACCGCCCACGCCGCGAGCCCCGCCCAGCCGGCCGCCGCGTCCCCGGTCAGCAGCCCGGCGCCCAGCGCGTACGGCGGCACCAGATACACCAGCGCCAGCCCCAGCACCGTGCCGAGCAGCAGCAGCGGGTTGTGCCGCAACTGGGCATACGCACTGCGCGAGATCATCCGCCACAGGTCGCCGAGGTGCGGGTACGGGCGCACACTGTCCACCCGCTCCGCGAGCCCCAGCCAGATACGTCCGCCCGAGCGCCGCACCGCCCGTGCCAGCGCCACATCGTCGATCACCGCACCACGGATCGACTCCGGCACCCGCGCCCGCACCGCTGCCTCGGTGCGCAGCAGCACACAGCCGCCCGCCGCCGCGGCCGTTGTGGACCGCGCACGGTTCACCCGCCGGAACGGGTAGAGCTGCGCGAAGAAGTACACGAAGGCCGGCACCAGCAGCCGCTCCCAGTCGCTGCGCACCCGCAGCCTGGCCATCAGCGACACCATGTCGTAGCTGCTGCCGTGCGCGGCGGCCACCAACTTCCGCAGACTGTCCGGCTCATGGGCGATGTCGGCGTCGGTGAGCAGCAGATACGTCGGGGCGACGGCCCGGGCCAGCTCAATGCCGTACCGCACCGCCCACAGCTTTCCGGTCCAGCCGGGACCCGGTTCGCCGGGGGAGACGACCGTCAGCGGCAGCCCGCCGTAACGGAGCGACAGGGAGCGGGCCAGCTTGCCGGTGCCGTCGCTGCTGCCGTCGTCGATCAGGATCACCTCGGCGCCGCCCGGATAGTCCTGGGTCAGCAGGGACGGCAGGCTCCTGGGCAGCATCTCGGCCTCGTCCCGGGCCGGGACGACCACGGCGACGTACGGCCACCGGCCCTCGGCGGGTTCGGCGGACGGCGGCAGACGCTGGTCCGTGCGCCAGAAGAAGCCGTGGCAGAGCAACAGCCAAAGCCAGACGGTCAGTGATCCCACGGCAGCCCACGCGACGACGCTCACTGCCGCAGTCTGACGCAGGAACGGCCCTCAGCGGGAGGACGCCGCAGGGGGCGTTCGAAGCATTCGACTAAGGTGACCAGGTGAAGATCGCGCTCATGGACTCCGGAATCGGCCTGCTCGCGGCGGCGGCCGCGGTGCACCGGCTGCGGCCCGACGCGGACCTGGTGGTCGCCTCCGACCCGGACGGGATGCCCTGGGGGCCCCGAACCCCCGACGACATCAGGGCGCACGCGCTCGCCGTGGCCCACGCGGCGGCCGCCCAGAAGCCGGACGCGCTGATCATCGGCTGCAACACCGCCACCGTGCACGCCCTGGACGCGATCCGCGCCGCACTGGAACCGCAGATCCCGGTCATCGGCACCGTCCCCGCGATCAAGCCCGCCGCCGTCGGTGGCGGCCCCTTCGCGATCTGGGCGACCCCGGCCACCACCGGCAGCCCCTACCAGCGCGGCCTGATCCGCGACTTCGCGGCGGGGGTGGACGTCACCGAGGTGCCCTGTCCCGGACTGGCCGACGCGCTGGAGGTCGCCGACGAGGCGGCCATCGACCGGGCGGTGGCCGCGGCCGCCGCCCTCACCCCGCCCGACGTCCGGACCGTGGTCCTCGGCTGCACCCACTACGAACTCGTCGCCGAGCGCATCCGGGCCGCCCTCCAGCAGCCCGGCGCCCCGCAGCCGCTGGTGCTCCTGGGCTCCGCCGAGGCCGTCGCCGCACAAGCACTTCGCCGGGCTGGCGCCGAACCCGCGCCCGCCGCCGACCCCAGCTCCCACCTCACGGTTCTCCTCAGTGGCCGGGAGTCCCGCACGCTCACCACCCCGGCGCTGGCCTACGCCGAAGGCCGTCTGCTGGCTGCCATGAACGCGGATCGTGAGTACGCTGCTACGCATGAGGGACTTCCCCGGACCTGACGGCCCGCCCGCCGAGAGTGCCCCCGCGAGCTGGACCGGACGCGCCACCAACCGCGCTCAGTGGCTGCTCTCCGCATCAGGTGCCGCCTTCCTGGCGCTCGGCATCGAGCTCGCCGTCGACTCCTCGTGGGTCTCCGGGATCATCCCGCTCCTGATGGCCGTGACCGGCTGCGTCCTGGTCGGCGTGATGGTCATCTTCGGGACGCTCGCCTTCGTGCATGTCGCGGTCAAGGTCGACGACGAAGCCTTCGAAGTGCGCTGCGGCCACATCGGTCTGCCGCGCCGCCGCATTCCCCTCTCCCATGTGACCGCCGTGGAGTTCGCGCCCCGGGTCACGCCGCGCCAGTGGGGCGGCTGGGGCTACCGGTGGCGGCCCGAGCAGGGCACCGCCGTGGTGGTCCGGCGCGGCGAGGGCCTGGTGCTGCGGCTCGGCGACGGCCGGGTGTTCACGGTCACCGTCGACGACGCCGCGGGCGCGGTGCACGCGGTGCGCGACCGGCTCCTGCGCCTCAACCCCGTCACCGAGAACCCGGGCGCCTGAGCGGCAGCGGACCCGCTGACTCGCCGGGCTGGAGCCGTGCCGAGGCCAGGCCCGCGAGCAGCGCCGCCCCCGCCGTCACCGGTGTGAAGCTCAACGCGTTGCCGATGCTCGCCAGGGCGGCCAGCGCGGTCAGCGCGGCGCCCGCCGTGAGGACGACCTGGGTGGATCTGGGGGAGCGCAGAAGCTCGTACAGCAGCCAGCCAAAGGCCGTCGCGAGCAGCACCACGCCCGGTATCCCCTGCTCGGCCGCCTGCTGGAGGGGCGCCGAGTGCGGTTTGCCGTCGGAGTTCACCGACTGGCGGGTGGTCACGCTCAGTTCGCCGAACCGCTCGGGACCGACCCCGCGCAGCGGGTTGTCCTTCGCCATGGCCAGCGCGTCCTGCCACAGCTCCACCCGGTTCTGGGTGAGCTGACCCTCCAGCGAGGCGGTCAGACCCTCCGGGAGTACGTCCTCGGCAACCGCCCAGGAGGCGCCTGCCACCAGCACGGTGGCCACCGCGAGCCCCGCCAGGCCGAGCAGTCGCTGCCGCATCCGCACCGCGGCCAGCGAGCAGAGCAGGATCCCGAGCGCCGCCGCGAACCCGGCCTCCGACCCCAGCGCCAGCGCCACTCCCGCCACACCCAGCGCCACCAGCCGCAGCAGCACCCGCAGCGCCGGTGGCCTCGCCGCCCCCGCCGCGCAGCACGCCGCCCCCGCCGCCAGCACCAGCAGCGCCGCGGCCGCACCCGTGTGCCCCGGCGCGGGGTACGCGATCGAGCCGGGCATGCCCTCCCGTGAAGCCAGCGCGAGCCCGAGCGCACCGAGCGAGAGCCCGGTGGCGGCGAGCACCGGCAGCAGAGTGCCGAAGATCCGCCCGCACGCGTACCCGGCCGCGACCGCCAGCACCGCGAGCAGCACCCCCTCGGGACGCGCCTCCCGCCCGGCTCCGCAGACCAGCGCCCACAGCGCACACCCGCCGAGCACCACCACCCCGGCCACCTCGGTCAGCCCGCGGTGCTCCCGCGACTCCCGGGCGTCCTGCGCACCGCCGGATGCGGGCCTGTCGTCCCTCGTGTCCATCCCCGTCGCCCCCCGACCTTGACGGGGCCCGCCCGCAACGGCCGGAACTGACCGCTGGGCAGGCACTGGCGCACACGCTAACGGGAGTGACGGGGCTTTGTGGACGTATCGCACAAGATCGTGCAGGAACGATGCTTCGGCACCGTGCCAACGGCAGATGCCTCGTGTCACATGTGTCGTGCCACTGGTAGGTGCCTCGATTCACGCATGCCAGGACCGCCCTGCTCCCGGCCCCGGCCGCCACCGTAGACTCCGCCGGGTGAGCGCCACCATCACCCCCATGAACCAGCCGGAAACGGCCCCGGACGCCTCCCGCAAGGGACTGCCCCGGTTGCTTCTGCGGCTGGCGCGGCCCTTCGCCGCCGCCGTCTCCGGACTGCTGCTGTACGCCAGCTTCCCGCCCCGGCCCCTGTGGTGGCTGGCGCTGCCCGGGTTCGCCCTGCTCGGCTGGACCCTCTACGGGCGCCGGCTGCGCGCCGGATTCGGGCTCGGGCTGCTGGCCGGGCTCGGCTTCCTGTTGCCGCTGCTGTCGTGGACCGGCGAGGAGGTCGGGCCGGTGCCGTGGCTGGCGCTGACCCTGCTGGAGGCGCTGTTCGTGGCCTTCGCCGGTATGGGGATCGCGGCGGTCTCCAAGCTGCCGTGGTGGCCGGTGTGGGCGGCCGGGCTGTGGATCGTGGGGGAGGGGCTGCGGGCCCGCTTCCCGTTCGAGGGCTTCTCCTGGGGGAAGATCGCGTTCGGGCAGGCCGACGGGGTGTTCCTGTCGCTGGCCGCGCTCGGCGGGACGCCCTTGCTGGGGTTCGCGGTCGCCCTGTGCGGCTTCGGACTCTTCGAGGGCGTACGGCAGTTCCTTGCATACCGGAGCACCAGGGCCGTGTCCCGGGCGGGCGTCACGGCTGCGGCCGTGGCCGTACTCCTGCCGCTGGTCGCCTCGCTGGCCGCGCTCCCGCTGCTGGACGACTCCGCCGAGGACGGCACCGCCACCACCGCCCTGATCCAGGGCAATGTGCCGCGCCTGGGACTGGACTTCAACGCCCAGCGCGCCGCCGTGCTCAACAACCACGCGCGTCGCACCGAACAGCTCGCCGCCGAGGTGAAGGCCGGCAAGGAGCCCGCGCCGGACTTCGTCATCTGGCCGGAGAACTCCTCCGACCTCGACCCCTACCGCAACTACGACGCCAGGGAAGCCATCGACAAGGCCGTCGACGCCATCGGTGTCCCCGTCGCCATCGGCGCGGTCCTCACCCCCGAGACCGGCCCGCTGCGCAACACCCTCATCCAGTGGGACCCCGAGCGCGGCCCGGTCGACACCTACGACAAGCGGCACATCCAGCCGTTCGGCGAGTACATGCCGATGCGTGACTTCGCCCGGATCTTCAGCAAGGACGTGGACCGGGTACGGCGCGACTTCGGCCCCGGCGGGAAGGTCGGCGTCTTCGACATGGCGGGCACCAAGGTCGGCCTGGTGACCTGCTACGAGGCGGCCTTCGACGACGCCGTACGGGACACCGTGGTGCACGGCGGCCAGGTCATCGCCGTGCCCAGCAACAACGCCACCTTCGGCCGCAGCGAGATGACCTACCAGCAGCTCGCCATGAGCCGGGTGCGCGCCGCCGAGCACGGGCGGGCGGTCCTGGTGCCGGTCACCAGCGGCGTCAGCGCGGTCATCCAGCCGGACGGGAAGGTCGTCCGGCAGACCGAGATGTTCGTGCCCGACGCCCTCGTCGCGAAGATCCCGCTGCGGTCCTCGCTGACCCCGGCGACCAGGGCGGGCATCGCCCCGGAGGTCGCGCTCGGGCTGCTCGGCGTGGCCGCCCTCGGGTGGGCCACGGTCCGCTCGATGCGCGCCCGGCGCACCGCGAAGGGCACCTCCGACGTCCCTTAGGGTCGAGTCATGGCTACTCCCGAATTCATCAAGAACCTCCGTTCCACCGCAGGTCACCAGCTGCTTTACCTCCCCGGTGTGACGGCCGTCGTCTTCGACGAGCAGGGCCGGGTGCTGCTCGGCCGACGCTCCGACAACGGCGAGTGGTCGGTCGTCGGTGGCATCCCCGAGCCGGGCGAGCAGCCCGCGCAGGCGGCGGTGCGCGAGGTGTTCGAGGAGACGGCCGTCGAGGTCGAGGTGGAACGGGTCGTCCTGGTCCAGACGCTGAAGCCGGTGCAGTACGGCAACGGCGACATCTGCCAGTTCATGGACGTCACGGTGGCCTGCCGGGCGACCGGCGGCGAGGCCAGGGTGAATGACGAGGAGTCCCTGGAGGTGGCCTGGTTCCCGGTGGACGCGCTGCCCGAGATGCGCGAGTTCGCCACCTTCCGGATCAAGCAGGCGCTGGCGAACGAGCCGACCTGGTTCGCCCCGGCGGAGGACACGGAGCCCGGTGTGGCGGGCGTGGGCGTCACACCCGAGGGCCACTAGCGGCCCGAGGGGCGCCGACGGTACATTCCGGCGAGGTGGTCGCGGGAGTGAGGTACCGCCGGCGCCTGGACCGGTGCGGGGTCTGCTGCCGGTGCCGGTCGGGCGTCAGATCTTGCGATACGTGTACGCCTCTGCTGCCGCCGCCTCGACGGCGTCCAGCGGACCGCCCGCCGACGCGGTGACGACGGCGGCGACCGCGCCCTCGACGAAGGGGGCGTCCAGCAGGCGGGTGCCGGACGGCAGTTCGGCGTCCTCACCGTCCTCCTCCGCCTCCGTCAGCAGTGCTTTCACCGTCAGTACGGCGCTGCCCAGGTCGGCCAGCACGGCCACGCCCGCACCCCGGTCCACCGACCGGGCGGCCGAGGCGATCAGCTCCGCGCTCGTACCGAGGCCACCGTCCGCGTCCCCGCCCGCCGCGGCCACGGGTGCGGTCGGGCCGCCGCCCGCGAGGCCCCGCGCCAGCTCGGCGACCGAGGTGGCGACGGCCGCACTGTGCGAGACGAGCACGATCCCGACGAGCTTCTCCTGCGAGGGGCCGGCCGCACTCATGCCGCCACCTCCGCGAGCGTACGGACGAGCAGCGCCGCCGAGGTGGCTCCGGGGTCCTGATGCCCGACGCTGCGCGCACCGAGATAACTCGCCCGCCCCTTGCGCGCCTGGAGCGGCACCGTGGCGAGAGCACCGCTCTCGGCGGCCTCGCGCGCGGCACCGAAAGCGGCCGCGGCGTCATCGTCGGCCGCGCCCTCCAGCGCCTCGACCGCCGGCAGCAGCGCGTCCAGCATGGTCTTGTCCCCGGCCACCGCCCCGCCCAGCTTCGCCACGGCATCCACCCCCGCCCGCAACGCCCGGGCGAACTCCGCCACCGTCACCTCCGTGCCGTCCCCGAGCGCCTTGCCCGTACGTCGCAGCAGGGTCCCGTACAGCGGCCCCGAAGCGCCGCCCACCGTGGAGATCAACTGCCGCCCCGCCAGGTTCAGTACCCCGCCCGGCGTTCCCGGCGGCTCCTTTTCCAGTGCGGCCGCGACGGCTGCGAAACCGCGCCGCAGATTGCTCCCGTGATCGGCGTCCCCGATGGCGGAGTCCAGCTCCGTCAACCGGTCCGCCGCCACCTCCACGGCGGCGGCCGTGCTCCTCATCCACCGACCGAAGAATCCGGCGTCCAGCACCAATTCCCTCTCCGTTCCCTCGTGTGCACCCACCCGGCCCACCACCTCAGCGTCCCCAGCGCAACGCGGCGGTCTGCACCGGCGCGTCCCACCACCGCAGCAGCTCCTCGTCCGCCTGGCACAGCGTCACCGAGCAGCCCGCCATGTCGAGGGACGTGACGTAGTTGCCGACGAGGGTACGGGCGACGGCCACCCCGCGCTCGGTAAGGACCCGCTGCACCTCGGCGTTGAACCCGTACAGCTCCAGCAGGGGAGTGGCACCCATCCCGTTCACCAGCGCCAGCACCGGGCCGGTGGGCCGCAGGTCCTCCAGGATCACGTCCACCGTGTAGTCCGCGATCTCCCGCGCCGTCATCATGGCGCGTCGCTCGCGGCCCGGCTCACCGTGAATGCCGACACCCAACTCCAGCTCACCCGGCGGTAGTTCAAAGGTCGGGCTGCCCTTGGCGGGGGTGGAGCAGGCGCTCAGCGCCACCCCGAAGCTCCGTGCCGCCCCGTTCACCCGCCGGGCGACCTCCGCCACCCGTTCCAGCGGGGCACCCTCCTCGGCGGCCGCTCCGGCGATCTTCTCCACGAACAGGGTCGCCCCGGTGCCGCGCCGACCAGCCGTGTACAGGCTGTCGGTCACCGCCACATCGTCGTTGACCAGCACCTTCTCGACCCGGATGCCCTCCTCCTCGGCCAGTTCGGCCGCCATGTCGAAGTTGAGGACGTCCCCGGTGTAGTTCTTCACCACGAACAGCACCCCCTCCCCGGAGTCCACGGCCGCCGCAGCCCGCACCATCTGGTCCGGAACCGGCGAGGTGAAGACCTCACCCGCGCAGGCGGCCGACAGCATCCCCGGCCCCACGAACCCCGCGTGCAACGGCTCGTGCCCGCTGCCGCCACCCGAGACGATTCCCACCTTCCCCGCGACGGGGGCGTCGCGCCGCACGACCACCCGGCTCTCCACGTCGACGGTCAGTTCGGGGTGGGCGGCGGCCATTCCGCGCAGGGCGTCGGTGACGACGGTCTCGGGGACGTTCATGAGCATCTTCACGGGGGCCTCCGGCAGATTTCGGCAGCTGGGGTCCCAAGTTAATACCGTCACCGTGCAGTTGGTGAGGGGTGTGGCGGCAGGGACGATTACTGGTTGAGGGTGCAACCAACGGCCGCGGCGGCGTAGCCTGGGGTGGCGGCCACCGCCCATTCGGGTGGCGATGGCCGCCTGGCGCGAAGCGGACGGTTCGGCCGTCCCGGCTTCGCGCGTGGCCCTCCACCCGGGGGGATGCGGGAAGTCTCCCCGTGGGAGGGCCGGGGCTGGAGTCGCGTTTGTCGGCGATGCGGCTCCAGCTGGCCCTTGTCCGCCCAGGGCAGCGGGAAAGCAAGTGGCTGAGCACCCCGGGGCGTTCACGGAGCTTGGTCCCCACTCCGGATCCGAGGATAACTGCCGCTCAATCATGATCGGAACAGCTACTGAGTGGCGGCTTCCTGTCCGAGCCGCCGGGTCTGTTCCTCCAGTACGTCGATGGTCCGGCGGACGTAATCCCCGATGGCCGCCAGTTCGTCGGGGCCGTAGCGGGCCATCATCGCGCCCATGGCCCGGGAGAGGTCCTGCAGCGGGCCGGTGTCCCGCCGGTTTCCCGTGGACCTGACCAGGGTGCGCCGACGGTCGCCGGGATCGGCCTCGCGCCGAAGGTGCCCACCCCGTTCCAGCCGGTCGATCAGCCCGGTGGCGGCACCGGAGGTGACACCCATCCGACGAGCCGGCTCTCCTGCGGTGAAGGGGCCTTCCCGTCCCACCAGGCTCAACGCGCGCTGATCCGTCGCACTCAGCCCGAGCCGACGTCCGACGGCCTCGTGGTAGAGCACCACACACCCGGTTGGGCCCCGCGCTTCCACCTCTCCCGCCTGGTCCCCCTCACCGCCCTGGGTCTCGTCGCGGGCACCGAACGCTTCTTCGCCCGCCTCGTCGACGATATGCCGCGCCTGCCCCTGGAAGCCCTCACCCTCGCCTCGCGCGTCCTGCTCGTCGCCTACCTCGTGCAAGTGGCCCTCCGCAAGGACCCGGAGGTCGGCCGGGGCGGCCGGGGTGGCGCCCCGAAGCGGTACCCGACGACAGGGCGCACCTTCCTGCCGTACCTCGCCGGGCAGGGGGTGCTGCTCCTCGCGGCCATGTTCGTCTTCGACTTCGTGCCGGAGCGGCTGCTCGCCCCCGCCGAGGGTGAGCCCGGCCATCAGCTCCACTTCGCCTGCCTGCTGGCGCTGAAGAACATCACCGTGATCCCCTTCACCCTGATCTGGATGACAGGCCTCGTCCGCCGCCAACTCCTGCTGCCCGAGCGGGAGCCGGCGGCGCTCCAGTGAAGCGGTGCGGGGGGTGCGGCCATGCGCGGTGCCGGGGGCGCGGCTATTCCTCGAACGCGCCCAGGATGCGCTCGGCGGCCATGGTCGCGGTCAACTGTCCGTCCCGCAGTGCCTGTTCGACGCCGGGAGTGACCCGGCGTACCTCCGGATGGGAATGCAGCCGGCCGAGGAGTTCGTCCCGGACCATCGCCCAGGCCCAGTCCACCTGCTGCCCGGCCCGCTTGGCGGTCAGCCGCCCGGAGGAGTCGAGGAGGGTGCGGTGCTGCTCCAGGCGGTCCCACACGGTGTCGAGCCCGGCGGACTCGCGGGCGCTGCAGGTGAGCACCGGGGGAGTCCAGTTGACGTCGGCCCGTGGGGCCTCCCCCGCCTGAACGGGGTGGGGATCCTGGGGATGCATCAGGCGAAGTGCGCCGGCCAGCTCCCGTGCCGCCGAGCGGGCGTCGCGCTCGTGCGGGCCGTCGGCCTTGTTGACCGCGACCACGTCCGCCAGCTCCAGGACGCCCTTCTTGATGCCCTGGAGCTGGTCGCCAGTGCGGGCGAGGGTGAGCAGCAGGAAGGAGTCGACCATCTGCGCCACCGTCGTCTCCGACTGGCCGACGCCGACCGTCTCCACCAGTACGACGTCGTAACCGGCGGCCTCCACGACCACCATCGCCTCCCGCGTCGCCCGCGCCACCCCGCCCAGCGTGCCCGCCGACGGGGACGGACGGACGAAGGCCGCCGGATCGACGGCCAGCCGCTCCATCCGGGTCTTGTCGCCCAGGATGGAGCCGCCGGTCCGGCTGGACGACGGGTCGACGGCGAGCACCGCGACCCGGTGCCCGAGCCCCGTCAGCATCGTCCCGAACGCATCGATGAACGTCGACTTGCCGACCCCCGGCACCCCGCTGACGCCGATCCTGCGGGCCGCACCCGCGTGCGGCAGCAGCTCGGCCAGCAGCTTCTGGGCGAGCTGCCGGTGGTCCGGGCGGGACGACTCGACGAGCGTGATCGCCCGGGCCACGAAGGCCCGCTTGCCGTCGAGTACGCCCTTGACGTACGCATCGAGGTCGATCTTCGGCGGCATCCGGTGTCAGTCCTTGCTTGTCGTCAGCTCGTGCCCCAGGTCGGCGGCCAGCCGCGTCACCAGGTCGTACGCCGCGTCCGGGATCACCGTGCCGGGCGGGAAGACCGCGGTGGCACCCGCTTCGTGCAGCGCGGGGATGTCCTGCGGCGGGATCACACCGCCGACCACGATCATCACGTCCTCGCGGCCCTCCGCCGCCAGTTCCTCGCGCAGCGCCGGGACCAGAGTGAGGTGGCCGGCCGCGAGCGAGGAGACACCGACGATGTGCACATCCGCCTCGACGGCCTGCCGTGCGACCTCCGCCGGGGTCTGGAACAGCGGGCCGACGTCCACGTCGAAGCCCAGGTCGGCGAAGGCGGTGGCGATCACCTTCTGGCCGCGGTCGTGCCCGTCCTGGCCCATCTTGGCGACCAGGATGCGCGGACGGCGGCCCTCCGCCTCCTCGAAGGCGTCGACCAGTGCACGGGTGCGCTCCACGGAAGGGGACTCTCCTGCCTCGTTGCGGTACACACCGGCGATCGTACGGATCTGGCCCGCGTGCCGCCCGTAGACCTTCTCCAGGGCGTCCGAGATCTCGCCGACGGTGGCCTTGGCGCGGGCCGCGTTCACGGCCAGGGCCAGCAGGTTGTCGTCCAGGCCCTGCGAGCTGCCGCGCTCGGCCGATGCGGTGAGCGCCCGCAGCGCGTCCTGGCAGGCCGCCTCGTCGCGCTCCTCGCGCAGCCGCTTCAGCTTGGCGATCTGCTGGGTCCGCACGGACGAGTTGTCTACCTTGAGGACGTCGATCTCCTCGTCGGTCCCCACCCGGTACTTGTTGACGCCGATCACGGGCTGGCGCCCGGAGTCGATACGGGCCTGGGTGCGCGCGGCGGCCTCCTCGATACGGAGCTTGGGGATGCCCGCGTCGATGGCCTTCGCCATACCGCCGGCCGCCTCCACCTCCTCGATGTGCTGCCAGGCGCGCCGGGCCAGGTCGTGGGTCAGCTTCTCGACGTACGCGGAGCCGCCCCACGGGTCGATGACCCGGCCGGTCCCCGACTCCTGCTGCAGGAGGAGCTGGGTGTTGCGGGCGATGCGCGCCGAGAAGTCGGTGGGCAGCGCGAGGGCCTCGTCGAGGGCGTTGGTGTGCAGTGACTGGGTGTGGCCCTGGGTCGCGGCCATCGCCTCGATGCAGGTGCGCGGCACATTGTTGAACACGTCCTGCGCGGTCAGCGACCAGCCCGAGGTCTGCGAATGTGTGCGCAGCGACAGGGACTTGGGGTTCTTCGGGTCGAACTGCTTGACCAGCTTCGCCCACAGCAGGCGGGCCGCGCGGAGCTTGGCGACCTCCATGAAGAAGTTCATGCCGATCGCCCAGAAGAAGGACAGCCGTGGCGCGAACGCGTCTACGTCCAGGCCGACTTCGAGCCCTGCCCGCAGATACTCGACACCGTCCGCGAGGGTGTACGCCAGCTCCAGATCGGCCGTCGCCCCCGCCTCCTGGATGTGATACCCGGAGATCGAGATGGAGTTGTAGCGCGGCATCTTCTGCGAGGTGTACGCGAAGATGTCGGAGATGATCCGCATTGAGGGCTTCGGCGGATAGATGTAGGTGTTGCGGACCATGAACTCCTTCAGAATGTCGTTCTGAATGGTCCCGGCCAGCTTCTCCGGCGGTACACCCTGCTCCTCCGCCGCCACGATGTACAGGGCGAGAACGGGCAGCACCGCGCCGTTCATCGTCATCGACACCGACATCCTGTCCAGCGGAATGCCGTCGAAGAGCTGGCGCATGTCGTAGATCGAGTCGATCGCCACGCCCGCCATGCCGACATCGCCGGTGACGCGCGGGTGGTCGCTGTCGTAACCACGGTGCGTCGGCAGGTCGAAGGCGACCGACAGACCCTTCTGACCGGCGGCGAGGTTGCGCCGGTAGAAGGCGTTGGACTCCTCGGCCGTCGAGAAGCCCGCGTACTGGCGGATCGTCCACGGCTGATTGACGTACATGGTGGGGTAGGGGCCACGCAGATACGGAGCCACACCCGGGTACGTCCCGAGGAAGTCCAGCCCCTCGGTGTCCTGCTCCGTGTACAGCGGCTTCACCCCGATGCCCTCGGGGGTCTCCCAGACCAGGTCCTCGACGCTGCGTCCGGTCGACTCCTTGACGGCTTCCTGCCACTGCTCCTCGGAGCCGCTGCCCGTCGCCCTGCCCAGCTCGATCTGCGAGAAGTCGGGAATGCTGCCCATTACTTCACTTCCATACGGTCGAGGACGGCGGTGAGGGTGGCCACCGCGTCCGAGCCCGCGAAGACGAAGTCGTCCACGCCGGCACTCCGGTACGTCTCTTCGGCTTCCCCGGCACGGCCCGCCAGGAACACCGTCCGCGCGCCCGCCCCCTTGAGCGCCGCGGCGACGTCCGCCGCCTGCTCGGCGTAGAGGGCGTCGCTGGAGCAGATGCAGGCGACGCGAGCGCCGCTCGCGACGAACGCCTCGGCCACCGTGTCCGGGGTCACCGTCACCGGGTCGTGCACCGGTGTGATGCCGCCCGCCTGGAAGAGGTTCGCGGCGAAGGTGACCCGCCCGGTGTGGGCCGCGGCGGGCCCGAGGGCCGCGACGAAGACCCTGGGGCGGGAGCCGGTCTCGGCCAGCTGCGCGTCCGAGCGGGCGCGCAGCGTCTCGTACGCCTCGTCGCGACGGACCCTGGGGAGACCGCCGGAGGGCTTCGCCGGGGCCGGGTCGCGGTCGACCCGGCGCTCGGCGAGCTGCGGGAACTCGCTGACGCCGGTGATGGGTTCACGCCGCTCGGCCAGCGCCTTGCTGCGGCGCTCCCAGGTGGCGGCGATCCGCTCGCCGACCAGCCCGGACCGCAGGGCTTTTGCCTGTCCACCGGCCTTCTCGATCTCCTGGAACCACTCCCAGGCCGCCGCCGCCAGCTCGTCCGTCAGCTGCTCGACGTACCAGGAGCCGCCCGCCGGGTCGACCACCCGGGACAGGTGGGACTCCTCGACGAGGATGGTGGAGGTATTGCGGGCGATACGCCGCGCGAAGGCGTCCGGCAGGCCGATCGCCTGGTCGAACGGGAGGACCGTCACCGCGTCCGCGCCGCCCACCCCGGCCGCCATGCAGGCGATCGTGGTGCGCAGCATGTTCACCCACGGGTCGCGGCGCGTCATCATCACCGACGAGGTCACCACATGCTGCTGCTGGGCTCCACAACCGGCGGCCCCGCAGGCCTCGGCGACCCGCGCCCAGAGACGACGGGCCGCGCGGAGCTTGGCGATGGTGAGGAACTGGTCGGCGGTGGCGGCGTACCGGAATTCGAGCTGTCGCAGGGCGGCTGCCACGTCGAGGCCGTGCTCCGTGAGGCTGCGGAGGTAGGCGACACCGGTGGCGAGCGAGCAGCCGAGCTCCTGCACGGCCGAGCCGCCCGCCTCGTGGTACGGCAGTGCGTCCACCACCAGGGCGCGCAGGCCCGGGTACTGACGGGAGGTCAGCCCGGCCAGCGCGGCGGCCGACGCGTCGAGCGCGGGGTCGTGGCTGCCGGTGCGGGCGGCGTGGCCCAGCGGGTCGGCGCCGAGGTTGCCGCGCGCCTCCTCGGGGGTGACGCCCCTGGCCTCGTACAGCCGGAGCAACTCCCGGGCGGCGGCGTCGACATCGGCGCCCGCGTCCAGCGCCACGGCGGCCAGGTCGAGGTAGACCCCGTCCAGGGCCCGCTCCAGGCCGGACACGGGAAGTCCGGCGTCACCGACCGTGAGCCACAGGGAGGACACCCCGTTCTCCAGGTCGGCCAGTACGGCCTCGTTGGCGAGCGCCGGGTCGGGCCGCTCGTGCCGCTGGCGTACGTCCCAGCCGCCGGCCGCCGTGGCACCCGCGGGGGAGGAACCCCGGGTGAACGGGGCGAAGCCGGGCAGGCCGGGGCCGACGGAGGGAGGGCCGTCACCGGCGGTGTACAGCGGGCGCGTCGTCAGCCCGTCGTCGAGGGAGGTGGAGAGGGCGTCTTCGGCCGCAGCTCCCGTGACGTCTTTACCCGATTTGCGTAGCACGCCTTCCACCAGGCGCTGCCACTGCTCATGGGTCGCATCAGGGAACTCGGCGGCCAGGGGGAGCCCGTCGTCAGGCAGGACCGTCATGCTCAGATGCTAGGCCAGTCCGCTAAAGGCGCAGCAGGTGTAACGGCTGTGACCTTAACCTCTCCTGACCTGCCTTGATCCGTTCACCCGGATGCCCTACTGGCGCGTAACCTCCGGGATGGGTTCAGGGGTCAGCACAGGCGCCCGGCGGCGTTGTCAGTGGGGCCCCCTACTCTCGGATCATGAGCTACTCCTTGAGTCTGTATCTGGTGGATCCGGCGAAGGTCAGGGGCGTCGTCGGCTCCGGCGACGACAAGCTGCGCCGGATGATGGGCGGCGCCTTCAAGACTCAATTCCCGCACGACGACGACTACTTCAGTCACGAGATCGAGCGGGGAGCGCCCACGCGGTACGACGCGCTCCGTGCGGTGATCGCGGGCGGGCCGTTCGTCGAGGAGTTCGCCTGGCAGTACGGATACGCCTACGAGATGGTCTGCCGGTTCCACGGCCGCAGCCTCTTCAACAACTGCTTCTCGCCGTTCCGCAGCGGCTGGCTGGAGGAGGTCGACAAGGGCCTCGTGGCACTGGGCATCAGGGCTGTGGAGATCTCCGGGTTCAGCTACAGCTCCCTGCCCGGTGAGCTGCCCCGGCCGGACTTCGTGCCCGGGTACGGCGAGTGGAGCGCGCAGGAGTGCTCCAGCGCGCTGAAGCAGTGGGAGGCCAGCACTCCGGAGCAGCGGGCGGCGCTGGACTCCGAGGTGCTGGAGGCGATCGAGTCAGTCGTCGGGTGGCTGGTGAAGGCGCGCGAGAAGGAGGGGGCGGGCGTGGTCGGCTTCTTCTACTGACCCGGTGGTTCCACCCATCCGCTCCCGTCGGCCCGAGGGGACGGCCGACGGGGTGCCGAACGGGTCTCAGGCCAGCCTCAGTTCGCCTTCCGACTGGTCACTGCCGCCGCTGACGGGGGTGCCCACCAGGGAGAAGGGGTGGCCCGCCGGGTCGGAGTAGCGGCGGATGTCGCGGGTGCCGACGGAGTTGTTCTGGGTCTGCAGCGGTCGGGCGCCCAGACTGATGACCTCGCGCTCCGCCTCGTCCATGTCGTCCAGGGCGACCAGGATCCGCAGATGGGCCTGCTGGGAGTCGTCCGGGCGCGGCCAGCTCGGCGGGGCGTACCCGTGATCGCGGCGGATCGCGAGATGCACCCCGTCGTGTCCGACTATCTCGACGAAATCCATGTCCTCACCCCGGCGTGTCTCCGCGTCGAAGAGCCTGGCGTAGAAGTCCGCCAGCTCCTCGGCCTCCGCGCAGTCCAGTACCAGCACGCTCCGCTTCTCCACCGTCATGGCCCCTGCCCCGCCTCTGCTCCTGTGTGGTGCGCGCCCCTGGTGGGCGCCCACGTCCTGCGGGTACCCGCAGCAGGCGCCGCCACGCCGCACCAAGCGCCGGAGGCGGACGACCTGAAGGACCGAGGGACACTCGTCCCTGCGGCGCTCGAAACCGGCGCCCCGGCCCACCACCCACCAGAGCCCCGCCCGCATCACCGCAGGCTGAACCGGTCGCTCTCCTCGCCCCGCAGCCGCCCCGCCGGCACTTTCCGTCCGAACAGCAGCACCACCAGGTCCTGCGCCGGCCCGGTGACCACGCTCCCGCTCCCGTACGCCCAGTCCAGGTCGTCCGCCACGAGCCGTACCCCGTCCAGCTGCGCCCCGAAGAACTTGGTACCGCGCGGGTTGGCCGTAGCCAGCACCATGCGTAGCCGGTCCTGCGGTACCCGGCGGTCCAGGCCCAGCGGGATGGCGATGTCCAGACCGTGCACCAGGTCGTGGCTCAGTGCCGAGGGGAGCCCGCCGACCGGCGGCTTCCACGGGTGGTGCGCGTTCCGGCGCAGAGCCGTCGCCATCTCCCGCCCGGACATCACCGCCGCATCCCGGCGCGCGACCCGGTCGGTCATCCGGTCCAGGCTGCCCCGCGCCGTCACCAGCTCCGCCAGCACCCTGGGCAGCGAGTGACGGAATCCGAACGACATATGGGCCGCCACCTCCCGCACCCGCCACCCTGTGCACAGCGTCGGCTCGTCCCACCGCTCGGCGGGCAGCGCGTCCAGCATGTCGGCCACCTCGCGCCGTTCCGCCGCGATCGAGGCCCGGAGCGTCTCCTTGTCCGGGCCCGCCGCGCCCGCTGCGGCCATTTTTGCCGCGCCGCTTCCGGAATCTGCCGCACTCCTCGTGTTCCCCATGGGCACAAGGGTGTTGGCAGTACAGCCATAAGTCCAAGAGTCATTTCTTCTCACCACTAGCATGATCAGTTATGGAACTCCGGCAGCTTCAGTACTTCGTCACCGTCGTGGAAGAAGCCAACTTCACCCGGGCCGCCGCCCGGCTCCATCTGGCCCAGCCCGGGGTGAGCGCCCAGATCCGGCAGCTCGAACGGGAGCTGGGCCAGCGCCTGCTGGACCGCACCGGCCGCACCGTGACCACCACCGAGGCGGGCGAGGCCGTACTGCCGTACGCCCGGGCCGCGCTCGCCGCCGCCGAGGCCGTCCGGCACACCGCCGACGAGTTCACCGGGCTGCTGCGCGGCCGGGTCCGGTTCGGCCTGGTCTCCGGCGCCCCGCAGGACGAATTCGACGTGGTGTCCGTACTGGCTGACTTCCACCGGGACCATCCCGACGTCGAGATCTCGCTCACCGAGGACGCCTCCGACCGGATGCTCGATGCCCTGCGCGGCGGCGAACTCGATGTCGCCCTGATCGGCCTCGCGCAGGACGAGCCGCCCGGGGTGCGTGTCCAGGTGGTGGTGGACGAGCCCCTGGTCGCCGTCGTCCCGGCCGGGCACCCCCTTGCCGTGGGCGGCCCGGAGCCCGGCCCGCCCACCGTCCCGCTGGCCGGGCTCGGGGCGTACCCGCTGATCAGCCTGCCCCGGGGCACCGGGGTGCGCGGAGTGCTCGAACGGGTCTGCGCGGAGGCCGGGTTCCGCCCCCGGGTCGCCTTCGAGGCGGCGCCCCCGCCGGTCCTGGTGCAGCTCGCCGCGCGCGGACTGGGGGTCGCCGTGCTGCCGGGATTCCCGGACAGCGTGCTGCATCGGTACGGACTGCGCGCCGTGCGGATCACCGAGCCCGCCGTCCGGGCCCGGATCGGCCTGGTCTGGCCGGCGGCCGGACCCGCGGGCCCGGCCGCCGAGGCCTTCCTCACCCTGCTTAGAGCCTGTGTCTAAACCCCGGCGGGCGCCCGGCCGGGGTTTAGACACAGGCTCTAAGAGCGGCCAGGCTCACTCCCGCCGACGACGCCCTTGAGGCAGAGATCCCGCTCGCCGCGCCCGGCGAAGAAACCCTCCACCGTCCCGGCCGGCACTCCGGCGAGCGTCGCCGGTGACCACCGCGGGTTCCGGTCCTTGTCGATGATCTGCGCGCGCACGCCCTCCACCAGGTCCGGCCCGCGCAGCGCCGCGCACGACACCCGGTACTCCTGCACCAGCACCCGCTCCAGCGACCCGAGCTCCCGCGCCCGCCGGACCGCCTCCAGCGTCACCTTCACCGAGGTCGGCGACTTGGCGAGGATCGTTTCGGCGGCCTCCTTGGCCGCCCGCTCCCCGCAGTCGGCCAGCCGCTCCACGATCTCCTCGGCGGTGTCCGCCGCGAAACAGTGGTCGATCCATGCGCGGGCGTCCGCCAGCTCCCCGGGCGCCGGCTCGGCCGCGTACCGGCGCACCGCTTCCCCGGCCGGTACGGAGGCCAGATCGGCGACCAGTGCCGCCAGCCGCTCCGACGGTACGAAGTGGTCGGCGAGCCCGCACAGCAGGGCGTCGGCCGCGCCCACCGCCGCGCCCGACACGGCGAGATAGGTGCCCAGCTCCCCGGGCGCCCGGGCCAGCAGATGCGTACCGCCGACGTCGGGGACGAAGCCGATGCCGGTCTCCGGCATGGCGACGCGCGACCGCTCCGTGACGACGCGCACGCCGCCGTGGGCGCTCACCCCGACGCCGCCGCCCATCACGATGCCGTCCATCAGGGCGACGTACGGCTTCGGGAACCGGGCGATCCGCGCGTTCAGCCGGTACTCGTCCCACCAGAACGCCTCCGTCGCCCGCCCGTCGCCGTCGCGGGCGTCGTCGTGGATGGCCCGGATGTCGCCGCCCGCGCACAATCCGCGTCCGCCCGCACCGGAGAGCACCACGGTTTCCACGGACGGGTCCGACTCCCAGGCGGCCAGGGTGGCGTCGAGGGTGCGGACCATGGGGTGGGTGAGGGAGTTGAGGGCCCGGGGGCGGTTGAGGACGAGGTGTCCGGCGTGGCCCTCGGTGTGTACGAGAACGGGGTCGTCGGCGTGCATGTCTCAGCCCTTCGTCTTCGGTGTGGTGGTGGGGGTCGGCAGCAGGAGTGCGCGTGCGGTGCGCCAGCACCGCGGGTCGGCGGCGGCGAGGAGTCCGCTGAGGTCGTCGGACGGGCGGTAGGCGGTGCGTTCGCCGTCCGGCCGCCGTACGGTGCAGCCCGCCTCCGTGGCGAGCAGGGCGCCCGGGGCGTGGTCCCAGGGGAGGGTGCGGTGGTAGAGCAGGAAGTCCAGGGCGCCCTCGGCGAGTCGGGGGTAGTCGATGCCGGCGCACCCGGTGCCGGAGCCGAGGTGGGCGAAGTGCGGGCGGGAGGCTTCGGCGTGGGCGCGGGCCGCGGGGGAGAGGAACCTGGTGAGGGCGGCGCCGTGCAGGGCCGCCGGGTCGGCGGGGGCAGGTTCGCGGAGGAGCCGGACACCGTCGTCGCGCCACGCGCCGGAGCCTGCTTCGGCCGTGTAGGTGCGGCCCGAGGCGGGCTGCACGATCCAGGCGGCGACGGTCTCGCCGTGCCGGACGAGGGCGGCCATCACGGCGTAGGTGTCGTGGCCCGCGACGAAGTTGGCCGTGCCGTCCAGGGGGTCGACGAGCCAGGCCTCGGGGGCGCTCCGGGCGGCCTGGAGGAGGGTGGGGTGCGCGGCCACGGCCTCTTCCCCGACGACGGGGACGTCCCGGAGGCCGCGAAGCCGTCGGGTGATCAGTGCTTCTGCCTCCCGGTCGGCCACGGTGACGACCTCGCCGGGGGTCTTTTCCGTGATCTCGCCCTCCGTCAGGGCGCGGTGCCGGGGGACGATCGCCTCGGCGGCGGCCTCACGGAGGATGTCGGTGACGGTCTCGATCCACATGATCGTCAGGCTAGAGGACGGCGGCGGGGCCGCTGCGGGGGTCCGCCTGCGGCGGGGGCCCGGCCCGCCCCGGGCCGAACACCCCCACCCTCAGTGCTCGTTCTCCGTAGGTCGCAGATCACGCGGAATCCACGCCCAGGCCACCGCCGCCGCCCCCAGCGTCAGCAGTGCTCCTGCCAGGAAGGCCGGTGTGATGGCCGTGGTGTACGCCGAGGACACCGTGTCCAGCAGTGCACGGCCCGTCTCCCCGCCGATGGTCTGGGCCAGGTGGGCCGCCTCGCCCACCGAGCTGCGGACCGCATCCGCGGCGGACCCGGACATCTCCAGGGCGGGCAGGTTCGCCCGGTACAGGGCCGTCGCCAGGCTGCCCAGGATGGCCACGCCGAGCGCCGCGCCCAGTTCGTAGCAGGTCTCCTCGACGGCCGCCGCGCCACCGACCTCGTGGGCCGGGGTCGCCGCCATCAGCGTGACCGAGGCGACCGTGGTCGCGACACCGACACCCATGCCGAGCACGGTCAGCGCGACGGCGACCGCCGGGTAGCCGATCGACGCGAACTGCTGGACGACCCACGGCAGGGCCAGCCCCGCCGTCATCACCAGCAGTCCGATGCCGAGCACATGCCGGATCGGGAAGCGGTGCATCAGCGACGGCGTCACCATCGAGGTGACGATCAGGCCGAGCGACGCGGGCAGCAGCCTGAAGCCCGCCTCCAGGGGGCTGTACCCCTGGCCGTACTGGAACCACTGCGTCACCAGGAACAGCACCGCACCCATACCGACCATGCCGAGGAAGATCGACACGGCGGCGATGGAGAAGGAGCGGTTGGTGAAGAGGCGGACCTGGAGCAGCGGGCTCTCCAGGCGGAGCTGGCGGCGTACGAACACCGTCAGCGCCACCGCGGCCAGCGCCAGCAGCGCCCACGGCAACGGGTCCGCGAAGCCGCTCTTGCCGAGCTGCTTGATACCGCCCGCGAGGGCCAGCATGCCGACGACCGACTGGCCGACACCCCACCAGTCCCAGCGGCCGCTGCGCGGCGAGAACGACTCGGGCAGGAACCACGCGCCCAGCGCGATCACCAGCGCGGCCACCGGCAGGTTCAGCAGGAACGCCGAGTGCCAGCCGAAGTCCTCCACCAGGAACCCGCCGACGACCGGCCCCAGCGCCATGCCGCCGCCGAAGACGGCCGCCCACACGGCGTACGCGAAGGCCCGTTCGCGGGCGTCGGTGAAGACGTGCCGCAGGATCGACAGGGTCGACGGCATGATCGCCGCACCGCCGATGCCGAGCAGTGCGCGGGCCGCGATCAGGTGCCAGGCCTCGGTGGCGAACACCGCGAGCAGTGAGGCCAGCGCGAACACCGCGAAACCGGTCAGCAGCATCCGCTTGCGTCCGAGCCGGTCGCCCAGCGCACCGGCAGTGACCAGCAGTCCGGACAGGGCGAGTGCGTAGACGTCGATGATCCACAGCTGTTCGACCGAGCCCGGCTGCAGATCGGCGACCAGGGACGGGAACGCGACATTGAGGATCGTGGTGTCCATGGCGATCAGCAGCAGGCTGCCCGACAGGATCGCCAGCACGATCCAGCGCCGGGGGTCGAGGACCGACCCGGCGTCGGGCCGGGCGGTGGCGAGGGAGGGCATGAGGAATCCATTCCGGGACTAGTGAGACTCAGATGAGACATCAGTGTCTCACAGGAATGGCGAGTGTCCCACTCCTGAGGTCATGGGACGGACGAAAAGGGCTGGTGCTCGGGCGGTACGAGAGGGCACCCTGTCCGGATGCTGATCAGAGAAGCCACCGACGACGACTGGGCCGCCATCTGGCCCTTCTTCCACAGAATCGTCGCCGCGGGTGACACCTTCACCTTCCCCGTCGACCTCGACCGGGAGACCGGACGCGGCTGGTGGATGTACACCGCCCCGAACCGCACCGTGGTGGCCGTCGACGAGGCCGGAACGGTCCTCGGCACCGCCAAGATGAACAACAACCAGAACGGCAACGGCGCCCATGTCGCCAGCGCCAGCTACATGGTCGACCCCGCACACGGCGGCCGGGGAGTGGGCCGCGCCCTCGTCGAGCACACCCTCGACTGGGCCCGCGCGAACGGCTTTCGCGCGATGCAGTTCAACGCGGTCGCGGCATCCAACGTGCACGCCGTACGCCTCTACGAGCGCCTCGGCTTCACGGTCGTCGGCACGGTCCCCGAGGGCTTCCGTCACCCCGAGCAGGGCTACGTCGGGCTGCATGTGATGCACTGCGCGCTCTGAGAGCCGGTGGGGGCCCAAGGCTGAACCCCGGGCCCCCGCAGCACCGCGGGCCGGGGTGACGTCCTGATGACGTACGCCCCGGCCCGCGGTCGCGACTCAGCCCTGTCGGCCGCCGTCGTCGGCGGCACGGTCCCGTTCGAGGTTCCGCTCCGTGTCGGGAGCGGCGGTCCGGCGCTCGGTGGCCGGAGCGTCGGCGCGCGGCGACTTGGGCCGGACGACGGGCTCGGAGCCCGGCTCGGCGGAGCGGGTGACCTCGGCGCGGACCATCGCGTTCAGGGCGAGAAAGGGGTCGATCGGCATGGCTGTGACGTCCTTCGCGGTACGGAGAGACCCTGCGGCGCCCGCCTGGGCGGGCAGGGAACGGGCACGGCGTACCGGCGGATGCGGGCGGGAACGCCCGGGGTGCCGGCACGGGGCCTCTCAGCAGCGCAGTACCGCACAGCGAGCGGCGTACGGGGCGGGGCCCTTGGCCGGTGCGGTGCGGACGGGGATGACGGGCGGGCCCAGGGGCGGACGGGGAGCCGCGAAGGGCGCCGGAACCACGGCCTGGGCAGAGGGTGCGTGGGTGCGGCGCACCTGACCCGGCTGGAACCGCGACTCCGCGTCGGTCGAACCGTCGGGCACTCCCTCGCCCTCGCCCACAGCACCCGAGGACACCGCGCCGGGCCGCAATTCCGTCCCGGACGGGCTGTCCGCCCCGGCCCCCGCCGGCAGCGCGAACACGGCGGCGCACACCAGCAGCGCGACGAGTGCGTGCCGGAGCGCCGTGAGGTGGGGGCGGGGTGCGGCGGGCATGGGGCACAGGTGCCCCGGGGTGAGGCGGGAGGCAGCGGGCGGCGGCGTAATTCCCCCGCCCGGGGTAGCCCAACCGGCCTCAACCCGGCTCAGCCGAACACCGTTGGTCCCCACCGCGGCGGCCGGAGTGCGGTCCGGCCGCCTGGGCTACGCGTTCATCGGCACGTGGGAACTCCCTCCAGCCAGGCCGCCCCCTTCACATAGATGTTGGTGATCCAGGACTTGTGGTCCGGCAGATAGGACCAGGCGTCGTTGGTGATGCCCTCGGCGGTCACGGGCTGCGCGCGCTTCTGGCACTCGACGCGGATCGGTGTCGGGCCGGTGAACCTGTGCACCCGGGCGCTCGTCGTCGACGGTTCGGAGTGCGTCCAGACGTCCGTGCCCCAGGTGCTGTGGCTGCCGCCCTGCCCCGGCTCGGCGTTGATCCGTACCGCTCCGAAGAAGTCACCGCCCAGCCGGACGTCGCTGACCATGATCTTCGTGCCGGACTCCTTGGCCTCCACCATCTTTCCGCCGCCCAGATAGATCGCGATGTGGTGGACCCTGCTGCTGCCGTTGTAGACGACGAGGTCGCCCGGTACCAGGGGAGCGAGACCCTGCGCGGCGGTGAAGCGCTGCGCGACGCGGCCCGAGTGGTACTGGCTGTGCGCGTTGCCGTTGAGGATGTCCTGACCGGTGGCCTGTGCGTACGCCCAGCGGACCAGGCCGGAACAGTCGAAACCCTTGCGCTGCGGGTCCTGGCTGCTGTCCGGGTCCTGCGGGTCGACATAGCCGTACGACGGTCCGGGCTGGGCGAGGTGGCCCGCGCCCCACGAGTACCAGACGCCGATCTGGCTGCACGCCGCCCGGACCGCCCTCTCGGCGACGGCCGAGGCGCCCGGGGCGAGGACGTCACAAGCGGCCGCGGCGGGAGCGGACGCGGTGGCCGCCCTCGCCTGGGAGAAGGCCGGCGGGCCGGCCGCCAGGGCCAGGATCCCGGCGGTGACGAGGGCGGCGGTCCTGGTTCCGGGGCGGAACCGGATGCGGTGGTGCATGGAGGGCTCCCCGTTCGGTGTGCGGCCGACGGTGTGCCCGGCCACTTCGAGAGTGGGCCGGGGTTTCGGCGACTGTCGAGATCCTGGCCGTCTCCTGACGCAGCGGGAAACGGGAAACGGCCAGGGAAACCACCCCCCGTCCGCGCACTCCTAAGCCCCACCCCCGTCGCCACACCCGACCAGCGCACACACCGCCGCCTCCCGCCGCGCCAGGTCGGTGTCCCACAGCCGGACCGTGCCGTCGTTGCTGCTGCTGGCGAGGGTTTTGCCGCGGCGGTCGAAGGCGATGCCCCACACCGCGCCGCCGTGCCCGCCCAGTGTGGCCGTCGGCTGCTGCCGGGCCGCGTCCCACAGGCGTACGGTCCCGTCGCTGCCACTGCTCGCCAGGACCCGGCCGCCGCCGCCCGGCGCGAAGGCGACCGCGCGCACCGCACCGCTATGACCCGAGAGCGCGCCGGCGGGGGTGAGTGTGGCGGTGTCCCAGAGACGGACGGCCCCGTCGTTGCCGCCGCTCGCCAGGATCCGGCCGTCGCCGGTGAACGCCACCGCCCGTACCGACCCGGTGTGCCCGTGCAGCACGCCCCCGGGCTGCCAGCCGGGCACGCCCCACAGCCGGACCGTCAGATCGTCGCCCCCGCAGGCGAGCGTCCTGCCGTCGGGACTGAAAGCGACCGCGTTGGCGAAGTCCCGGTGGCCGGTGAGTGCGGTGACCTGGTGGAGGGTGCGTGCGTCCCAGATCCGTACCGTACGGTCCGTGCTCGCCGAGGCGATCCACCGGCCGTCCGGTGACCAGGCCAGCCCCAGCACCGAACCGGAGTGCCCGGAAAGAGACTTGACCAGCCGGTGTGAGAGCGGGTCCCACACCCTGACCGTGCGGTCCGCGCTCGCCGAAGCCAGCCGACGTCCGTCCGGCGAGAAGGCGACGGCGAACACCGAGCCGCCGTGCCCGCGCAGGACCCCGTCCGGGCGGTGCGTCCGTGCGTCCCAGAGGCGGACCGTACGGTCCGCGCTCGCCGAAGCCAGCAGACGTCCGTCCGGCGAGAACGCGGGCTGCCAGGACTCCGCGAACGGGCGCGCCGTCAGCGCGGAACGGCCCAGGTCCCAGCGCACCACCGTCCCGTCGAAGCCGGCCGTCGCGAGCAACCGGCCGTCCGGACCGCCGCCGACCGCGACCCCCAGGACATAGTCCGTGTGCCCGGCCAGGACCGCGGTGTTCCGGTGGCTCGGCATGTCCCACAGCCGGGCGGTGCCGTCGCCGCCGGTGCTCACCAGCGTCGTACCGTCCCGGACGTAGGCGACCGCGTTGACGTCGTCGCTGTGCCCGGGGAGGGAGGCGGACTGCCGCGCTCCGGCGGTGTCCCAGAGCCGTACCGTACGGTCCATCCCGCCCGACGCCACCTGCCGGCCGTCCGGTGACCAGGCCACCGAGAGCACCCCGTCGAAGTGCCCGCGCAGCACCACCTGCGACTCCCCGGCCAGGTCCCAGAGCCGCACGGTGCGGTCCAGCCCGGTGGAGGCCACGCGCCGCCCGTCGGGGGAGTACGCCACCCCCATCACCGCGTCCCCGTGCCCCTCCAGCGTCGTACGCAACTCCTCCCGCCCCACGTCCCACACCCGCACCGTCCGGTCCGCGCCACCCGTCACCAGGCTCGTCCCGTCCGGCGAGAACGCCACCGACCGCACCGCCCCGCCGTGGCCGAGCAGCATCCCCGACCCGTGCCGTGCCCGCACGTCCCACAGCCGTACGGTGCCGTCCGCGCCCGCCGACGCGAGCAGCCGCCCGTCCGGGCTGAACGCGAGGCCGAGCACCTGCCCGCCGTGCCCGGAGAGCGAGGCCAGCACCTGCCGCTGCCCCGGGCCGCCCCGCATCCGTACCGTTCCGTCATTGCCGGCGGACGCCAGGACCGAGCCGTCCGGGCTGAACGCCACCGCGTTGACCGGCCCGGTGTGCCCGGTGAGACGACCGGCGAAGTACTGGGCCTGGGTGCTCAGCAGCGCCCCGCGGGCCTCCACGGTGGGCGCCGTCCGGTACGCCTGCACGGCGAGCCGCATCGCGGCCTCCGGCCGTCCGGCGGCGAGCGCCCCGGCCCTTACCGCCATCGCCTGCGACTGTGCGGTGCGCCGCTCCTGGTACGCCCGCGACCGCTGCTGGAAGGCGACGGTGCCCGCGCCCACCGCGAGCACCAGCAGAGCGGCCAGGGTGGCGAGCAGGGCGCCGCGGGTGCGTACCCGCCGCCGCTCGGTGCGCGCCCTGGCCTGCTCCTCGGCCAGGCCCGCCGCGATGAACTCCCTTTCGCAGGAGCCGAGTTCGATACGCCCGTCCCGCCCGTCGGCCCACCGGGCCACCGTGCGCAGCCGCGACCCCCGGTGCAGCAGGGCCGTATCGCGGTTGGCCCGCACCCACTCGGCGGCGGACGCCGCGAGCTGCTGGCGGATCAGCAGTCCGGCCCGGTCGGCGTCGATCCACTCGCGCAGCCGGGGCCAGGCCCGCAGCAGTGCCTCATGGGTGATTTCCACCGCGTCCCGGTCGACGGTCAGCAGCCTGGCCCGTACGAAGGCGTCGAGCGCGGCCGTCGCCGCGACCCGGTCGGCCCGCCGCCCCAGCAGCTCCTCGCGGCCCGCCCGGCGGCGGGACTCGGTGGCGTCGTCACCGATGTGGACCAGGCGCACCAGTATCCGGCGGGCGATGTCCCTTTCGGTGGGCAGGAGTTGGGTGAAAACGTCCTCGGCGGTGCGGGCCACCGCTCCGTGGATGCCGCCGGACCGCTCGTACCCGGCGACGGTGAGGGTATGGCCGGTGCGCTGCTGCCAGGTCACCAGGAGGGCGTGCGCCAGCAGGGGCAGTGCGCCGACGGCCCCGGTGGGGGTGCCGGCGGATCCCAGATCGCGCAGCAGAAGTTCGGTGAGCCCCGGCTCCAGGGTCAGACCGGCCCGCGCGGCGGGCCGTGCGACCGCCTCCCGCAGCTCGGGCTCGGTCATCGGCCCCAGAGCGAAAAGCCCATGGGTGAACACCTCGGGCAGAGGCGTCAGTTCGAGACACCGGCCGGTGAAGTCGGCGCGCAGCCCGAGTACGACGACGGCGGGGCCACCGGCCGCGGCGAGCGCACCGAGCACGGCCACGAAGGCGCGTCGCTCGGCGCCATCCGTGCAGAGCGTGAAGCACTCCTCGAACTGGTCGACCACCACGACGAGTTGAGCCTCCGCGAACCTGTGCCGCAGGGCGGTCACCAGCCGCTCGGGCGACTCGGCGAGCACCTGCGGCGTGATCCCGGGCTCCATGCCCACGGGATTCGTGCCGACCGGATCTGCGCCCACCGGGTCGGTACCCAGCGTCCCGGCCAGGCGGCGCAGCAGCTCGCCGAGAGGGTGCGCGGTCGGAGTGCACAGCACCACGGGCCGCTCGGGAGTGCCCGAGTCGGCCGCTGTGCCGGCACGCAGAGCGGGCAGCAGTCCTGCCCTGAGCAGCGAGGACTTGCCGGCGCCCGAGGAAGCGACCACCGCGAGCGGCCCGATGCCCGCCCGCTCCGCGAGTCGGCGCAGCAGTTCCTTCGTCGCCTGTTCCCGGCCGAAGAACCAGCGGGTGTCCTCGGGCCCGAAGGGCGCCAACCCCCGGTAGGGGCAGCCCTCCTGGGGCACCGGCGCCACGGGCGCGGCGGAAGGGGAGGGTGACCGGCGTGCGGCCGGGACCTCCGGCACCAGGTCGCGCAACGCCCCGTCCGCCCCCAGGACTTCGTCACAGCGGCGGGCCACATCCGGAGTCGGTGGCTTCCCGCCGTTCTCGATCTTGCTGAGGTAGCCCTTGCTGTAGTGGATCGAGCGGGCGAGCGCGGTGAGTGACATCCCACGCTCGCCCCGCAGCCGTCTCAACTCGGCCCCGAATGCGTCCCGTGCCCCGTTCATGCCCGGCACCGTACAGCGCGGGCATGGACATTTCAGTTGGGATCGGACAGCTTCACCCGAACCCGCGAACGGGGTCGCCGGCCTTTACGGGGCTGTGGGGCAGGGGCCTGTTCGGCACGGGCCCGCGGAGTACGGGCCTTCGCGCCTACAGATCGTCCGACGGGTCCAGGTCGAGATCGTCCGCGTACTCCTCGCCGGTCTCGTCCCCGGCGGGCTGCGGGGCCTCCGGTTCCTCCTCGGCGAGCAGTTGGTCCAGGGACTCGCCGCGATGGGCCTCCTCCGCCGTCGTACCGAAGGACTCGGCGGGGGACCAGCGGTTCGGCGGATCGATGCCGGAATCCAGTGGGTCGTAGTCGAGGTTGTCCGTGATCAGGGTGTCCTGGGCGTCCAGCACGCCGTCGTCCTCGGGGAGAGCGCCGCTGTCGTCTTGGGTGTCACTCATGACCACAAGCTGCCGCATTCGCGCGGCGGGCGCATCCCGGGGCGGCCGGAGGTGCGGTTCGCACCGCCCGGGACAAGAATTGCCCGACGAACCGGAAATACCCGGACGAACACAGGAGGCGGCATGAGTGACCAGGGACCGGACCCGTCCGAAGTGACCCCGGACAGCGTCCTGCACAGCGGCGGCAGCGACGACGTGACCCCCGAGGACCTGGTGCTGGCCTCGGGCCGCGATGTCACGCCGGAGAACCTGGAGTGGGCGCGCAAGCGGCTGGAGACCGAGGGGCGGGCGGCGATCGAGTCGGAGCTGCCGTGATCCTGCGGGCTGCCGCCACTTCCGGCGTGCGGGCCCGAGGCACGTGAGTCAGAAGTGGAACGCGGGGGTGCCCCGCCCGGGAATGATTCCGGGCGGGGCACCCCCGCGTTCGGTACGCGACCGCCGGCCTGCGCTACCGGTCAGCGTCCCGCGTACACGGCGCTGACGAAGGTCACCAGCTGATCCGCGGGCAGCGCGCGGGCCAGGTCCGCCTCGGTCACCATGCCGACCGGGACGCCGTTGTCCAGCACCAGCAGGCGGCGGATGCGGGAGTCGCTCATCACGCGTACCGCCTCATCGGCGTCCGCCGACACGTCGACCGATACCGGGGTGCCCTCGGCGAGGTCGCCCGCGGTCTTCTTCGACGGGTCGTGACCTGCGGCGATGCACTTCACGACGATGTCGCGGTCGGTGATGATGCCGGTCAGCTCATCGTCGCTGCTCCTCACCGGCAGCGCACCGATGTGGTGTTCGCGCATCAGCTGGGCGGCGCGGTCCAGGGTCTCGGACGCGGGAATGCAGCGGACCTCGGGGGTCATCAGGTCACGGACGCTGGTCATGGGTTCCTCCGGAATCGACGGGGGTGCGGTCCTCGTCATGCTGGAGGGACCGAGTCCTTCCGGCGACCGTAAGAGGTCGTACGGGTGAGGGGGAGGGGTGGCCTCCGACGGAGTCGCACCCCACCCCGCCCCGGCGCACCAACGGCAGCGGGGTCTGGGCTGCCGCTGCACAGCCGAACGGGCCCGGACGGGACACCGACCCCTACGACACGGGTCGGCCACCCGGTCCGGGGGAGCCGGACAGGGCCGGGCGGCCAGTTCCGTCGCAGCGCCACGGGCGGCCGATCTTCCGCCCGTGACACCAGTGCGCTCGGGCGCGGATCCGCGCAACCTCCACACGCCGTCGGTGGAGGAAACCCGGCCCCGCGCGCTCGCCACTCTTCCTGCGCTGTCCACATTCGTGCGAGTTACGCAAACCCGGCAACCCGCGTCGTTCGTGCGTCGTATCGTCGGCCCATGAACGGGAACCCGGAGGGCAGCCGAGGAACCGGCAGCACCGCAAGCCACCAGCCGGACCGCACACCGGACCGGCTCGGGCCCGACCGGGGCGGCGACGGGCCCCGCCAGCAGGACGGTCCCCACCGCCAGGACGGGCTCGCAGGCCACCGCCGTGAGGGTCACGGCCCCACCCCCGTCGGGCTCAGCACCGGCGCCGTCGCCCGCCGCCTCGGCGTCGCGCCGACCACCCTGCGTTCCTGGGACCGGCGTTACGGTATCGGGCCCGCCGTCCGCGGTGACGGCAGGCACCGCCGCTGGACCGCCGCCGATGTGGACCTCCTTGAACGCATGTGCGCACTGACCGCGCGCGGCATCCCCCCGGCGGAGGCGGCCAGGCTGGCCCGTACATCCGCCGGAGGAAACGGCGGGAGCCAGGGGCGGGCCGAGCGCCAAGTACCGCCGCCCAGCGCCCCGTTCACGGGCGGCGTGCCCAGGCCGCGTGCCCCGGACGCCGCGGTTCCGATCCGTACCGTACGCGGACTGCGCAACGCGGCCGTACGACTCGACTCCCCGACGCTCGACCAGCTCCTCAACGACGCCGTGCACACCCACGGTCTCGTCGACGGCTGGCAGCAAGCGATGGCCCCCGCCCTGCGCGCCATCGGCCGCTCCTGGGCCGACTCCGGCGACGCGGCCGGCGAACGGTACGTGGAGGCCGAGCACCTCCTCTCCTGGCACGTCTCCACCGCCCTGCGCCGCAATGCCACCGCCAAGGAGGTCGACGACGAGCAGCCCGTACTCCTGGCCTGTCTGCCGGGCGAACTGCACACCCTCGCCCTGGAGGCCCTGACCGCGGCGCTGGCCGAACAGGGTCTGCCCACCCGGATGTTCGGCGCCGCCGTCCCGCTGAACGCCCTGTCCGAAGCGGTACGCCGCACCGGCCCGCGAGCCGTCGTGCTGTGGTCCCAGACCCGGCCCACGGCGGACCGATCGGTGGTCGGCAGGGTCCGCGCCACCGCCTGCGGCGTCCGGGGCGCGCGCACCCAGCCGCTGGTACTGGCCGCGGGCCCCGGCTGGGCCCGCACCGCCCCGAGCGAGGGAGTGCACCGCCCGCACGACCTCGCGGAAGCGCTGCGGATCATCGCGGAGGCGGACAGCGGCTGAACCCCCGTTTCTCGGCCCCCTGAACTCCCGTGCCCCGATGGGCGTTTCGCCTCCCGGGGGGCGAGGTACCCGGGAGGCGGAATGTCCGCCACCCGAGGATGCGCCATCAGCGACCACCCCAGCACCCCGCCCGCCACCGGTATCCGCGTCGGCACCTGCTCCTGGACCGACCCCGCTCTGGTCACCAGCGGCTGGTACCCGCCGGGCACCCGGGGCGCCGAAGGGCGCCTGCGGCACTACTCCGGGCGCTTCTCCCTCGTCGAGGTCGACAGCACCTTCTACGGGCTGCCCGCAGAGCGCGTCGCCAAGCTGTGGGCCCAGCGCACCCCGGACCACTTCGTCTTCGACCTCAAGGCGTTCGCGCTGCTCACCGGCCACAGTGCCCGCACCTCCGCACTCCCGCCGCAGCTGCGGTCGGTGGCCCGGGGCAGGGGCCGGGTCCGCAAACGCGATCTGCCGCCGGACGCCCTCGACGAACTGTGGCGGCTGTTCCACACCGGCATCGCCCCGCTCCGCGACACCGGCCGGCTCGGCAGCGTGCTGTTCCAGTTCTCCCCGTGGTTCCGGCCCGAGCGGCGCGCGATGGACTACATCGCCGAGTGCCGGGAGCGCGCCGAGGTACCGATCACCGTCGAATTCCGCCACCCCGACTGGTTCACCCCCGAACGCCTGCCCGACACTCTCGCCCTGCTGCGTGAGCACCGCATCCCGCTGGTCGGCGTCGACGTCGCCCAGCGGCTGCCCGGCTCACTGCCCCCGGTGGCCGAGGCGACCTCGCCGGACCTCGCGGTCGTACGGTTCCACGGCCGGAGCCCGCAGTGGGGGACCGGCGGCAAGGAGGACAGCTACCGGCACCGCTACACCGAGGACGAACTGCGCCCGTGGGTACCGCGCATCGCGGCACTCGCCGAGCGGTCCGCGCAGGTCCACGTCCTGTTCAACAACTGCTGCGCGGACGCCTCGGTGACCGCCGCCGAGACCATGGACACGCTGCTCCGCCGGGAGGCCTGAGAGCTCCCGGCTGCCCGCACCCCTTCCTCATTCCTGCAACACGTTCTACTGTGTGCGCCGCCGCAGCCACCCGCCGTACGCAAGATGCCTGGAGGGCCCGTGCACCTCGAATACACGCCCGAGCAGCAGCAGTTGCGCGCCGAGCTGCGCAGCTACTTCGCGGACCTGATCCCCGACGACGCCACCGCACGCCACACCGACCCCGCCGCCCAGAAGCGCTTCTACCGCGAGACCATCCGCCGGCTCGGCACCGACGGCTGGCTCGGGGTCGGCTGGCCCGAGGAGTACGGCGGCCGGGGCCTGACCCCCATGGAGCAGTACGTCTTCTTCGACGAGGCCGCACAGGCCAACGTGCCGCTGCCGCTGATGGCGCTCAACACCGTCGGGCCGACGATCATGCGGTACGGCACCGACGAGCAGAAGGCGTACTTCCTGCCGAGGATCCTCTCCGGCGAACTCGACTTCGCCATCGGCTACAGCGAACCCGACGCGGGCACCGACCTCGCGGCCCTGAAGACCCGGGCGGTGCGCGACGGGGACACCTACGTCGTCAACGGCCAGAAGATATGGACCACCAACGGCGACACCGCCGACTGGGTCTGGCTCGCGGTGCGCACCGACCCCGACGCCCCGCCCCACAAAGGCATCACCATGCTCCTCGTCCCCACCAGCGACCCCGGCTACTCCTGCACCCTGATCAACACCCTCGCCTCGCACGACACCACCGCCAGCTACTACGAGAACATCCGCGTCCCCGTCTCCCGCCGCGTCGGCGAGGAGAACAAGGGCTGGCGCCTGATCACCAATCAGCTCAACCACGAGCGCGTCACCCTCGCCGCCCACGGCACCATGGCGGTGCGCGCCCTGCACGACGTACAGCGCTGGGCCATGGACACCAAGCTCGCCGACGGCCGCCGCGTCATCGACCTGAACTGGGTGCGCGGCCGGCTCGCCCGCACCCACACGAGGCTCGACGCCATGAAGCTGCTCAACTGGCAGATGGTGACCGCCCTCCAGAACGGCACCCTCACCCCGCAGGACGCCTCCGCCGTCAAGGTCTACGGCTCGGAGGCACGCCGGGACGCCTACGGCTGGCTGATGGAGATCGTCGGCTCGGCCGGGCCCCTCAAGGAGGGCTCTGCGGGCGAGGTCCTGCACGGGGAACTGGAGCGCGGCTACCGCTCGGCCGTCATCTTCACCTTCGGCGGCGGCAACAACGAGATCCAGCGCGAGATCATCTCGTGGATCGGACTGGGGATGCCGAGGGTGCGGCGGTGAGCTGCTGAGGCCACGGGTCTCCACCGGCGGACAGGCCGAATCCGGGCCTGGCGGTCATGGGGTGACGAGCGTAGAGAGGAAGGCTCACCCCAGGAGGCCGTCGTGGACAGGATCATCGGCAAGGGCACGTTCCGGGACGCGTTCAAGAACCAGGTCATCGCCCCTTCCGCGTTGCCCGCGGGCACCGGGCGGCGGCTCGCGGAGCAGGCCAACGCCGCAGCGGGGCCACTCGACGCGGCGCTGCGGACGAAGGCCGAGTTCAGTGCGCTGTACGACCTGTTGCTCGCCGAGCAGGGGGAGGCGGCGGGCATCCCGCTCGACGGCAGCCTGGTACTTCTCGACCCGGCGGGGCGGCCCACCGCGATCGGGCAGATCGTGGACGGCTACCTCAACGCGGCGCAGAACAAAGCGGAGTTCTTCGCTCAGGACATGTATCAGGTCAAGGTCACCGGCTGGCCGCCCGGCGTCCTGACGGCCGACGAGGTGCGGGAGGCGCCGCAGGGGGCCCGGCTCACCCTGGCGAGGAGCGGTGCCGCCGAGGACACGCTGCTCGCGACACCGTCGTTCTCGATGGTCAACAGCGGCAACATGACCGCGCACGCACCCAAACGCTCCTGGAAGATCAACTTCGAGGTCGGTGCGAGCGAGGACCGGCTCTACGGCATGGCGCGGATCAACCTCAAGGCGATGTACAACGACCCGTCGCAGATGCGCGAGGCCGTCGCCTGGCGGCTGCTGGAACGCGCGGGCGTCCCGGCGGCGCAGCACACGTACGCCACCTTCTCCATCAACGACCGCTACCTGGGCCTCTTCTCGGTCATCGAGCAGGTCGACAAGAAGTTCCTGAAGGACCACTTCGGCAAGAACGCCGAGGGCAACCTCTACAAGGCGTACTGCGGAGACGTCGGCTGCGCGACCCTGGAGCACAGGTCCGGCGGTGACGGCGACGACGGCGGGCGGCACTACTTCACCGCGGGCAGCCAGGAGGACGAGCGCACCTACCGGCTGAAGACCAACGAGGACGACCCGGCCGCCGGCAGCTACGACGATCTCGCCACCCTCGTGCGGACCGTCAACGGTGTCCAACTGGGCGCAGAAGACAGCAGGTTCACGACCGACGCCTTCCGTGCCGCGGTCGAGCAGATCCTGAACGTGCCTGCCTTCCTGCGCTGGGCGGGCGCCAACGTCCTCCTCGGCAGCTGGGACAACTACTTCGCGACGCCGTCGAACTACTACCTCTACAACTCGGGCCGGCTCGGCGACCCGACGGGGTTCGTGGCCCGCCCGTACTTCACCTTCATCCCCTGGGACTACGACAACAGCTCGGGCATCGACTTCTTCGCCACCCCGTGGCAGTACACGGACCTGCTCGACTGGCCCGCCATGAGCCGCGACTACTGCCGGATCACCCACGCCCCGCACGAGACGTCGCACCTGCCGCTGTTCACCAACCTGCTGCGGCAGCACGACTTCTGCCAGTACTACCTCGACCACCTCGAATACCTCCTGGACACGGAGTTCAGCCCCGAGAAGGTCGCCGTACTGCTGGGCGCGGAGGGCTCCGGGCGGGCCGACGGGCTGTGGCAGCTGATCTCGTCCGCCGCGTACGGCGAGTCGGCCAGCCAGCACGGAGCGCCCTTCACCGGGCGGCAGTTCACCAACGACGAGGTCTACCGCGCCGGATACCGCCAGTGGGAGCTGAGCCGGGGCTCGCAGTTCACCTACGGGATCCTCCACTACACCCGCATGCGGTACGACCACGCACGCCAGCAGCTCGCCGAGCTGCGCAAGACCTACCCGAACGGCGCCAGTGGGGCGACGTTCCCGGGCGCGATGGAGGTACTCCCCTCATGACCGCGACCAACAAGAAGCCGGCCAAAGCACCCGGCGAGCTCCGCCTGGTCAAGGAAGCCAAGCTCCAGGACCTGATCGGCGACAGCGCGGGCACCCGTCTGGAAGCCAGCGGTGTCCTCCACCACGACGGCGCCTTCCTGGTCGTCTGCGACAACCTGACCTCCCTCATCCGGGTCAGCAGCGAGCTGTCGCCCAAAGCGCCGGAGAACGGCGTGATCAACGCCCGCCGGGCGAAGAAGTCCGCCGGCACCAAGACGGTCGTGGGGTACGAGGACCTCGCCCACGACGCCCTCAACGACCACTACTTCACGCTCAGCGAGGCCGAACCGGTCAAGCCGAAGGGCTTCCGCGCCCGGGTGCAGGAGTACGACGCGAAACTGCGCCCCCTCGGATCCGCGCTCCTCGACTTCGAGCTGCCGGACGCCAACAAGGGCATGGAAGGTCTGGAGTGGGTCGAGCGCGCGGGCACCGGACATCTCCTCGCCCTGTGCGAGGGCAACCGGTGCGAGGGCGGCAAGAAGGGCCGGACGCCGGGCGGCGGACAGATCCAGGTCTTCCGCCGCGAGGGCAAGCGCTGGACCCGTACGGACACCGTGCGGCTGCCCCGGTCGCTGCCCTTCGAGGACTACAGCAGTGTGTCCGTGCGCGACGGACGGATCGCCGTGCTCTCGCAGGCGTCGTCCGCGCTGTGGGTGGGCCGGCTCTCCGCCAAGAAGTGGGAGGTCGACGAGGGAACGGTCCATCGCCTGCCCACCGACGGCAAGGGGCGTACGGTCTACGGCAACGCGGAAGGCGTCTCCTGGGTCTCCGCCGACCATGTCGTGATCGTGTCCGACCGTGCGAAGAAGAGTGCGGGAACGGAGCGGCTGCGCGCCAAGGACCAGTCGATCCACCTGTTCCTGATCCCGGGTGACAGCAACTGAGGTCCCGGGTGACACCGACTGAGCGAGAAAGTGGCAGGTGACATGAGAGAGCCGGGGCCGGACGAGCCGGGCAGCACGCACTCCGCGGCACGGCCCGCCCTCGACCCCGGCCTCTTCGGGCCCGCCTCCGTCACCTGGCAGGTGCACGGCGACCCGGTCATGTGGATCGCAGGGGTCCGCGCCCTCTACCTCCAGGCGCTGCACCCCCGGGCGGTACGCGGCGTAATGATCAACAGCACCTTCCTGGACGACGCCTGGGGCCGGCTGATGCGCACCGCCGACTTCGTCGGCACGATCACCTACGGCACCACCGAGGCGGCCGAGCGAGCAGGGGCGCGGGTCCGGGGCATCCACCGCAAGCTCGGGGTCGACGACCCGGAGCTGCTGCTCTGGGTGCACTGCGCGGAAATTGACTCGTACCTGGGCATCGCCCGCCGCTCCGGACTGCGGATGAGTGACGCCGAGGCGGACCGCTACGTCGCCGAACACCGCGAAAGTGCACGTCTGGTGGGGCTCGATCCGGCGGAAGTCCCTACCAGTACGGGGGAGTTGGCGGCCTACTTCGAGACGATGCGGCCCGGGCTGGAGGCCGGCGAGGACGCCCGCACGGTGGACGCCTTCCTGCGCAGACCACCGGTGCCGCCGGCCCTGGTACCGGCCCGCGGACTCCTCTGGCGGCGCGTGGCGAGCCTCGCCTACGCCTCACTGCCGCCCTACGCGCACGCCCTGTACGGCCGGTCCGCACCCGCACCGCGCCGGGTCGACCTCAGGTTGACCGCCACCGGCAACATTCTGCGCTCGATCCCCTCCCGGCTCCGCTGGCAGCTCCCACCAGGTCACATCTTGAAGGCAGTTGCCCGGCTCGGGCCCGGCAGCCGCCCCGCACCGTACAAACTCGACCGGAGGGCGGCCATACTGGACGGGCCGGGGAGGGCGCAGCAAAGCGACGGGGGCGACAGTACGAGATGGCGGACACCAGGCTGATCCAGGGCCGGTACCGGCTGCTCGACCTGATCGGGCGCGGGGGCATGGGCGAGGTGTGGCGTGCCCGTGACGAGTCGCTCGGCAGGCGGGTCGCCGTGAAGTGCCTCAAGCCCATGGGTACCCAGCACGACCAGGCGATCTCCGGAGTGCTGCGCGAACGCTTCCGGCGCGAGGCCCGGGTGGCCGCGGCCCTCCAGCACCGCGGCGTCACCGTCGTCCACGACTTCGGCGAGTACGAGGGCGTCCTCTACCTGGTGATGGAGCTGCTGGAGGGCCGTAACCTCAGCCAGCTCCTGGAGGACAACAAACAGCATCCGCTGCCCGTCCCCGATGTCGTCGACATCGCCGAGCAGGTCGCCTGGGCGCTCGCGTACACCCATGAACAGGGCATCGTCCACCGCGACTTGAAGCCCGCCAACATCATGCGGCTCACCGACGGCACGGTGAAGATCTGCGACTTCGGCATTGCCCGCCTCGGCCACGACATCGGCTTCACCTCCCGCCTCACCGGCACCGGTATCGCCATGGGAACCCCGCACTACATGTCGCCCGAGCAGATCAGCGGCATCAACGTCGACCACCGCAGCGACCTCTACTCGCTGGGCTGTGTGCTGTACGAGATCGCCACCGGCGTCCCGCCCTTCGACCTGGAGGACGCCTGGGCGGTCCTGGTCGGCCATCGGGACACCACCCCCGAGCCGCCGCGCACGCACCGGGCCGAACTCCCCGAGTTCTTCGACCGGATAGTCCTCGACCTGCTCGCCAAGACCCCCGACGGGCGGCCCGTCGACGCCAAGGACCTCGGCCGCCGCCTCACCGACGGACGCCTCACCCCGTCGGCCGGCCGGCTGCTGCCCGGCGTCCCGGGCCACCCCGCGACCGTGCTCGCCGCCGCCCCCGGTCTGCGCCGCCCCGCCGAGCGCCCCGAACAGCCGCCGAGCCGCGCCCCCCCGGCTGCCCTCCTGGACCAACGGCATGACCACCGGCCACAAGGCGGGCGGCAGCGGCTCGCTCACCCCCGCGCACGGCGACCCGGCCGCCGGGCTGACCGGGGAGTGGACCAGCGGGGCCGGGCTGCGCGCCGCGGGCACCCCCGTACCGTCCACGAGGGAACGGCCGACGCCTCCGCCGGAAGTCCTCGAAGTCCTGGACAGCAGGCACAACGCGGGCCTCAGCCTCGGCAGGCTGGGCCGGTGGGAGGAGGCCGGCGAGGTGCACCGCGCGGTCGCAGCCGAACGCGAGCACGCGCTGGGCCCCGACCACCCCGACACCCTCGCCAGCCACTACGAGGTGGGCTTCACGCTCAGCCGCACCGGCCGCGCCGCGGACGCCCTGCGCGAGTTCACCCGGGTCGCCGACGGCCGGGCCCGCACCATGGGCGGCGACCATCCGGAGACCCTGGCCGCCAGGCAGGAGACGGCGTACGTACTGGGCCAGCTCGGCCGGCACTTCGAGGCCCACCAGGTGTACTCGGCGGTGCTGACCGCCCGCGAGCGCACCATGGGCCCCGAGCATGTGGACACCCTGCGCTGCCGCCACAACCTGGCCTTCAACCTGAGCAGACTGGGCCGTCTGGAGGACTCCTACCGGATGGCCCGTGATGTCGCGGCGGCCCGCGCCAGAGTGCTCGGCGCGGGTCATCCCGACACCCTGGTCACCCAGTACGAAGTGGCGTACGCACTGGGCCAGCTCGGCCGCTGGACCGAAGCGCTCCAGACCTACCGCGACGTCGCCAGGGCCCGCGCCCGCGCGCTCGGCGCCGACCACCCCGACACCCTCTCCGCCCGCTACGAGGTCGGCATCTGCCTCGGCCGCCTCGGCCGCAGCGCCGAAGCCCTGGAGCTCTACCGCGACCTGGTCGACGACCGCACCCGCACCGCCGGACCCGCCGACACGGAAACCCTCCGCGCCCGCCACGGCCTCGGCGTCAACCTCGGCCGCATGGCCCGCTGGGAGGAAGCCCTCGCCGAAGCCCGGGACGTCTGCGCCATCCGCGAGCGCGTCCTGGGCCCCGGCCACCCGGACACCCTCGTCTCCCGCCGCGAGGTCGCCGTCGGCCTGGGCTGGCTCGGCCGCTGGTCCGACGCCCTCACCGTCTACCGCCAAGTGGCCCAGGAACGCGAGCGCGTCCTGGGCGTGGACCACCCCGACGCCCTCGCCAGCCGCAACGACGAGGCCCAGTGCCTCGAACAACTGGGCCGCGCCCCCGAAGCCGCCGAAATCTACCGCAGAGTAGCCGCCCTGCGCAGAAACCGCGGCTGACCAACCCCCTCCTGGGCCCGGGGCAGCGCCCCAGTTTCGGGAAGGGGCGGGGTGGGGAACAGCCCCGCGCAGCGGCGGCCACCCCTACCAGGACGGTGTCGGCACCACCGTCAACAAAGCCGAAACCGCCACCACTCCCACCAAAACCACCACCTCCGCCTTGGCCGCCCGAGCCGCCCCGCCCTCATCCCGCCGCCCACGCCCCGACCGCCGCCGCAGCGATCTGCGCAACCGCGCCCTCGCCACCAGCGCCAGCACACTCACCACCAGGAACAACCCCAGCTTCACCAACAGCGTCCGCCCATAGGCCGTGACGAAGACATCCTCCAGCGGCAACCGGCGCAGCGTACTGAACGTCCCGGTCACCGCCAGCGCCACGTACAAAAACGCCGCCATCCGCGCGTACCGCGCCAGCAGCGCCCGCCCCGGCCCCGTCCCTGACTCGGCCCCAGCCCCAAGCCCGGAACCAGCCCCCGGCACCGCCCCCGGCGAAACCTCCACCCGTCGCCACACATGCATCGCCCGCAGCGCGTAAACCAACCCACCCGTCCACAACGCCGACGCCGTCAGATGGACCGTCGTCAACGCGATCCCGATCTCCGGAGTGTCCAACTCAGGATGCGCCCGCACCGCCTCCGAGAAGATCACCGCCGCAATCGGCAGCACCGCCCACACCGGCCGCTTCAGCCACGCGCACGCCGCCGCCGCGAGGAACGCGTTGGCCTGGAGCAGCAGCATCCCGCCCGGCTCCGTCGCATACGTCTCGGTGAACGTCATACCGCCCAGACTCGCCAACTGGACGATCTGGCCGAACGAGGCCGCCGCCCCGGCCAGCGACAGCGCGATCCCCCACCTGGGTGGCCGGGCCTCCGGAGCCCCTGGCACCGTCCGCGCCATCCGGTGCCCGACGATCTCGCCGAGGTGCAGGAAGAGGGCGGCCAGGAACACCGAACGCAGCAGCGTGGTGGTCCCGGCCCCGGGTATGTTCAGCTCGCCCGTGTCACGGGACACGATGCCCATGCCCAGCAGGGCGACCACGACGAGCACACCCACGGCGGCAGCCGGAGTGGCGTACGTCCTCGCCCGCCGCCGCCAGTCGACAGGGGCGTCCGCGCGTGGACCGCGGGCAGCTTCGGATCGCGGATCGCCGGCGGTCTCGGTGTACCGCTCGGCGGCAGCCTCGGCGTACCGGCCGACAACCGGGCCGGAGTGCAGCTCGATGGTCCGGTGGTCCAGCGGCGCCGGGTGGGTGGAGGGTTCCGGGTAGGTCACCTCCTGATTTTCCCTATCCGGACGAGAGGGCACAAAGCGGCCCCCCTCTTCCGGCCGCCACGCCGTGTCCCCGGGCCCCTGCTCCGGGCCCGCGCTTCTCCAGTCCGTCGCCATCGCGCCCCGTACCCCCCCTGTCGGACCTGTGGCGTACCGCATAGGGTCCCGCCATGCCCGCCCCTGTTGAACCTTCTGCCTCGTCCACCGTCGCGCCGCGGCGTTCCCCGTACGACGCCGTGATTGTCGGCGGCGGCCACAACGGACTGGTCGCCGCCGCCTACCTCGCCCGGGCCGGCCGCTCGGTGCTGCTGCTCGAACGACTCGCCGGTACCGGGGGAGCGGCGGTGTCCACCCGCCCCTTCGCCGGTACCGACGCCAGGCTGTCGCGCTACTCGTATCTGGTCTCGTTGCTCCCCCGCACTATTGTGCGGGACCTCGGACTGTCCTTCGCCGTACGGAAGCGGACAATTTCCTCGTACACCCCCAGCAGGGACGGCGGACTGCTGGTCGGCGGTTCCGGAACCCGCGCCTCCTTCGCGGAACTCACCGGGGGAGAGAAGGAATTCCGCGCCTGGGAGGACTTCTACGGACGGTTGGGTCAGGTCGCCGAGCGCGTCTTCCCGACCCTCACCGCCCCGCTGCCCACCCGGGACGCGCTCCGCCGCCGGATCGACGACGCGACCGCCTGGCGCACCCTCTTCGAGGAGCCCATCGGCACCGCGATCGAGGAGAACTTCTCGCACGATCTGGTACGGGGCGTGGTCCTGACCGACGCCCTGATCGGCACCTTCGCCGACGCCCACGACCCGTCGCTCGCCCAGAACCGCTGCTTCCTCTACCACGTGATCGGCGGTGGCACCGGTGACTGGGACGTCCCCGTCGGCGGTATGGGAGCCCTCACCGACGCCCTCGCGGCAGCGGCCCGTTCGGCGGGCGCCGAGATCCGCACCGGCTGCGAGGTGCTGCACATCGACACCGGCGGGGCGCGCGCCGAGGTCTCGTACCGTACGGAAACCGGCGAAGCCGTGGTCGCCGCCCAGCACGTCCTGGTCAACGCCTCACCCCACCACCTCGCCCAGCTCCTCGGCGAGGAACCGTCCGCCGCCGCACCCGAGGGTGCCCAGCTCAAGGTCAACATGCTGCTGCGGCGGCTGCCGCGCCTGCGCGACCGCGGCGTGGACCCGCGCGACGCGTTCGCCGGAACCTTCCATGTGGCCGAGGGATACGAGGAGTTGGCGACCGCGTACCGCCAGGCGGCGCAGGGGCGGCTGCCCAGCGCCCCGCCCTCCGAGATCTACTGCCACTCGCTGACCGACCCCTCGATCCTCGGCCCCGACCTGGCCGCGCAGGGCTACCAGACCCTCACCCTCTTCGGCCTGCACACCCCGTCCCGGCTCTTCACCGCCGACAACGAGGCCACCCGCACCGAGCTGCTGCGCACCACCCTCGAACAGCTCGACACCCACCTCGCCGAGCCCCTCACCGACTGCCTCGCCCCGGACGCCGAGGGCAGGCCCTGCATCGAGGCCAAGACACCGCTCGACCTGGAACGCGAACTACGGCTGCCGGGCGGACACATCTTCCACGGCGACCTGTCCTACCCGTACCTCCGGGAGGGCGCGGAAGGGGCGGCCGAGCGGTGGGGCGTGGCGACCGCCCACCCCAATGTGCTGCTGTGCGGGGCGGGCGCGGTGAGGGGCGGCGGGGTCAGCGGGGTGGCCGGGCACAACGCGGCGATGGCGGTGCTGGGGCGGTAGCCGACTCGGAGCCGGCGGACGGACTCGGCGGACGGACTCGGCGGTTCCGGGGCAGGATGGGCCCATGTCGAAATCCCGGAAGTGCTCGGCGCGGAAGTCCCCGGCGAAGGCCGACAACTCGCCCCTCTCGCTGTACTCGCAGGACTCGGTGCTGTCGATCGGCTCCGTCGGCTCCGTGCTGTCGATCGGGTCGGTCGGCTCCGTGCTGTCCGTGGGCTCGGTGGGCAGCGCACTGTCGGTCGGGTCGATCGGCTCCGCGCTGTCGCGGATGTCCATCGGGTCCTGGATGAGCACGGGGTCGCTGCTGTCGGCCCAGTCCCAGTGGTCCGCACTGTCTCTCCAGTCCCGGTACAGCTTCGGGAAGCTCGGCGGTTCCGGGCGGGCGCCGGTACGGGCAGGTGCGGGCGCCGTGGCGGTGGCGGCGGGAGTCACGCTGCTGCTCCTGCACCGCCACCGCTGAACCGGCGCCCGCGGCTCCCGGCCGGGAGCCGCGGGCGCCGGTTCAGGAGCCACCGGGTTCGGACCAGGGCGGTCAGTCCGAGGAGGCCGTCCACCCCGTCGCCGCGATCCGGGCGGCGTCCCCGGGCCTGGACTCGTCGAACAGCGGCCGCCCCCGGTCCGTGACGCGCAGCCCGTCGACGTACACCCCGCGACCGACGTACCGCAGATCGGTCGCGTACCGCCAGCGCAGCGTCACGTCCTTGCCCCGGTACGCCGCGAGGTCCGCGCCCGCCCGGTGCCAGACCCGCCCGGACCACCCGGTCGCCGTGCCACCCGGATGCGGCTCCGGCTTCCCGCCCTCGCGTACGGTCGTGAACGGCACGGCGGTCCAGGTCGCCCCCGCGTCCGCGGAAGCCTCCAACGTCAGTGTGTCGGCGGCCGGTTCGGTGTCCCACCACAGGTCGCAGTGGAACACCGCCCGGTCGGATCCCACCGGCAGCGCGGGCAGCGCGAGCGTCGCCGTGGTGGAGGACTCCATACCGGAGAACCAGGCGCTGCGTCCCCGGGCGGGCCGCACCGCCACCGCGCGCGCCATGTCGTTGGCCGTTGCCACCCGGGGCGCCGACCCGCTGCGCCAACTCCGTACCGGATGAACGGAGTTGCCCAGCACGATCAGGAAGGAATCGGTCGTCGGGTCGATGACCAGACTGGTGCCGGTGAAACCGGTGTGGCCCGCGGTGCGCGGAGTGGCCATCGCGCCCATGTACCAGTGCTGGTAGAGCTCGAAGCCGAGACCGTGCTCGTCGCCGGGGAAGTCGGTGTTGAAGTCGGTGAACATCAGTTCCACCGACGCGGGGCGCAGGATGCGGGCCCGGCCGTACACCCCGCCGTTGAGCAGGGTGCGGGCGAGGATCGCCAGGTCCCAGGCGGTGGAGAAGACCCCGGCGTGCCCCGCGACCCCGTCGAAGCCGAACGCGTTCTCGTCGTGCACCTCACCCCAGACCAGTCCGCGGTCGATCCCCGACCAGGGCTTGCGGGCGTCCTCGGTGGCCGCGACCTTCGGCTTCCAGGAGGCGGGCGGGTTGAAGCGGGTGCGGCGCATGCCGAGCGGGGCGGTGATCTCGTTGCGGAGCTGTGCGTCCAGGGGGAGAGAGGTGATCTTCTCCAGGACCAGCTGGAGCGAGATCAGATTGAGGTCCGAGTACAGATACACCGTGCCGGGCGGGTTGGCCGGGGTCTCGTTCCACAGCATCTTCAGCTTGCCCTCGCGGGTCGGCTGCGAGTACAGCGGAATCCACGCCTTGAAGCCCGAGGTGTGCGTGAGCAGCTGCCGGACGGTGATCTCCTGCTTGCCCGCCGCCCCGAACTCCGGCAGATAGGAGGCCACCTTCGCCTCCAGCGCCAGCCTGCCCCGCTCGATCTGCTGCACCGCCAGCATCGAGGTGAACAGCTTGGACACCGACGCCAGGTCGAAGACCGTGTCCCGGGCCATGTCGATCTGCTGCTCCGGCGGGAACTCCACCGCCGTGTCGGTTTTCTCGTCGTACGCCGCGTAGCGCACGGCCTTCCCGATCGGCTCGTGCAGCGCGACCGTACCGCCCCGCCCGGCGAGCAGTACCGCACCCGCGTACCACGGGTACTTCGGGGAGGGGCCGAGGAACTTCCGCGCGTCCCCGACCAGTTGGTCGAGATACTGGGGGAGCAGTCCGGCGCGTGCGGGCGAACCGTATTTCAGCGTCGGCCGGCCGCCGCCCGAGCCTCCACCCGCGCCCACGCTCGCGCCTTCCGCCTCCGCCGCACCCGCGGCGGCAATGGGGCCCAAGACCAACGCACCTCCCAGCGCCAAAGCCCCGCCCGCGAAGTGCCTTCGGCTGAAGTCCCTGAACTCTCTGTCCGCACCATCCTCAGTCATGGCCACCAGCAGGCCAAAGCGAAACCCCGGTGTCAACAGCCCCGACAGCCCCACCTCGCGCGCGGATCCCCCGCGCCCGCGCCCGACCCGTCACCCAAAGAATCTGACGCAGCATCAGAAATGCTCTTCCCCTCGCAGCCGCCCTGCGGCATCCTGCCGCCCATGAAGACGGAGCTGAGCCAGAAACTGGGAGTCGAGCACGCCATCTTCGGCTTCACGCCGTTCCCCGCGGTGGCCGCCGCCCTCACCAGGGCGGGAGGATTCGGCGTACTCGGGGCGGTGCGCTACACCGATCCGGACGATCTCGCCCGCGAACTCGACTGGATGCAGGAGCACACCGACGGGAAGCCGTACGGCCTGGATGTCGTGATGCCCGCCAAGAAGGTCGAGGGTGTGACCGAGGCCGAGGTGGAGGCGATGATCCCTGCCGGTCACCGCCAGTACGTCCAGGAGATCCTCGCCAAGCACGGCGTGCCCGAACTCGCCGAGGGTGAGGCCTCCGGCTGGCGGATCACCGGCTGGATGGAACAGGTCGCCCGCAACCAGCTCGACGTCGCCTTCGACTACCCGATCAAACTCCTCGCCAACGCGCTCGGCTCACCCCCCGCCGATGTCGTCGCCCGCGCCCACGCACAGGACGTCCTGGTCGCCGCCCTCGCGGGCAGCGCCAAGCACGCCCGCCGCCACGCGGAGGCCGGGATCGACATCGTCGTCGCGCAGGGGTACGAGGCGGGCGGCCACACCGGCGAGATCGCCTCCATGGTGCTGGTGCCCGAAGTCGTCGACTCGGTCGGGGAGTTGCCGGTGCTCGCCGCCGGAGGCATCGGCAGCGGCGGGCAGATCGCCGCCGCTTTCGCCCTCGGCGCGCAGGGCGCCTGGCTCGGCTCCCTCTGGCTCACCACCGAGGAAGCCGAACTCCACTCCGCCGCCCTCACCGCCAAACTCCTCGCCGCGGGCTCCGGCGACACCGTCCGCTCCCGCGCCCTCACCGGCAAACCCGCCCGCCAGCTCCGCACCGAGTGGACCGACGCCTGGGACGACCCCAACGGCCCCGGCACCCTCCCGATGCCCCTCCAGGGACTGCTGGTCGCCGAGGCCAACTCCCGTATCCAGAAGTACGAAGTGGGGCCGCTGCTCGGCACCCCGGTCGGCCAGATCGTCGGCCGGATGAACTCCCGGCGCAGCGTCCAGGCCGTCTTCGACGACCTCACCAGGGACTTCGAGCAGGCCGTGAACCGCATCAACCGCATCGCGGGAAGGGACGGGAACTGACACATGTCCAATCAGCCCCCCAACGGCTTCTGGGCCCAGGCCGCCGCCGACCCCGACCGCACGGTCCTGATCGCCCCCGACGGCGAGAAGTGGTCGGCCGGTCAACTCCACGCCGCCACCAACCAGTTGGTGCACGGTCTGCGCGCCGCGGGACTGCGCCAGGGTGACTCCTTCGCCGTGGTCCTGCCCAACGGCGTCGAGTTCTTCACCGCCTACCTGGCCGCGGTCCAGGCCGGCCTCTACCTCGTCCCGGTGAACCACCACCTCACCGGCCCCGAGATCGCCTGGATCGTCTCCGACTCCGCCGCCAAGGCCCTCATCGCCCACGAACGCTTCGCCGACGCGGCCACCTCCGCCGCCGACGAAGCCGCCCTCCCCGCCACCCACCGATACTCCGTCGGCACGGTGCCGGGCTTCCTCCCCTACCCCCAGCTCCTCGCCGGACAACCGGAGTCGCCCCCGGAGGACCGCGCCCTCGGCTGGGTCATGAACTACACCTCCGGCACCACGGGCCGCCCCCGGGGCATCCGCCGCCCCCTCTCCGGCAAGCTCCCCGAGGAGTCACACCTCGGCGGCTTCCTCGGCATCTTCGGCATCCGACCCCACGACGGCAACGTCCACCTGGTCTGCTCACCGCTTTACCACACCGCGGTACTCCAGTTCGCGGGCGCCGCCCTGCACATCGGGCACCCCCTGGTCCTGATGGACAAGTGGACCCCTAAGGACATGCTCCGCCTCATCGACACCCACCGCTGCACCCACACCCACATGGTCCCCACCCAGTTCCACCGCCTCCTCGCCCTCCCGGACGAGACCAGGCGGTCGTACGACGTGACCTCGATGCGGCACGCCATCCACGGCGCCGCACCCTGCCCGGAGCACGTCAAGCGGGCGATGATCGAGTGGTGGGGGAACAGCGTCGAGGAGTACTACGCGGCCAGCGAGGGCGGCGGCGCGTTCGCCACCGCCGAGGACTGGCTGAAGAAGCCCGGCACCGTCGGCAAGGCCTGGCCGATCAGTGAGCTCGCCATCTTCGACGACGACGGCAACCGGCTGCCGCCCGGCCGGCTCGGCACCGTCTACCTCAAGATGAACACCGGGGGCTTCAGCTACCACAAGGACGAGGCCAAGACCCGGAAGAACCGCATCGGTGACTTCTTCACCGTCGGCGACCTCGGCATCCTCGACGAGGACGGCTACCTCTTCCTCCGTGACCGCAAGATCGACATGATCATCTCGGGTGGCGTCAACATCTACCCCGCCGAGATCGAGGCCGCCCTGCTCACCCACCCCGCCGTCGCCGACGCGGCGGCCTTCGGCATCCCGCACGCGGACTGGGGCGAGCAGGTCAAGGCGGTCGTCGAAACCGCCGAGGGCCACGAGCCGTCGGAGGCCCTGGCCGCCACCATCCTTGCCCACTGCGAAACCCGGCTGGCCGGCTACAAGCGCCCCAAGTCCCTGGACTTCATCACCACGATGCCCCGCGACCCCAACGGAAAGCTCTACAAACGCCGCCTCCGCGAGCCCTACTGGGAGGGGCACGACCGGGCGCTCTGATCACGGTCGGCACTCGCCGACCGCAACCGGCCCCCCGGCCACGGCCGGAACTGCGCACAGAGCCGTGGGGGGGGGGGGGGGGGGGGGGGGCGGGGGGGGGCGGGGCCCGCGCGGGGGGGGGGGGGGGGGGGGGGGGGGGGGGT
>NZ_JBITDM010000007.1:0-54821 GCF_044454195.1 Streptomyces sp. NPDC051561 | reverse complement strand
CTCTTTCTCTCCCCTCACCGCCTCCCCCCCCCCCCGCCCGCCCCCGGCCCCCCGCCCCCCCCCCCCCCCGCGCGCGGCGCCCCCCCCCCCCCCCCCCCCCCCCCCCCCCCCCCCCCCGCCCCTGTGCTGCCGCGTTGCGCCGGACGCGGCGTACTTGAAATCACCTGAAGGGGGTGAAGACCGGCCCGGATCAGCGCTTGAACGCGTCCTTGGCCTTCTCCACCGACTGGCGTCCATCGCCCTTGGCGCGCTGGGCGCGGCCCTCGGCGGTCAGCCGCTCGTTGCCCACCAGACGGCCCGCGGTTTCCTTCGCGGCACCGACGGCCTGGTCGGACTTGGCCTTCGACTTCTTCTCTGCGGTCATGGGGGTCGCACTCCCTGATTCGTTGAGACACAGGCTCTGAGGCGCTGCCTTGACAGAAGATCGCGTGCCCCGGCTTCCGGAGCGAAAACCCCCCGTCGCGGATCGGTCTTCGGCTACCCCGTGAACACGTCCGCCCCCGACCGCTGCCCCCACAGCTCCGCGACGCGCGCAGCCGACGTACCGAAGCCCGTCGGTCCGTGGAGCGGGCCCGCATCGGCCGCCACCACCTCCGGCGCCCCTTGCGAGTGGTGCCGCAGCAGATCCTCCTCCCGGTACCGAAGGCACCCCTCGTGCCAGGTGCGGATCCCGGCCATCCAGTTCTCCAGCTCCCGTGTGTATCCGGCCAGCACTTCCCTGGCCTCCGCGTCCAGCCCGAACTCCGCTGCCAGTCCCGGAAGTTCACTCGCCACCACATGCTGGAACTCGGCCATCCGCGCCTTCATCAGATCGACCACCACGTCCCGAGCCTGCTCCACCGTGCACTGGAGGAAGTGCTGCACCACCAGCACCCCGTTGTGGATCTCGCCCTCGAACTCGATCTCCTTCTGGTACGAGAAGACGTCGTTCATCAGCGCCGCGTAGTCCATCGCCGCCCGCTCCATCGACAGGAACGGCCGTGACCGGTAGATCTCCTGCGGCAGCGTGTTCCCGTGCCCCAGCCGCGACAGGCTCATCGTCAGGTCCGACCCGAAGGTGAACCTCCGCATCTCGATGTAGTCGATCGGATCCGGCACCCGGTCCTGCGCCTGGTTCGCCAGCTCCCACAGCCAGCTCGCCTGCATGTCCTCGACCGTCCGGCGGAACTTCCGCCGCGCCGCCACCTCCATGGGCCCGGCCGTCCGCGCCCACAGATCGGCCAGTCCGCGCTCCAGCGGAGTCACCGCGGTGGGCATCGGCTCGCCGTCCACCGGCATGAACAGGGACAGCCGGTCGTTCGCCGCCTTCGCGCCGGCCAGGTCCAGCGTCCGCCCGTAGAGCGCGGGGAAGAGATCGTCGCCGTACGTCCCCCAGGCCAGCCAGGCCGTGCCGATGTCCAGCTCCGGCAGCGTGGCGTCCGGATGGATGCCCGCCGCGCACAGCGCCAGGTCGTAGTCCCGGATCCTGACCTCGTCCCAGACACCGGAGTGAGGAATTCCGGGAATGCCCTTCAGGATCCCGACCCCGTGCGCCCACTCCACGACGTTCTCTCTGGCCGCTTCCAGATGCGGGCTCAGGGTGGTGGTGAACGGCATGCCCAGATCGGGTACGTCGAGGTGACCGACCTTCTCGAAGCGGTGCACCGCCACGTTCCTCAGTCGCGCGGGGACGCCGACCGAGAGGGCTGCCGACAGCTGGGCGGCGGTGGTGCCCAGCCCGGTCGGGCCCGCGAGCGGGTACGCCGTGACCTCGTGGGCGTCCTCGCCCGCCCCGTTCATGTACCGGCTGGAGCGCAGATGCCACTCGTGGCCGCCGGACTGCCAGTCCTGGAGCCCCTTGACGTACGCCAGCACGTCCAGCCGCTCCTTCGGGCCGACCCCGTACTCGGCGAACAGCGGCTCCAGCTCGGTGAAGAACGTCGTCTCGAACTGCTGGAGCCGCGACGTCAGCAGGTCGTTGACCGCCTCCGCCGCCTCCTGCGTCGGGCACTTCAGGAAGGTCTCCATCACCAGGACGCCGTTGGACAGCTCGCCCTCGTCGAGGATCTCCCGCTCATAGCTGAACAGATCGTTCCGCAGGTGCACCGCGTCCGAGAACGCGTCCCGCAGCACACACATCGGCCGCGACGCGGCGATCCTGGCCGGCACCTCGGCCCCCGCCGCGTACTCCACCAGCCCCGCCGACCACGGCGCGCCACCCACCTTGCGGCGCATCTCGATGTACTCGACGGGGTTGGACACCCGCCCCTCGCTGATGTTCATCAGCTCCCACATCGACTCTTCCAGCAGATGCTCGGTGGCCACCGCGAACCGCCGCCGCCAGTCCTCGGACATGGACGGGCAGGTGCGCGTCCACAGGTCCGCTAGCCCCGCCTCCACCGCGTTCGTCGGCTCCGGCATCGCGGCGCCCGCCTCCACCGGCATGAACGCCGGCAGCCGGTCCAGATAGGCCTTCGCGCCCTGCATGTCGGGGTGCCGCTTGAAGAGCTCCACGAAGTGGTCGTCGAAGAAGAACACCCACACATACCAGTCGGTGACCAGTGCCAACTGCTCGGCCGTGCAGTCGGGATGGGTGTACGCGCACAGCAGCGCGTAGTCATGACTGTCGAAGTCGTGCTCGTCCCAGATCTCCGAGCCCTCGATCATCACCCTCGCGCGCGCCCAGGCCTTGGAGTGCTCCCTCGCATGCTCCAGATGCGGATTCAGCCGGGCCGGATACGGCATGTAGAAATCGGGCAGCTTGAAAGGTTGGGGCATGGTTCCGGGGATCGCCTTCTCTGCTCGGCAGCGTGGACCGCTGGCGTGGGTGGTGCGACGGATGCTTTCTCCTCACGCTAAGCAGGGCGCCCCGGACACGAACCCGGCCCCGGACGATCACCACCGAAGTGGTGAATTCACGCCCGGGGCCGATTAACGATCTTGTACATGGGTCAGGGTGCGACCCGTACGCGAGCGGCGGTTGCTCAGCGCTCCCGCACCCACACCACCTTCAGCTTCGGCGAGGTCAGGATGTCCCGCTCGCAGAAACGTGAGGTCACCCACTTCTCGCCCGAGTACAGCTCGGTCTGGTCGCGGTAGTGCGGCGAGCCGGGGTTCGACGACTGGCTGTACGTCAGCAGGGTCTTCGCCACCGGGCAGCGCCCGCCGTCCCAGCCGACCGCCTGGATGTAGCTCGACCCGGTGGTCACCTCGGAGTAACCGCCGGCCGCCGCGTTCCACACCGGCTCGACCTTGTTCCAGACACCCAGCGACTCGGTGCCGCCGTGGATCGGGATGCGCTTGCCGCCCCGTACCACGAACTGGTTCTCACCCAGCGGGGCGTCCAGTGCGATCCCCGCCCCCTTCAACTCGGCGACCGCCGCACTCAGCGACGCGGCGACCCCGGGCGCGGCGGTGTTCAGGACGTTCGGGGTGCGCACCGGATCGGCCGCGCTGAACGGCACCTTCCACAACTGGTCCGCCGGAACCGCCGCGACCAGTTTGCGCCAGAACCGGTCGAAGAGCAGCGCGCCCCGGCTGCCGGTGTCCATCTTGCGGTCCCACCCCGCCAACACGGCGCATGCGGCGGCGAGTTCACCGGTGGAGCAGGACTTCAGCAGCTCCGGCAGGACCCGGTCGGCGGCCGGGGCCCGGTTCGCGAACTGCTGCTTCTGGAGGTCGCCGACCGTCAGTCGCCCCTTCGCGGCCATCGCCGACACGTCCTCGATCGCACCACGGGTACGCATCGAGCGCGGGGTCCCGATGGTGCCGAAGACCCGCTCGTAGCCGGTGACCGGCCGGTCCGTATTGGCCAGCCAGGCACTGTCGTTGGAGTTCTCGGCGTACGGGGCGTTCTTCAGCGTCGGCATCTTCGACGGGCCGAAGATCCCCGGCTCCACCGCGTCCTTGTCCCGGCCCAGGGTGCAGTCCCCGCGCGCACCGTCCAGGATCGCCATCCCCGCCGACGGGTAGGTGACCTTGCCCATCGGCGTCGAGCAGCGCTGGACCAGCTCGTCGGTGAGGCGCGGCAGCACCTGCGACTGGGTGAAGAGCGAACCGCCCGAGGAGTCCGCGGCGATCGTGTTCACCCACGGCAGACCCTGCGAGCGGCGCAGTGCGTCCTGGATCCCCGAGACGCTCCCCGCCTTGCTGAAGCCGAGCGCGGTGTCGCCCGCGCGCAGGTTGGTGGCATTGGGGTCGTTCAGGGCGTACGCCGTCGTCGCGGTCCACGGCAGCGGCAGCTGGGCGCCGAGACCGGTGACGACCGGCCCGTACCGGGTCCACCACTGGGTACGGGTGACGTTCTCGGCGCCCTTGACCTGGACGGTCACCGTGCGCTTGGTCATCCGCTCCCGCTTGCCGTCGACCAGGTACGCCGTCGGGTCGGCCGGGTCGAGGGTCAGCTGGTGGAGGTTCATGGGGACGCCGGTGGCCACCGTGTGGGACCAGGCGACCTTGGCGTTGTGGCCGATCGACACCGTCGCCGCGCCCAGCAACGAGCCGCCGATCACATTGAGTTCACCGGGAACGGTCTGCTGCGACTGCCAGAAGCGGCGCCCGCCGGACCACGGGTAGTGCGGATTGCCGAGCAGCAGCCCGCGCCCGTTCGCCGTCGCCCTCCCGCTGAACGCGACGGCGTTGGAACCCATCGCGGCGTCCGAGGTGTCGAAGAGCTCCCTGGCGGCCTCGCCCGGATCCTTGGCGGGTGCCGCGGTGCGGGGCGCTGCCGCGCCCGGCGGCTGGGCGGCCGTGATGCCGTCCACCCCGCGTCCCTGCCCGCCGAGCACCGCGAACGCGTAGCTCAGCGCGTGGATGTCCTCGACGGCGGCCGGACGTACCCACGCCGCGCCCTTGCACGCCGGGTCGCTCACCCGGTTCTGCTTCAGCCAGGCGTTGTAACCGGCCACGAAGCCGCGCATCAATTCCCTGACCTGCCGGGTCGGGCCCACCGGAGCGGGCCGCGCCATCAGCTTGGCGACCGTGCCGCTGTCCCGCACGCCCCGGAAGTAGAGGTCGCTGGCCAGGTTGGTGGAAGCGGAGGACAGTGAACCGTCCGGCCTGCCCTCCGCGCCGAAGTACCGCGACCGTTCCCCGCGTACGGTCGCGAAGCCCTCGGCCAGGGTGCACGCCTGGTCGTTCGCCTGCGCCCAGCCGTTGCCGAACCCGAGGTTCGCGTAGTCCTTGGCGAGGATGTGCGGAATGCCGTACTCGGTGTACCTGATCACGGCCGAAAGACCGCCGTGCGAAGGGCGTTTCTCGTCCCCGCGCGGATCGGCGGAAGCCGCGGGCGCGAGCGTGCTCGCCGCCGTGAGCAGGGCCAACGAGGCGAGGGCGAAGGTTCTCGTACGGGTACGGAGGGACAAAATGCCTCCCAACAGGGCGTCACAACAAGGTAGTTGTGAGGGGGTGCCGGATGTCACGTGCCACTCAGTCATTACCGTCGGGTACCTGTCAACATCCCGGCCGGTATGTCATCCGGCCGCTTCACTCTTGACCCGGCCCACCGCCGCCCGCAGGATCACGCCATGACGACATCAGGACCGGCGCACTCGGACTTCCTCGACAGCACTGTCGACGGCCTGCTGCGACGCACCGCCCGGCGCGTCCCGGACCGCACCGCCCTCCACTACCGGGACCGCACCTGGACCTACGCGGAACTCGACGCGGCGGTCTCCACCGCGGCCGCCCTGCTGCGCGGTGACCGGGGCCTGGCCGAGGGCGACCGGGTCGCCACCTACGGCCACAACTCCGACACGTACCTCATCGCCTACCTCGCCTGCGCCCGCGCCGGCCTGATCCACGTCCCGGTCAACCAGAACCTCACCGGCCCCGACCTCGCCCACATCCTGGGCCAGTCCGGCGCAGCCCTGGTCCTCGCCGACCCGGACCTCGCCGACCGCGTCCCGGACGGCTTCGCCACCCTCCCGCTGCGCGACGCCCCCGGCGCACTCCTGGAGGCACTGGCCACCCCGACGGCGTACGACCGCGACGCCCGCGACCCCCGCGAGCCCGTCCAGCTGCTCTACACCTCCGGCACCACCGCCGACCCCAAGGGTGCGATCATGACGCACCGCGCCCTGGTGCACGAATACGCCAGCGCCATCGAGGCGCTGGACCTCGCCGAGACCGACCGGCCGGTCCACGCGCTGCCGCTCTACCACTCCGCGCAGATGCACGTCTTCCTGCTGCCCTACCTCGCGGCCGGCGCGACCAGCACCCTCCTCGACGGGCCCGACGCCGTCACCCTCTTCGACCTGGTGGAGGCGGACCGCGCCGACGGCTTCTTCGCGCCGCCGACCGTGTGGATCGCGCTGGCCAACCACCCCGAGTTCGAGAAGCGCCGGCTGGGCGGACTGCGCAAGGCGTTCTACGGCGCCTCGATCATGCCGGTACCCGTGCTGGAACGGCTCCGCGCCCACCTGCCCGGCCTCGCCTTCTACAACTGCTTCGGCCAGAGCGAGATCGGACCGCTCGCCACCGTGCTGCGCCCCGAGGAGCACGAGGGCCGGATGGACTCCTGCGGCAGGCCGGTGCGGCACGTCGAGGCACGGGTCGTCGACGAGGTCGGGCGGGACGTCCCGGACGGCACCTCGGGTGAGATCGTCTACCGATCGCCCCAGCTGTGCGAGGGCTACTGGGGTCTCGGCGAGGCAGGGGCCTTCCGGGACGGCTGGTTCCGCTCCGGCGACATGGCGGTGCGCGACAGCGAGGGGTACTTCACCATCGTCGACCGGGTGAAGGACGTCATCAACTCCGGGGGAGTGCTGGTCGCCTCCCGCAAGGTCGAGGACGCCCTCTACACCCACCCCTCCGTCGCCGAGGCCGCCGTCGTCGGACTGCCCGACCCGCACTGGATCGAAGCGGTCACCGCGATCGTCGTGCCGCGCGCGGGACAGCAGGTCACCGAGGCGGAACTCATGGCGTACGCACGCGAGAAGCTCGCCCACTTCCAGGCACCCAAGCGGATCCTGTTCGTGGACGAGCTGCCGCGCAACGCCAGCGGGAAGATCCTCAAGCGGGAGCTGCGGGACCGCTTCCAGGAGAGGGCGCAGTGAGCCCGGCGACGCTCACTCGTGCCGCCGGTCCACGATCCGCTTGAACTTGCCCACCGAGCGCTCCAGCGTCTCCGGATCCACCACCTCGACGCTCACCGTGACCCCGATGCCGTCCTTGACCCCGGCCGCGACCGCCGACGCGGCGGCCTCCCGCTGCCCGGTACTCGTGCCGGCCCGCGCCTCGACCCGTACGGTCAGACAGTCCAGTCGGCCGTCACGTGTCAACAGCAGCTGGAAATGCGGCGACAGCGCCGGTGTGCGCAGCACGATCTCCTCGACCTGGGTGGGGAAGAGGTTCACCCCGCGGACGATGAGGAGATCGTCGCTGCGCCCGGTGATCCGCTCCATCCGGCGGAAGTTCCGTGCCGTGCCCGGCATCAGGCGCGTCAGATCCCGGGTGCGGTACCGGATCACCGGCATCGCCTCCTTGGTGAGCGAGGTGAAGACCAGTTCCCCCTCCTCGCCTTCCGGCAGGAGTTCGCCGGTGATCGGATCGACGACCTCCGGATAGAAGTGGTCCTCCCAGATGTGCAGCCCGTCCTTGGTCTCCACGCACTCCTGGGCCACGCCGGGACCGATCACCTCGGACAGTCCGTATATGTCCACCGCGTCGATCGCGAAGCGCTCCTCGATCTCCCGCCGCATCTCCTGGGTCCACGGCTCCGCCCCGAAGATGCCGACCTTGAGGGAGGTCGTCCGGGGGTCGATGCCCTGCCGCTCGAACTCGTCGAGCAGGGTCAGCATGTACGTCGGCGTCACCATGATGATCTCGGGCTCGAAGTCCCGGATCAGCTGGACCTGGCGCACGGTCATCCCGCCGGACGCCGGGATGACCGTGCAGCCGAGCCGCTCGGCGCCGTAGTGCGCGCCGAGCCCGCCGGTGAACAGGCCGTACCCGTACGCCACATGGATCTTGTGGCCGGGACGCCCGCCCGCGGCGCGGATCGAACGGGCCACCACGTCGGCCCACATCGACAGATCGTTCTCGGTGTAGCCGACCACCGTCGGGCGCCCCGTGGTGCCGCTGGAGGCATGGACCCGGCGGATGTCCTCCTGCGGGACGGCGAACATCCCGAAGGGGTAGTTCTCCCGCAGATCGGCCTTGGTGGTGAACGGGAACTTCGCGAGATCGCCGAGCGAACGGCAGTCCTCGGGAGTCAGCCCCGCCTTGTCGAAGGCCGCCCGGTAGTGCGGCACATGGGCGTAGGCCTGACGCAGACTGCTCTGCAATCGCTCCAGTTGCATGACCCGGAGCTCCTCGCGGCTGAGCCGCTCCGCCGCGTCGAGCAGTGCCGTCATGGTCGCTCTCCCGTTCCTCGCACCCTTGTGGCCGCACCGCTCGTGCAGCCCAAAGCGGACTACCGATCATTCGGTCGATCTCCGCCAGGGGTCAGTAATTCAGGGTGCGAGGGTTCCTGACAAGGGGTTGTACGGGGTCGGCCGGCGTCCTTTCGGGTGTGCCCCCGACCTCGCGGGACGAACTTCCGCAAAGTATGGGGTATCGCTTCATCAAGGAAGAACCGGATCGAAGACGAGGACGTCCCCATGCAGCGTGGGATCCGCAGGACCGCACTGTCCGTGATGGTCACGGTGACCGGATCGGTGGTGCTGGCGGCATGCACCGGTGACGACAAGGCCGCCCCGGCCGTCACCACCACCGTGACCGCTCCCGCCCCGACCGTCACGGTGACCGCGACGCCCACCGCTCCGGCGCCCGCACCGACCACGGCCCCGCCCACCGCGCCCGCGCGGCCGCAGGCCTCCGGCCGGCCCACCGTCGAGCTGACCGGGGACGACGCCGCCGCGGCCAGGGAACTGGTCCGGCTGAAGAAGACCGGCTGGTGGAACCCGGACAAGATCGAGTACTCGGACGACGCGGTGACCACCCTCCAGCAGTTCGACAGATGGCTGAGCAAGGGGTACATCGCACCGGGCGGCGGCTGGACCCCGGCGGGCGTCGCGGCGGTCGAGGCGGCCAACGAGAGCGGTGAGGAGATGTAGCGCCCACAGCTGCCGAAATGGGGCGTGCGTTCGGGGCGTTCACCTGTTTGGATGAGGCCATGCCGATCTTCAGCGCCCCCGACGGAACCCGCCTCGCCTACCACTCGGTGGGCGAGGGGGAGCCGCTGATCTGTTTGCCCGGCGGTGCGATGAGCGCCTCCGCCTACCTCGGAGACCTGGGCGGACTCGACGGCCACCGGCAGCTCGTCCTGCTGGACCTGCGCGGCACCGGCGACTCCGAGACCCCGGCCGACCCGGCGACGTACCACTGCGGACAGCAGGTCGCGGACGTCGAGGCGCTGCGCGAGCACCTCGGACTGGACCGGATCGACCTGCTCGCCCACTCGGCGGGCGGCAACCTGGCCCTGCGGTACGCCGCCGCCCACCCGCAACGGGTCCGCCGGCTGGCGCTGATCACCCCGACCGCCTGGGAGGCGGGCGTGCCGGTCACGGCCGACGACCGGCTCGCGGCGGCCCGGCTGCGCAACGGGGAGTCCTGGTTCGAAGAGGCGTACGCCGCCTACGAGGCGGCCCTCGCCGGCCGGCCCGCCGCCGCCTCGTACGACGCCTTCTCCTACGGCCGCTGGGACGAGGCGGCGCAGGCGCACGCGGCGGCGAGTCCCGGCCGGATCAACGCGGTTGCCGCCGCCCGCTACATCGACCCCGAGCGCATCGACGCGACGGCCGTCCGCACCCGGCTGGCCGCGCTCGACGCACCGGTCCTGGTCCTCGCCGGTGGACTCGACGGGGTGCCCGACCCTTCGAAGGCCGCCGAGATCGCCGGGCTCTTCCCGCACGGCGAGGTCGCCGTCCAGCCCGGCGGCGGCCACTTCCCCTGGCTCGACGACCCCGGCGGTTTCGTCCGTACGGTCGCCGCCTTCCTCGACCCCTCGGTGCACAGCACGCGCCTGCCCGGCGGAAACCGTGTGGCGTACCGCGCCTGGGGAGACCCCGAGGCCCCGCCCGTGGTCCTGTTGCACGGCCGGGGCGCCACCGGCGCCGACTGGACCCCCATCGCCGAAGCACTGGCCGCGACCCGCCGGGTCTACGCCCCCGACTCCCGGGGGCACGGCCTCAGCGACTGGCCCGGCGACTACACGTACGGCAGGCTCGCCCAGGACGCACGGGAACTCCTCGACGCTCTGGGCCTCGACCGGGTCGACCTGATCGGCCACTCGATGGGCGGCTGCGTCGCCTACCAGGTGGCGTCGGCCCTGCCGGGGCGCGTGGCGAAGCTGGTTCTGGAGGATCCGCTGCCGCCGTTCCCGGTGGTACCGCCCCGTCCGCCCGTCGAGCGGCCGGGTCCGGAGGAGGAGCGTGCGCTCGGCATCGACTGGGAGGTGCTGGTGGACACCGACGAGGGTGCCAACCATCCCGATCCGGCGTGGCTCTCGGGGCTGGCGGCGATCACCGCGCCCGCCCTGCTGTTCTCGGGCGGTGCGCAGAGCTTCCTGGCCGAGGCGGACGTACGGCGGCTCGGCGGGCTCATTCCCGGCGCGAGGACGGTGACGATGCCCGTGGGGCATCTGATCCACCGCAACGATCCCGAAGGATTCCTGGCGGAGCTGAAGGGCTTCGGTATTTACTGACGCAGTGTCTAGTAGTGCGGCGTGCTCAGAAGCACGGCCCTGTGCTGACTCTCCCGTCCGACTTCTCTTCCTGGAGGCCCACGTTGACCGCGAACGACCGTCCCGCCCGGCTGCTTGTCGGCCTGCTCGCCGGTGCCGGTGCCGCCCATGTGGTGGCGCCGAAGCTCTTCGACGACATGGTTCCGGAGTTCCTGCCCGGCCGACAGCGCACCTGGACACACGCGAGCGGTGTCGCCGAACTGCTCCTGGCCGCCGCCATCGCGGTACCGCAGACGAGGAAGGCCGGCGCACTGGCGGCGGCCGGATTCTTCGCGGGAATCCTCCCCGCGCACTTCAAGATGGCCTACGACTGGCGCGACAAGCCGGCACCGCTGAAGGCCGGCGCCTACGCCCGCATCCCGCTCCAGGTCCCGCTGGTGCTCTGGGCGGTCAAGGTGGGGCGCGATGCCGGACGCTGAAGTGCCTTCGGCCTGAGGTGCCCCTGCCCTGAACTGTCTCTGAAACAGCGGCGGTTCAGTGGCGACGGCGCCGCTTGGTGGTCGTCTTGCGCCAGCCGAAGGGGCCGGGGAGGTCCATCGAGGTGGTGCGGCGGCCGGTGCTGCTGTGGGTGTGACGCGGGCCGTGACTGCCGCCACCCGTGGTGATCGACCACGAGTGGCGGTTGATGTTCAGCCGTACGCCCGGCAGGATCCGGAAGCTCTTGCGGAAGGTGAGCGGCATCGTCTTCCTCCGTGGGTGTCCGTGGGTGTCGCCGTGGCTGTCGCGTCCGATGCCGTACGTGTTGCCCGGATCCGGCGGGTCAATGCGCGGCGGGCGCCCTCGGATGTCCCGGACGACGCGCACATCGGCGGGGGTGGGTGGGGCCAACACGGTGCGGACCGTGGCGTACGCCGATGCCCCGGCGCGCACGGTGCGGGGCGCGCTGTCGGCCGGGGTTCCGGGCGGGCCGCGCCGTCCAGGTTGCCGAAGGTCCGGCGGGAGCGGCGCGCGCTCTGTCACCGGCCCGTGAGACATTGCCGGTCGGGTTTGGGCCCGGCTGTCATGACGTCCGACCCGGCCGACGTAACGTCTGACCCGTGGCCCTCTTCCGTATCGCAGACCGCACCCCGCTCGCCCCGGCCGAAGCCTGGCGCCGACTTACCGCCTGGGAACGGCACGCCGCCCAAATCCCCCTCACCCGCATCACCGTCACCCATGGGAACCCGACCCGGCAGGGCACCCGTCTGGTGGCCCGCACCGGGATCGGACGCCTCGGGTTCGACGACCCGATGGAGGTGACCGTCTGGGAACCGCCGTACCACTGCCGGCTGGAGAAACACGGCCGGGTGGTGACCGGGTGGGCCGAGATCGACGTACGGGAGGAGCCGGACGGCGGCAGTGGGGCCCGGGTGCTGTGGACCGAGGACCTGCGTCTGCGCGGGCTGCCACGGGTGTGCGATCCGCTGCTGGCCCGCGCGGGGAAGGTGGTTTTCGGGCGGGCGATGCGGGCGATGCTGAGGTCGCCGGGAGAGCGCTGAGAGGCCTTGCACGCGCGGGTGCGGCAGCCGCGGACGGACCGCGGCCGACCGCTCACCCGCGCGCTCAGTCCCCCTGCGCGGCGGTGGACTTCGCCCACCGGTAGTCCGCCTTGCCGCTGGGTGAACGCCGGATCGCGTCCGTGATCACCAGCTTCCGGGGGATCTTGTAACCGGCGAGCCGGGTCCGGCAGTGCTCCTGAATGGCTGTCAGATCCGGTACGCCGGCGCCCTCGCGCAGCTGCACCACGGCCGCCACCCGGTTGCCCCACTTGGCGTCCGGCACCCCGGCCACCAGCGCGTCGTACACATCCGGATGGGACTTCAGCGCCTGCTCCACCTCCTCCGGATAGACCTTCTCGCCACCGGTGTTGATGCACTGCGAGCCGCGCCCCAGGACGGTGACGATGCCCTCGGTGTCCACGGTCGCCATGTCGCCGAGCAGTACCCAGCGCTCGCCGTCCCGCTGGAAGAAGGTCTCGGCGGTTTTCTTGGCGTCGTTGTAGTAGCCGAGCGGTACATGGCCGCGCTGGGCGAGCCGGCCCACTTCGCCGACCGGGACCGGGGCACAGGTCGCCGGATCGACCACCAGCGTCCGCTCGTTGACCTCCAGCCGGAAGCCCTTCTCCGGGCCCGAGTCGGCCGTCGCCCGGCCGTTGGAACCCGACTCCGAGGAACCGAAGTTGTTCAGCAGCAGCACATGGGGAACCAGCGCTTGGAACTGCTCCCGCACCGTGTCCGACATGATCGCCCCCGACGAGGAGACGCTGAACAGCGACGAGAGATCGGTGCCCCTGAGCGGCCCGTGCAGCGCGTCGACCAGTGGCCGAAGCATCGCGTCGCCCACCAGGGAGACGCTGGACACCTTCTCCTTCTCGATCGTCCGCAGCACCTCCTCGGGCGCGTACTTGCGGTGAATCACCACGCGCTGCCCGTAGTTGAAGGCGATGAACGAGGTCAGCGTGGAGGTGCCGTGCATCAGTGGGGGAGTGGGGAAGAAGGTCAGCCCGGCGCCGCCCGCCGCCACCCGCTCGGCCAGCTCCTCGGGCCGCTTCACCGGCTCGCCGGTCGGCTCACCGCCGAACAACCCCGCGAAGAACAAGTCCTCCTGACGCCACATCACCCCCTTGGGCATGCCCGTCGTGCCACCGGTGTAGATGATGAACAGGTCGTCGGGGGAGCGCGGCCCGAAGCCCCGCACCGAAGACGCCCCCTCCTGCGCCTCGTTGAAACCGACACAGTCCAGCGGCGGTGCGTCCGCGGGCGGATTCCCGACCCGGACCAGGTGCCGCAGCTTCTCCGTCTGCGGCAGCGCGGCCGCCACCCGCTCGGTGAACTCGGCGTCGAAGACCAGCGCGGCCAGGTCGGCGTCCCGGTAGAGGTAGACCAACTCCTCTTCGACGTAACGGTAGTTGACGTTCACCGGCACGATGCGGGCCTTCAGGCAGCCGAGCACCGTCTGGAGGTACTCGATGCCGTTGTAGAGGTGCAGTCCCAGGTGCTCGCCGGGCTTCAGCCCCGCGTCGATCAGATGGTGGGCGACCCGATTGGCGGCGGCGTCGAGCTCGGCATAGGTGAGGCGCCGCTCCGCGCCCGTGCCGGGGTGGTCGATGTACACGAGTGCCTCGCGGTCGGCGACCACGTCGACAACCGACTCGAACAGGTCGGCAAGGTTGTACTCCACCGCTCCTCCTGAACCCCGGGTGACCGCACCCCAGTTGATGCGCCGTGTGTGATGTGTCGGCCATCACAGCAAAGGCCGCTTCAAGTGGGAAGGGTGCGCACCGAAGAAATCTGACTGACTGTCAGAAAACTCTTGAAGTGCGAAGTGCTCTGCTGCAACCTGTTCCAGATCCGACGGCAGGTCCGACGGCAGGTCCGACAACGGGGCGGCAGTCCCACTGCGGGCGGCAGGTCCCACAACGGGAGGACGGTCATGGCGGCTGGCACGGAACACCTGGGCGTACGGCGCGAGGGCGCCACGCTGGTGCTCACCCTGAACAGGCCGGAGGCGAAGAACGCGCTCTCGCTTCCCATGCTGGTAGGCCTCTACGACGGCTGGCTGGAGGCCGACGCGGACGAATCGGTCCGCTCGATCGTGCTGACCGGCGCGGGCGGCAGCTTCTGCGCGGGCATGGACCTCAAGGCGCTGGCCGGCACCCGCGGCATGGGGGGCGACGACGACGCGTACCGCGCCCGGATGAAGGCCGACCCCGATCTGCACTGGAAGGCCATGCTCCGCCACCACCGCCCCCGCAAGCCGGTGATCGCGGCCGTGGAGGGCTACTGCGTGGCCGGCGGCACCGAGATCCTCCAGGGCACCGACATCCGCGTCGCGGGGGAGTCGGCCACCTTCGGTCTCTTCGAGGTACGCCGCGGACTCTTCCCCATCGGCGGCTCCACGGTCCGGCTGCCCCGGCAGATCGCCCGTACCCACGCCCTGGAAATGCTGCTGACCGGCCGCCCGTACGACGCCCGGGAGGCGGCCCGGATCGGCCTGATCGGCCATGTGGTGCCGGACGGCACCGCGCTCGACAAGGCCCTGGAGATCGCCGAACGGGTCAACGCGTGCGGGCCGTTGGCGGTGGAAGCGGTCAAGGCGTCCGTGTACGAGGCCGCCGAGCTGACCGAGGAGGAGGGGCTGGCCGCGGAGCTGAAGAGGGGGTGGCCGGTCTTCGACACGGCCGATGCCAAGGAGGGCGCGCGGGCCTTCGCGGAGAAACGGGACCCGGAGTACCGGCGGGCGTAGCCGCACCGCCGAGCGGGCGCGACCGTACCGCCGGACAACGCCCCTTCAGGGCCGCGATGCCGTGTCGTGCCACGGTTCCGCCGCGCGGGTGCGAGCCCTTGTCACCGGCCCGCCCCTCATCCCGCCCCTTCCACCCGGTTCCACCCAGGAACGGAGTTCCACACATGGCCACCACCAACCCCACCCCCCTCCGCGCCCCCCTCACCGTCGAATTCCCCTTCACCCGCTCCCTCGGCCCCGTCCAGTCCGCCTTCCTCACCGGCCTGAGCCACCGCACCGTCCTCGGCGTCCGGACGTCCGACGACCGGATACTGGTGCCCCCCACCGAATACGACCCCCGTACCGCCGAAGAGATCCGCGACCTCGTCGAAGTCGCCCCCACCGGCACGGTCACCACCTGGGCCTGGAACCCCTCCCCCCGGCGCTTCCAGCCCCTGGACACCCCCTTCGCCTGGGTGCTCGTCACACTCGACGGTGCCGGCACCGCGATGCTGCACGCACTCGATGCCCCGGGCCCCGACCACGTACGGACCGGCATGCGGGTCCGCATCCGCTGGGCCGAGGAACGCACCGGCGCCATCACCGACATCGCCTGCTTCGAGCCGTACGACGCCGAACCGGACACCCGCCCGGAGGGCCGACCCGCCTCCCACGACGGCCGGTTCGACGACATGATCACCCTCCTCACCGCCCCCGCCCGCCTCGACTACACCTACAGTCCCGGCCGCGCCCCCACCGACTACCTCACCGCCCTCGCCGACCACCGCACCGTCGGCGAACGCTGCCCCTCCTGCCGCAAGGTCTACGTCCCGCCCCGAGGTGCCTGCCCCACCTGCGGAATCGCCACCGACGAACAGGTCGAGGTCGGTCCGCACGGCACCGTCACCACCTTCTGCATCGTCAACATCAAGGCCCGCAACCTCGACATCGAAGTGCCGTACGTCTACGGGCACATCGCGCTCGACGGCGCGGGCCTCGCCCTGCACGGACGGATCGCCGGCATCCCGTACGACCAGGTCCGGATGGGCCTGCGCGTCGAACCCGTGTGGGTCGGCGAAGGCCGCTACCCCGACCACTACCGGCCGACCGGCGAACCGGACGCCGACTACGACGCGTACAAGGAGCTGATCTGACATGGGACAGCAACGCCCCGGGCCCCCGGTGCGCGACGTCGCCATCGTCGCCTTCGCCCAGACCGACCACCGCCGCCGCACCGACGACCTCTCCGAGGTCGAGATGCTGATGCCGGTCCTGCACAAGGTGCTCGCCGAAACCGGCCTGCGCACCAGCGACATCGGCTTCACCTGCTCGGGCTCCAGCGACTACCTCGCCGGACGTGCCTTCTCCTTCACCATGGCCCTCGACGGCGTCGGCGCCTGGCCGCCCATCTCCGAGTCGCACGTCGAAATGGACGGGGCCTGGGCGCTCTACGAGGCCTGGGTGAAGATCCTCACCGGCGAGGCGGACACCGCCCTCGTCTACTCCTACGGCAAGTCCTCGCCCGGCGAGGTCCGCGATGTGCTCACCCGCCAGCTCGACCCGTACTACGTCGCCCCGCTCTGGCCGGACTCCGTCTCGCTGGCCGCACTCCAGGCCCAGGCCCTGATCGACGCGGGTGACACCGACGAACCCGCCCTCGCCGGTATCGCGGCCCGCAGCCGTACCTCCGCCACCGCGAACCCGCACGCCCAGCTCACCGGAGACGTCCCCCCCGGCGACTACCTCGTGCAACCGCTGCGCACCGGCGACTGCCCGCCCATCGGCGACGGCGCCGCCGCCGTGATCCTCGCCGCCGGCGACCGGGCCCGCGAGCTGTGCGCCCGACCCGCCTGGATACGCGGCATGGACCACCGCATCGAAGCCCACAGCCTGGGCGTCCGCGACCTCACCGACTCACCCTCCACCCGCCGGGCCGCGGAACGTGCCGGAGTCTTCGAGCACCCCGTCGACACCGCCGAGCTGCACGCCCCCTTCACCTCTCAGGAGGTCGTCCTGCGCAAGGCCCTGCGCCTCGCCGACGACGTCACCGTCAACCCCTCCGGCGGCGCTCTGGCCGCCAACCCCATGATGGCCGCCGGACTGATCCGCCTCGGCGAGGCCGCCGCCCGCATCCACCGGGGCGAGTCCGACCGGGCCCTTGCCCACGCCACCTCGGGCCCCTGCCTGCAACAGAACCTGGTAGCCGTCCTGGAGGGAGACCGCGATGAGTAAGTCCCCGAACGCCGCCACCGGCAAGGAACCCGTAGCGATCGTCGGCATCGGCCAGACCAAACACGTCTCCGCCCGGCACGACGTATCCATCGCCGGACTCGTCCGCGAGGCTGCCCAACGGGCGCTCGCCGACGCCCAGTTGAGCTGGTCCGACATCGACGCCGTGGTCATCGGCAAGGCCCCCGACTTCTTCGAGGGCGTCATGATGCCGGAGCTCTACCTCGCCGACGCACTGGGTGCCGTCGGCAAACCCATGCTCCGCGTCCACACCGCGGGCTCCGTCGGCGGATCCACCGCCCTGGTCGCCGCCAACCTGATCGCCGCCCGCGTCCACGGCACCGTGCTCACCCTCGCCTTCGAGAAGCAGTCCGAGTCCAACGCCATGTGGGGCCTCTCCCTCCCCGTCCCCTTCCAGCAACCCCTCCTCGCCGGAGCGGGCGGCTTCTTCGCCCCCCACATCCGCGCCTACATGCGCCGCACCGGCGCCCCCGACACCATCGGCTCCCTGGTCGCCTACAAGGACCGCCGCAACGCCCTGAAAAACCCGTACGCCCACCTCCAGGACCCCACCCTCACCCTCGAAAAGGTCCAGTCGTCCCCGATGCTCTGGGACCCGGTCCGCTACTCCGAGACCTGCCCCTCCTCCGACGGCGCCTGCGCCATGATCCTCACCGACCGCACCGGCGCCGCCCGCTCCCCCCACCCGCCCGCCTGGGTGCACGGCGGCGCCATGCGCAGTGAACCCACCCTCTTCGCCGGCAAGGACTCCGTCTCCCCCCAGGCCGGCAAGGACTGCGCCGCCGACGTCTACCGTCAGGCCGGCATCACCGACCCCCGCAGCCAGATCGACGCCGTGGAGATGTACGTCCCCTTCTCCTGGTACGAACCCATGTGGCTGGAGAACCTCGGCTTCGCCGGAGAGGGCGAGGGCTGGAAACTCACCGAATCCGGTGTCACCGAACTCGACGGCGACCTCCCGGTCAACCCGTCCGGCGGCGTCCTCTCCACCAACCCCATCGGCGCCTCCGGCATGATCCGCTTCGCGGAGGCGGCCCTCCAGGTGCGCGGCCAGGCGGGCGAGCACCAGATCGACGGGGCGCGCAGGGCGATGGGCCACGCCTACGGGGGCGGCTCCCAGTTCTTCGCGATGTGGATCGTGGGGGCGGAGCCGCCGTCCCGGTGACGGCCGGACATCCGCTGCGCGGCGGGGCCCGCACCCGCGCCCCGCCGCGCGCAGCCGCCCCACTCGATGCCCCTCGCCGCGGCCTGTCGGAGCTCCCCGGTGCTCGCTACTGTGGCTCGGGGACGACGACGTAACGGGAGGAGCGCGACGTGGCGACGAGCACGCAGCAGGGGCCGGCCGGGTGGGTCAAGCCGGAACTGGATCTCAGTGGGGCGAACTGGCAGTCCAGTGGCAGGGGGACCGGTGGTGCGCAGGTCGCCTTCGTGGAAGGGTTTATCGCGATGCGTCACGCGGGGAGTCCCGGAGGTCCTTCGCTGATCTTCAATCCTGCCGAGTGGCGTGCGTTCGTGCTCAATGCGCGCAGTGGTGCTTTCGATCTGACCTGAGGGCCTGCGGGGCCGGGGACCTGAGGAGATGAGGGAGCGGGCTGCGGGCCGATTCTTCGGAGGCTGTTGATGCGTACCGGTGAGGTGCTCGCCGAGGGGTTCGAACGGATCCGCGAGGTGGTCCACGAGGCCGTCGAGGGGCTGTCGGCGGAGGAGTTGTCGCGGCAGCCGTGGGACGGGGCGAACACCGTGGGATGGCTCGTGTGGCATCTGACCCGGGTGCAGGACGACCATGTCGCGGAGGTCGCGGGCCACGAGCAGGTCTGGACGGCGGACGGCTGGGACGCCCGGTTCGCCCTGCCGCTGGAGCCGGGCGACACCGGGTACGGGCACACGCCGCAACAGATGTCCGCCGTACGGGTGTCCTCGGCGGACCAGCTGCTCGGGTACTACGACGCGGTGCACGCGCGGACGCTGGCCCAGCTGGCCGGCGTCGGCGACGAGGATCTCGACCGGGTCGTCGACAAGGGGTGGAATCCGCCGGTGACGCTCGGCGTGCGGCTGATCAGCGTCCTCGCGGACGACCTTCAGCATGCGGGTCAGGCCGCGTACGTACGGGGAGTGCTGCGCAGCGGCGGGAAGCACTGACCCTGCCGCGCGGTGCGTGAGCTCCCCACCGGCCCTCGCCGGTGGGGGAACGGACCGGTTTGCGCCGAGGGAGCAACACCGGGGATCGCATACCCTCCCCGGATCTCCGGGCATATGCTGGAACGCCTCCGGTCCGACCGTGCCGACGCCCTCTCGCGCCGGGCGCACGCCCGGAGTTTGTGGGGGTGTGACCATGCCGCGGAGCACCGGCGCGACCGGACGCAGAATGTTTGAGCGAGAGGACGAACTCACCGCCGTCGACGACGCGTTGAGCGCCCTCACCGGCCTGCGTGCCGGGCACGGGGAGCCCCCGAGCGGTGGGCTGCTCGCCGTCGCGGGGCACGCGGGGCTCGGCAAGACGACACTCCTCGCGGAGGTGCGCCGCCGGGCCGCGGCCCAGGGCTGCACCGTGGTGTCCGCGCGCGGCGGCGACCAGGAACAGAACGTCGCCTTCCATGTCGCCCGGCAGCTCCTGCAACCGCAGCTGGCGGGGGAGTCCGACACCGAACTCCGTTCACGGCTGGGCAGTTGGTACGACATCGTGGGCCCCGCACTCGGGCTGTGCACGCTGGCCGAGGGGTCCCCGCCCGACCCTCAGGGACTGCGGGACGGGCTCGACTGGGTACTCACCCACCTCGCCGTACAGCAGGCACCGCTGGTCGTGGTCGTCGACGACGCCCACTGGGCGGACCCCGAGTCGCTGAGCTGGCTGGCCGCTTTCGCACCGCGCGTCGAGGATCTGCCGATGCTCCTCGTCGTCGCCTACCGACCCGAGGAACTCCCGGAACACGCAAGCCAGTTGAGGTCCCTGCCGGGGCGGGCGGGACGTCGTCCGCTCGGCCTGGAACCGCTCACCCCCGCCGCCACCGGGCGGGTCGTCCGGGAGTGGCTCGGGGCGGACGCCGACGAGGCGTTCTGCCACGAATGCTGGTCGGTCACCGGCGGCAACCCCTTCGAGACGGTGGAACTTGCCGCGAAGTGCCACGACCGGGGGCTCGCCCCCACCGAGGCCGGCGTCCACCTGGTGCGGGACATCGCCGCCGCGGTCAAGGGCAGTGGACTGGTCGCCCGGCTGGAGCGGCTGGGCACCGCCACGGTCCGGTACGCCTGGGCGTGCGCCGTCCTCGGTACGGAGATAGCCCCCGACCTGGCCGCCGACCTGGCCGGACTCGGCACCGAAGCGGCCGCCGACGCCGCCGACCGGTTGCGCGAGGCGCGCATACTCACCGGCCCCGAAACCCCGGACGGCACCCTCGGGTTCGTCCACCCGCTGATCGCCACCGCCATCTACCGGGCCATCCCCGACGCCTTCCGGGTCGCCCTGCACGGGCAGGCCGCCTGGTGCGTGGTCAACGCCGGGCTGGGCTCCGCGGCCGCCGCCCGCCACCTCCAGGAGACCCACCCCGAGGGCGACGCCTGGACCGTGCAGCACCTGCGCGCCGCCGCCCGCGAAACGCTCCGCGCCGGAGCCCCGGAAGCCGCCCGCCGCTCCCTGGCCCGTGCTCTGCGCGAACCCCCTCCCCTCGACGAACGGGCTTCCGTGCTCTTCGAGTTGGGATGCGCCTCGCTCCTCACCGAGCCCGCCACCACCGTCAACCACCTGCGTGCCGCCCTGGAGGAGCCGATCTCCGACCCGGCGCTCCGCCAGGGCATCGTCTACCGCCTCTCCCAGGTCCTCGCCCACAGCGACCGCCTCGCCGAGGCCTGCGAGACCCTGGAGCACGAGGCGCGGACGGCGACCGACGCGCGGACCCGGCTGCGTATGCAGGCCGAGAAATTCATGTGGGACGCCTTCCGGGCCGACGAACCCGACTCGCCCGCCCGCTCCCGCAGGCTCGCCCGCCTCGCCGACCGGCTCACCGGCCGCGACGTCACCGAGCGGTACATCATCGGGCTCCGCGCCTGGGACGCGACCCTGCGCGGCGAACCCTCCTACATCGCCACCCACCACGCCGAACGCGCGCTGGCGGGTGGCCTGAGCTGGGCGGACGACACCCGCGGCTTCGAAGTGCCGGTGCTGTCCGCGCTGGTCTTCATGTACGCCGACCGGCCGGGCCGCGCCGAGGAACTCTTCACCCCGGGCATCGCCGAGTTCGAGCGCCAGGGATGGCGCGGGGCGCACCTCTCCTTCGCGTACACCCTGCTCGGCTACATCAGGCTGCGCAGGGGCAGGCTCGTCGAGGCGGAGGACTTCGTCCGCGCCGGAGTGCGGCTGGCCGCGCGCACCGGGGTCCGCACCCCCGTGCAGTGGTACGGGGTCGGCGCGCTCGTCGAGGTGCTGCTGGCCCGGGGGCGCGTCGAGGAGGCGGCCGACGTCGCCAGGGAGCACGGCTTCCACGAGCCCTTCCCGGCCGCCGTCACCTTCCCCGACTCCCAGACGGTGTACGGGGCGCTGCTGCTCGCGCAAGGGCGCACCAAGGACGCCGTCACCGAACTCGCCGCGGCGGGACGGAGGCTGGAGCCCCGGGGGATACGCAACCCGTGGTGGTGCCCGTGGCAGCTGCACCTGGCGCTCGCCGAGGTGCACACCGCACCCGAGGCAGCCGTGGAGACCGCCCGCGAAGCCGTCGCCAGGGCCCGCCAGACGGGCACCCCGTCCGCGATCGGGCAGGCGCTGCGGGTGGCGGCCGAGGTGTCGGCGGGACCCGCGGAGCGGGTGAAGCTGCTGGAGGAGTCGGTGACGTATCTGGAGGCGTCACCGGCCGCCCACGAACTGGCCAGTTCGCTGTACGCGCTGGGGCGCGAGCTGCGGCGCTCCGCCAGGGCCAAGGAAGCGGGCGAGTACCTGTACCGGGCACTGGAAGGAGCCCTGCAGTGCGGGGCCGACGCACTGGCCGAGCAGGCACGGGAGGAACTGGCCGCCGCGGGCCTGCGGCCGAGGCGGCTGCGCGGCACCGACGCGGACACCTTGACCCTCACCGCATGCGAGCGCACGACCGCCGTCATGACGGCCCGCGACGAATCGGCGGCGTCCGTCGCCGCCGCGCTCGACACGGACGTGTCAGAGGTCCACCGCCTGCTGTCGTCGGTCTACCGGAAACTGGGGACGGGGCGGGTGGGCCTGCGCGAGGCACTGAGCCCGCAGGCCGGCCCGAGCCCGAAAGCCGGTCTGATCCCATGAATCCGGGCCGCTTCACTGCTCGGCACCGGAAGCGACCCATACCTCGGGGGCCAGGCCCATCCTCACGGGCCCGGTCCGTGCGGCGGTGCCGCGCCCGTGAAGCGGAACCCCGCATGCCGTTCAACCGGCCGTAGATCCCACCGACCACAGGAGAGTGATCCCCCATGACCCACTTCGTTCTCGTGCACGGCGGCTACACCGGCGGCTGGATCTGGCAGGACACCGTCCGCATCCTGCGTGGGCAGGGTCACGAGGCGACCGCCGTCACCCTCACCGGCCTCGGCGACCGACGTCATCTCGCCACCCCCACCACGGACTTGGAGACCCACACCGAGGACGTCGCGCAAACCCTCGACCATCTGGACAGCCCCGAGTGCGTTCTGGTCGGCCACAGCTACGGCGTCCACCCCGCCCTCTGCGCCGCCCGCCGCCGCCCCGGCCGGGTGAGCAGGCTCATCTGCCTGGACGCGCCGATTCCGGAGGACGGCGAGTCCGTCCTCGACCAGATCCCCGACGGCGAGTGGCGGGCCCGCATCCAGCGCAGGGCCGCCGACCACGACGGCTGGCGCCTCCCCGTCCCCGACCTGTCCGACACCCTCCTCTGGGGCTCCCTCGCCGGAGTCGGCCACGATGCACTCAAGCGCCTGGAACAGCTCGCCGCACCTCAGCCGCTGGCCACCCTCACCCAGCCGGCGCACCTGACCGGCGAAGGCACCCGCCCGCCCGTCACCGGCATCCTCTGTACCCGCGAGGGCCGCGCCTCGATCGCCGCGATCGAGGAGATCGTGGCCACCGGGCACCCCCGCTTCCAGCAGCTCACCGACCCCGGCGTCACCTTCTTCGAGCTCGACACCGGCCACTACCCGATGCTGTCCGTCCCCGACCGGCTCGCCGAAGTCCTGGTAGGCGCGGCCAACGGGGAGGGACACCGGATCGCGCCGGGCCCCGAGACGCCCGGCCCCGCACACACCTGAGGCACAGCCTCCGGGAGCACCCCACAGCCCGGCCACCTCCGCTTGTCCCCGGCCCGCCCGGGCCACGTACCATGTCGGCATGTCCTTCCTCCGCCGCCGCCCCTCCGCCACGCCCGCGGGCCCGGAATTCGACGTCCTCGCGATGGACCCGGGCGACTGGCCGGGCAACCTCGGGGCCGGGCTGCTGCCCGCCCCCGACGGCAGCTGCCAGGGCGTCTTCCTCCGGTACGACCTGTTCGGCGGCCGCGGTCCCGCGATGATCATCGGCAACCTGCCCGAGGGGTCCCCGGCCCGCGAGCTCGCCGAGGGCCAGGTTCCCTTCGAGGTCGCCCAGCTGCTGCTCGCGCTGGAGAACGAGGAGGAGGTCGAGGTGGTCTCCACCGAGGACGTCCCCGTGATGCAGGGCGACAACCTGCTGATCGTGCGCCGCCTCAAGCTCTCCGAGAGCCGGATCTCCTGCGTGCAGTTCGACCGCAGCGACAACGTCCTTGTCACCATTGCCAGTTGGGACCGTCCGATCACGGACGACCTCTACGCACTGCTGAAGCCGCTGCCCGCGGAGATGTTCCAGGGCTGAGCCCGCCCCACCGGCAGCGGTCCTGCGCTCGCCCCGGGCCGGCGACCGCCCCGGTCCACCGGTCAGTCCCGCGTCGGTCCCAGCAGCCGTACGTCGGACTCCTTCACGTACCCGATGCGGTGCCCGTACTGGATCTCGTAGTAGATCTGCCCGCCGCGCACCACCCGCCCCGGCTTCCCGTACTCCTTCGCGAAGAAGTACTCGCCGGGGGTGCGCTCCCCCACGACGTACCGCTGCCCGGCCGGGATCCGGTACGCCAGCGGGACCACCGGCTGGACGGGGATGCCCGCCGGGTACGCGGACGCCTCCGGGTAGGCCCTGCCGTACACCGGGATCGCCTTCAGGCCCTCGCGCGGGGTGAGCAGCGGCGCCGCGGCGTTGACGGCGGCCGGCCGGCCGGCCGGGTTGTGGAACCAGGCCCGCTGTCCGAGGTACCAGATCGCCGTCCAGTCGCCCTGCCGCCCGGCGACCGCGAATCGCTGCCCGGTCGAGGCACGGGCGCCCGTGTCGCTGACGCCGGTCGTCGAGCCCCTGCCGTCGGGGCGCAGACCGATGTCCTTGACCAGGGGGGCGGCCGGGTCCGGCGCGGTGTGCAGGCGGACCGCACCGGAGCCGTGCGCGGGGCAGGGCGCTGCCGTGGGCTTCTTCCGCTCGCAGCCGGTGAAGGCCGGGCGATGCTCCGCGTAGTCGGGACGGATGGTGACGGCCTCGCCGCTCGGGCCCGCCTTGGCGGTGAAGGGGGCGCCCAGCAGCTCGAAGTAGTGCGCCCAGTCCCAGTAGGGGCCGGGGTCGGTGTGCATGCCGCGCACCGTCGCGGGGAGCGCGCCGGGGACGTTGTCGTGGCCGATGATGTGCTGGCGGTCCAGCGGAATGCCGTACTTGGCGGCCAGGTGCCGCACCAGACGGGCCGAGGACCGGTACACCGCCTCCGTGTACCAGGCGTCCGGCTCGGTCAGAAAGCCCTGGTGCTCCAGGCCGACCGACTTCGTGTTGACGTACCAGTTGCCGGAGTGCCAGGCCACGTCCTTGGTCCGCACGTGCTGGGCGACCGCCCCGTCCGTCGGGCGCAGTGTGTAGTGCCAGGACACCCCTGTCGGGTCCTGCACCTGGTCCAGCGCGGGCTGCCAGTAACCCTCGGTGTCGTGCACCACGATGTAGTCGATGTCCAGGGCGTCGGGACGGCCGGCCGGATCATGGTTGCCGTAGTCGTCGTCCTTGCTGCCCTTGATCTTCTGATACGGCGCCGGAACCCACGTGCAGGACACCGAGAGGGGGCACTCGACCACGCCGTTCGCCGGTGCGCTGCGGGGTGCGACGGGGGTCGCGACGGCCGGTGCGGCGGGCAGCGCGACGGGTTCACCGCTGTCGGTGGTACGCCGCTGCCCCGCCCGGATCACCGAGAACACCTCGTCCGCGTACGCCCGTGCCGCCGCCGGGTCGTCGGAACCGGCGAACCGCGCCACCGCCCCGTACCAGTCGGCCGGATCCTCGCTCAGCTCCCCGCCCGCCTTCCGCTGGGCGGCGGCCAGCAGCGCGGCCCCACCGCGCACATTGGCCGCCGGATCGCTCCGCAGCCGCTCGACGGGCATCCCGGTCAGCGTCGCCGCCTGAGCCAACATCCCGTCCCCTGAGGCGAGTTGGGGAGAACGGCTCCGTGCGTCGGTGAGGTGCATAGGTCCGTACCCGCCGGTCGCGCTCGGCGCTCCGGCATGCGTGTCCCACCGTGACTGGAGGTACGACACCCCGAGCAGCACACTCGGCGGAACCCGGTACCTGGCGGCGGCGGCGTCGAACTCCTGCTGCAGGGTGCCGGGTGACGGCTCCTGCGCGGCGGTGGCGTACGGCAGCGGGGCGAGGAGCAGCAGAAGGGCGGTGGACGCCGCGGCGCCCCCCGTCCTGATGGCGGAAAGGTGCAAGGCGACCTCCGGGGACGGATCGGGCAACCGGAATCGCTCATGATGCCCACCGTGCCGCCCCGGACCGCGGAGGCCGCGCCCGGAACCGTCGCGTGGCGCGGGCGGACGGGGCATGCGGCGGGCCCGGCCCCGTACCCCGCTGAAGAGGTACGGAGCCGGGCCCGTCGGCGTACTCGCAGCGGCAGCCTCAGCCCCTGCGCCCACTGACCATCCGGTAGAGGATCAGCACGATCACCGAACCCACGACCGCGGCGATCCAGGTCGACAGCGAGAAGAAGCCGTTGATGGACTCGACCCCGAAGATCACCTTGCCGAGCCAGCCGCCGAGCAGACCGCCGACGATGCCGATCAGCATGGTGATCAGGCAGCCACCAGGGTCCTTGCCCGGCATCAGGGCCTTGGCGATGGCTCCGGCGAGCAGTCCGATCAGGATCCAAGCGATGATGCCCACTGTGTTCAACCTCCGTGCGACAAGCACCCCGGCGGTGGCCGGGGCTTTCTCCGGCTTTCCCCGCAGGTGCCCCCGAAACCATCGGCGGCGGGAAGAGAGTGCCTGATCGGAGCAGTTGGTGACGAAGGTCCCGGACGGGGGAGGGGCTTTGGTCCCGACCGGGCACGCCGGTGCCCGCCGTGCCCGGCCGTGCGGTCCGCACGGCGACGCCCGCACAGCGCGGAGGGCAGTACCCGCGCCCAGGTACTGCCCTCCGCGCTTCCCCTCCACCCCCGCCGGCCCGCGCCCGCCGAGCCGGCGGGAAGCCCACGACCTGCGGGCGCCCCGCTCAGCGGGTGCCCACCGCCGCGCGCACCGCCCGACGGGCCAGCGCACAGTCGTCGTGCAACCGCCGCAGCAGCAGCCGCTGCTCCTCACCGGGGGAGAGCCCGGCCGAGGTCGGAGTGGAGACCGGCGGGGCCTCCCGCATGGTGCGCTGCACCTTCGCCTCGTACGACCGGACCTCCCGGGTCGTCACCAGCATCAGGTTCACCAGGAAGGCGTCCCGGGCCGCCGTGCCCGCGGCCTGCGCCAGCTGGCTGATCTGCCGTCGGGCGACGGGGGAGGCGTCGCCGAGGACCATCCAGAGGGTCGCCAGGTCGTACCCCGGCAGATACCAGCCCGCGTGTTCCCAGTCGACCAGCACTGGACCGGCCGGTGACAGGAGAATGTTGGAGAGCAGGGCATCGCCGTGGCAGAACTGCCAGGGGAGCGAGGACCTGGAGATGCCGTGCAGCAGCTTTTGCAGGTCACCCAGGTCGCGGTCGGTGAGCAGGCCCAGCGCGTGGAAGTCCGTGAGCCGCTTGCCGTAGTTGAGGGGCTGGCCGAACATCTCGGCCGGCGGCCGCCAGTGGTTCAGCTTGTCGATCGCGCCGAGGGCGGCCCTGACATCGGCACGCGGAGGAGCCTCGGCCGGGTGACGCGTCAGGGCCGCCGCCCGGCCCGGCATCCGCTCGATCACCAGTGTGCAGTTGTCGGGATCCGCGGCGATCAGCCGTGGCACCCGCACCGGTGGGCGGTGCCGGACGAAGGCGCGATAGGCGGCTATCTCGTGCCTGAACCGCTCGGTCCACTGATCGGAATGATCGAGTAAACACTTCGCGACCGCGGTCGTACGCCCGGTCTGGCCGACCAGCAGCACGGAACGTCCGCTGCGTCGCAACACCTGAACGGGCTGGAACTCCGGGCAGATCCGGTGCACCGACTGGAGCGCCATCCGCAGCTGGGCGCCCTGAGGGCCGGACAAGTCGATTCTCCCGCTGAGCGGTTGGGTTCCGGGACCCGCCGCACGCCGCGCCCGACCGGTGCCCACCGCAGCGGCGGCGTGGTTGGGATCGAGGTACGGGCCGCTGCCCGCCATCAGCGGACGGTGCGGCCGGGGCGGGGCGGACACGGAGGACGATGCTGTGTACATGGGCGGTACGGGTCCCTTCGTGCGCCGACGAGTTGCGTTGTAGCTGTGGAGCGGTGTTGCATGTGGAGCGGTGGAGCCGTGTGGCGGTGTCGCATGTGCAGCCGTGTTGCTCTGTGGCGGTACTGCTCTTCTTCTTCGACTGCTCCGTGCGGTGCGCTCCCCGCCCCGGCACACGGTCCGCACCCTGGGGAGTACGAGCCGGTTGCCGAGCCGGGGTGGCGCTTTCCTACCTGACCACCGGCCGCGGGTGGCACACCATGTGGCGCACCCTGGCGAACCCTGGCGAATAGTCGCACCGCATATCGCGGCGGGTTAATGTCAAGTCAGCCGAGAACCTGGGGGCTTGACGTGACCGGAGAACCCAACACCCGCCTGAACGACCTTTTTGGTCTCACCGGCTGGTCCAAGGGCGAACTCGCCAGAATGGTGAACCGGAAGGCGGCGGCCATGGGCCATCCGCAACTGGCCACCGACACCTCGCGGGTCCGCCGCTGGATCGACATGGGGGAGTCCCCCCGCGATCCGGTACCAAGGGTGCTGGCAGCTCTGTTCACCGAGCGGCTCGGCCGTGTCGTGACCATCGAGGACCTCGGGTTCGCTCGCTCTGGCCGCACGGTACGCCGCACTCAGGGCAAGACAGACAACCCCGACGGCATGCCGTGGACGTCCGAGCAACTGGCCGAGATCCTCTCCGAATTCACGGGAATGGACCTCATGCTCAACCGACGCGGCCTGGTGGGCGCGGGCGCCGCGCTCGCCGCCGGCTCCGCACTGACCAGCGCCATGCACGACTGGCTGCACTCCGACCCCTCACTCGCGGCCGAGGGGCCGCGGCTCAACGACCCCCTGCACGTGGAACGCGCCGGGTACGACCTGTACGAAGCGGCCCCCGTCGGGTCGCAGGAGATCGACGCCCTGGAGCGCTCGGTCGACGTCTTCCGCGCGTGGGACGCCTCACGTGGTGGCGGCCTCCAGCGCAAGGCCGTCGTCGGCCAGCTCAACGAGGTCGGCGGCATGCTCGCCTACCGCCAACCCGCCCATCTGCAACGACGGCTGTGGGGAGTGGCCGCCAACCTCGCGGTCCTGGCGGGCTGGATGTCGCACGACGTCGGCCTGGAACCCACCGCCCAGAAGTACTTCGTGATCGCCGCGCACGCGGCCCGCGAGGGCGGCGACCGCCCGCGCGCCGGCGAAGCGCTCTCCAGGGCGGCCCGTCAGATGGTGCACCTCGGCAAGCCCGACGACGCACTGGACCTGATGAAGCTCGCCAAGTCCGGCTCCGGCGAGCAGACCCTGCCGCGCACCCGCGCCATGCTGCACACCATCGAGGCCTGGGCGCAGGCGTCGATGGGGCAGGGGCAGGCCATGCGGCGCACCCTCGGTGAGGCCGAGGAGCTGTTCGTCTCCGACAACGGCGATGTGCCGCCGCCCAGTTGGATGCAGATGTTCGACGAGGCCGACCTGCACGGCATGCAGGCCCTCGCGTTCCGTACGCTCGCCGAGCACGAACCGTCGGCCGTCGCCATGGCGCAACGCCATGCCAGGCTGGCCCTCCAGCTGCGCCCCGACGGGCGTCAGCGCTCCAAGCTCTTCGACCACATCTCGATGGCCTCGGCGTGCTTCATCGGCAACGACCCCGACCAGGCTGCCGGATACGCCAAGCTCGCCCTGCACTCCATGGGGGAGACCTCCTCGCACCGCACCTGGGACCGGCTGCGCGACATGTACCGGCTCACCGCGCAGTACGCCGACTACCCGATGATCGATGACCTGCGCAGGGACCTGGAGCGCGTGATGCCGAAGAAGGTGGGAGGCGGATCGGCCAAGGGGACCTCGGCCGTCTGAGTTCCGGCACGTACCTGCCGGAACGGACCACCCGGTGCCGGTAGCCGCTATCCGCCGATCCTGGCGATCAGCACACAGGCGTCGTCCTCGCGCTGCGTCTCGCCGAACTCCTCCAGCACCAGTCGCACGCAGTCGCGTGCGCTGCGGGCGTCGGTCAGCCGAGGGGCGAGGGACAGCAGCCTGCCCCGGCTCTCGTGGTCGGTACTGCTGCGCCGCGACAGACCGTCGGTGTGCAGCAGCAGCAAGTCGCCCTGGCGCAGGGTCACTTCGGCCTGCTCGTACGTCGCACCCGGCGTCGCACCGAGCAGGATGCCGCTGGGTGGGGTCAGTGGACGGCCCACGCCGTCACGGAAGAGGAGCGGGGCCGGATGTCCGGCCTGCGCCCAGGTGAGGAGGCGGGATCCGGGGTCGTACTGACAGCAGAGGGCGCTGCCCAGCGAGGGCTGCGCCGAGGAGGTCTCCAGAAGCTGGTTGAGGTGTCCCATCAGCATGCCCGGACGCACCCCGGCGAGCGCCATCCCGCGCAGTGCGCCGAGCAGCATCGCCATGGAGGAGGTGGCGGTCACACCGTGCCCGGTCAGTCCGCCGACGGTCAGCAGTGACGAGCCGTCGGGCAGTTCCAGCGCGTCGTACCAGTCGCCGCCGACCAGCTCGCCGCCGGCCGAGGGGAGGTAGTACGCGGCCAGGTCGAGTGCGCCGCCGACCGGGAGGGGGGCGGCGCCGCGCCAGGAAGGGAGGACCGCCTCCTGGAGCTGGACGGCCACCTTGCGCTCCGCCTGGGCTAACTGGCGGGCGCGCTGGAGGGAGTCCTGGTTCTCGTGTACGGCGCGCTGGGTGCGGCGCAAGGCGCTGACGTCGCGCAGCACCGCCCACATCGAGGCCGTACCGCCATCGTCGTCGAGGACCGGCTCGCCCATCATGTGCAGGGTGCGGACCTCGCCGTCGTCGGCCCGCACGATGCGGAACTCGCCGTCCAGCGGCTTCCCGTCGACCAGGCAGTCGGTGACCATCGCGGTCAGCAGGCACTGGTCCTCGGCCAGCAGCATCGAGGGCAGCTCGTCCAGGGAGAGCGGGCCGCTGGACGGCGTGCGCCCGAAGATCTCGTACAGCTCGTCGGACCAGTTGACCTGGTCGGTGAGCAGATTCCATTCGGCGCTGCCGACGCGGGAGAGCAGTGAGACGGGCGCGGGCCCCGGAAAGGCGACGCTGGCCAGCTGATCCATCGGCAGGGACGGCAGCCCGTCCTTGAGCTGTCCCAAGTGGGCGCCCAGATCGTCGAGTTGATGGACTGCCAGATCGCACAACGCCCGCTGCCAGCGCACCTCGGCGTCGTCCTCGTCCACGGCCGCGTCCCGGCGGACCGCGTCCATGTCGCCGCGCAGCCGACGGGTCTGCGTGATCAGTGCGTCGACCATGCCCCGCTCGGGAGGCTGCGGCGCGGAACGGTCCGCGAACAGTGGGGGCGGCATGGCGTTCTCCGTGGGCAGGCGCGGCCGGGGTCAGTCGGGTGCTGGGTCTGGCGGGTGCTCGCTCTGTCGGGCCCGGGTGCCGGGCCTGGTGTCGGGTCTTCGTGCGGTCGCAGGCGCGGTTGGAGGAAGTCGACCGTTAAGACTTTGGCACAGGGAGCGGGGGCCCGTAAGGCGTTTGGCAACACTCGATCCGGTGGTGCATCTGGCATATGCCGAAGGCCGCCGCGTGTGAGCGCCCCGTGTGCCCCTTGCGTCCCGCGCGCCACAGCCGTACGGCGGACAGGCCCGCCGCCGTCACCAGCAGCAGATCCCGTACGAAGAGGTTGGCGATCGCCAACCAGTCGGCGTCGTCCCTCAACTCCCGGTAAAGCAAAGGGAATCCGAGGGTGGTGAAGAGGCAGGCCGCCAGGATCAGCCAGGCAACCGGCCGCTGCGAGGTTTCCCGCCGCAGCACACAGACGGCGGCCAGACCCACCAGCCACACCAGATACTGCGGGCTGATCACCCGGCTCGTCACCACGAACAGCAGTACGGCAGTCAGTGCCGCGTCCGGGAGCAGCCAGGGCGCGCCGCGGGTCGAACGCAGCCGCCAGTACAGAAGCCAGCCGAGCGCCAGCACGGTCAGGCACTGCATCACCAGCGAGACGCTCTCCACGTACGGGCCGACGAACTCGTGCGAGCCGTCCTTCGCCTTCCAGGTGCCGCTCCACCCGAAGTGCCGCGCCACGTGGAACGGCAGCGCGCCCACCGACTCGATCTGGATGCCGCGCGACTTCTGGGCGGTGAGGAAGGAGAGCGCGTGCGGCATGGCGAGGGCGAACACGGCGAGCAGCGCGGCCCCGGCGACGGCTGCCGACAGCCAGGAGACCCGGGTGCGGCGGGCCCGCTCGGTGCCCACCAGCAGCAGCGCCGGCCACACCTTGATCAGTGCTCCGAGTGCGACCAGCGCCCCGAACGCCTTGTCCGCCCAGGCCCGCGAGGACGCCGCCACCGCGAGGGCGGCCATCGCCACCGCCGTCACCTGGAGGTCGAACCGGTTCCACGGCATCGTCGAGAGCACCGCGAGCGCCACGGTCCACAGCCATGCCCCGGCCAGCGACCGCCCCCGCCGTACCGCCAGCCACAGCAACCCCGCCACCACCAGCGCATCGGCCAGCGCGGCCGTCACGATGAAGGCGAGCCCGTAGTCCAGCGACGGCAGCAGCCCCGGCGCGAGGATCGGCAGCGCCGCGCCCGGCGGGTACTGCCAGCTCACGTCGTGCGCGGGAAAGGCCCCGGAGGCCAGTACGTCGAACCAGCCCCGGTACACCTTGTCCACCGACGGGTCGAGCGTGCCGTCCCCGTCCAGCGGCGGCAGCTTGAGCGCGGCGGGCACCAGCCACAGCCTGGTCAGCACCCAGACGGCCACCAGGGTCCAGGGGCTGCGGGCGAGGCGGGCGGGAAGTGAGCGCGGGCGGACCGCGTCGGCGCCTTCCCCGGTGCTGGGAGTGCTGGGGGTGCCGGCGGTGGAGGTGCCGGCGGTGCTGCTCGTGCGGGGACTGGGCATTCCCGCACTCTACGAGTCCGGCCGGGACAGCAGAACGCCAGGTCAGGGGTTCGCTGCCGGTCGTCGGGGAGTCCGGTGCATGGCTGCCGGTGGGTCGGGTACCTGCCGCACTGCCAGCGTCCGCCCACGGGAGAAGGAGACCGCGATGACCGACCGCCGCCAGGACGGACCGGAAGAACAGCCTCCGGGCATTCCCCGCGACCTGCCCGACCAGCAGGCGAGCTCGGACGACGACCGGCCCGGACCGTCCGGGGACGGGCCGGGCCACGAGGACGCCCACCCCGGCAACACGTCCGTCGACGAGCCGGCGGACTGAGCGGACCGGGCGGACTGAGCGGACCGAGGGGACCGAGCGGTCTGAGTGGACGCGGACCGAGCGGACTGAACCGAGCGGACCGAGGGGACGGACCGGCAGAGATGTACGCATACAGCGGTACCGGCAGAAGACCGGGGGGGGGGGGGGGGGGGGGGGGGGGGGGGGGGGGGGGGGGGGGGGGGGGGGGGGGGGGGGGGCGGGGCCGGCGGCGCGCCCCGCCCCCCCCCCCCCCCCCCCCCCCCCCCCCCCCGCCCCCCCCCGCGCCCCGCCCCCCCCCCCCCCCCCCCCCCCCCCCCCCCCCCCCCCCCCCTCCTTGTGCCGTCTTCCTCTCACGCCGCCCCCCTCACCCCCGCCCCTCCGTCGTCCGGCGCGCGCACTCCTCCACCACCGCCCGCAGGTCCCCCGTCCTGCGCAGCAGCTCGCGCTGCACATGTGCCCCGTTCCCCCGGGCGAGCAGCGCGTCCAGATGGTCCTCGACCAGATCCATGTCACCCATGTCCCGCAGCGCCTCCGAGACGTGGGACAGCAGCGCCCGTACGACGGTCTCGGCTGGAGCGGGCGTCAGCGAGCGCGGATCGACGAGTTCGCCGCACAGCCCGGAACGGGCCGCCCGCCAGGACGCCAGGCGCAGCAGCCCCACCCCGGTGCTGTCCGCGGGCCCGCCCTGGGCCCACTGCCGGGCCGCCGTCTCCACCAGAGCGCGTACCAGTGCCGCGATCAGCACCGTGTCGTCGGCCTCCAGGCATACGTCCGGCACCCGTACCTCGACGGTCGGATAGTGCCGGGACAGCCTGGCGTCGAAATACATCATGCCCTCGTCGAGCAGGGTGCCGGTGGCGAGCATCCCCTGCACCCGGCGGTGGTAGTCCTTCGCGGTGCCGAAGCTCTCGGTGGCCCCGGTCGACGGCCAGCGCCCCCATACCCGGCTGCGGTAACTGCTGTACCGGGTGTCCTTGCCCTGCCAGAACGGCGAGTTGGCGCTCAGCGCGAGCAGCGGCGGCAGCCACGGCTGGATCCGGTCGAGGATCGCCACCCCCTCGTCGTCGGACTCGACGGCGACGTGCACATGACAGCCGCAGGTCAGCTGTTCCAGGGCGGTCAGCCCGAATTCCTCCTCCAGCCTGCGGTAACGGTCCCCGGAGTTGATCGAGGGGTCCACCGGCAGCGGCGAGGTCGCCAGGGCCGCCAGCTCGGCCCCCGCCCGGCGCGCCCCCGCCGCGGCCTCGCCGCGCCAGTGCCGCAACTCCGCCGCCAGCCCCTCGATGGTGTGCCGGGGCCGGGTGGCGATCTCCAGCTGCTCCCGGTGCAGTTCCTTCTCCAGGGTCGACCCGTCGGGCAGGGCGGCCAGCACGACCCCGGACACCGCACGTGGCTGCCCGGTGTCGTCGACCAGTAAGAGCTCCTCTTCCACTCCCACACTTCGCATGCGGTTGGCCCTTCTCGAAACGGCTTCTCGAAATGGTGGACATGGGTGAAAACGGTGATGAAGGCACGAGTGCCCTCTTTCTCTACCCAGGTGATCTGGCCGTGCCGCATGTTCACGACTGTGCAAATATCGGATCCATGTCGGCACTGAGTGATCTACTTCCGGCGGAAGCGGTACGGCTCGACGTTTCCGCGACGGACTGGAAGGAAGCGGTCCGGGACGCGGGAGAACTTCTCGTCGCCACCGGGGTCACCACCGCCGCGTACACCGCGGAGATGATCCGGAACGTGGAGGAGAACGGTCCGTACATCGTCATCGCGCCTGGTTTCGCCTTTGCGCATGCCCGCCCTTCCCCCGCCGTACGCAGAACCGGAATGTCCTGGCTGCGGCTGGCCGAGCCGGTGGAGTTCGGGCACGAGAGCAACGACCCGGTACAGCTGGTGGTGGCCCTGGCCGCCAAGGACGCCGCCGCGCACACCGCCGCGATGGCCTCCCTCGCCAAGCTGCTCGCCGACCCGGAGACCTCCCGTGCCCTGCACGAAGCGCCTACGCCAGCGGCACTGCACGCCGTACTCGCCGGGCAGCAGGACGTACGTACTCCCGCCCAGGCGGCACCCGCCGGGCCCGCGGTGCACAAGATCCTCACCGTCTGCGGCAACGGCGTCGGCACCAGCCTCTTCCTCAAGAACACCCTGGAACAGGTGCTGGACCGCTGGAACTGGTCGCGCTACGTCAACGTCGAGGCGACCGACACCATCTCCGCCAAGGGCAAGGCGTCCGAGGCGGTCGCCATCCTCACCTCCCGCGAGATCGCCAGGACGCTCGGCGACGTGGGGGTGCCGGTGAAGGTGGTGGAGGACTTCACCAGCACCGCGGAGGTCGACGGCGTACTCCGGGACACCTACGACGTCTGACCACGGACCCACCGCAGGCTGACGTCCGCTCATCGAGAGGCCGCACATGGACTGGCTCGTATCCTTCGCCACATTCCTCGTCAACGAGGTCCTCAGCCAACCCGCCTACCTGATCGGCATCATCACCGCCGTCGGTCTGATCGCCCTGCGCAAGTCCGCGGGCCAGATCGTCGGCGGCGCCATCAAGGCGACGCTGGGCTTCCTGTTGATCGGTGCGGGAGCCGGCCTGGTCGTCAACTCCCTGGCACCACTGGGGGAGATGATCCAGGGCTCGACCGGTGCACACGGCGTGATCCCGACCAACGAGGCCATCGTCGGCATCGCCCAGGCGGAGTACGGCGCCCGGGTGGCCTGGCTGATGATCGTCGGTTTCGCGGTCAGCCTGCTGCTCGCCCGCTTCACCCCGCTGCGGTACGTCTTCCTGACCGGCCATCACATGCTGTTCATGGCGACCCTGCTGACCATGGTGCTGGCCACCGCGGGACAGGGATCCGTCGCCGTGGTCATCGTCGGCGGCGTGCTCCTCGGCATCCTCCTGGTGGCGATGCCCGCCTTCGCGCACCCCTGGACCAAACGCGTCACCGGCAACAACAGCGTCGCCATCGGCCACTTCGGCACCGCCGGCTACATCACGGCGGGCGCGGCCGGTCAGCTGGTCGGCAAGCGCAGTCGCAGCACCGAGGAGATGAACCTCCCCGAGGGCCTGCGCTTCCTGCGCGATTCGATGGTCGCCACCGCCCTGTCCATGGTGCTGATCTACGTCATCATGTCCGTCGTCTTCCTCGCCAAGGTCGGCCAGGAGACCGCCTTCAAGGCCTTCGGCGTCGACGCGGCGGCCGCCAGCGACGTCGGCAACTACCTGATGAAGTCCGTGATGCAGGGCCTCCAGTTCGGCATCGCGGTCGCCGTGATCCTCTTCGGCGTCCGCACCATCCTCGGCGAGCTGGTCCCCGCCTTCCAGGGCATCGCCAACAAGCTGGTGCCGGGCGCGGTGCCGTCCCTGGACGCGCCGATCGTCTTCCCGTACGCCCAGAACGCCGTCCTGATCGGCTTCATCTCCAGCTTCATCGGCGGCCTGATCAGCCTCGGACTGCTCACCTGGATCTTCAACCCGGCCTTCGGCCTCGCCCTGGTCCTGCCCGGTCTGGTCCCGCACTTCTTCACCGGCGGCGCGGCCGGTGTCTACGGCAACGCCACCGGCGGCCGCCGCGGAGCGGTCGTCGGCGCCTTCCTCAACGGCGTCCTGATCACCTTCCTGCCCGCGCTCCTCCTCAAGGTGCTCGGTGCCTTCGGCGAGGCCAACACCACCTTCGGCGACGCCGACTTCGGCTGGTTCGGCTCCGTCATCGGCAATGTCGCCAAGGTGGGCGGCACGGGCGCCATCATCCTGATGCTGGTGGTCGGCGCGATCATCCTCGGCGGCGCGATCCTGATGCAGAAGCGGGTGGTGGAGACCGGCTGGGACCCCGGCGCCAAACGCGACGCCATCCTCGGCGTGCAGACCAAGCCGGCGCCCGCCCCGGAGGACGCCGCAGCGCCCACCGGAACGTACCCCCGCATCGCCCCTCCGGCCGGGGCCCCGGCGCCGCCGCCGAGGCCCGGCGGGAAGTAGCTACCCCGCGCGCCAGAGCGCGGGCACGTTCGGCGGCTCCCAGCCGGGACCCGAGGTGTGGGCCTGGAGACAGGAGTAGGAGCGGCCGTCGTACGTCACCCGGTCACCGGCCCGGTAGGCGGTGCCCACCTTCCAGGTGCCGGTCGACGGCGGCGGGGTGGTCGGCGGATCGGTGGGCCCCGGACCCTGCGGGACATTGAGGACGAAGTCGTAACTCCCTTCCCTCGTCGGCCCGTTGGTGCGCATGGTCATCAGCAGGCGGGCATCGAAGATGCTGTCGGTGTTGTTGCGCGGCTCGTTCGGGAAGTACAGCTGGGTGGTCAGCACCGGCCGGTTCGGGGCCTGCACCTTGACGTGGATGTGCCGGGTGCGGCCCGGGTAGAGGCCGGGCACGATCGTGGTCAGGGTGAACGCGCCCTGTGCGTTGGTGAACTGATGGCCCCGGAAGCGGAAACCGGTGTTGTCGTACGCCCCGTTGACGTCCGCCTGCCAGAAGTCGAGCAGCGTGTTGGCGATCGGCCGGCAGGCCAGCCCGAAGACGTACCCGGTGACGGTCAGCCGGGTCCCCGGCGGGTTCCCGTCGAGCAGCGAGGTGCGCAGCGGCGAGTTCGGCTTGAAGTACGGGCCCTCGGTCTGCGGCGGGGTCGGGTCGTCCCCGTCGTCGCACTCCGGCGTGAGCTGCGGGGGTGCGTCGCCGTCGCGGGCGGTCCTGGCGAGCGCGGGTACGCCGGCCAGGGCGACCGGCACGGCCACGCCCGCGGCGAGCGCGGCTCTCAGCACGGTCTTGCGGGACGGGCGGAAGGCGGTGGGGGAGTCGGGGGTGGGCTCCGTGGAGTCGGACTGGTCCATGGTGGGGACGGCTCCAAGTCATCGTGGATGCATGGGGAGTTGGGGCTCCGGGCGCGCTCCGGAGCTCCTCCGTCGAACCTAGGACGGCAGCTCCGGGTGTGCGAGGGACCCAACCCGGTAGTCGTGGTGCATTGCACCGCTGCCGCGCCGGAAAGCGCCCGGACTGAGGCCGGTCTCCCGGCGGAAGAAGCGGCAGAAGTACGCCGGGTCGTCGAAGCCCACCTCCGCCGCCACCTGTCGCACCGTCAACTCGGTCCGGACCAGCAGCCGTTTCGCCTCGTGCGTACGCACCTGGCGCACCAGCTGCCCCGGGGTGCGCCCTGTGGTCTGCTTCACCGCCTCGTTGAGATAGCCGACGCTCACCCCGATCCGGGCCGCACACGACCGCACCGCCCACACTTCGGGCCCCGGCCGCGCCAGCAACCGCACGAACTCCTGAGTGACCAGTGCCGGACGCCCCGCGGGGTCGGGCCGCGGCGGGACGGGCCCGGTGAGTCGGGACGCGCGTACCACCAGGACGTGCAGATAGGCGCGGAGTACGGAGGCGAAGCCGGACTGACCGGTGCGGTACTCGCGCTCCATGTCCGCGATCAGCCGCGCGAACGCGGACACGTCGTCGCCCGTCGGGCTGAACCACGGGCGCTCGCCGAGGCCCCGCAGCAGATCGCGGTCGCCCGGATGGTCGAGCAGGAAGTCCTCGGTGAAGAGGATGACCCGGCCGTGCAGATCGGTGGCGTTCTCCCAGTAGTGCACCTGCCCGGGGATCACGAAGCACAGATGCGGCGGCCGCAGTTCCCAGCGGGAGAGGTCCAGCACATGGGCGCCCCGGCCACTGGTCACGAAGACGATCTCGTAGAAGGTGTGCCGGTGGGGGAAGGAGGCCCTCGACAACGGGCCCACCGCGTCGAACGAGCCCATGGCGAATGGGAGTTGCTGAAGTGCGGGCACCTGGAGCCGGTGCAGCGGCACGGCACTTTCCACGGTCTCCATCAGGGCCGCGCTCCTCAGCTCGTGCGCTCGGCTCCGTCCCCGGCCGATGCGGGGCGGCGGCGGGGCGGAAGTGGTCCGGACCAATGCACGATGCCACGCCGAAGCTGCCGAGGGAACGGGGCCGTCCGCTCCCCGACCCATCCACGGCGCCGCCCGCGCCGAACCCTCTGTGCGGGTTACGGCTCCCCACAGGGCAGACTCGGCACTCACCACACGCAGCCACGCGGGCGTGCACCACCAGCATTCACCGGACGCACCTACGACCTCGGGAGCCCGCGCGCTCTTGCCCCGAGGCCGTTACCACCAACAGGCACCCGGACACCGGAGGCAGGATGACCCCCCGACCCACCAGCACCCCCGAGGCCGCGGTCCTGCTGCTGCACGGCGGCCGTGAACACGGTCTGGAAGCACCCCCGCCGCTGAATCTGCCCGGCCGCCGGATGATCCCCTTCCGCCGGGCCCTCCGCCGCGCGGCGGGCAGCCACCGCCTCGCCGTACGCACCGCCGTCTACCGCCACCGGGGCTGGAACGGCAGCCGCGCCGACCCGGTCGAGGACGCGCTGGGTGCCCTGGACCGCCTCGTCGCCGAGCTCGGCCCGCTCCCGGTGGTCCTGGTCGGCCACTCCATGGGCGGCCGGGCCGCCCTGCGGATCGCCGGGCACCCCCGGGTGCGGGCCGTCGTGGGCCTTGCCCCGTGGTGTCCGCCGGGCGAGCCCGTCGAGCACCTCGCGGGCCGCGATCTCGTACTGCTGCACGGCGACCGCGACCGTACGACCAGCCCTCGCGCGACCCGTGAATTCGCGGCCCGCGCCCGTGGGGCCGACGCCCGTGCCTGCGTGGTGGGCATCGACGGCGGTGATCACGCCATGCTCCGCCGGGCCGGCACCTGGCACACGCTCGCCACCTCCGTCACCCTCGGCCTGCTGGGCTTCGCCCCACTGCCGCCCGCCGTCGAAACGGCACTGAAGCAGCCCACCGGGGCAGAAATCCAGGTGTGACCCGGCGCCTCGGCCCAGCCCCTGTTCCAGCCCCCGCCCTGCCCGGGCCCTCGCCCCCGCCTAGCTCGGCAGCGGCCGCCGCGCCGCGCGCGGATGCGGATGCCCCGGCCCTCGCCCGTCCAGCCGTCGCAGCTCCACATTGAACTGGGCGCCCGCCAGCAGCGAAAGATTCGCGAACCACACCCACACCAGGAAGACCACCACCCCCGCGAGCGACCCGTACAGCCTGCTGTAGCTGGCGATGTTGGTCGCGTAGAAGGCGAACCCCGCCGAGGCGGTCAGCCACAGGACAGCGGCGAACACTCCACCCGGCAGCGCCCGCCGGACCCCCTTCGCGACGGCCGGCCCGGTGTGGAACAGGATCATGATCAGCATCGTCACCAGGCACACCAGCAGCGGCCACTTCATCGCCGCCCACACCGCCTCGCCCACCGACCCCATGCCCAGCCAGTCGGCGAGTCCCCGTGCCATCGGCCCGGTCAGCACCAGCGCCACCGCGCTCGCCAGCAGCAGGAGCAGCAGACAGATCGCGGTCACCACGTTGATGTGCGCCTTGCGCAGCGCGGGCCGGGAGTCCTTCACATGGTGCATGGCGTGCATCGCACGCCGGAACACCGCCAGATAGCTGGAGGCCGACCACAGGGAGCTGACGGTGCCGGTCAACAGCAGGAGCCACAGGGCGGAGGTGCCCTCCACCGCGTGCCCCAGAGTTTCCCGCAGGGCCGCCCCCGACTCGGCGGGGGCGACCTCGGAGATGTCCTGGATCAGGGCCGTGGTGGCTTCCGGATTGGCCAGGCCGATCAGTGTGACCGTGATGAGCAGCGCGGGCACCAGCGCCAGGATGGCGTAGTAGGTGAGCGCCGCCGCCCAGTCGGACACGTCGTCGTTCCACACCGAGGCGGGGGTACGTCGCAGGGCGGTGCGACAGCGCGCCAGGGCACCGGGAGCGGGGGCTGGGCCGCTCCGGTCGGCGGGCGGTGCGGTGGGCTCACTCGGCATGCGCGTACTTCCGTGAATCGGTCGGGCATTCGGGCTTTGCCCCACCTTCTCACCCCGGCGTCGTACTTCTCCTCATGTGGTTCCATACGTTCCGGATGGATTCCGGCGCGTTCGGCCACCGGCGCTCACTGCGCGCGCTGCGTCTCCCAGCGCAAGGCCATGGCGGTGGCCACCGCGCCGAGTCCCTCCCAGATGCCCACCCCGAGGAATCCGGCCGGCGCCCTGCCGGTGATCACGGCCAGGGTGAAGACCGTGAAGGTCAGCAGCCGGAACGGCACGGTCCATCGGAAGAACGCCTTCCAGTCGGACAGCGCGGCCAGCACGTAGTAGACGCCCATATTGACCGCCGCCATCGAGGAGGCGGTCAGGAACGTCAGGGTGCGGTCGCTGTCGGCCCGCACCGTGCCCGGCTCGGGCGCGAAGCCCATCATCGCGAGCTGGGCGTCCGGGGCGACCAGCCCCACCACCCCCAGCGAGGTGGCGAGCACACCGAAGACCGCCATGGTCCAGCCGGAGGGGGAACGGGGCAGCCGTACAGAGGTCTTCACGGGGGTCCTTCACCTACGGATTCGTGTGGGGATGCGCCCGGTGGCCCGCCTGGGGATGCGTCCACGGAACGGAGAATGATCAGCCCCCATAACTACCCTGTGCGCCCACCGCGCGCGCAGCCGGGGCAGCCGTAACCGATCGGCCGCCCCGCCCCAACCCGCCTGCTAGCGACGGAACTTCAGTGAGGCCACGCGCGAGGCATTGCCGTACGCGTCCACCGCCGTCACCTTCGCCAGGTACCGGGTCCCGGCGGGCGCGGCCGGAACCGGGACGTCCAGGACATTCGGCAGCGGGGTGTAGTAGTACTCGGAGAGCACTTTCGCCGAGACCGCCTTGGTCCCGGTCCTCTCCTCGGTGACCTCGACCCGGTAGTGGTGCACCATCTGATCGTCCCTGGCCTGTGCGATCCGCAGTGCGAGGCCGCCCTCGGCGCCCCGTACGGCCGACAACGGACGGCGGTCGGTGAAGACCGGTGCGGCCTTGTTGCGGTGCGCGGCCGTGTAGGTGAAGCCGTCCTTGATCTCCTGCGGGGTCCGCCCCTTCAGCCGCACGGTCCAGGTGCGGCCGCTCAGCGTGCCGGCGCTCGCGTACGGCGGCTGCCAGGCGGCCGACCACTTTCCACCGCTGTAGATGTCGTGCTTGTCGGCGGCCATGTTCACCCGGGCGATCTCGGTGCGGTCCTTGTACACCTCGACGAACAGGGCCTGTGCGGTCGGCGACTCGAAGCGGTTCGCCAGCCCGGTCTCGGTGATCGCCTGGTAACCGTGGTCCATCTCGACGTACGACATCGAACCGTCGTTGACCGCGGTGAAGTCCCGCTGGTGCACGGAACGGTCGTCATTCAGATTGAGGTGCGAGTGCCCGGAGAAGAACACCGCCTGCGGGAAGGCGCTCAGATCCTTGGTCAGCTGCGGGTTGGAGGTCTGCTGGCCGTCCATCACGGTGTCCGGGGCAGGCCGGTGGCCCTGCACCAGGACGGGCGTGTTCGGGGCGGCGGCGGTGAGGGCGATGAGTCGCTCTCTCAGCCAGCTCTGCTGCTGCGGACTGGAGTTGTACGTCTCCGTGTTCAGCGTGAACAGATGCAGCCCGTTGATCCGGGACTCGTAGTAGCCGCCGCCCGAGTCGGGGAACCAGGCCTTCGGGTAGCCCGCGCGGATGTCGGCGAGCGACGCGTCGTGGTTGCCGTTGGAGATCAGCAGCTGGGTGCCGGTCATGCCCTTGCGCTTCAGGTTCGCACTGAAGATCTCCGAGACGATGCGGTGGTCGGGGCCCTTTCCGTCGCCGTTGTCGTTGATCATGTCGCCGTTGGACAGGATCGCGTCCGGCTTGGGGAAGATTGAGCCGATGGTGTCGAAGAAGCTCTCGTACTTCTTGTCGTTGTCCTGGTGGTTGCCGATGTGCACGTCGGACATCACCACGAGCCGGGCGACCGGCTTCTCCGTGCCCTTGATCAGGTAGCCGTGCGAGAGCGGGATGCCGGCCTGCCTTCCCCGGAAAGCAACCGCCGTGACATTGGTGTCCTTCGAGATACGGAGCGGACGGCCGGGGACGGCGAGGCTGCTCGCGCGGGTGGGTGTCGAGCCGTCCAGCGTGTACCGCACGACGGCACCGCGCTCCGCCCGGAAGGTGAGCGACACGCTCCGCTCGTACCGTCCGCCTGGCTTGCTGAAGACCGGCGGGGCGAGGGCCGCGGCGGTAGCGGGGGAGGGGGCCGCGGGCGCCGGGGCGGTGGCGGGAGCCAGGAGCGCCACGGAGGCGGCGGCGATCACGAGCGGGGCGAATCTCATCAAGTTCCCTTTTCTGTCGTGCTGTTCGAACAGCGGCGACAGTAGGCGTCATGATCCAGTCGCCGGGGCGCACTGAGTGACGCATACATGGCACGTGCATGAATACCCTGGTGCACGAGGGGGCCGCCGGGCTCCCGGGCCCTGGGTCGGGCGACGCACGCGTCGCTGAAACCCGGTGGCGTACGACCCGCCCGCATGGTCCAGTGACCGGATGGACCTTGCACTGGTACGGGAAGTCTTCGACACCGAAATGCGCCGCGAGGCCCCTCAGGACAGCCCCGGCGTGACGCAGGAACGCGTCGGCGGGGTCGTCCGCCAAACCGGCGGCGACAGCGACTGGAACGGCATCGTCTGGTCCGGCCTCACTGCCGGCACCGCCGATGAGGCCATCGCCGAACAGGTACGGCACTACCGTGCCCACGGCCTCGCCTTCGAGTGGAAGCACTACTCCCACGACGAACCCCTTGACCTCGGCCAACGGCTGCTCGCGGCGGGATTCCGGCCCGATGAGCCGGAGTCGGTGATGGTCGCCGAGGTCTCCGCACTGCCCGAGGGACCCGTGCTGCCCGAAGGCGTCCGGCTGGTCCCGGTCACCGACCGGGCAGGCGTCGGCCTGGTCGTGCGCGCCCATGAGCTGGCTTTCGGCGACGACGCGTCGCGGCTCGGGGAGCGCCTCCTCGCACAGCTCACCGAGGCCCCGGACTCGGTGGCGGCGGTCGTCGCCATGGCGGGCGACCAACCGGTGAGCGCCGCCCGTGCCGAGTTTCCGTCCGGTACCCGGTTCGCCACCCTGTGGGGCGGCGGCACCGTCGAGGAGTGGCGGGGCAGGGGCATCTACCGCGCCCTGGTCGCCCACCGCGCCCGGATCGCCGCCGAGCGCGGCCTGCGCTACCTCCAGGTCGACGCGATGGAAACCAGCCGCCCGATCCTGGAACGCCTCGGCTTCGCACGGCTGACCACCACGACGCCGTACAACTACGACCTGTAGTAAGCCAGTCGCATCCACGCGGAGAGCCGGTCGACGACCTCCGTGCGTCGGCCCTCCCCCTCCACCAGCCCGCCTCCCGGCCCGGTCCGGCTAGCGGACCCCGCTCGGCACCGCCCGCCGCCCCGTGGGGGGATCTCGACGTTCGCGACACTGCTCACGGGGTTCATGGACGCCAAGTGGCATGTGGGACGAATTCTGTCCCACATGCCGACTCGGCCGTGCGTGAACGCGGTTCAGTCCGTCATCAGACCGTCGCGAGCGCCGGATCGCTCACGCCGGGCGCACCGGTCTCCACATGCCCGGCGAACCTCCGCAGGAAGGAGGCATCCGTCGCGGAGGTCACCGTCAGGTCGTACCAGCGCTTCCCGCCCCGTACGTCCAGGGTCCGCACCACGCGCCCGCCCGCCGGGACAGTGAACGAACTCTTGGCGCCCCCGTAGGAGTTGGTGAGAGTGAGGCGGCACGCGGCGGCCGCCGCATTGGTCGCGGTCACCACCAGCCGCCCTCCCTCGCCCGCATCGTGACGGATCGTCACCTCGGGTCCGGGAGTGGCGGCCGTCCCCCGGAACGTACGCATGAATCCGTTCGGCCCGAACACCGAGAGGTCGTAAAGCCCCTTGGAATAGGCGCAGTTCCAGGTGTCGGAGAGGGTCTTGCCCGCTTCCGTGGAGTACGTCCACGGGCCGTCGGTGCGATTCGCCGAGGTCACCTGGAAGCCGGCCCCCGCTGCCGAGCCACCGCTGAAGGTGAAGGTGATCCGCCCGGTGGCGGGCGTGACGGCCGCATCCGCGTACGGTGCGTAGCGCAGCGGACGCGAGGGCCGCGACCCGCGCTCCTGCTTCGGCAGCGCCCCGGCCGCCGGGGGCTTCGGCACATAGCTGTCGTGCCGCTTGTTGTCCGGCGGCAGATACGCGTCCGTGCCCGGCAACTTCGCCGGGTCGAGGTGGGCCAGCCGGAAGTCGAAGGCGGAGGTGAGGTCACCGCAAATGGCCCTGCGCCACGGCGAGATGTTCGGTTCGGACACCCCGAAGCGACGCTCCAGGAACCGGATGATCGAGGTGTGGTCGAAGGTCTCCGAGCAGACGTACCCTCCGGTGCTCCACGGCGAGACCACCAGCATCGGCACCCGCTGGCCCAGCCCGTAGGCACCCGCACCGTACTTGGCGTTACCGCCGAAGTAGTCGAGCGAGGTGTCCACGGTGGACCTGCCCTGATCGGCGGAGGCCGGCGGGTAGGGCGGCACCACGTGGTCGAAGTAGCCGTCGTTCTCGTCGTAGGTGATGAACAGGGCCGTCCTGGCCCACACCTCGGGGTTGGACGTGAGCGCGTCCAGTACCTTGGAGATGTACCAAGCACCGTAGTTGGCAGGCCAGTTGGGGTGCTCGCTGAAGGCCTCGGGGGCGGCGATCCAGGACACCTGCGGCAGCTTGCCCGCCTTCACGTCGGCGGTGAGGAGGTCGAAGAAGCCGTCCCCGTTCTTGGCGTTGGTGCCGGTACGGGCCTTGTCGTAGAGCGGGTCGCCGGGCTTGGCGTTGCGGTACTGGTTGAAGTACAGCAGCGAGTTGTCGCCGTAGTTGCCCCGGTACGCGTCGTCGATCCAGCCCCAGCCGCCCTTCGCGTCCAGGCCGTCACCGATGTCCTGGTACACCTTCCACGAGACGCCCGCCTTCTCCAGTCGCTCCGGATACGTCGTCCAGTCGTACCCCGCCTCCTCGTTGCCGAGGACCGGGCCGCCGCCCTTGCCGTCATTGCCCGCGTGACCTGTGAGCATGTAGTAGCGGTTGGGGTCTGTGGCCCCGATGAGCGAACAGTGGTAGGCGTCGCACACGGTGAAGGCGTCGGCCAGCGCGTAGTGGAACGGGATGTCGTCGCGCGTCAGATGCGCCATCGTGCCCGCCGACTTCGCGGGGATCCACTGGTCGTACGACCCGTTGTTGACCGCCCGGTGGCCGCCCGCCCAGTCGTGGTTCAGCCCCGCGATGAACTGCATGCCGAGATCGGCGGCGTCCGGGTGGTACGGCAGCACCTCCTTGGCGCCGTCCGGCTGGTGGAACACCGACTTCAGCCCGTGCGGCACCACCGGGCGCGGGTCGCCGAAGCCCCGTACCCCCTTCATCGTGCCGAAGTAGTGGTCGAACGAACGGTTCTCCTGCATCAGCACGACCACATGGTCGATGTCCTTCATGCTGCCGGTCCGCCGGTCGGCGGGGATCGCGGCGGCCCGTTCGATGCTGCCCGAAAGTGCGGCGAAACCTGCCGTGGCGCCCGATATCTGAAGGAAGCGACGGCGATTGAGTTCTGGCATGAGTGTGGGGACCCTTGCTGCGGGGGGACAGAAGCACGTGGAGTGTTCCAACAAACCCGCAGGTTAGGAAGGGGTGCGGAGGGCCGGAGGGGGCCGTGGGGTCAGTTCGTACCTACTGTTGGATGATCAATAACCTCGGCTTTACCGGCAGTTGTCCCACCCTGGTCCCCACCACGGATCGCCGAGTGATTCCCCCCACCCCGCACGACCTTCAAGCGCCGAAGGAGCGTCACCATGACCACCCACCCCCAGGTCCCCGACATCCTCTCGCCCGAGTTCGCAGCCGACCCGTACTCCGCCTACCGGTTGATGCGCGAACACACCCCACTGATCAAGCACGAAGCCACCCAGAGCTGGATCGTCTCGCGGTACGAGGACGTCGAGCGCGTCTTCAAGGACAAGGCGTCCGAGTTCACCACCGAGAACTACGACTGGCAGATCGAGCCTGTCCACGGCCGCACCATCCTCCAGTTGAGCGGCCGCGAACACGCGGTGCGCCGGGCCCTGGTCGCCCCCGCCTTCCGAGGCAAGGAACTCCAGGAAACCTTCGTCCCCGTCATCGAGCGCAACGCCCGCGAACTGATCGACGCCTTCCGCGACGCCGGGGAGGCCGACCTGGTCGACGCCTTCGCGACCCGCTTCCCGGTCAACGTCATCGCCGACATGCTCGGCCTCGACAAGGCCGACCACGCCAAGTTCCACGGCTGGTACACCAGCGTCATCGCCTTCCTCGGCAACCTGGCGGGCGACCCCGAGATCGCGGCGGCGGGCGACCGCACCCGCCTGGAGTTCGCCGAATACATGATCCCGGTCATCCGGGAGCGGCGCGAGACCCCCGGCGACGACCTGCTCTCCACCCTGTGCGCCGCCGAGGTCGACGGCGTACGGATGAGCGACGAGGACATCAAGGCGTTCTGCAGCCTGCTGCTCGCGGCGGGCGGCGAGACCACCGACAAGGCGATAGCCGCCCTGTTCGCCAACCTCCTCGCCAACCCCGGCCAACTGGCGGCCGTGCGGAAGGACCGCACCCTCATCGACCGCGCCTTCGCCGAGACCCTGCGGCTCACCCCGCCTGTCCACATGATCATGCGCCAGGCGGCGGTCGACGTGGAGGTCAGCGGTGGCACCATCCCGGCCGGCGCCACCGTCACCTGCCTGATCGGCTCCGCCAACCGCGACGAACGCCGCTACAACGACCCCGACACCTTCGACCTCTTCCGCGACGACCTCTCCACCACCAACGCCTTCTCCGCAGCCGCCGACCACCTCGCCTTCGCCCTCGGCCGTCACTTCTGCGTCGGGGCGCTGCTCGCCAGGGCCGAGGTGCAGATCGGAGTGAACCAACTGCTGGACGCCATGCCGGACGTACGCCTCGCACAGGGGACGACCGTCACGGAGCAGGGAGTGTTCACCCGCGGGCCGCAGTCGGTGCCGGTGGTCTTCACGCCCGTACGGTAGAAGGCCGGGAAGCGCGAACTGCCTCGGCCAGCTGGGCAGTTCGCGCTTCGGTCAGCCGAACCGGGCGACCATTCGCACATTCGCCTCCCCGTACCCGGCGGCCGGTCCGGGGGCGAGGGCACCCACTCGCCGCCGATGTCCGCTCCCAAGACCGGCCGGTTCGGTCCTGCTGCCCGGGAGCACGGGCCGGCCGTGTGGCTCGGACCGGCCGTGGAGCAAGGCCCCCGGATCGTCCCTGTTCAGCGGCGGTCTACTCTCATGCCAAGAGAGCTAGGGGGAGCCCCGATGAAGATAGTGATTCCTGGTGGGACCGGGCAGGTAGGTGCGATCCTGAAGCGCGCCTTCACCGCCGCGGGGCACGAGGTCGTCGTACTGACCAGAAACCCCTCACGCCCGGGAGAACTCGCCTGGGACGGACGAACTCCGGGGCCGTGGGCCGAGGCGATCGACGGCAGCGACGTCGTTATCAACCTGGCGGGCCGCAGCGTCAGCTGCCGGTACACCGAGGCCAACATGCGCGCCATGATGGACTCCCGCGTGCACTCCGCCGAGGTCGTCGGCGAGGTCATCGCCGCCGCCACGAAGCCCCCGGCCCTCTGGCTCCAGATGAGCACCGCCACCCTCTACGCCCACCGCTTCGACGCACCCCACGACGAGGCGACCGGCATCATCGGCGGCTCGGAACCGGACGTTCCGGAGTACTGGGAGTACAGCGTCCGCATCGCCAAGAACTGGGAGCGCGCCCAGGAACAGGCAGCCACCCCGCACACCCGCAAGGTCGCCCTGCGGGCCGCCATGGTGATGAGCCCCGACCGCGGCGGCGTCTTCGACGTGCTGCGACGCATGGTGCGGCTGGGACTCGGGGGGCCGGTCGCGGGCGGCGCGCAGTACCTCTCCTGGATCCACGACCAGGACCTCGTACGGGCCGTGGAGTTCCTGATCGCCCGCGACGACATCGAAGGCCCGGTCAACCTCGCGGCCCCCGGGCCGCTGCCGCACCGCGCCTTCATGCGGGCGCTGCGGAAGGCGACCGGGGTCTCGTTGGGGCTGCCCGCCACGAAGTGGATGGCTTCGATCGGCGCGTTCGTCCTGCGCACCGACACCGAACTGCTCCTCAAGAGCCGGCGGGTGATTCCCGGCCGCCTCCTCGCCGAGGGCTTCAGCTTTCAGCACCCCGCGTGGCCGGAGGCGGCGGCCGACCTGGTCCGCAGGGCCCGCACCGAGCGCTGAGGGCCTGAGAACCCGTGGCTGCTGAGGGCCTGCGAACCCGTGGCTGACGCCTGACCGGGCGCGCGGTCAGCGGCTCGCGGGGAGCGCCCCCGCCGCCTCCCACACCTGACGGGCCAGCTCCGTCGGATCCCCGCCCCCGTCCACGATCAGATCGCAGTCGTGGCGCACCGGTTCGACGTGCTTCTCGTGCGCGTCGCGCCGGTGCAGGAGATAGTTCCGCAGCAGTACGTCGAGGGGGAAGCCGTCGCGCAGACACTTGCGCGCGATCTTCCGGGCCAGCCGCAGATCGGCGGCGAGGTCGACGAACACATCGAGGCGGGGGTACGAGGACGGGAAGGTGATCTGCCGCGCGAACAGCCCCTCCACGATCACCACCGCGCAGGAGCCGAGCGCCTCCTCCGCCTCCCGCGCGAGCCGCGCCAGGTCCACCGACCACGGGTCCCCGACATCCAGGCGCGGCGTTCCCGACTCGTCGGGAGCCCATATCCCGTGCGCCTGGTCCCGGAAGTAGTAGTCGTCCCCGTGCAGAACCCGCACGGGGGCCGCGGGGGCCACGGCCGCCAGCGCGACGGCAAGCGTGGTCTTCCCGGCACCGGAACCGCCGGTCAGTGTCACCAGCATGGGGTGTGGCCCTTTCGCTTGTGGAGGGAATGAGGGTGGCACATGGGGAGTGGGGGGCGGAGTGCTGGGGTTGATTCTCCGGCAGGACCGGTGGTCCGCCCGGGGGCGGGTTGGGTCGGTGAGGTGGGTGGGGCGAGAACAGGAGGGGGCTTGTGCCTGCTGGGCGGGCCTCGGCTCCCTCCGTCCCGTCCCGACCCGTCCCGGACCTGACTCGATCCGACCTGTCCGGGACCTGACTCGACCGATCCGACTCCGTCCGTCCCAATCAGACCCGACCAAACGGCCCGATCCGAACCGAACCAATCCGGCCCGACCCGATTCGACTCCGTCCGGCCTGATCCGTCCCGTCCCCGCTCTGCCTGATCCCACCCGTCCGGCCCGACCACGTCCGGCCCGAACCGAACCGGGTCGACCCCACCCCACCCCACCCCCCCCCGCACCCGTTCGGTACAGCGCCGCTGATCCCCGCCCCCTCATGGACTCCACCCTCCCAACCCCCGATCATGGAAAGGTCGTCGAACGCCCCGGCCGGCGAGGCCGCCCATTCGTACCCCCGGGAGAGAACCACCGATGAAGTTCCGCTGCGCCCTGCTCGACGACTACCAGTCCGTGGCGACCACCCTCGCGGACTGGTCCTCCCTCGCCGACGAAGTCGACGTCGTCTCCTACCAGGAGCACTTCGCGGACGAAGACGCCCTCGCCACCGCCCTCGCCGACTTCGACATCATCGTCACCCTCCGCGAACGCGTCCCCTTCCCGGCCACCCTCCTCGCCCGGCTGCCCCGCCTCCGTCTCCTCATCGCCTCCGGAATGCGCAATTCCGTCATTGACTACGCCGCCGCCGAGCACCACGGAGTCACTGTCTGTGGCACCGCAAGCGCCTCCACCCCACCCGTCGAACTCGCCTGGGCCCTCCTCCTCGGCCTCGCCCGGGGCCTGGTGGCGGAGGCCAACTCCCTTCGCACCGGCGGCCCCTGGCAGTCCACCGTCGGCGCCGACCTGCACGGCCGCCGCCTCGGCCTGCTCGGCCTCGGCAAGATCGGCAGCCGGGTCGCCGCCGTCGGCCTCGCCTTCGGCATGGACGTGTGCGCCTGGAGCCAGAACCTCACCAAGGAGCGGGCCGACGAGGTCGGCGTCACCCTCGCCGCCTCCAAGCAGGAACTCCTCGCCACCAGCGACTTCGTCTCCGTCCACCTGGCACTCGGTGACCGCACCCGAGGCCTCATCGGCGCGGACGAACTCGCCCTGATGCGCCCCACCGCCTACCTGGTCAACACCTCCCGTGCCGCCATCGTCGACCAGGACGCCCTCCTGGCGGCCCTCCGCGCCGGCACCCTCGCCGGCGCGGCCACCGACGTCTTCGACACCGAGCCACTCCCCGCCGACCACCCCATGCGCACCGCCCCCCGCCTCTTGGCGACCCCGCACCTGGGCTACGTCTCGGACGCCAACTACCGCACCTACTACGGCCACGCGGTCGAAGACATCCGCGCCTACCTGGACGGCACCCCGATCCGCAGGCTCGGCGGAGCAGCCTGACCGCAGGCTCGGAGGTCCGCCCCGACCGCAGGTTCAGTGGCCCGGCCCCCGGCCCCCGGCCCCCCGGCCCACCCACAGGCCGGCCCGCCCCGCCAACCGGCTCTCCCTCCACCCGGACCGCCCCTCCCCGCTCGACCCACCAGCAGTCGGAGGAGACTTGCCCCATGGCCGCAGCTGACTCCCCACCCCCGTCGACGGACCGCTTCACGCCCGCCCACGGCGACGGCCTCCCACCGTCAGAGCCCCCCGGGCAACGCGCCGCCGCCGTCAGGACAGCCTTCGAGGGACTCCTCCAGATCCGCAGGATCACCCAGGGCTCCGATGCCGCCCCGGCCCCCTGGGAGCTGCGCCAATTCCTGAACGCCGTGGCCCTCGCCCTGGAGGCCGCACCCCTGCCCCCCTCCGCCACCGACCCCAAAGGCCACCGCACCACCACTGGCTACCGGGTCCGCGCCGGCGACGAACCCCATACCGCGGCCGTCGAATGGCTCGGCCCACCCGGCAGCGGAGCCGCCGAGGAAGAGCGCGACCAACTCGCGCGCTGCGCCGAGGTACTGACCACCCTCGGCTGGGACGCCCTGCCCTACCGGGGCCCGCGCCGCCGCTGGTTCGTCGAGGTGCGGCCACCGCACGGGACGACGTAGGAGCCCGCGTACTCACCTCGGAGCCTGTTCGAAGGGCTGCCCGCTCCGCGGGCGTGCGAACGGCCCCGGCCGCCCCTGTGGGGCCGCCGGGGCCGTTCGCATCTCACGCCCTACGGGCTACGGCCAGTCAGCAGAAGGCTCCTGCCTCAGCCGACCGACGTCGGCGAGTCCGTCTTCGCCGCAGCAGCCGCTTCCTCCGCGAGCCGCTCCATACCGCTGGTCGTCTTCAGCGGCTTCTCCTTGATGAAGACCACCGCGACCAGCGCCAGCGCCGCGAACGGGGCCGCGTACAGGAAGAGATCAGCGGTCGCCAGCGCGTACGCGTTCTCCACGATGTCGCGGATCGGCGCGGGCAGCTTCGTCACGTCCGGTACGGCAGCCCCGCTCTCGCCACCGGCCGGCACCGGGATGCCCGCCGCCGTCATGCCCTTGGTCATCTCGGTCGCGACCCGGTTGGCCAGCACCGCACCCAGAGCGCTGACACCGATCGTGCCGCCCATGCTGCGGAAGAAGGACAGCACCGAGGTGGCGGCGCCCAGCTCGGAGGCGGGCACGTCGTTCTGTGCGGCCAGCACCAGGTTCTGCATCAGCATGCCGACGCCGATGCCGAGGATGGCCATGTACAGGCTGAGCAGACCGAAGTGCGTGTCGGCGTCGATGGTCGCCAGCATGCCGAGACCGGCCGTCATGGTGACCGCACCCGAGACCAGGTAGACCTTCCACTTGCCCGTCTTGCTGATGATCTGGCCCGCGACGGTGGAGGACACCAGCAGACCCAGGATCATCGGCAGGCTCATCAGCCCCGCAACCGTCGGCGACTTGCCGAGCGCGATCTGGAAGTACTGCGACAGGAAGACCGTGCCACCGAACATGGCCACACCCACGAGCAGGCTCGCGACCGTGGTCAGCGTGATCGTGCGGTTGCGGAAGATAGTGAGCGGAATAATCGGCTCCGGCACCCGTGCCTCGACGAACACCGCGGCGACGAGCAGCAGCACACCGCCACCGGTCAGCGCGGCCGTCTGCCAGGACGCCCAGTCGAACTGGTGTCCCGCCAGCGAGGTCCAGATCAGCAGTGCACAGACACCCGCGACGATCAGGAACGCGCCCAGGAAGTCGATCTTCACTTCACGTCGGACAGTAGGCAGCTTCAGCGTGCGCTGCAGCAGCACGATGCCGAGCAGGGCGAAGGGAACACCGATGAAGAAGCACCAGCGCCAGCCCAGCCAGGAGGTGTCCACCAGCACGCCGCCGATCAGCGGACCCGCCACCGTGCCGACCGCGAAGACGGCACCGAAGATACCGGCGTACTTGCCCAGCTGACGGGGCGGAATGATCGCGGCCATCACGACCTGCGCGAGCGCGGTCAGACCACCGGCGCCGATGCCCTGCACGACACGGCTGAAGATCAGCAGCCCGACTTCCTGCGAGAACCCGGCGAGCAGCGAGCCCACCACGAACATCACCAGGGAGAGCTGGAGCAGCAGCTTCTTGTTGTAGAGGTCAGAGAGCTTGCCCCACAGCGGGACGGTCGCCGTCATGGCGAGCAGCTCGGAGGTGACGACCCAGGTGTACGACGACTGGCTCGCGCCGAGGTCCGCGATGATGCGGGGGAGTGCGTTGGCCACGACCGTGCCGGCCAGGATGGCGACGAACATGCCGGCCATCAGCCCGGACATGGCCTGGAGTATCTGCTTGTGGTTCATGGAGGTGGGCGCCTGTTCGGGCGCCTCGATTGCAGTCAAGGTGTCCTTCTTTGAATGTCGATCCGAGGATCGGGCAGGAAATCTGAGAAAGCTCTGGGGGTACGGGGCTGTGGCACGCGGGGCCTGACCTGCCCACGGGGCTGCGGATCCGTGGGTCTACGGGCTCAGGGGTCGACGGGAGCCGGGGCGGCCAGCCCGGACGCCAGATGATCGAAGGCTTCGCGGAAGACGTCGGCGAAGTCCACGTCCGGCGTCCGCCCGCACCAGTCCTCGATCGAGGTCCGGATGGCGGCGGTGGCGACGGAGGCCACCAGCCGCGGATACAGCCCGGGGTGTTCGACGTCGTACCCCAGACGCTCGGCGATGGCCTCTGTCAGTTCGCGCTCCTCGGCCAGATGGGCCCCCAGCCCACGGACGAGGAGATGCGGTGAACGCTGGAAGACCTTGGCCCGCAGGCTCCAGACCTCGTGACGTTCCGCCACATCCGCCAGCTCCGCGAGGAACGCGTCGCGCAGCACGTCGAGCACCGACAGCGAGGCCGGCTCCTCCCGCACCGCACGCCTGATCCGTTGACCGACCTCCGCGTCGATCATGAGGAAGGCGTCGTCATGACTGTCGAAGTAGTTGAAGAACGTGCGCGGCGAGACCCCGGCCGCGCTGCTGATCGCCTCGACGGTTACGTTTTCCGCCCCGTGCTCCGCGGCCAGCCGTACCGCGGCGTCCGCCAGCGCGGCCCGGGTGGCCTGCTTCTTGCGCTCACGCAGTCCGGGCACGCCGTCTTTGCTTTTCACATGTTGCAGATTACGCAAAGATGCAGAGCCTGCAAAATTGTTTTGAGTGCGTGGGGAGTGTCCTGGGCCACACGGGCCGTCGCGGGCCGTGTGGCAGCCCGGGGTTGACGCAGGCCAGGGGGATCCGTATAGTTCTTCGGGTTGTCCTATGTGAGCACCGGTTACGACTGGCCCGGGACGACCATCCACAAGTAAGGACACGACTAATCTGCGGCGCTTCGTCGCACCCTTTTCTCGTGCCCTTTTGTGAATGAGGAAGCTGAAAACCCGATTTGGTTCGGGCGGCCGGAATCCGCTAATGTCTCACTCGTCGGAACGGCCCAACAGCCGCAAGGGCAACCCAAGTTCGACTGGGAATCGGAACGGAAACGGTCTGATAGAGTCGGAAACACGAAATACCGAACGAAACGTCCGGAGGAAAGCCCGCGAGGGTGAGTACAAAGGAAGCGTCCGTTCCTTGAGAACTCAACAGCGTGCCAAAAGTCAACGCCA
>NZ_JBITDM010000006.1:361932-414462 GCF_044454195.1 Streptomyces sp. NPDC051561 | reverse complement strand
GGCAACGACGTCACCGACATGCTCAGCGGCTACCGCGTCTTCTCCCGCCGCTTCATCAAGTCCTTCCCCGCCCTGTCCCGAGAATTCGAGACAGAAACCGAGATGACCATCCACGCCATGAACCTCCGGCTGCCCATGGCCGAGGTCGGCGTCGGCTTCAAGGACCGCCCCGAAGGCAGCGAGAGCAAGCTGCGCACCTACCGCGACGGCTGGCGCATCCTGCGCGTCATCATGAACCTCGCCCGCCGCGAACGCCCCTCCCTGGTACACACCGTCGTCGCCGCCCTGCTCGCACTCATCTCCGTGATCATCGCCATCCCGGTCTTCTCCGAGTACGCCAGCACCGGCACCGTTCCCCGCTTCCCGACCGCGATCCTCGCCTCCGCCATCATGATCGTGGCGATGCTCGTCCTCCTGGTCGGCTACATCCTGGAATCCCTCGCCCACATGCGCCAGGAACAGGCACGCCTCGCACACCTCTCCTACCCGGCACCCAGCCGCGACAAGGTCCCCTCGACGCCGGCGCACCTGGTCGACGAGGTCTTGAAGGAAGAGGCGCTGAAGGCGCCCAAGGCCTGACCCAAGTGACACAGAAGGGCGGTCCCCCGGCGGGGGCCGCCCTTTTCCGTCGCCGTAACGCATGCGAAAAGGCCGGGTGGGCCGGAAAGACTTCTTCCGGCCCACCCGGCCTTCGTCGTGTACTGCGGGGTCGGCCCGTCGGCTGTTACGGCCCAGCTCAGAAGCCCAGTTTGCGCAGCTGCTTGGGGTCGCGCTGCCAGTCCTTGGCGACCTTGACGTGCAGGTCGAGGAAGACCGGGGTGCCGAGCAGTGCCTCGATCTGCTTGCGGGACTTGGTCCCGACATCCTTCAGGCGCTGGCCCTTGGGGCCGATGATGATGCCCTTCTGGCTGGGGCGCTCGATGTAGACGTTGGCGTGGATGTCCAGCAGCGGGCGGTCCTTGGGCCGGTCCTCGCGCGGGATCATCTCCTCCACGACGACCGCGATGGAGTGCGGCAGCTCGTCGCGGACGCCTTCGAGGGCGGCCTCGCGGATCAGCTCCGCGACCATCACCATCTCGGGCTCGTCGGTGAGGTCGCCCTCCGGGTACAGCGGCGGGCTCTCGGGGAGCATCGGCGCGATCAGGTCCGCGAGCAGCGACACCTGCTGGTCGCCGACGGCCGAAACGGGCACGATCTGCGCCCATTCGATGCCCAGCTCACGCCCCATCTCGTCGATCGCCAGGAGCTGCTCGCGCAGTTGCTTGCCGTCGACCAGGTCGGTCTTGGTGACGATCGCGATCTTCGGGGTCCTCTTGATCCCGGCGAGTTCCTTGGCGATGAACTTGTCGCCGGGGCCGAGCTTCTGGTCGGCGGGCACGCAGAAGCCGATCACGTCGACCTCGGCCCAGGTGGTCCGCACGACGTCGTTGAGGCGCTCGCCGAGCAGCGTGCGCGGCTTGTGGAGCCCGGGGGTGTCGACCAGGATCAGCTGGGCGTCCTCACGGTGCACGATGCCGCGCACGGTGTGCCGGGTGGTCTGCGGGCGGCTGGAGGTGATGGCCACCTTCTTGCCGACCAGAGCGTTCGTGAGGGTGGACTTGCCCGCGTTGGGGCGGCCCACGAAGCAGGCGAAGCCGGCCCGGTGGGGGGCGGGGTCGGCTGCGGGGTTTTCGGGAGTACGAGCGCTCATGGGCCCCATTCTCCCCGATGTACGCCGAAGGGCCGACCAGAGGTCGGCCCTTCGGTGATCGCATCGACGACGGATGCGACCGAATGTGATGTGCGGGGGTATTCCGCCGGGCGGGTCAGGCCAGGCCGGCCTTGGCACCACAGCCGCCCCAGGCGCCGGCGCCCTGGGCGTCGAGGACCTTCTCGGCGACGGCGATCTGCTGCGCCTGGGTCGCCTGGTGGGCGCTCGGCGCGTACGCGGTACCACCGAAGGCGGCCCAGGTCTGCTGGGTGAACTGGAGACCGCCGTAGTAGCCGTTGCCGGTGTTGGTGGCCCAGTTGCCGCCCGACTCGCACGCGGCGACCGCCGACCAGTTCGCGCTGCCGGCGGCAGAGGCGCTGCCCGAGCCGGCCAGGACGAGGCCCGCTGCGGCACCGGCCGCGACGAGGGAACCGGTGAGGCGACGGGCGGCGGTGGTGCGGATCAGGGAGGAGAACACGCGGTGACCTAACTCTGGGGGACGTGGACCGCCGGGACGGGACTTCGCTGCTGTCCCGTTCGGCGTGCCTCCACACTCCCAGCGGGGCGGGGGCGGATCCACGGACCTTCGTGAGGTGTGCGGGGGCCCAAGGTCCTGGTCGGGGGGAGGGGGGGCGCAGGGGCGAAAGGCCCGGGCCGAAGGTCCCGGCGTGGGTGTCATGCGGGCGGGCGGGGACGGGGGCGGGCGGGCCGGTCGGGGGTCGCCCGGCCCCCGTCCGGGCGGGGTGTGCCCTGTGCCACATGGGGAGGGGGCTGCGCCCCGCCGTCTCCCTCGGGACACCGGGCGGTCTACGCCTCGGTGCGTGCCCTGAGTGCCGCGTCCGGGCCCGCGACCAGGACCGGGGTGCCCGGGCCACCCAGGTCGCGTACCGCTGCGAGGTCGTCCGGAGCGGCCGCGTCGGCGGAGGTGACGACCGCTGCCGCCTCCAGGGAGGTGGCGCCGCTGGCGACGGCCATGGCGACGGCGGTCCGCAGGGCGGTCAGGTTCAGGGAGGGGAGGGCGACGCTGCCCGCGACGTACGTACGCCCGGTCTCGTCGCGCACGGCCGCGCCCTCCGGCACCCCGTTGCGGGCGCGGGTGCTGCGGGCAAGGGTGATCAGCTTCTGGTCCTCGGGGCCGAGGGGGGCTTCCTGGGGTGTGGTCATGGACCTGAGCATAGGAAGCCCCGGCTCCGTGGTCTCCGGGAGGGCGGCTTTCCGCCCTGGGTCCGCTCCGGGGCCGCCCCTGGGTCCGCCCTGGGGCCGCTCTGGGGCCGCTCTGAGTCCGCCCTGGGTCCGCCCCTGGGAAGGAGGGTGGCTTTCCCTGCCCCTCAGCCCGCGACCGGATACATCCCCTCCCGGCGTCCCTCCGGCGAGGCGAGCCAGTGCAGCTTCTCGGCGGTGCCGGTGTCCGGGCGGGGTGTGTGCAGCACGATCGCCAGGTCGGGGCGGGCCGGGATGCGCAGCTGGGTGGTCTCGAAGGAGAGGTCGCCGACCAGCGCGTGGTGCAGCTCCTTGTGCAGCTGGCCGCCCGGGGCGATGTCCCGGCGCTCCCACAGCGCGGCGAACTCCTCGCTCGCCGCCTTCGCCTGCGCGACGACCTCCCTGAACCCCTCGTCCTCACCGCGCTCCGAGCAGGTCGCCCGGAACTGGGCGACCACCTGCGGCGCCACCTCTTCCCAGCGGGCCGCCCTGGCCCGGTAGACCGGGTCGGTGAAGAAGGAGATCAGACAGTTCTGCACGATGCCGGGGCGCAGACCGAGCACGGCCGCGGCGGCGTCGTTGTAGACGATGGTGTTCCAGTACGGGTCCATGATGTGCGCCGGGAACGGCATCCAGGCGTCGATCATCCGGCGCAGCCCCGCGCACATGTCCTCGTCCGCCGGGTCCACCTCGGGCGCGGGCGGGTTGAGGTCGGCCAGCACGTACAGATGACGGCGTTCGGTGCTGGTCAGCCGCAGCACCCGGGCGACGGAGTCCAGGACCTGCGGCGAGACGGTGATGTCCCGCCCCTGCTCCAGCCACTGGTACCAGCTGACCCCCACCCCGGCGAGCACCGCGACCTCCTCGCGGCGCAGCCCCGGGGTACGGCGCCGGGCGCCGCCGTCGGGCAGTCCGGCCTCGGTGGGGCTGATGCGGGCGCGGCGGCTGCGCAGGAACTCCCGCAGCTCGCCCAGGCGGTGGGCCTTGAGGCCGGTCACCTCGCGGGCGGTCACCCTGCGGTCCGTCGCCCCGCGATCGGCACTCCGGGCGCTCGCACGTTCTGCTGCCATCTGGTGACTCCCCCTGGGTGGTGTTGCGGCCACCAGGATAAGTACCCGCTCCCCACAGGTATTCCGGGAGATCCAGAGTGTGGGACATGGCACTCGACACCTCCCCCACCGCCGCTCCGGGGCAGCCCCGGACACGGCCCGGAGCTCCCTCCAAGTCCCCTCTCACGCCGGCCCGTTCGGCGCTGGTCCTGTTCGTGCTGTGCGCGGCGCAGTTCATGGTCGCCCTCGACTTCTCGGTACTGAACGTGGCGCTGCCCGCGCTCGGCGCCGACCTCGGGATGAGCCAGTCCGCACTGCAGTGGGCGGTGACCGCGTTCGCCCTGCCGTCCGGCGGGTTCCTGCTGCTGTTCGGCCGGGTCGGCGATCTCTTCGGGCGGCGCAAACTGTTCCTGACCGGGCTGGTGGTGTTCGGGGCCGCGTCCCTGCTGGCCACGTTCGCCTGGGACCCGGGCTCGTTCCTGGTGGGCCGGGCGTTGCAGGGCATGGGCGCCGCCGCGATCGTGCCGACCGGCATGTCGCTGCTGACCACCACGTTCCCCGAGGGCCCGCAGCGCGACAGGGCGCTGGGCATCAGCGGCACCCTGCTCTCGCTGGGCTTCACCGTCGGCATGGTGCTGGGCGGTGTGATGACCGACGCCCTCGGCTGGCGCTCGACGATGGGGCTGCTCGCCCTGTTCACCCTGATCGTGCTGCCGCTGGCCCCGAGGGTGCTGACGGAATCCCGGCATCCGGAGCGGCCGCGGCTGGACGTGCCCGGTGCGGTCAGTGTCACCGGCGCGCTGCTCGCCCTGATCTACGGGCTGTCCTCGGCCGCCGAGCGCGGCTTCGGTGAGCCGGACGTGCTGATCGCGCTGGTCGTCGGGGTGGCTCTGCTGGTGGCGTTCGTGCTGGTGGAGTCCCGTTCCCCGTCCCCGCTGGTGTCGCTGCCGATGCTGCGGCGGCCGACCGTCGCCTGGGGCAACCTGGGCGGACTGCTGACCTTCTCGATGATGAGCACGATCGTCTTCGTACTGACCCTGTACCTCCAGGAGGTGCTGCACCTGTCGGCGTCGATGACCGGTCTGGTCTTCGGTGTGCAGGGTGTCCTGTCGGTGGTGGCGGGTTCGTTCGCCCCCAAGCTGATCGGCCGGATCGGTGCGCGCCGCACGCTGACGGGTGCGCTGCTCGTCCAGGGGCTGCTGACGGCGGCGCTGCTGGGCATCGGTGCGGAGTCCGGCGCCCTGCTGGCCGCCGCGGCGGTGTCGCTGGCGAGCATGGCGCATCTGGCCGCGATCATCTCGTACGGGGTGACGGTCACCTCCGGGGTGCCGGACTCCGAGCAGGGGCTGGCCACCGGGCTGGTCACCACGACCCAGCAGGTCGGCATCACCATCGGCATCCCACTGCTGGGGGTGCTGGCGACCACTCGGGGCGATCTGCTCACCGGCGTACGGACAGTGATCGGGATCGACGCGGCACTGCTGGTCGTCGCGGCGGCGCTGACCGCCTTCGGCCTGCGGCGGCGGGCCCCGCGACCGTAACTCCGGCACAGCCGCAGGTCAGGGGCGGTCCAGCGTCAGCCGGACCGCCTTCGGCATGCCCGCGACCACCAGGTCGTACGAGTCCTCGATCAGCTCGCGCACCTGCTTGTCGGGCAGGGAGCCGTCGAGGGTGACGGTGTTCCAGTGGCGCTTGTTCATGTGCCAGCCGGGGACGATCGCCGGGTGCTCGGCGCGCAGCCGCAGTGCTTCGTCGGGGTCGCACTTGAGATTGACGCTCAGCGGTACGGAGTCCAGGGCGCTCAGCGCGAACACCTTGCCCAGCACCTTGAAGACGGACGTCTCGGGGGTGAAGGGGAACTCCTCGGCACAGGCGTTGAATTCGAGGCAGAAGGCACGGAGCTGATCGGGCGTCATGGGGACCAGTATCTCCGCCCCCATGACGCCCGGCTCGCTCAAGGGCCGGTGTCCGCAGTCCGCTGTCAGGGCCGCGCAGAACCGGGCCTCAGCCGTCGTACGACTGCTTCTCCGCCGCGTCCACCGGCTCCGCGAGCACGGTCACGATCTTGTTCCGGCGGCCTGCGGGCGACTCCGCGGTCAGCCGCAGCATCCGGCCGTCCGGCAGTTCCACGGTGGCCGAGGCGCCCGCGATCGGCACCCGGCCCAGCGCCTTGGCCAGCAGACCGCCGACCGTCTCCACGTCCTCGTCGTCGAACTCGTCCAGCCCGTAGAGCTCCCCGAGGTCGTCGATGTCCAGCCGTGCGGTGACCCGGAAGCGGCCGTCGCCCAACTCGTCGACCTGGGCGACCTCACGGTCGTACTCGTCGGTGATCTCGCCGACGATCTCCTCCAGGATGTCCTCGATGGTGACGATGCCGGCCGTGCCGCCGTACTCGTCGATGACGACGGCGACGTGGTTGCGCTCCTGCTGCATCTCGCGCAGCAGGTCCCCGGCGTTCTTGGTGTCGGGTACGAAGACGGCGGGGCGCATCGCGGTGGACACCAGGTCGGACTCGGAGTCGCGGTTGATGTGCGTCTTGCGGACCAGGTCCTTGAGGTAGACGACACCGACCACGTCGTCCTCGTTCTCGCCGGTCACCGGGATGCGGGAGAAGCCGGAGCGCAGTGCCAGGGTGAGCGCCTGGCGGATCGTCTTGAAGCGCTCGATGGAGATCAGGTCGGTGCGCGGCACCATCACCTCGCGCACCAGGGTGTCGCCGAGCTCGAAGACCGAGTGGACCATGCGCCGCTCGTCGTCCTCGATGAGCGATTCCTGCTCGGCGAGGTCGACCATGGCGCGCAGTTCGGCCTCACTGGCGAAGGGCCCCTTGCGGAAGCCCTTGCCGGGGGTGAGGGCGTTGCCGATGAGGATCAGCAGCTGCGGGATCGGGCCCATGATGCGGGCCAGCGGCAGCAGGACGTACGCCGAGGCCGTGGCCGTGTTCAGCGGGTGCTGGCGGCCGATGGTGCGCGGGGAGACGCCCACCGCGACGTAACTCACCAGGACCATCACCGCGATGGCGACGAGCAGTGCCTGCCAGGTCTTGTCGAAGAGTTCCAGGAAGCCGTAGGTGACCAGGACGCCCGCCGCCATCTCGCAGGCGACGCGCACCAGGAGCGCCACGTTGAGGTAGCGGGTGGGGTCGGCGGCGACCTGGGCGAGCTTGGCGCTGCCGCGCTTGCCCGCCCGCAGGGCCTCGGCGGCGCGGAAGGTGGAGACGCGGGCGATGCCGGCCTCCGCGCAGGCCGCCAGCCAGGCGACGACGACCAGGGCTACGGCGCCGAGGATCAGTTGGGCGCTCATGAAACGGTCGGTGCCGGGGAGGGGCCGGTGATGCCCTTCTCCGCCCGCCAGCCGTCGACGATGGCGGCCTGCAGACCGAACATCTCGGTCTTCTCCTCCGGCACCTCGTGGTCGTAACCGAGGAGGTGGAGCACTCCGTGCACGGTCAGGAGCTGGAGCTCCTCGTTCATCGAGTGCTCGGTCTCGGCGTCCTTGCCCTGCTGCTCGGCGACCTCGGGGCAGAGCACGATGTCACCGAGGAGCCCCTGCGGGGGCTCCTCGTCGTCCTTGTTCGGCGGACGCAGTTCGTCCATCGGGAAGGACATGACATCGGTCGGACCGGGGAGGTCCATCCACTGGATGTGCAGCTGCTCCATGGCGTCGGCGTCCACGACGATCACCGAGAGCTCGGAGAGCGGGTGGATGCGCATCCGCGTGAGGGCGTAGCGGGCGATGTCGAGGATCGCCTGCTCGTCGACCTCGGTTCCGGACTCGTTGTTGACGTCGATCGACATGGTGCGCTTCTGCTCTACTTCCCGGTCGCGCCGCCCCGGCCCTGCTGCTCGTTGCGGCTTTGCTCGATGCGGCTGTCGTACTGCTCGTACGCGTCGACGATACGGCCGACGAGCTTGTGCCGGACGACATCCTCGGACGTGAGCCGCGAGAAGTGAATGTCCGGGACGTCCCCGAGGATGTCCTGGACCTGGCGCAGACCGCTCTTGGTGCCGTTCGGCAGGTCGACCTGGGTGACGTCACCGGTGATGACGATCTTCGAGTCGAAGCCGAGCCGGGTGAGGAACATCTTCATCTGCTCGGTGCTGGTGTTCTGCGCCTCGTCGAGGACGACGAACGCGGAATTCAGGGTCCGGCCGCGCATGTACGCCAGCGGGGCCACCTCGATGGTCCCGGCCGCCATCAGCCGGGGGATGGTCTCGGGGTCCAGCATGTCGTGCAGCGCGTCGTAGAGCGGACGAAGATACGGGTCGATCTTGTCGAAGAGGGTTCCCGGGAGGAAGCCCAGACGCTCACCGGCCTCGACCGCGGGACGGGTCAGGATGATCCGGTCGACCTGCTTGGACTGGAGCGCCTGGACCGCCTTCGCCATGGCGAGGTAGGTCTTGCCCGTACCGGCGGGGCCGATGCCGAAGACGACGGTGTTCTTGTCGATGGCGTCGACGTACCGCTTCTGGTTGAGCGTCTTGGGGCGGATGGTGCGGCCGCGGTTGGAGAGGATGTTCTGGGTGAGGACATCGGCGGGGGTCTCGGTGACCGCTTCACCGTTGGCGCCCTTGCCGTTGCCGTTCGCCCTGAGCATGGCGATCGAGCGTTCCACTGCGTCCTCCGTCATCGGCTGTCCGGTGCGAAGCACCAGCATCATCTGGTCGAACAGCCGCTGGATCAGGGCGACTTCCGCCCGCTCCCCGGTAGCGCTGATCTGATTGCCCCGGACGTGGATGTCGGCCGCCGGGAAGGCCTCTTCGATCACGCGCAGCAGGGCGTCGCCGGATCCGAGCACCATCACCATGGGGTGAGAGGCCGGGATCTTGAACTCGGCGCGGGCCTGCGGCTGCTGTGTGGGTGTCTGAGTCATGGGCCGGCACTGTGGCCTGCACATACCTCCCGTTGCAGGGTTCTCGCTGCTCGACAACCTCTGGATTCCCAAGCGTACGACTCACCGCTGACAACACCGAGGGGTTTTACCTTCGAAGTGGTACGGGAGTTCGACGGTCGGCTCTACGCCCGAAAGCCGATGGTGGGTACGGCCCTGCGCAGCGGCCACGGCCTGACGTCCGCCGGAAGGAGGCCCTCCAGGAACGCGTACCTGCTCAGCGCTTCCTGGTCCTGGGCGTCGTACCCCTGCACCTGCTGCCACCAGGCGGCGATCTCCGACCAGCCGGGGGCGGACAGCGAGCCGCCGAACTCCTGTACGGAGAGGGCGGCGGTGAGCCCGGCGAAGGCGAGCCTGTCGGCGAGCGGCCAGCCGGCGAGGGTGCCGGTGACGAAGCCGGCCACGAAGACATCGCCCGCACCGGTCGGGTCGAGGGCCTCGACGGCGATGGCGGGGACCTCGGCGCTCTCGCCGGTCCGCCCGTCGACCGCGTACGCGCCCTCCGCGCCCAGGGTGACCACGGCGAGCGGGACCTTCTCGGCGAGGCGGTGGGCGGCCCGACGGGGGCAGTCGGTGCGGGTGTAGCGCATGGCCTCCTCGGCGTTGGGGAGGAAGGCCTCGCAGTGCTCCAGGTCGCCGAGGCCCGCCAGGTCCCAGCGTCCGGTGTCGTCCCAGCCGACGTCGGCGAAGATCAGGGCGTTGTTGCGGGCGGCGGTCTCCACCCAGTCCTGCCGGTGCCCGGGGACCAGGGACGCGATGGCGGCGCGGGCGCGCGGCGGGCAGGTGGGGAAGGGGGCGGAACCGCCGGGCGGCGGGGCCTCGTGGCCGTGCGAGACCATGGTGCGCTCGCCCTCGTAGGCCATCGAGACGGTCACCGGGGAGTGCCAGCCGGGGACGGTGCGCGACATGCCGAGGTCGATGCCTTCGCCGTCGGCGAGCGCGTCCCAGCAGTACTCGCCGTAGTGGTCGTCGCCGAACGCCGCGGCGAGGGCGGTGCGCAGGCCGAGACGGGCCAGCGCGGTGGCCATGTTCGCGACACCGCCGGGGCTGGAGCCCATGCCGCGGGCCCAGGTCTCGGTGCCGCGCACGGGGGTGCTGTCCAGGCCGGTGAAGATGATGTCCAGGAAGACCGTGCCGGTGAGGAACACGTCGCAGCAGGGGCCGCCGGGGGTGCGCAGGCCGTCGAGCGGGTCGAGTCTCTCGGTGGCGCGGGTGCCGTGCACGCGCTCGCCGGCGGGTGCCTGTTCGCCGTGGTGGTCGCCGTAGTGGTGGTACGTGCTCACTTGCGCTCCCCGAGGTGCGATGCGTGTGGTGCCCCGGCCGTGCTGCCCGGCGCTGCCCGGTCCTGCGGCCGGCGTCTTGACGACAGGTGCCCCGACGACAGGTGCCACAGCCTTGCGTACTGCTGTTTCGCGGCCAGTGTGCACGATCCGCCGGGCGCCGGGGGCGCTTGTGAACGGGACGTGACGGGCGCGTCACGCGAGCCCCCGAGCCAAGGAGAGCGATTCCACTACCCGCCTGACCCCACCCCAAACTGAATGTGTCGCAGGTCACTACCCGTTCTCTCTTTTCCTGCCCTCTGCGCGCTTGATAAGAATTGGGCCGCGTTCCTGTCCCTCGACGGTCGCTCAACCTCTCCCCTCCATGGCCGTCATGACGTCCTGTCATCACGCACGTCTTCTCCAGGAATGCCCGTGTTCTCGCGCTCCCGCGCCCTGCCCGTGCGCCCTCGCGCCCTGTGGCCGCTCGTCGCCGTCTTCACCTCCGGCTATCTCGCCTCGTATCTGCTGCCGACGCTGGTCGGACGGCTCGGTTCCGGCCTCCGTCTGTCCGCCGCAGGGGCGGGTCTGGTCGGCAGCGCACTGCTGCTCTGTTCGGCCGCGGCGGGCTTCACCCTCGCCTCCCGGGTCCAGCACATCGGTCCGCGCCGTGCCGCCAGGGCCGGTCTGCTGCTGATGCTGCTGGGGTACGGGTGCGCGGCGCTGACCTCCTCGGTGCCGGCCGTGGTGGCGGGCGCCGCCCTCGGCGGATTCGGTTCCGGTACGGCGACGGCGGTGGCCGCAGCGGGCATCGCCGCCGCCTCGGACCCCCACCGGGCCTCGGTGCTCGGGCTGCTGAGCGTGTCGGCGACGGCGGGTGCGCTCTATCTGACGGTGCCGCACCTGGACGGCGGCCACCGTCCGCCGTTCGTGGCGCTCACCCTGATCGCGGCCCTGGTATGGCCCGCCGCCGGGCGGCTCGACACCGCCGAATCCGCCCGTTCCGCCGACTCGGCCCCGGTACCGCGGGCTCCGCTTGAGGTCCTCGGGGCCGCGGCCGCGCACCCGTCGCAGCTGCCGCACCTGAGGTCCGGGCTGGTGCTGGCCGCCGCGCTGCTCTGCTGGTCGCTCGCCCAGAACGCCCTGTGGGGGGTCAGCAACCGCATCGGCACCGAGCAGGCGGGCCTCTCCGAGGTGACCGTCGGCGCCGTCTTCGCGGCCGGGCTCGGGGCCGGGCTGGTCGGGGTGAGTTCGGCGGGTGCGCTCGGGTCCCGGCTGGGCCGGGCGATCCCGGTCGGCGGCGGCACGGTCGCCATCGCACTGTGCATCGCGGCGAGTTCGTCGGCCACCTCCCTGGTCTCCTTCGCCGTGGGGGAGATCCTGTGGAACACCGTCTACCCGGTGGTCCTCTCCTACCTGATCGGTCTCGCCGCCTCGATGGACCCGCGCGGCCGCTGGGCGGTGTTCGCCGGGTCGGCGTCCTCGCTCGGGGTGGCGTGCGGTCCGGTGGTGGGCAGCGTGCTGTCCGCGTGGGCGGGCTTCCCCACGATGGGGGCGGTGCTGGGCGCCGTACTGCTGCTGACGGCTCTGCCGATGACGGCGGTCGCCCTGCACACGGGCGGACGTCCGCTGGTCGCTGGTGCGGTGCGTCGTCGGGGCGGCGCGGCGGCTGCGGTGCTCGCGGGAACCACGGGTGCACCGGCGGGCCAGGTACCGCAGGTGGGCGCGGCCGAACAGGAGGTCGCGGAGATTTCGCTGCGCCCGCTCACCCGCCGGGTCAGGTCACCGTTCGCACGCGGTGCGGCGGCTCCGCGGGTACGGATGGGGGCACGCGAGGACGATCACCTCGTGGGGTGAGGGGGTCGTGGACGGGGGAGATCGTGGACGGGGGGGAATCGTTCACGGCGAGGATCGTGGACGGGAGGAATCGTTCACGGCAAGGATCGTCACCTGAGGGAATCGTTCACGACGGGACACGTTGGACGCGCGGATCGTGGGACGCGCGGATCGTGGGACGCGGGGATCGTTGAGCGGGGGGATCGTTCAACGATCCCCCCACCCCACGCTTCACACCCGTTTCGGTACCGACACCCTCATCAGGTCGTCCGCGACCGACAGTTCACCCTCGAACCCGGCGGCGCGGGCCTGCCGCTCGAACTCCTCCGGTTCGCTGTAGCGCTGCGAGAAGTGCGTCAGCACCAGGTGTCGTACGCCCGCGTCGCGCGCCACCCGGGCCGCCTGGCCGGCGGTGAGGTGGCCGTGGTCGGTGGCGAGCCGGACGTCCTCGTCCAGGAAGGTCGACTCGATGACGAGCATGTCGCAGCCCTCGGCGAGTACGTGCACCCCGTCGCACAGCCGGGTGTCCATGACGAACGCGAAGCGCTGTCCGCGCCGTTCCTCACTGACGTCCGCGAGGGTGACCCCGCCCAGCACGCCCTCCCGCTGGAGCCGGCCCACGTCAGGGCCCCCGATGCCGTACGCGGCCAGCTTCTCCGGCAGTATCCGCCGCCCGTCCGGTTCGACCAGCCGGTAGCCGTAACTCTCCACCGGGTGCGAGAGCTTGTGGGCTTCGAGGGTGTAGGCCGCCGTCGTGGCGAGTACCCCGTCGGCGGCGACCGGTGCCTCGGTCACCCCCACCGTCTCCCGGTAGGCCGTCGAGTAGCGCAGCCGGTCGAAGAAGCGCTGGCCGCTCGCCGGGTAGTGGGCGGTGACCGGGTGCGGGACCTGGTCGAGATTGATGCGCTGGATCACTCCGGCGAGGCCCAGGGAGTGGTCGCCGTGGAAGTGGGTGACGCAGATCCGGTTGAGGTCGTGGGCGGCGACGCCCGCGCGCAGCATCTGGCGCTGGGTGCCCTCGCCGGGGTCGAAGAGGAGGCCCTCGGCGTCCCAGCGCAGGAGGTAGCCGTTGTGGTTGCGGCGGCGGGTGGGGACCTGGCTGGCGGTGCCGAGGACGACGAGTTCGCGAGCGGACACGAGGGCTGCCGGGACTATCCGGGCGGCCAGTTGAGGCCGCGGCCGCCCAGCACGTGGGCATGTGCGTGGAAAACGGTCTGGCCGGCGCCCGCGCCCGTGTTGAACACGACCCGGTAGCCGGTCTCCGCGATGCCCTCCTCGAAGGCGACCTCCCCGGCCTCGCGCAGCACATCGGCCGCGATCAGCGGCTCGGCGGCGGCCAGCGAGGCACCGTCCGGGTGGTGCACCCTGGGGATGACCAGGACGTGGGTGGGCGCCTGCGGGTTGATGTCGCGGAAGGCGAGCGTGGTCTCGCTCTCGCGAACGACCGTCGCCGGAATCTCCTTGGCGACGATCTTGCAGAACAGGCAGTCCGCCTGCGCTTCACCTGCCATGTCGGCCTCCTCGTGGCTGCGTTGAATCGGACTCGACCGGAGTTGATCGGATACCGCGCATGCTATCGGCCGAACGGCATCCAGGGCCGGGGGGCGGCCCTGAAGCACTCCGAGCCCCCGGCCCTCATCTCCCGGCACCGAGCCTCAAGCCCCACGCCTCAGCTCCCGGCCCCCGCCCCCTAAGCCTTCTTCGCACCCCTGAGCCGCTGCTCCCGCACCGCCGACCGCTCGAACCACACCGTCAGCAACGTCGGCACCAACGCCACCCAGAACAACGTCCGCGGCACCACGAGATCCCCCCACGGCACCGCCACCACCAGCACCGCGCACACCATGCACCACACGGCCTGCCCCAGTGCCACCCGCGCCCAGAAACTCGTCGACAGCAGCGCCCGCACCGACATCCGGGCCCCCGCCCGCATCCCCCGGTACCGCCGCCAGGCGCCGAACACCCAGATCGCGGCCATCATGGCCAGCGCGTACACCCGCGTCCCCGGATGCACCGCACCCACCGGATCGTTCTCGTCCGGGAAGATCCGCCCGGTCACCCCCGCGATGGCCAGACACACCAGCGCCAGCCACCGCGTCCCGCGCAGCATCCGGTAGACCGTGCTCTCCAGGGCCGACCGCAGCCCCTCGCTGGACGGCGACACCGCCAGCGCGTCCGCGTAGGCGTCCGCGACGGACGGCAGGCCGGCGCCCGGTGTCACGGAGGCCGTGTGGGCGCGCATGGTGTGCGCCCACGAGCACTGCGGGTCGATCCTCAGCGCCTCGGTGATCGCCTGCGCGGCCACGTCCTTCCGGCCGGAGAAGTACGCCGCCTTCCAGAGCGCCTCGTGCGCCCCGGTCTCCTCGGGTCCCAGCCGTACCGCCCGCACCGCGGCCTCGTACGCCTCCGGCATCTTCCCCGGCTGGGTCTGCAGCGTGGTGGCCAGCGAGACGTGGGCCACCCAGTGGTCCGGGTGGGTGTGCACGAGCAGCCGGGCCGTCTCCTGCGCCTCGGCCTGGCGCCCCGTGGTGGACAGCAGGCGCTGCCGCATCAGCAGCGCACCGAACATCCCCGGTTCCAGCGCGAGCGCCTGGCCGAGCGCGTACTCGCAGTCCTTGAGTGCCTGCGATGTCACCTCGCCGATGAGGTCGCAGCGGGCCAGGTGCAGCCAGGCGTTGGCGTCCGTCGGGTCCTCGGCCAGCCGTGCGGTGAGCAACGGCCTGGCCTCCTCCTGACGTTCGAGGTCGATCAGAGCACCGGCCCGCTCCGTCATGTCGTGGTACGCACTCACAGCTTTTTCTTCTTCTTCAGGTAGGCGAGCAGATCGTCGTAGGTTCCGCCGTCGTTGGCGAACATCGCCACATTGCGTGCGGACGCGAACCAGGGATCGGTGGACGGTCTGATCTGGCGTACGGCGCCCAGCAGATCCTTGGTATTGATCATCCGGATGTTCCCGGTGCGCGCGGAGTCCAGGAGCGCCGCCTCGGAGGCGCTCTCGCAGAGGTGCGCGAGGTCGGCGCCGGAGAACCCGTCGGTGGCCTTGACGAGTTTGCCCAGGTCGACGGATTCGATCGGCCGGTCCTTGAGGTGGTGGCGCAGGATCTCCGCACGGGCCGGCTCGTCGGGCGGCAGCACCAGGATCGTGCGGTCCAGGCGGCCGGGACGGCGCAGCGCGAGGTCCACGTCCCAGGGGGCGTTGGTGGCGGCCAGCACGAAGACGCCCTCGTTGTTGTTCTCGACGCCGTCGAGTTCGACGAGAAGTTGATTGACGGCGTTGCGCAGTCCGCTGTGGTGCGAGCGGCTGCGTTTGGCGCCGAGCGCGTCGAGTTCGTCGAGAAAGACCACACACGGTGCTTTGCGGCGGGCGGTGCTGAAAACTTCGTGAAGGTTCTTCTCGGACTGTCCGATGTACATGTCGAGTACGTCGCTCAGCGAGATCGACATGAAGGAGGCGCCCAGCTCACCGGCGACCGCCCGCGCGATGAACGTCTTGCCGCAGCCGGGCGGCCCGTACAGCAGCAGCCCTCCGCGCAGACTCTTCCCGAACAGTTTGCGCAGCTCCGGATTGCGCATCGGCGCCAGAAAAGCCGCCTCCAGCCGCTCTTTTACGTCGTTCATCCCGCCAACGTCCGCCAGCCGGATCCCCCCGGGCGCCTCCACGTCGAACGCGTCCGCGTCCCCGGCGTCCCCACTGCCGTCGGCCGTCAGCGGCACCGGGGCGTCCGCCGCGCCGCCCGAGGCCGCGAACCGCGGCGGCAGCACGTCCTCGACCTCGTGCGCGGCAGCCTGCCAGTCGAACTCCCCGGCAACAGGAGGCACTTGTCGCGCAACGGACGGAACAGCGGCCACCGGCGCACCACAAGAGTCCGGGACCGCGGAAGAAACCGGATCCGCAAGAGACTCCGGCTCCGGAAGAGAAACCGGATCCGCAGGAGGAGCCGGCACCACCGGCCCCACTGCCCCCATAGCCCGCACCATCAACTCCCGCGCCCGCACGTCCCCCGGCGCATGGGTCAACGCCACCGCCGCCTCCGCGACCGCCGCATCCCCCATCCCCGCCTCCAGCAGCAGCTGCGCCACATGCAGCCGCAGGGGTACGTCGTCGGGAGCGGCCGCCACGGCGGCGCGCAAGCTGCGCAGGAGAGGTGACTCGTCGGACATGCCAACACCCTACGAAGGAGCCACACCCGCCCCTGCGGCCACCCCTCCCCCGAGCCCCTCTACGGCCGCCCCAACCCCTCCAGCAACAACTGCCCGTACTCCCGGTGCGCCAGCGGCAGCCGGTACGTACCGTCGCCCTCCGCCAGCACCACCGACGCCTCGATCAGCGCGGCCAGTTCCCCGTCGCCCGCGAAGACCGTCCGCACCTGCTCGGCGGTGAAGTTCCCGGTGAACGCGGACAGCCGGGCCCACAGCAGCCGTTCCGCCCGTCCGCACAGGTCGTGGCTCCAGGCGATGGCCCGCAACAGCGTGCTGTGCCGGGCGGGCTGCTTGGGACCGTGTATCAACACCCCGAACCTCGCACCCGGTTCGCACAGACTGCCGTACAACTGCTGCGGGGTGGCGGACCTGCCGAGCGAACGGGCGGCGAGCAACACGCTCAGCGGGTCGCCGTCGAGCCGCTCGGCGAGCAGCCTGGTCCAGAAGACCGGCAGGTCGACGCCCTGCATCGCCGCCTTCTCGCGGAGCAGTTCGACGGTGCGCTCGCGGGAGAGGGGGCGCAGCGGGACCCGCTGCTCGCCGGGCACACCGATCGGGGTTCGACTGGTGACCAGGATCTGCAGGCCGGGGCAGGCGTCGTGCAGCCGGCCCACCAGATAGGCGCAGCCCGCCCGGACCCGCTCACAGGTGTCCAGCACGAGCAGTCCGCGCCGTCCCGCGAGGAGTTGCAGCACCGCTTCCATCGGGTCGGTGCCGCTGCCGGGGGCGGTGGCGGCGTGGAGGGCGGCGGCCACGGTCTGCGGCACCAGGGCCGCGTCCGCGCAGTCGGAGAGGTCGCAGCGGTGCACGGGAAGATCCGTGACGGCCTCGGCGAGATGGGCGGCAAGGTGCGACTTGCCGACTCCGGCGGGCCCGGTGAGGGTGACCAGGCGGGTCTCGGCGAGCAGTTCGAGGAGCTCACCGAGGGCCGGTTCGTGGGGGGTACGGGGGACGGAGTAGCCGTATGCGGGAGGCATACGACCACTCTGGCCGGGCACCGGCTCCCCGCGCGCCCTCGTGGGCCGGAGATCCGTACACCTAATTCCCCAGGTGAGGGCTACGTAGGTATGCGCGCCGCCGGGCCCCCGCACACCACCCGGCTCACTTCTCCGGGCGACAACTACACGTGGGTGCGGGCACGGTGGGGTCCGGCGAGGGCTGCGGCGGGGGCGGGTCGGCGGTCACCGTGACGGTGACGGTGGGCCGGGGTTCGGGGGCGCGGGTGGGGGGCGGGGGCTCCCAGGTGGAGCGGGTGGGGGGCGGGGACGGGACGTACGGTGGGGCGCCCCGTGGGCTGTGAAGTGGGCTGCGAAGTGGGCCGTGAAGTAGGTGCGGCTGTACGGGAGTTGCAGTCGCCCAGCACATTGGCCCGGAACACCGTGCGCCCGGCCACCTTGGCGGTCAGGTCGCCCCGTACGCACCGCCCGTCACGCTCGTCGGTGACCTTCCCTTCGATACGGATCTCCCGGCCTTCGTTGGTCTGGCCCTCGCAGGAGACGGTGGCGATATTGCGTACCGAAGGGGCGGAAGTGGCCACCGAGGGGCGGGTGTGGGGACGGGTGTTGATCCGTGGGCCGTCGCCGACCGTGGACGTACAGGTCATCCAGTTGACGTCGATGCCGACCCGTTCCAGGGCGCGGGTGCCGGTCCGGTCGGTGGTCAGTGCCACCGCGAACGAGCTCAGCCCGCCGGCGCCGCCGCTCGGTTCGCACGCCACGACTCCCACGACCGCCGCACCCACGGCACCGATCACCGCGAGGGTGCGCCGGCGCCGTATCCGCCTCGTAGCCCCCATGGCAGGCAGCCTCCCACCGCCCGCCCACGCCGAACAGTCGGGTTGCGGCCACTGAGCGCCCGGCCGTTCCACCGCCCCTCGCCCGGGCGCCCCTCCCGCAAGCCGCCCCTCGCTCAACCCCCGAGCAGCAGCCACTCCTGGAGCTCCACCAGATTCCCCTCGGGGTCCTTGAGGTGGGCGACCCGCATCCGCTCGGTCATCGGGGCGGGCCCGTGCACCAGGTGCGCACCCCGCCCGGTGATCTCCGCGCAGTACCCGTCCAGGTCATCGACCCTCAGCACCACGAACGACCGGTGCCCGGCGGGCTCCTCGGCCAGTTCCCCCAGCAGGCCGGCCATCACGGTCCGGTCCTGGAGGGCGATCCCGGCCGACCCGACGGAGGCCGAGAACTTCTCGTAAGGGCCGTCCGCGAAGCCCGACTGCGGCTTGAGCCCGAGCACTTCCCCGTAGAACCGGTAGCAGGCCGCGAAGTCGGTGACCAGCAGCCGCACCTGTGCGAGTTCCATGACGTACTCCCCTCTCTCGTCGATACCGCGGGTGGTTTCAGGACCAGCGTCCGGTGCGCCCCAGCAGCAGCGCGGTGGCCGCGGTGCCCGCCGTGGAGGTACGGAGCACACTGCGGCCCAGTCTGTACGGTTTCGCCCCGGCCGCCGCGAACACCGCCAGCTCCTCGGGCGAAACCCCGCCCTCGGGCCCGACCACCAGCACGATGCTTCCCTGCTCCGGCAGCTCGGCGAGGGCCAGCGCGCCGCTGTCCGCGTCCCGGTCCTCGTGGAGTACGGCGGCGAAGTCGGCGGTGGCCAGAAGTGCCCCCACCTGCTTGGTGCTCATCGCCTCGGCGACCTCGGGGAACCGGAGCCTCCGCGACTGCTTCCCGGCCTCCCGCGCGGTGGCCCGCCATTTCGCGAGGGACTTCGCCCCCCGCTCGCCCTTCCACTGGGTGATGCACCGCGCCGCCTGCCACGGCACCACCGCGTCCACACCCGTCTCGGTCATCGTCTCGACGGCCAGCTCGCCCCGGTCACCCTTGGGCAGCGCCTGTACGACGGTGATGCGCGGCCGGGGCTCGTCCTCGACGAGGGTCCCGGTCACCTTCACCACCAAGCGGTCCTTGCCCTCTGCGGCGATCACCACGCCCTGTGCGCCGTTGCCGAGGCCGTCCGCGAGCACCAGTTCCTCGCCCGCCCGCAGCCTCCGTACCGACACCGCGTGACGCCCCTCGGCGCCGTCCAGCAGATACTCGCCGCTCTGCGGCACGTTCTCCACCACGAACACCGGCGCCGTCATGACGTCGACCTCCTCAAAGCCATTTCCGTCCACGCCGAGTCCGCCTCGGAGTGCAGCACCTGCACCAGCCGCCCGGCGGGCAGGTCCCGGGCCAGCCGGTGGCCCTGCCCCGCCCACAGCGCCATGCCCTGTGCGTCGCCCACCCTCGCCGCCGCCTTGCGCAGGCCGACCGTCATGTAGTGCACCTCCGGGTAGGCGGAGGGGGCGTAGGGGCCGTGCTCGCGCATGAAGCGGTTGACGAGGCCGCGTGCGGGGCGGCCGGAGAACGCCCGGGTGAGTTCCGTCCGTACGAACAAGGGGTTCTTCAGCGCCTGCTTGTGCATCACGTGCGCCCCGGACTCCGGGCACGCCAGGAACGCCGTACCGAGCTGTGCGGCATCCGCCCCGGCCGCCCGTACGGCGGCGATCTGCGCCCCGCGCATCAGCCCGCCCGCCGCGATCACCGGCAACTGCACGGTCTCGCGGACCTGCGTCACCAGCGACAGCAGCCCGAGCCCGCTGCTGCCGTCGGTCTGCGGGTCGTCGCGGTGGGTGCCCTGGTGGCCGCCCGCCTCGATGCCCTGCACACACACCGCGTCCGCCCCGGCCCACTCGGCGGCCTGCGCCTCCTCGGGGGTGGTGACGGTGACGACGGTGAACGTACCGGCCAGCGCGAGGGCGTCGAGTTCGTCGCGGGAGGGGCAGCCGAAGGTGAAGGACACCACCGGGACCGGGTCGTCGACGAGCAGGGCCAGCTTGGCCTCGTAGCCGTCGTCGGTGGGGTGGCGCTCCTCGGAGCGTTCGTCGATCGGGGTCTCGTACCAGGCGCTCTCGCTGGTGAGCTGCTGCCGGTACAGATCCAGGGTGGCCTGGTCCGCGGACGGCTGCGGCATGAAGAGGTTGACCCCGAAAGGCTTGGCGGTCAGCGCCCGCAGCTGCTTGATCTCCTCGTACATCCCGTCGGCGGTCTTGTACCCCGCCGCGAGAAACCCGAGCCCACCGGCGTCGGACACGGCACCGGCCAGCTCGGGACGCGACACCCCGCCGGCCATCGGCGCGGCGACGATCCCACGCCGGCACAGCTCCCCCAGCGCGGGAATCCCCCGGGACTCAACAGACATGCCCGCATCGTTTCACGATGCGCCCGCCGGGCCGAATCCAAACAGGACGGGGCCGGACCTGGTGGTCCGGCCCCGTCCTTCGTGCTTGTGCGACGCCGGCCGTGGTTGCGCGGTGCCGGCGCAGGTCCCGCTACGGACTCAGCGCCCGTTGCACACGTACCGGCGCCACAGCGACTCGCCGCTATCGCCCGTTGAACGCGTCCTTCAGCCGCGAGAACAGCCCCTGCTGACCGGGCTGGAACTGCCCGGTGGGCCGCTCCTCCCCGCGCAGCTTCGCCAGCTGCCGCAGCAGATCCTCCTGCTGCTGGTCCAGCTTGGTCGGGGTGAGCACCTCGACATGCACGATCAGGTCGCCCCGGCCGCCACCGCGCAGGTGCGTGACGCCCCGCCCGTGCAGCGGAACCGACTGCCCGGACTGGGTACCCGGACGGATGTCGATCTCCTCGACCCCGTCCAGCGTCTCCAGCGGCACCTTGGTGCCGAGCGAGCCCGCCGTCATCGGGATGGTGACCGTGCAGTGCAGGTCGTCACCCCGCCGCTGGAAGGTGGAGTGCGGCTTCTCGTGGATCTCCACGTACAGGTCACCGGCGGGCCCGCCACCGGGGCCGACCTCGCCCTCGCCCGCGAGCTGGATCCGCGTCCCGTTGTCGACACCGGCCGGGATCTTCACCGTGAGCGTGCGACGGGACCGGACCCGGCCGTCCCCCGCGCACTCCGGGCACGGCGTCGGCACGACCGTACCGAAGCCCTGACACTGCGGACACGGCCGCGACGTCATGACCTGGCCCAGGAAGGACCGCGTCACCTGAGAGACCTCGCCCCGGCCGCGACACATGTCACAGGTCTGGGCGGACGTCCCGGGAGCAGCGCCCTCGCCACTACAGGTCGTACACACCACAGCGGTGTCGACCTGGATCTCCTTGGTCGTACCGAAGGCCGCCTCGTTGAGGTCGATCTCCAGCCGGATCATGGCGTCCTGGCCCCGGCGGGTCCGCGAGCGCGGGCCGCGCTGGGATGCCGTACCGAAGAAGGCGTCCATGATGTCGGAGAAGTTTCCGAAGCCGCCCTGGCCGAAGCCACCGGCCCCACCACCGCCCGAAGCGGACAGCGGGTCGCCGCCGAGGTCGTAGACCTGCTTCTTCTGCGGGTCCGACAACACCTCGTAGGCGGCGTTGATCTCCTTGAAGCGCTCCTGAGTCTTCGGATCCGGGTTCACATCCGGGTGAAGTTCACGAGCGAGGCGCCTGAACGCCTTCTTGATTTCGTCCTGGGAAGCGTCGCGGCGCACGCCGAGTACGGCGTAGTAGTCCGTGGCCACTTACGACTCCGCCAGGATCTGTCCGACGTAACGTGCCACTGCGCGTACCGCTCCCATCGTTCCGGGGTAGTCCATGCGGGTCGGTCCGACCACGCCTAGTTTGGCGACTGCCTCGTCGCCAGAACCGTAGCCGACTGCGACCACGGACGTAGAACTGAGTCCTTCATGGGCGTTCTCGTGCCCGATACGTACGGTCATGCCGGACTCGGTCGCCTCACCGAGCAGCTTCAGCAGAACGACCTGCTCCTCCAGCGCCTCCAGTACGGGGCGGATGGTGAGCGGGAAGTCGTGCCCGAAGCGCGTGAGATTGGCAGTTCCGCCAATCATCAGCCGCTCCTCGGTCTCCTCCACGAGCGTCTCCAGCAGAGTCGCCAGGACCGTCGAAACGGTTCCCCTGTCCTCCGGATCGAAGGACTCGGGAAGTTCCTGCACCAACTGCGGTACGTCGGCGAACCGGCGGCCCACCACTCGGCTGTTGAGCCGCGCCCGCAGATCCGCGAGCGAGGTCTCGCCGAACGGCGCCGGGCAGTCGATCATCCGCTGCTCGACCCGGCCGGTGTCGGTGATGAGCACCAGCATCAGCCGGGCGGGAGCCAGCGAGAGCAGTTCCACGTGCCGCACCGTCGACCGCGTCAGGGACGGGTACTGGACGACGGCGACCTGCCGGGTCAGCTGCGCCAGCAGCCGCACCGTACGGGCGACGACGTCGTCCAGGTCCAGCGAGGCGTCCAGGAAGTTCTGAATGGCCCGCCGCTCCGGCGTCGACAGGGGCTTGACCCCCGCCAGCCGGTCGACGAAAAGCCGGTAGCCCTTGTCGGTGGGGATGCGCCCGGCGCTGGTGTGCGGCTGGGCGATGAATCCCTCGTCCTCCAGGGCGGCCATGTCGTTACGGACCGTGGCCGGCGAGACACCGAGCTGGTGCCGCTCGGTGAGCGCCTTGGAGCCGACCGGCTCCTCGGTCCCGACATAGTCCTGGACGATGGCGCGCAGCACTTCAAGTCTGCGTTCACTGAGCATCGCGCACACCTCCAAGCCGTGATGTTCCCTGCTGCCCTGCCTGGCACTCCCCCTGCGCGAGTGCCAGCGATTATCCGGGCCAGTGTACGGCTGTGGGGTGCCACCCGGACAAGGGTGGCAGCTCACGCTAGCGTCACGGTATGGACTTGCGAGGGGAAGAGACAGCTGCGGAATTCGGCTGGGAACGTCTCGCACCGGGCATCGCCAGACGTCGGCTGCCCGGCTGGGATGCCACTGTGGGCCTGGTCGCAGGCGCCCACGGGGCACTCCTGTTCGACACCGGATCCACCCTTCGCGAGGGCGTCGAGATCCGCCGCCAGGCCGAGGCACTGCTGGGCCGCAGAGTGACGCACATCGCGCTCAGCCATCCCCACTTCGACCACGTCCTGGGCACCGGGGTCTTCGCAAACGTCGAGGTGTACGCCGCGACCGGCATGGACACCGCCCTCCTCCAGCACGAGGTGCTCGCGGCGGATGCGGTACGTCACGGAGTGGCGCCCTCCGCCGCCGTGGAAGCAGCCGAACTCCTCACCGCCCCCCACCACCTCGTGCCCGCCGGCCGTCCCCGCACCGTCGACCTGGGCGGCGGCCGCACTGTTCTCCTCGCCACCCTGGGCCCCGCCCACAGCCCCCACGACCTGGTGGCCCTGGTCCCGGACGCCGGCCTCGTCCTCTGCGGCGACCTGGTCGAAGAGTCCGGCGCCCCCCAGGCGGGTCCCGACGCCACCCCCACCCGCTGGCCCGAATCCCTCGACCACCTCCTCACCCTGGCCGGCGACTCCGCCCACTACGTCCCCGGCCACGGAGCAGTGGTGAACGCCGCCTTCGTCCGCGCCCAACGCGACGCCCTGACCCAGCGCTTCCCCGCCTGACCACCACCGGCCGGCGCCCTGAAGCGCCCGCCCCCCACCCCGCCCGCACCTTCCCGCCCACCTCTGGAGGACCCGCCACCTGGGGGTTCTGAGGGCCCGCCCCCAGTTTCGGGAAGGGGCGGGGCGGGGAGAAATCCCCGCCCCCACCTAGTAACTTTGACCAAATGCGCAGCTACAGCCCGGACTTCACACCCCCGTGGAAAACCCCCACCCCCACCCCCGAACTCCCCGCCGAGCTCGACCTGGTGGTCGAAGAGGCCTCCACCGGCTTCTGCGGCGCAGTGATCCGCACCGAGAAAACCGCCGAAGGCCCCACCGTCACCCTCGAAGACCGCTTCGGCAAACACCGCGTCTTCCCCATGACCCCGGCCGGCTTCCTCCTCGAAGGAAAGCCCGTCACCCTCGTCCGGCCCTCCACCGGCACCGCCCAGCAACGCCCCGCCCGCACCGCCTCCGGCTCCCTCGCCGTCCGCGACACCCGCGCCCGCGTGGCCCGCGCCGGCCGCATCTACGTGGAGGGCCGCCACGACGCCGAACTCGTCGAACGCGTCTGGGGCGACGACCTCCGCATCGAAGGCGTGGTCGTCGAATACCTGCAAGGAATCGACGACCTCCCCGCCATCGTCGCCGACTTCTCCCCCGCCCCCGACGCCAAACTCGGTGTCCTGGTCGACCACCTGGTCCCCGGCTCCAAGGAATCCCGCATCGCCGCCTCGGTGTCCCACGCCGACGTCCTGGTCGTCGGCCACCCCTACATCGACGTATGGGAAGCCGTGAAGCCGTCCGCCGTGGGCATCCCCGCCTGGCCCACCGTCCCCCGCGGCCAGGACTGGAAGACCGGCGTCTGCCGCTCCCTCGGCTGGCCGGAGAACACCGGCGCCGCCTGGCAGCACATCCTCGGCAAGGTCCACTCCTACCGGGACCTCCAGCCCGAACTTCTCGGCCGAGTGGAAGAGTTGATCGACTTCGTCACGGCCCCACAGGACTGAATGCCCCAGGGCCCTGGATGCCCCACCCCACGGCCCTTGATGCCCCACAGGACCGAATTCCCCACGGGACTGAAACCCTGACGGTCGCGGACCCCGGACCCCGGACCCCGCGCCCGTACCCCGGCCCCAGCCCCAGCCCCCCTCAGTCCACCAGATCCCGCACCACCGCATCCGCCAGCAACCGCCCCCGCAACGTCAGCACCGCCCGCCCCTCCCCGAAGGGCCCCTCCTCCAGCAGGCCGTCCCGCACCGCCTTCTCCGCCGCCGCCAGCCCCGCCGGCTTCAGCAACGACAGCTCACATCCCTCCACCAGCCGCAGCTCAAGCAGCACCCGCTCGACCCGCCGGTCCTCCTCGGACAGCACCTCACGCCCGGCCCCGGGGGAGCGCCCGTCGCCCAGTGCCTGCGCATAGGCGCCCGGATGCTTCACGTTCCACCACCGCACGCCCCCCACGTGACTGTGCGCGCCGGGTCCCGCCCCCCACCAGTCGGCGCCCCGCCAGTACAGCTCGTTGTGCAGACACCGCCCGGCGTCCGAGGTGGCCCAGTTCGACACCTCGTACCAGGAGAAACCGGCCCCCGACAGCGCCTGCTCCGTCATCAGATAGCGGTCCGCGTGCACATCGTCGTCGGTCATCGGGACCTCGCCGCGCCTGATCCGCCGTGCCAGCTGCGTCCCCTCCTCCACGATCAGCGCATACGCGCTCACATGGTCGGGACCGGCCCCGATCGCCGCGTCCAGCGACGCCTGCCAGTCCGCGTCGGACTCCCCCGGGGTCCCGTAGATCAGATCCAGGTTTACGTGGTCGAAGCCGGCGGCCCGCGCCTCCGCGACACACTCCTGCGGCCGTCCGGGCGTGTGCGTACGGTCCAGGATCTTCAGTACGTGCGGCCTGGCGCTCTGCATACCGAACGACACCCGGTTGAAGCCGCCCGCCCGCAGCTCCTGAAGATAGGCCGGGTTCACCGACTCCGGATTGGCCTCCGTGGTGATCTCGCAGTCGTCCGCGAGGCCGAACTCGTCCCGGATCGACGCCAGCATCCGTACCAGATCGCCTGCGGGAAGCAGCGTCGGCGTACCCCCGCCGACGAAGACCGTGCGGACCGGCCGGGGGTCGTCGCCCAGCACCTTGCGGGCCAGGCGCACCTCCTCCACCAGCGTCGCCGCGTAGTTGTCGCGGGAGGCCAGGGCGCCGCCGGAGCCGCGCAGCTCGGTCGCCGTGTAGGTGTTGAAGTCGCAGTAGCCGCAGCGCGTCGCGCAGTAGGGAACGTGCAGGTAGAACCCGAGGGGCCGCTCCGCCGCCCCCCGCAAGGCATCGGGAGGCAGCGCCCCGTCCTCGGGCATGGGCTCACCATCAGGCAGTACAGAAGGCATGCCCCCATTGTCCGCCCTCGGGCCGAGGACTCCGCCCACCCGCCGCCTGCTCGCTACTCCGCCCGCAGCACCAGCAGCGCCAGATCGTCGTCCGGCGGCTCCATCGCGAAGGCGTGCACGGCGCGGGTGATCCGCTCCGCCACTCCCTGCGCGGACATCCCCGCGCACCCGGTCAGGACCTTCGCCAGCCCGTCCCCGTCGTCGAACATGACCCGCCCGTTGCGCCGCTCGGTCACCCCGTCGGTGACGCTGAGCAGCGCCTCCCCCGGCGCCAGCACGAAGGTCTCGCTCTCGTACGCCGCGTCGTCCAGCACCCCGAGCAGCACCCCCGGTCGGCCTGCCGCCCGTACCTCGCCATCGGGACGCAGCACCAGCGGCAGCGGGTGTCCGGCGCTGGAGACGGTGCAGCGCACACCGCCGCCCTCCTCGTCCGGCAGCGGTTCCAGCTCCCCGTACAGCATCGACAGGAAACGCGCCTGCGGGCCGTCGGGAAGTTCCTGGCCGCCGGCCGCGGCGACCAGCCGGGCCGCAGCGTCCGCGGACTCGGTGGCGTCGTCGAGGAGCAGGCGGTTGAGGCGGTCGAGCACCTCGGAGACCTGGTAGCCCTCGCGGGCGAGCAGCCGCAGCCAGGGCCTCACCAGCCCGGTGAACACCGCCGCCTCGGGACCGTTTCCCTGGACGTCGCCGAGTGCGAAGCACCAGCGGCCGTCGGAGGCGTGGAAGATGTCGTAGAAGTCGCCGCCGGCCAGTCCCTCGCCCCGGGGCTGGTAGACGAGGGCGCTGGTCATCCCGGGGATCTCGGCGACCCGGCTGGGCAGCAGGGCCCGCTGCAGGACGGACGAGATGGTCGCCTGCTGGGTGTAGCGGCGGGCGGCCCCGACGGCGAGGGCGACGCGGCGTACGAAGTCCTCGATCAGTCCGGTGACCTCGTCGGGGATGCGGACCATCCCGGCCCGCCCCATCATCAGTACGCCGACCCGGCGCCCGCCCACCACCATCCGGCAGGCGAGCACCGCGCCGGCCCCGCCGAAGCTCTCCCCGGCGGCCGGCCAGGGCAGCGGAACGGGGCCGCCGCGGGCGGATTCCGGCAGCCGGGGCGGTTCCTTCTCCAGCAGGGCGCGCAGTTCCTCCATGCACGCCTCGCGGGCGTGCCAGACCCGGGCGAGCCGCGGTTCCGCTGCCGGACCGGCGCCCTCCGGATCGAGCCATACGGCACACCAGTCGGCGAGCCTGGGCACCAGGAGCTGGGCCGCGAGCGCGACCACCATGTCCTGGTCGAACTGCCCGGCCAGCAGGTCGGAGGCCTCGGCGAGGAACGACAGCGCGCCCCGGTTGATCCAGTCCGGGTCCTCGTCGCGGACCGGCCGCCGGGGCAGCGGGGCGAGGATCTCGGCGGCCCGCAGCCCGCGCCGCAGGGCGTGCTCGCAGGCGAGGGCGGCGCCGGTGGGCGGTTCGGCGGGGCCCTCGGTGGCCTGCTGCCAGTTCTCCAGGGTGAGCGCGGCCCAGACGGTCTTGAGACCCGTGCGGTAGGTCACGCCCCAGCTCTCGGCGAGCCCGGCGACCAGGTGCAGTCCCCGCCCGTACTCGGGGGCACCGCTTCTCTCGCGGCGCTGCGGCTGGCTGTGCACGACCCGGGAGGGGTGGTGGTCGGACACCTCGACGATCAGGGCGATGGATTCCCGGGCGGCGGCGCCCGGTTCGATACGGCACAGGACCTCGACGGTGGTGCCGGCGTGCACGACCGCGTTGGTGACGAGCTCGTTGACCACCAGGGCGGCGTCGTCGGCGAGCCGCCCGGCGATCCCCTCGTCGCCTGGCAGCAGGGGCGTCCCTGACCAGTCCGCGATGGCGGCGCGGACGAACTTCCGCGCGGCGGAGGGGGCAAGCGGGTTGCCGGGCAGGCTGGTGCGGGCCTCGGGCTGGATTTCGTACCTCCCGGCGGGCGGGACACTCGCGCGGGCTCCGTTGTCCCGCTGCGTCGGAATCGATGTCACGGTGCGGCTCCTGATCGGTTGTCGCAATGCGCCGCTTACGACAACCACAGGGTGACAGACTGAGCCTGCCCATAAGCACCGAGTCACCGAAGTGGGCCTCAATGAACGAAGATCGAGCCATTCCTCGCCCTGCGGCCCGCGACCGGACCCGCACCGGGAGCCGCACTGCGGGCGGCCCCGAGGGCCCGCCCCACGAGGGCGAACACCCGGGCGACGGCTGGGTGCACGTGTCCGAGTTGCGCCCGCTGCTCGCCGCGATGACCTCGCTGCGGGACGGGGACTTCCGGGTGCGCCTGCCGGAGACCCACGCCGGGGCGCCCGGCGAACTCACCGCCGTTTTCAACCAGATCGCCGACCGCAAGGAGCACTTCGGGGCCGAACTGGCGCGCGTGCGCCGAGAGGTCGTCCGGCACGGCAGGCTCGACGAGCGGCTGACGGTGAGTCCCGGCCAGGGCGGCTGGGCCTCCAACATCAACAGTACGAACGCACTTCTGGACGCCCTGGTGGTGCCCGCCGCGAATGCCACCCGGGTGCTGGACGCGGTCGCGGGCGGCGACCTCACCCAGCGGGTCGACCTGCACGACGGCAACCGTCAGCTCCACGGTGACCTGCGCCGACTGGGCCGGGCGGTCAACAAGATGGTCGACCAGCTGTCGCTGTTCACGGGTGAGGTGACCCGGGTGGCCCGCGAGGTCGGCACCGAGGGGCGACTCGGTGGGCGTGCCAAGGTGCAGGGGCTGTCCGGCAGTTGGCGCGATGTGACGGAGGCCGTCAACACGATGGCGTCCCGGCTGACCGCCCAGGTGCGCGACATCGCGGCGGTGACCACGGCGGTGGCGCGCGGCGACCTGACCCGTACGGTCACCGTGGAGGCGACCGGCGAGCTCCTCGAACTGAAACTGACCGTCAACACGATGGTCGACCAGCTCTCCGCCTTCGCCGACGAGGTCACCCGCGTCGCCCGCGAGGTCGGCACGGTGGGCCAGCTCGGCGGTCGCGCCCAGGTCAGGGGCGTCTCCGGGGTCTGGAAGGACCTCACCGACAACGTCAACTTCATGGCGTCCAACCTGACGTCCCAGGTCCGCAACATCGCGCAAGTCACCACCGCCGTCGCCAACGGCGACCTGTCGCAGAAGATCACCGTCGACGCCCAGGGCGAGATCCTGGAACTCAAATCGACCATCAACACCATGGTCGACCAGCTCTCCGCCTTCGCCGACGAGGTCACCCGCGTCGCCCGCGAGGTCGGCACCGAAGGAAACCTCGGCGGTCGCGCCCAGGTGCGCGGCGTCAGCGGCGTCTGGAAGGACCTCACCGAAAACGTCAACTTCATGGCGGACAACCTGACGTCCCAGGTCCGCAACATCGCGCAGGTCACCACCGCCGTCGCCAACGGCGACCTCTCCAAGAAGATCACCGTGGATGCCCGCGGCGAGATCCTGGAACTCAAATCGACCATCAACACCATGGTCGACCAGCTCTCCGCCTTCGCCGACGAGGTCACCCGCGTCGCCCGCGAGGTCGGCACCGAAGGAAACCTCGGCGGCCAGGCCCAGGTGCGCGGCGTCTCCGGGGTCTGGAAGGACCTCACCGACAACGTCAACTTCATGGCGTCCAACCTGACGTCCCAGGTCCGCAATATCGCGCAGGTCACCACCGCCGTCGCCAACGGCGACCTCTCCAAGAAGATCACCGTGGATGCCCGCGGCGAGATCCTGGAGCTGAAGGACACCGTCAACACCATGGTGGAGCAGTTGCGCGCCTTCGCCGACGAGGTCACCCGGGTCGCCCGCGAGGTCGGCACCGACGGCAGGCTCGGCGGCCGCGCACAGGTCCTCGGCGTCTCCGGCGTCTGGAAGGACCTCACCGACAACGTCAACTACATGGCCGACAACCTGACCTCCCAGGTCCGCAACATCGCCCAGGTCGCCACCGCCGTCGCGCAGGGCGACCTCTCCAAGAAGATCGACGTGGATGCCCGCGGCGAGATCCTGGAGCTCAAGACCACCATCAACACCATGGTCGACACCCTGTCCTCGTTCTCGTCCGAGGTCACCCGGGTGGCCCGCGAGGTCGGCTCCGAGGGCCAACTGGGCGGTCAGGCGAGGGTCGAGGGGGTGTACGGCACCTGGAAGCGCCTCACCACCAACGTCAATGAACTCGCCCTGAACCTCACCACTCAGGTCCGCGCCATCGCCGAGGTCGCCTCCGCCGTCGCCCAGGGCGACATGTCCCGCTCGATCACCGTGGAGACCCGGGGCGAGGTCTCCGAACTCAAGGACAACATCAACCTGATGGTGTCCAACCTCCGTGAGACCACCCGCGCCAAGGACTGGCTGGAGTCCAACCTGGCCCGCCTCGCCGGGCTGATGCAGGGCCACCGCGACCTGATGGAGGTCGCCGACCTGATCCTGCGCGAGCTGACCCCGCTGGTGAACGCCCAGTTCGGGGCGTTCTTCCTGGCCGACCCGGAGACCGACGGCACTCCGTCGCACACCACCAACGCCACCCTTCCGCAGCGCGGTCTCGCCTTCATCGCCGGTTACGGCTCCGCCCAGGGCGCCACCGTCGACACCCACGGCATGCCGGGACACGGTCTGGTCCGCCAGGCGGCCCTGGAGAAGAAGCGCATCCTCGTCGAGGAGGCCCCGCCGGACTACATCAAAATCAATTCCGGGCTCGGCGAAGCGGCCCCGGCGAGCGTCGTCATCATCCCGATCCTCTTCGAGGACAAACTCCTGGGCGTCATCGAACTCGCCTCCTTCTCCCGCTTCTCCGACGTGCACCTGGCCTTCTTCGACCAGTTCGTGAACACCATCGGCGTCGCGATCAACACCATCATCGCCAACTCCCGTACGGAATCCCTGCTGAGCGAGTCCCAGCGGCTCGCCATCCAGCTCCAGGACCGCTCCAACGAACTCCAGCGGCAACAGGCCGAACTTCAGCGTTCCAACGCCGAACTGGAGGAAAAAGCGGCCCTGCTCGCCACTTCCTCCCAGTACAAGTCCGAGTTCCTGGCGAACATGTCGCACGAGCTGCGCACGCCGCTGAACTCACTCCTCATCCTGGCCCGCCTCCTCTCCGACAACCCGGACGGCCATCTCTCCGACCAGGAGGTCCAGTTCGCGACGACCATCCACCGCTCCGGCTCCGACCTGCTCCAGCTGATCAACGACATCCTCGACCTGTCCAAGATCGAGGCCGGCCGGATGGACGTACGCCCCAAGAAGCTCCCGCTGATCAAACTCCTCGACTACGTGCACGCCACGTTCCGCCCGGTCACCCTCGACAGGGGCCTGGCCTTCGACGTGGTGGTCGGCGAGGACGTACCGCGCGAAGTGTTCTCCGACGAGCAGCGGCTCCAGCAGATCCTGCGCAATCTGCTGTCCAACGCCATCAAGTTCACCTCGACCGGCCGGGTCGAACTGCACGTCAGTCGCATCGCCGACCCCGACAACGCGATCCTCAAGGGCACTCAGGAAGTCATCGCGTTCTCCGTCGCGGACACCGGCATCGGCATCGCCGCCGAGAAACTCCCGGTCATCTTCGAGGCGTTCCAGCAGGCGGACGGCACCACCAACCGCAAGTACGGCGGTACCGGCCTCGGGCTGTCCATCAGCCGCGAGATCGCCGGGCTGCTCGGCGGGCGGATCGTCGCCGAGAGCGAGCCGGGCCAGGGATCGACCTTCACCCTGTACGTCCCGGTGCGCTACCCGGGACACATCGAATCCGAGCAGGTCACCCACCAGCCGCCGCGCGCCCTGTCCATCGCCCCGCCGCCCGAGCGGCTGTCCGCCAACCACATCACCCTGCCCGATCAGGACAACGGCTGGCCCACCACCACCAAGCTGGAGGAGTGGAGTTCCGGCAGGGCCGGGATCGTGCTCCCCGGCCGCCGGGTTCTGATCGTCGACGACGACATCCGCAACGTCTTCGCCCTCACCCATGTGCTCGGTCGGGTCGGCATGCCCGTGCTCTACGCGGAGAACGGACGGGAGGGCATCGAGATGCTGGAACGCAATCCCGATGTCGAACTGGTGCTGATGGACATCATGATGCCGGAAATGGATGGTTACGAAACCATCGAGGCCATCCGCAACACCCCTCGCTGGACCGACCTGCCGATCGTCGCCCTCACCGCCAAGGCGATGCCCGGCGACCGGGAGAAGTCCATCGCCCAGGGAGCCAACGAGTACGTACCGAAGCCGGTGGACGTCGACCAGCTCCTCTCCGTGGTGTGCTCCGTGCTCGACCCGGGAGGAGAACCGGCGTATCCAGGGAACCCGGCGTGTACCGGGGAACCGGAACAGGAGAAACACGCGTCAGCAGATTGTGTAGCCCCGGCAGTTCCAGGAGTTGTGGACGATGACCACTGAGGCCCCGCGAACCACTCACCACGACCACGCCAGCATCCTGCTCGTGGACGACATGGAGGACAACCTCATCGCCCTTGAGGCCGTACTCGGCGCCCTCAACGAGCCCTTGGTCCGGGCCCGTTCGGGTGAGGAGGCGATGAAGGCACTGTTGCGGCAGAAGTTCGCGGTGATTCTGCTGGACGTCCGGATGCCGGGCATGGACGGTTTCGAGACCGCCTCCAACATCAAGCGTCTCGACCAGACCAAGGACGTCCCGATCATTTTCCTGACCGGCGCCGAGGGCGATTCCGGCTACGCCTTCAGGGGTTACGCGACGGGCGCGGCCGATTTCCTGACGAAACCTTTCGACCCCTGGGTGCTGCGCGCCAAGGTCAACGTATTTCTCGAACTGCACCGTAAGAACAGGCAACTTGAGCGCATGCTCAATCAGGAGCGGCAACAGTTCGGACTGCTCGCAGCCCAGCTCGCCGAGATCGAGGAGCAGGTCCTCAGGGAAGGTACCGCCGAGGGCTCACCGCTGCCCAGCCAGGTCGCCCGGCTACGCGAAATCCTCGCCGAAATGCGCCGCGGCCACTCCACCTGAGGGCCGCGGCGCACCGACGCGCGTACTCAGGCCTCCCTGGACCCCGCGTACATCTCCTCGATCAGGTGCTTGTACTCACGCTCAACGACCGGCCTCTTCAACTTGAGGCTGGGCGTCAGCTCGCCGTTCTCCACATCGAGGTCCCGGGGCAGCAGCCGGAACTTCTTGATGGTCTGCCAGCGCTGCAGCCCCTCGTTGAGCTCCTTCACATACCCCTCGACCAGCGCCTGCGTCTGCGGCGCCGCCACCACGTCGGCGTACGACTTCGCGGTGAGCCCCTGCTCCTGCGCCCAGGCGAGAATCGTCGGCTCGTCGAGCGAGATCAACGCCGTGCAGAAGTTCCGGTCCGCTCCGTGCACCAGGATGTTCGAGACGTAAGGGCAGACCGCCTTGAACTGGCCCTCCACCTCGGCGGGCGAGATGTACTTGCCGCCCGACGTCTTGATCAGGTCCTTCTTGCGGTCGGTGATCCTCAGATAGCCGTCCGCGGACAGCTCGCCGATGTCCCCGGTGTGGAACCAGCCGTCGGACTCCAGGACTTCGGCGGTCTTCTCCGGCAGCCCGTGGTAGCCCTCCATGATGCCCGGGCCGCGCAGCAGGATCTCGCCGTCCTCCGCGATCCTGACCTCGGTGCCGGGGAGCGGCTTGCCGACGGTCCCGGTGCGGTACGCCTCGCCGGGGTTGACGAAGCTGGCGGCGCTGGACTCGGTCAGCCCGTACCCCTCCAGAATGTGGATCCCGGCGCCCGCGAAGAAGTAGCCGATGTCCGGCGCCAGCGCGGCCGACCCCGACACGCAGGCCCGCAGCCGGCCGCCGAACGCCTCACGGATCTTCGAGAAGACCAGCGCGTCCGCCACCTTGTGCTTGGCGTTCAGCGCGAACGGCGCGGTCGCCTGCCCGGTGCGCCGGAAGTTGTCCTGGGTGACCTTCGCGTACTCGCGGCCGACCCCCGCGGCCCACTGGAAGATCTTGTACTTGGCGCCGCCGCCGGCCCGTGCCTTGGCGGCGACCCCGTTGTAGACCTTCTCGAAGATGCGCGGCACGGCGGCCATGTACGTCGGCTGCACCACCGGCAGGTTCTCGATGATCTTGTCGATGCGTCCGTCGACCGCCGTGACGTGCCCGACCTCGATCTGCCCGGAGGTGAGCACCTTGCCGAAGACGTGCGCCAGCGGCAACCACAGGTACTGCACGTCGTCCTTGGTGATCAGCCCGGTCGCCACGGTCGCCTTGGCCATGTACGACCAGCAGTCGTGCGGCAGCCGTACGCCCTTGGGGCGGCCGGTGGTGCCGGAGGTGTAGATCAGGGTGGCGAGCTGGTCGGCGGTGATCGCCGCGACCCGCTCCTTGACCGCCTCCGGGTTCTTCTCCAGGTACGCCGCTCCGCGCGCCTCCAGTTCGGCGAGCGAGAGCACCCAGCCCTCCGGGTCGCCGTCGGCCGCCTGGGCGTCCTCGGCGTTCACCACGACGACGTGGGCGAGGTGCGGCAGCTCGGCGCGCTTCTCGCGAGCCTTGGCGAGTTGGGCCGCGTCCTCGGCGATGAGCACCCGGCTCTCGGAGTCGGAGAGGATGTACGCCGACTCCTCGGCGTTCGTCGAGGGGTAGATGGTGGTGGTGGCGGCCCCCGCGCACATCACACCGAGGTCCGCGAGGATCCACTCCACCCGGGTCGCCGAGGCGAGCGCGATCCGCTCCTCGGGCCGCACCCCCAGCTCGACGAGGCCCGCCGCGATGGCGTACACCCGCTTCGCGGCCTGCCCCCAGCTCAGCGAGCGCCACTCATCGGCGCCACTGCCGCCGGCCGGCGGCACCGGGTAGCGGTAGGCCTCTCCGTCCGGCGTGGCAGCCACGCGCTCAATGAAGAGGGCAGCTACGGACGGCGGCCGGTTCTCGATCAAGGTCTGTGTGTCGCTCACGACGTCCTCCGGGCCTGCGGCATTGCTGCGCGACTGGCTGGTATTTAACTGGCGAGTAACAAACGATCAGTGATCAGACTAGAGCGCGCGGCCCTGGTACGTAAGAGCCCGAGGCCCTTCCATTTCGCCCCGTCCGCGATGCGACCTTTACCGCGCCCCCACCGCCACACGGCCGAGGCGTCCGCCGGTCCGGGCGTGGCTGCTGTCCGGACACCAGAAGAGCGGACCCGACGCATGGAACGCAGGGGGCCCGCTGGGGTGATTCCGCAGACAGTTTCCCCGTCCTCACATCAACGCAAAAGCGCCCGTCCGTGGTGCGGACGGGCGCCTGTGCGACAGCTGCACGGCAACAGAGCCTGCTGTGCTGCAACAGATTCGGCGGCTTACGCAGATTTACTTCTTTGTTTTGCCCGCAGACTCGTCGCTGGAAAGTACGGCGATGAAGGCTTCCTGCGGCACCTCGACACTGCCGACCATCTTCATGCGCTTCTTTCCTTCCTTCTGCTTCTCCAGAAGCTTCCGCTTACGCGAGATGTCGCCGCCGTAGCACTTGGCGAGGACGTCCTTGCGGATGGCTCGGATCGTCTCGCGGGAGATGACCCGGGAGCCGATGGCGGCCTGAATGGGGATCTCGAAGGCCTGGCGCGGAATGAGCTCGCGCAGCTTGGCGACGAGCCGCACGCCGTACGCGTAGGCCGCGTCCTTGTGGGTGACGGCGGAGAAGGCGTCGACCCGGTCGCCGTGCAGCAGGATGTCGACCTTGACCAGGGCCGCGGACTGCTCGCCGGTGGGCTCGTAGTCCAGGGAGGCGTAACCGCGGGTCTTGGACTTCAGCTGGTCGAAGAAGTCGAAGACGATTTCCGCCAGCGGAAGCGTGTAGCGGATCTCGACGCGGTCCTCGGAGAGGTAGTCCATGCCGAGCAGGGTGCCGCGGCGGGTCTGGCAGAGCTCCATGATCGCGCCGATGAACTCGCTGGGGGCGAGGATCGTGGCGCGTACGACGGGCTCGTAGACGTCCGAGATCTTGCCCTCGGGGAATTCGCTCGGGTTGGTGACGATGTGCTCGCTGGTGTCCTCCATGACCACGCGGTAGACCACGTTGGGCGCCGTCGCGATGAGGTCGAGGCCGAACTCGCGCTCCAGGCGCTCACGGATCACATCGAGGTGCAGCAGGCCGAGGAAGCCGACACGGAAGCCGAAGCCGAGGGCCGCGGAGGTCTCCGGCTCGTACACCAGGGCGGCGTCGTTGAGCTGGAGCTTGTCCAGGGCTTCGCGCAGGTCCGGGTACTCGGAGCCGTCGACCGGGTAGAGGCCGGAGAAAACCATCGGCTTCGGGTCCTTGTAGCCGCCGAGCGCCTCTGTCGCCCCCTTGTTGAGGGAGGTGATGGTGTCGCCGACCTTGGACTGCCGGACGTCCTTCACACCGGTGATGATGTAGCCGACCTCGCCGACACCGAGACCGTCGGAGGCGGTCATCTCGGGCGAGGAGACACCGATCTCCAGCAGTTCGTGGGTGGCGCCGGTCGACATCATCCTGATGCGCTCGCGCTTGTTGAGCTGGCCGTCGACGACTCGAACGTACGTCACGACGCCGCGGTAGGAGTCGTAGACCGAGTCGAAGATCATCGCGCGGGCGGGGGCGTCCTTGACACCGACCGGGGCCGGTACGTCACGCACCACACGGTCGAGCAGCGCGTCCACGCCGACGCCGGTCTTCGCGGAGACCTTCAGGACGTCCTCGGGCTGGCAGCCGATGAGGTTGGCCAGTTCCTCGGAGAACTTCTCCGGCTGGGCGGCCGGCAGGTCGATCTTGTTGAGGACCGGAACAATCGCCAGGTCGTTCTCCATCGCGAGATAGAGGTTGGCGAGGGTCTGCGCCTCGATGCCCTGCGCGGCGTCCACCAGCAGGACGGTGCCCTCGCAGGCGGCCAGCGAGCGGGAGACCTCGTAGGTGAAGTCCACGTGGCCCGGGGTGTCGATCATGTTGAGGACGTGGGTGGTGCCCTTGTTCTCGCCCTCGGTGGGCGCCCAAGGGAGTCGTACCGCCTGGGACTTGATGGTGATGCCGCGCTCGCGCTCGATGTCCATCCGGTCGAGGTACTGGGCACGCATCTGCCGCTGGTCGACCACTCCGGTCAGCTGGAGCATCCGGTCGGCCAGCGTCGACTTGCCGTGGTCGATGTGCGCGATGATGCAGAAGTTGCGGAGTAGTGCCGGGTCGGTACGGCTCGGCTCGGGCACGTGGAGAGGAGTCGCGGGCACGCAGGGTCCTGATTCTTGAGAAGACGGCACCACGTGCTGTGGGACGGCGTGCGTCGGGCGCGCGCGTGCCTCGTTCTCGTCTCGGTCCGGAAGTGTGAAGTCTTCCCATGGTCCCACGAACGGGGACCAGCGGCCGGTTTGGGCCGGTCGGGGGACGGCTGGTAGCCTGGGCAGCTGTGTCTGGTGACCTTCACGGTCACCGGGCGCACATCGAGATCCAAATCGAACCTGTAAAGGCTCTTTCAGTGGCGAACATCAAGTCCCAGGTCAAGCGGAACAAGACGAACGAGAAGGCGCGCCTGCGTAACAAGGCCGTCAAGTCCTCGGTCAAGACCGCGGTGCGCAAGGCCCGCGAGGCCGTCGTCGCCGGCGACGTCGAGAAGGCCACTGTGGCCGTTCGCGACGCCTCCCGCGCGCTCGACAAGGCCGCGAGCAAGGGTGTCATCCACAAGAACGCCGCCGCCAACAAGAAGTCGGCGCTGGCTGCCAAGGTCGCCACCCTTCAGGGCTGAGCATCACCTCTGAAGCACTTGTAGTGAATCGTCGGAGTCAGGATTCAGCGGACCCTCTCTACCGCTCCTGACCCGACACCCCCGCCGCGCACCGAACGCGTTCGCCACGCGGGCGCGGTGGAAAACAGTTTGAACCGGAACCCCGGTCGTCGTCCTTCCCCAGGACGGGACCGGGGTTCTGGCGTTCGTGAACGTCGACGTTCACGAGTTTTGGCGTTCACAAGTTTTGACGTCCAGGGGTTCTGGCGTTCAGGGGTTCTGGCGTTCAAGGGCTACGTTTCCGGGTGGCCGCAGGGGCCGGATCCGCCCGCTACCGCGCGTTGCGCGCCCTGGCTGCCCGGGCCACCGCGACCACGGCCTTCTCCAGGGCGTACTCCGGGTCGTCGCCGCCGCCCTTCACTCCGGCGTCCGCCTCGGCGACCGCCCGCAGCGCGACCGCGACCCCGTCCGCCGACCAGCCGCGCATCTGCTGACGGACCCGGTCGATCTTCCACGGGGGCATGCCGAGGTCGCGCGCCAGGTCGCCGGGCCGCGCTCCGCGCGGGGCGGACGCGAGCTTGCCGATGGCGCGTACGGCCTGGGCGAGGGCGCTGGTGATCAGCACGGGGGCCACTCCCGTCGAAAGCGACCACCGCAGCGCTTCGAGTGCTTCGGCGGCCCGCCCTTCGACAGCCCGGTCGGCGACGGTGAAGCTGGAGGCTTCGGCGCGGCCTGTGTAGTACCGGCCGACGATCTCCTCGTCGATGGTGCCTTCGACGTCCGCGACCAGCTGGGAGACGGCACTGGCCAGCTCGCGCAGGTCACTGCCGATGGAGTCGACCAGTGCCTGGCCCGCCTCGGGCGTGGCCGAGCGGCCGAGCGCCCGGAACTCCGACCGGACGAACGACAGACGCTCGGCAGGCTTGGTGGTCTTGGGGCAGGCGACCTCGCGGGCTCCCGCTTTGCGGGCCGCGTCGAGCAGGCCCTTGCCCTTGGCTCCGCCGGCGTGCAGCAGGACAAGGGTGATCTCCTCGGCGGGGGCGCCGAGGTATTCCTTGACGTCTTTGATCGTGTCGGCGGTGAGGTCCTGTGCGTTGCGCACGACGACGACCTTGCGCTCGGAGAAGAGCGAGGGGCTGGTCAGCTCGGCGAGGGTGCCGGGCTCCAGCTTGTCGGGCGTGAGGTCGCGTACGTCGGTGTCGGCGTCGGCGGCGCGGGCAGCCGCCACGACCTGCTGCACCGCGCGGTCGAGGAGGAGGTCCTCCTGCCCCACGGCGAGGGTGACGGGGGCGAGCGGATCGTCGGTCGAATTCTTCCTGGTGGCCATCGCGGTCAAGCATCCCACGGGGCACTGACAGCGCCGTTACGGTGCCTCCAGCCACCCCTCGTACTCGGCGGCCAGCGCGTCCAGCGCCGAGGGGTCGAAGCGGCCGTCGGGGTCCTCGACCACCACCAGCCACTGCGCGTCCTCGGCGTCGTCCTCGCCCGCCAGCGCGTCCCTGACGAGCTGGGGTTCTTCCGCCGCCCCGAACCGGTCCGGCAACTCGCGCGCCACTTCCTCGGCGGCGTCCCGGTCCGGCAGCACCAACACATGTCGTACGTCGTTCACAGGACCATTGTCCGGTACGCGCATCAGGACGCCGGGGCGCCCATCACCTTGGGGATGATCTGGATGTCCAGCTCGACGGCGATGGAGGAACCGACGGCGGCGATGCCGTGGCCGAGCATGGTCTGCCAGGTGAGGGTGAAGTCCTCACGGTGCAGTTCGGCGGTGGAGTGGACGGCGGCGCGGGTTTCGCCCTGGAGGCCGTTGCCCATGCCGAGGTACTGGCTGTCCAGCGTGACGGTGCGGCTGACGCCGTGCAGGGTGAGCGCGCCACTGATCGCCCAGCGGCTGCCGCCGCGGTGCACGAAGCGGTCGCTGTAGAACTCCATCGTCGGGTAGTTCGCGACGTCGAAGAAGTCCTTGGAGCGCAGGTGGTCGTCGCGCATCTTGACGTTGGTGTCGATGGAGGCGGCGTCGATGATGACGTGCATGGCCGACTGGTCCATGCGCTCACCGATCCGCACGGCGCCCGCGAAGCTGTTGAACCGACCGCGGATGCGGGCCAGTCCGATGTGCCGGGCGGAGAAGCTGATCTGGGAGTGCATCAGGTCGATCTCCCACTCGCCGGGCTCGGGGAGCTGCGGCGGGGCGGCGATCTGGAGGGAGATGTCGCCGAGCCCCGCGTGGCCGCTCTCGGTGACGGTGGCGCTGCCGCGGTACGGGGTGAAGCCCTCGGCGGTGACGGCGAGCCGGTAGTCACCCGCGGGGACCGCTGCGACGAGGGTGCCGTACGGGTCGGTCTCACCGCCGACGATCTTGCGGCCCGCACCATCGGTGACGACGAACTCGGCCTGCCGCACGGGCTCGTTGACCGGGTCCAGGACCCGGCAACTGAGGACCCCGGCGGAGGGCGGTACGGAGAATCCGGCGAGTGGGTTGCTGTGGCCTGCGGTGGTCGGACGTCGGCCAAGCCAGCGGGAGATCATGAGGTGGGCACCCCCGTGCGAATGGTTGCTGCAGGGGCGCGCCGTGGCACGTCGAACCGCCCGGGGGCAGCGACCCTTTGACGAAAAAGCATTCGATCACTCATGGGGTGTTCGAGGCAAACGCGTGGCTCGGTGGCGAGATGCCACCCCCTGTCCGCAGAGGTCTGAATTGAGCATTCCGCTTAATCGTCTTCGCTGGTCACTGGCCCATTACCCGCAGTAGCACGAAGTTCGTGAAGTGAGATGCGGAGACCTCGTGGAGACTGCTTGAGAAGCCAGTTCACGGGCACACGAAAGGGTTGACCCGCGATCCGTGCCGTTCCGGGCACGGCTTGAATCAGCCCCCGCAAGTTCCCGTCCCCCTCCCCCGCCATCGCGTCATCTCCCGAGCGGCACCGCCTCCAGCCCGGCCCCGGAGCCGGTCACCGCGATCGCCCCGTCCCGGTCCGTGCGCAGCACTCTCGCGCCGAGGGAGGTGAGCGCGGCCAGGGCGGCGGGTGCGGGGTGGCCGTACGGGTTGTCGCGCCCCACAGGGACGAGAGCGAGACGGGGCGCCGTACGGCGGAGCAGGCCGGGGTCCTGGTGGGCCGAGCCGTGGTGGGCGACCTTGAGGACGTCGACCTGCGGGAGGCCGGGGAAGTTCCGTAACAGGGCCTGCTGGGCCGGTGGTTCGAGGTCGCCGGGCAGCAGGAGAGTCAGACCCGCCCCGCTGTCCCCCTGACCCGGAACCGGCTCCCCCGACGCACCGGCGGCGGACCCCTGGCCGGGTTCGGCGATCCGTACGAGCAGAGTCGTGCTCGCGTCGTTGGCCTCCTCGGGCGTGGGAACCGGGGGCGGGGGCGGCCAGATCACCTGCCAGTCGAGTGGTCCGATCCGGCGGCGCTCGCCCGGCCGGGAGACGGTCACCGCCACCCCTGCCGCTGCCGCGGTCCGGCGGACGAACGCAGCCTGTTCCCGGGGCTCCTGGAGCGAAGTGGTCCCGATGGCGCCGACCGCACGACCACGCAGCACCCCGGGCAGGCCGGACACGTGGTCAGCGTGAAAGTGGGTGAGGACCACCAGCGGAATGCGGGTGATGCCCAGTCGGCGCAGGCACCGGTCGGCCAGGGCGGGGTCAGGGCCCGCGTCCACGACGACCGCGGTGCCCGCCTCCCCGGTCGCGAGGACCGTCGTATCGCCCTGTCCGACGTCGCACAGCACCACTTTCCAGTCCGGCGGCGGCCAGCCGGTCAGGAACCCTGTGAGGGGCGGCGGGCGCAGGACGGCGAGCAGCAGGAGCAGTACGCCGCCGAGCACCGCCCAGGGGTGGCGGCGCGCCCGGTACAGGGCGAGCACCACCATCAGGGTCACGGCGGCCAGCAACAGCCCTCCCCGCCAGCCGCCGGGCCAGCCGATCTCCGCGCCGGGCAGTGCCGCCCCCGTCCTGGCGACCTCGGCGATCCAGTTGGTGGGCCACCCCGCCACCCGGGCGAGCAGTTCGGCGACGGGCATCGCCATCTGTGCCGTGGCCAGTGCGGCGAAGCCGAGGACGGTGGCCGGGGCGACGGCCAGTTCGGCGAGGAGGTTGCAGGGGATCGCCACCAGGCTGACCCGGGCCGCCATCACCGCGACCACCGGTGCGCACACCGCCTGTGCCGCGCATGCCGCGGCCAGCACCTCGGCGAGCCGGGGCGGCATCCCGCGCCGCTGCAGTGCGGCGCTCCAGACGGGGCCGAGAGTGAGCAGGGCGCCGGTGGCCAGTACGGACAGCAGAAATCCGTAACTCCGGGCCAGCCACGGGTCGTACAGCACCAGCAGCAGTACGGCGGCGGCCAGCGCCGGGATCAGCGACCTGCGCCGTCCGGTGCCGATGGCGAGCAGGGTGATCAGACCGCAGGCGGCGGCCCGCAGCACGCTGGGTTCCGGCCGGCACACGATCACGAAGGCGAGGGTGAGAGCCCCGCCGATCAGTGCGGTCATGCGGAGCGAGATCCCGAGCCGTGGTGCGAGGCCGCGCCGCTCCGCCCGCAGGGCCAGGCCTGGCGGCCCGATCAGGAGTGCCAGGACAATGGTGAGGTTGCTGCCGGAGACGGCGGTCAGATGCACCAGGTCAGTGGCGGCAAAGGCGTCGAGGAGGTCGGGTTCCATCCGGGAGGTGTCGCCGACGACCAGCCCCGGCAGCAGTGCGCGCGCATCGGACGGCAGTTCCTCGGTGGCCACCCGCAGGCCTGCCCTGAGCTCACCGGCCTTGCTCTGTACGGCAGTTGGCGGCCCGATGACGTCCGGGCCCCGGCTGCCGGGAACTCGCAGTACGGCGGCGATCCGGTCACCGTCCGGCCGCGGTGGCGCCAGCCTGGCTCCGGTCACCCGGAGCCGGGTGGAGGGCAGCAACGTCAGCCAGCGGGCGGTGGGTCCGCGCACCGGCGCGAGGACGAGGACCGGTGTCCGGGCGGCGGTGACCGCTCCGTCGGCGGTGGTGATCCTGGTGAGTTCGGCGTTCAGAACCACGGACCGGGGCGCCGTCCGGTCGCCACGCACGCGCGGCCGGGTCAGCCTGGGGTCGCCGGTGACCGTGAGCTCCACCGTCACCTGGGCGCGTTTACGGGCCAGTTCGGGCACCGGCCCACGGTGAAGATCGGCCGAGTGCAGCGCTGCCGACGCGGTGGCCGCGGCGGCGCAGAGCAGCACGGTGAGGAGAGCGGTGGCGTGCCGGGGGCGTCCACGAGGGCCGTCGGGGCGGGTGGTGGGGTCTCCGCCGGAAGGAGTGGTGGAGCGCACGCCGGATGCGGTGGTGGCCTGAGCATCGGTGACCCCGAGGGGAGGGGGGACACCTTGGCCGGCGGAGTGAGCCGCGGCTCGACTGCCGGGGCGGTCCACGGGGCGGTCCACCGGCCGGGCCGCAGGTCGGACCACCGGCCGGGCCGTGGGGCGGCGGGCCGGCACCAGCCCCACGACCAGTGCTCCTGCCAGGAGCACCGCGAGCAGTGCCACCGCCCCGTCCGCCGCCTCGCCCACGGTCAGTGCGGCCGCAGCCCAGGCCGCCAGCGCCGGAGGCACCAGACGAAGGTCGGGCGGACCCTCCTGCCGCGGATCCGAGGCCCCGAGCCGGTGCCCCGAGGCTGCGTGAACCGCCGCCCTGGCGGGGCGCGTTGCCCGCCCCAAGGGCACCGAACCGGTATCAGGGGCCGTCCGGCCCACACCCGCCGCACCGCGCCAGGACCCCTCCCCGCCCGCACCGTCCGCGCCCTTCACGGCCGTACCAACTGCTGAAGATCCGTGAAGCGACGGTCACCGATTCCGTTGACCTCGCGCAGCTCTTCCACCGAGCGGAAACCGCCGTGCTGGGTGCGGTAGTCGACGATGTGGCGGGCCAGGACCGGGCCGACGCCCGGCAGGGTGTCGAGCTGTTCCACGGTCGCGGAGTTGAGACTGACGGGTGCGGTGGGTGAGGCGCCACCTGGGCCCGCCCCGCCCCCTACGGCAGGTGCGGCGGGCGCGGGGCCGCCCACCACGACCTGTTCCCCGTCGGTGAGCACCCGGGCCCGGTTGAGCCCGCCGACGTCCTTGCCGCGTTTGACCCCGCCCGCCATGCGTAGCGCGTCGGCGACCCGGGATCCGGCGGGCAGCCGGTGCACCCCGGGCCGCCGTACCTCACCACTCACATCGACGACCACCACCGCGCCCCCCGGAGCCTGCACCGGCACCTGGGGCCCGGACGGCAGCGTCCCCGCCGCCGACGGACCGAAGGGCGGGGCCGGTACGCGCGGCACGCTCGACCGGGGTGCCACGGGTCCGGCCACTCCCACCGTCTCCGGCGGCCGTACGGACTCCGGACGTCCGGTCCAGAAGTGGTGGAGAGCGAAGCCCGCAGACACCACCAGGACGGCGGCAAGCGCCCCCACGGTCCTGGGCTCCATCCCGCACCTGACCTGCACCCACACCGGCACCCGCTCCCGCGTGGCGGTCCACGCCCGGCGCAGCCCGCCGATTCCGCGCAGCCCGCCGACGGGGATGGTGGGGATGGCGGGAGGAGCCGCAGGAGTACGTACAGGAGCCGGTGACACGGGAGTTGACGGCCTGGAGGTTGGTGACACCGGAACCGGGGCCGGTGCGGGCGCCCGGGGCACCCCGATCCGTGGCGGCGCGACCGTCGGCGCGACCACCGGTGGAACGGCAACCGGTGGCGCGGCAGCCTGAGCCGCCGGCATCGACGCTCCCGCCGCCCGCGCCAGGACGCCCGGAGTCGCCAGAACACGCGTCATCACCGCAGGCAGTACGAAGAGCGCGTCCGCCCGCCGCCGGGACACAGCCGCAGCGGCGGCCCGGGCAGCCGCCCCGCGTCTGCCGCGCCCCGTCCCCGACGAGGCGCGGGGCCCCGAACGGGAAGCGAACCCCGCCCGGGAAACCAACCCGGCCCGGGAGGCGGAAGAGAAGGTACGACCGGGCGTGCGGCCCGGTCCTGTCGTTTCGTTGCGTGATCGCAGAGTCATGCGCCTGACGGTAGGCACATCGGCCCAAGCTTGTGGATCTTGGTCAATTCCTGTGGATAAACTGCGAGTTGTGGATAACTCGGTCACTCGCGAGGGTCACTCATAAGGGGCCTTCTCCGGATGCAAAGGAGTGGCTCACCGGCAGGAACCACTCAGCGCGGCGAGACCACAGCCCCCAGCAGCCCGGGCCCGGTGTGCGCCCCGATCACCGCACCCACCTCGCTGACATGCAGATCCGCCAGCCCGGGCACTCTCTCCCGCAGCCGGTGCGCCAGCGCCTCGGCCCGCTCGGGTGCCGCCAGGTGATGGACGGCGATGTCCACCCGCCGCTCACCCGCCCGCTCGACCACGAGCTCCTCCAGCCGGGCGATCGCCTTGGAGGCCGTACGCACTTTCTCCAGCAGCTCGATCCGCCCGTCGTTGAGGGCGAGCAGCGGCTTCACCGCGAGGGCCGAGCCCAGCAGCGCCTGCGCGGCCCCGATCCGGCCGCCGCGCCGCAGATAGTCCAGGGTGTCGACGTAGAAGTACGCGGCCGTCTCCTCGGCGCGCTTCTCCGCCGCCGCCACCGCCTCGTCGACCGTTCCGCCCGCCTCGGCCACCTCCGCAGCCGACAGGGCGCAGAAGCCGAGCGCCATCGCGACCATCCCGGTGTCCACCACCCGCACCGGTACGGAAGCCTCGCGCGCGGCGAGGACGGCGGCGTCGTAGGTGCCGGAGAGTTCGGCCGGCAGGTGCAGCGAGACGATCCCGGTGGCCCCGGCCTCGGCAGCCGCCCGGTATGTCGCGGCGAACATCTCGGGGCTCGGCCGGGAAGTGGTCACCGAACGCCGCTTCTGGAGCGCCTGGGCGAGCGAACGGGCAGAGATCTCGGTGCCCTCTTCGAGCGCCTGGTCGCCGAGGACGACGGTCAGCGGCACCGCGGTGATGCCGTGCCGCTCCATCGTCGGGTGCGGCAGGTAAGCCGTTGAATCGGTGACGATCGCGACATGGCGTGACATGTAGCGGGAGGTTACCCGCAGGCGAAGCACGGCGGCAGTCCGCCCCTCCCAACCGGCCACCGCCCGGCCGGATCCGGGTCTCAGCCGGCAAACCTGCGGTCAGGCGGTACGCCCGTGATCAGGTGGTACGCCCGTGATCAGGTGGTGCTCTCGGGGCGCGGTGCCTTCTGCCACGGGTAGGGGGCCTGCCGCTGCGGGTCGCGGGCGGTGATCGCCTGCGGCCCGGAATCGGCAGCCTTCCGCTCTTCGGTACCGGAAACACCGGAGGTGCCGTTCGCGCCCGTCACCCCGTCACCCGGCTCCGCCCAGGTGCGCGACGGCCCCTGCGCAGCTGCCCCCGGGGCGTCGTCCGGATCCACCGCCGCCCAGTGCCGCAGCGCCCCGGACTCCATCCGGATCTGCTCGCTCAGCGAGGCCAGGTCGTCGTCGGCGAACTTCCGCGCCCGGTCCCGTACCGCCCAGCGCAGCGAGTCCGCGGAGTGCACGACCTGTTCCGTACGCTCCCTCAGCTCCGGGATCCGCTCGGCGGCGCGCGCCTTGTCCGGGTCCCGCTCCAGGCGCCGCAGCTCGTCGTCCAGCTGATGGCCGTACTCGCTCAGCCGCTCGAACAGGGCGACCGACTCCGACAGCGAGGCATCCACCGTCACGCCCGTCGCCAACGCCTCCTGGGTGGCTCGCATCGACGTACGCAGCGAGAGGCGCAGCTGGGCGAGCTCGCTGCCCATGCCCACCTGGCCGTAACTCTTCGCACGCAGTGTGGTGTCCTCGACGGTGCGCCTGGCCTGGGTGATCGTGCGGTCCACCCCGCGACGGGCGGCGCCGACCGCCTTCACCGTGCCGTACACCCCCAACGCAACGACCACGAAGAACAACAGCGCCATGATGATGACGACAGCTTCCATGACGCCCCTCCGTGAGAGAACCGAACAACCACCGGACGTGTGGACCGGTTCTTCCACCGTAAACGGAGAGGACAGGTTGAAGGTTCCATCGGAACCCCCAACCTGCCCGTAGGGGAAAGCCCTCAGCCACCGTCACCGCCGTCGCCTCCGGGGTGCGAATACTCCCCGATCATGCGATTCAGCCCGTTACGCCGGCCCGGCAAACACCCGTCACGTCACGCCGGAACAATGTTCACCAGCTTGGGCGCCCTGACGATCACCTTGCGGATCTCCGCACCGCTCAGCGCCGCGACGACGGCCGGGTCGGCCAGCGCCAGCTTCTCCAGCTCCTCGTCGCCGATCGACGGCGAAATCTCCAGACGCGCCTTGACCTTGCCCTTGACCTGGACCACGCAGGTCACGGTCTCGTCCACGACGTACGCCGGGTCCGCCACCGGGAAGTCCCGGTGCACCACGGTGTCGCTGTGCCCCAGCTTGCGCCACAGCTCCTCACCGATGTGCGGGGCCAGCGGCGCGACCAGCAGCACCAGCGACTCGGCGACGGAACGGGAAACCGGGGCGCCCGTCTTCGTCAGGTGGTTGTTCAGCTCGGTGATCTTCGCGATCGCCGTGTTGAAGCGCATGCCGGCCATGTCCTGGCCGACGCCGTCGATCGCCTTGTGCAGGGCACGCAGGGTTTCCTCGTCCGGCTCGGTGTCGACGACGGTGGTCTCGCCCGTCGTCTCGTCGACGACGTTGCGCCACAGCCGCTGCAGCAGCCGGTACTGGCCGACGACCGCGCGGGTGTCCCACGGGCGTGACACATCCAGCGGGCCCATCGCCATCTCGTACAGGCGCAGGGTGTCCGCGCCGTACTCGGCGGAGATCTCGTCCGGAGTGACGGCGTTCTTCAGGGACTTGCCCATCTTGCCCAGGACGCGGCTGACCTTCTCGCCCTGGTGGTAGAAGGCGCCGTCGCGCTCCTCGATCTCGGCCGCGGGCACCGCGATACCGCGGGAGTCGCGGTAGACGAAGGCCTGGATCATGCCCTGGTTGTACAGCTTGTGGAACGGCTCGGAGGAGGAGACGTGCCCCAGGTCGAACAGCACCTTCGACCAGAAACGGGCGTACAGCAGGTGCAGCACCGCGTGCTCCGCACCGCCGACGTACAGGTCGACGCCGCCGTGCGGCATACCCTCACGCGGGCCCATCCAGTACTGCTCAATGGCCGGGTCGACCAGCTTCTCGCTGTTGTGCGGGTCCAGGTAGCGCAGCTCGTACCAGCAGGAACCGGCCCAGTTGGGCATGGTGTTGGTCTCGCGGCGGTACTTCTTGGGGCCGTCACCCAGGTCCAGGGTGACGTTCACCCAGTCCTGGTTGCGCGACAGCGGCGTCTCGGGCTGTGCGGTGGCGTCCTCGGGGTCGAAGGTGCGCGGCGAGTAGTCCTCGACCTCGGGCAGCTCCAGCGGCAGCATCGACTCGGGCAGCGAGTGGGCGATGCCGTCCTCGTCGTAGACGATCGGGAAGGGCTCGCCCCAGTAGCGCTGACGGCTGAACAGCCAGTCGCGCAGTCGGAAGTTGACCGTGCCCTCGCCGATGCCCTCGGCGGCCAGCCACTCGGTGACCTTCACCTTGGCGTCGTCCACGCCCAGGCCGTCCAGCGAGATCGCGTCGTTGGCGGAGTTGACCAGCTTCGCGTCGTACGAGACGAACGCGTCGTCCCACTCCGCCGCGTCCAGCGAGCGTCCGTCGGACGGTTCGACAACACAGCGCATCGGCAGCTCGAAAGCGCGCGCAAAGGCGAAGTCGCGGCCGTCGTGCGCCGGAACGGCCATGATGGCGCCGGTTCCGTAGCCCATCAGCACATAGTCAGCGATGAAGACAGGGGCCTTCTCGCCGCTGACCGGGTTGATTGCGTAAACACCGGTGAAGACGCCTGTCTTCTCCTTGGCGTCGGCCTGCCGCTCCACATCGGACTTGGCGGCGGCCTGCTTGCGGTACGCGGCCACGGCCTCGGCCGGAGTGGCGTGTCCACCGGTCCAGACGTCGTGGGTGCCCTCGGGCCAGGCGGCCGGAACGATGTCCGGAACCAGGTCGTGCTCGGGCGCCAGCACCATGTACGTCGCGCCGAACAGAGTGTCCTGCCGGGTCGTGAAAACAGTGATGTTCCGCGCAGAACCGTCCGCGAAATCGGCGTCAACAGCGAAATCAACGCGTGCGCCTTCGCTGCGGCCGATCCAGTTGCGCTGCTGCAGCTTGATCGCCTCGGGCCAGTCCAGTCCGTCCAGATCGTCGATCAGCCGGTCCGAGTAGGCCGTGATGCGCATGTTCCACTGACGCAGCTTGGCCTTGAAGACGGGGAAGTTACCGCGCTCGGAACGGCCGTCGGACGTCACTTCCTCATTGGCCAGTACGGTGCCCAGGCCCGGCGCCCAGTTCACCGGCGCGTCCGAGGCGTACGCCAGCCGGTACTCACTCAGTACGTCGGCGCGCTCGGCAGCGTCCAGCGCGGCCCAGGAACGGCCGTCGGACAGCGCACGCGCGCCGTTCTCGAACTGTGCGACCAGTTCCGTGATCGGGCGGGCCTTCTGCGCGTCCGCGTCGTACCAGGAGTTGAAGATCTGGACGAAGATCCACTGTGTCCACTTGTAGTAGTCGGCGTCGATCGTCGCGAACGAGCGGCGCTTGTCGTGGCCCAGGCCCAGTCGGCGCAGCTGGCGCTTCATGTTGTCCATGGCGGCCTCGGTGGAGACGCGCGGGTGCGTGCCGGTGGCGACGGCGTGCTGCTCGGCGGGCAGGCCGAAGGCGTCAAAGCCCAGCGTGTGCAGCACGTTGTGGCCGGTCATCCGCTGGTGGCGGGCGTGCACATCGGTGGCGATGTAGCCCAGCGGGTGGCCGACGTGCAGACCCGAACCGGAGGGGTACGGGAACATGTCCATGATGAACTTCTTGGGCTTGGCGGCCAGCTCCGCGTCGCCCGACAGGTCTCCGTCGCCCGGGTTGGGCGCCTCGTAGGTGCCTTCGGCGTCCCAGAAGTCCTGCCAGCGTGCCTCGATGTCGGCGGCCATGGCTGCCGTGTAGCGGTGCGCTGCGGCCACCTCGGCGGCGGCAGCGGAATTCGTCTCGCTCATGATTTTTGAAGCTCCATCGATTCGTCTCTGCCCACGGAAATGAAAAAGCCCCTCGCACAGGAGGGGACGCCGCGCCGATGCCGACCAGGTGTTTTCACCGGTCGGTACTGATCAGCGCGGCTCACTAAGCAGAAGGCGTACGGCACGCATGGCGTCAGGGTACCGCACGGGCTGCGCGGGCCGCATCGAGCAGATGCCGCGACGGCGTACCCCAGACATGCCATGCCGGCGTACGGCAGACCGTTCGGCGGCCTCGCACACCTCTCCCGCCCGCGCAGCGCGGACCGTACCCGCCCCCGCCGCCCCCGTGGCGCCGAACCGCCAAACCTCCCACCACCCCGCACCACCCCGCCTAGCCTCCCGCCACGGGACCACATTCCCGCGACCCCCGGAGTCCTCCCCCATGAACTCGGCACCTCGGCACCCCGCACCCCCCGCGAAGTCCAGCAGTTCGCGCCCACTCCCCCGCATCCTGCTGACCGCGGCCTTACCCGCGCTCCCCCTCCTCGCGATACTCGGCGGAGAGGAATTGCGCACCGCTCTCGACTTCACCAGCGGTGTCCTGGCGCTGATCTCCCTCACCGCGGCCGTCGCCTGGGGCCTGCTCGCCACCGACCGGCTGCTGCTGCGCCCCCGCCACCGGCTGATCGCCCAGGCGGTGCACCGGACGACCTCGGTCGCCTCGCTCAGCTTCCTGCTGCTGCACCTCACGGTGAAGGTCGCCCTCGGCCACGTGTCGCTACTGGCGGCCCTGCTGCCGTTCGCGGGCGGTCTCTCGGGGACGGCCACACTCATCGGACTCGGCTCGCTGGCCGGGCTGCTGATGGTGGTCGCCGCCACCACGGGCGCGCTGCGCAGCGCCTTCGCCTCCCCCGGTGGCGTTCCCGGCCGCTGGCGGACACTGCACATGCTGGCCTACCCGGCCTGGTGCGCGGGCCTGCTGCACGGCCTGTTCACCGGGCGTCCCGCCGACGGCTGGGTCGTCGCGATGTACGCCCTGTGCCTGGCCGCGGTGACCGGGGCGCTCTGCCTGCGGCTGCTTCCGGCCCGCCTCAAGCGCCACATTGTCGCCGGCAGCCTGCCGCCGGCCCCGTCCGCTCGCCCCACCGGGCGTCCGTCTGCCGGCGTACCCCCGTTCCTGCCCGTTCCGCAGCAGCGCCTTCCGCTCGACGCGCGGCCGTACGCCGCCCCGTCCCCGTCCGCGCCCCGGCACGCGCACACCCGCACTGGAGACCGCCGTTGACTCCCCACAGCTCCGCCCACCAGAGCGACAGCCCCCGCAACACCCCCCTTCCCGACGTCCCCCACGTCCTCACCCTCGGCCTGCCCCACCTCACCGCGGGTTTCGACGTCGCCGCCCGCCTGGACCTTTCCGCCCATCTCAAGGTGCACGGCCCGCTCGCCCCCGTCACCGGCGACCATTTGGCCGCACTCGCCGAGGACATTCAGCTGCTGGGCAAGGGCGGTGCGGGCTTCCCTTTCGCCCGGAAGTTACGGGCGGTGTCCAAGGCCGCCGTCCGCCGGGGGGTGCTGCCGGTGGTCGTCGTCAACGCCAGTGAGGGCGAACCGGCCTGCCGCAAGGACACCGTGCTGCTCAACCGCGCCCCGCACCTCGTCCTGGACGGCGCTTTGCTCGCCGCCGAAGCACTCGGCGCCCGCACCCTGATCGTGGCCGTCACCCGCGACTCCACGGAGGCGTCGCTGCGGGACGCCTTCACCGAGCGAGGCCTGACCGATCGCCGTATCCGCAACAGGGGAATCCGCGCCCGCGTCCTGCGCACCCCCGAGCGCATGGTCTCCGGCGAAGCCTCCGCCGTGGTCCGCGCCGCCAACGGTGGCCCCGCCCTGCCCCCCGGCCGCCGCGAACGCGCCGCCGAATCCGGAGTCGCCGGCGCCCCCACCCTCCTCTCCAACGCCGAGACGTACGCCCAGCTCGCCGTCGCCGCCCGTCTCGGCCCGCACCGCTACTCCCGCACCGGGGTCCCCGACGAACCCGGCACCGTCCTGCTGACTCTGTCCGGCGCCCTCCCCCAGCCACTGGTCGTCGAGGTCCCCTCGGGTGTCCCCCTCGGCCACGTCCTCCAGGTCGCGGGCGCCCCGCCCGTCCCTCAGGGCGTGCTGACCGGCGGCTATCACGGCAGTTGGATCGACGCGAACGCCGCACACGACGCGGCCGTCTCCCGCGCCTCGCTGGCCTCCTTCGGCGGCTCGCTGGGCGCGGGTGCGCTGCTACCGATCAGCGACGACACCTGTGCGCTCGGTGAATCCCTGCGCGTCGCCAACTGGCTGGCCGCCGAGACCGCGGGCCAGTGCGGCCCTTGCAAACTGGGCCTGCCGGCCGCCGCCGGCAGCCTCTCCGACGTACTCGACGGAGGCGGCCAGGCGGCCCTGGAATCCCTGCGAGAGGTGGCGCAGGCGGCGAACGGGCGGGGCGCCTGCAAACACCCCGACGGCTCGGTCCGTTTTCTGCTCTCCACCCTGAACGCCTTTACGGACGACCTGGCCGCCCACGTCCTGGGCGGCGGCTGCGGCCGCCCCACCCTCGGCGTCCTGCCACTGCCGGGCGTCCCCCCGCGCGGCAAGGTCTCGATCGGCAACGAGAAGCTGGCCGTCGACTGGACCCTGTGCCAGGGCCACGGCCTGTGCGCGGACGTCGTCCCGGAGTTGATCCGGCTCGGCCACGACGGATATCCGGCGTTGGCGGACGCCTCCGTACCCCTGCACCTGCGTGATCGCGCCCAGCGTGCGGTACGCCGCTGCCCCGCGCTGGCACTGCGCGTCGAGCAGATTCCCGCCGGGCGCCCTGCTCCGTCCCCCCGCAAGGCCCTTGACCGGCGCCGCGGTTGAGAGACGTCAACAGTTGAGGAACGTCAGTTGTTGAGGAACGTCGGCGGTTGAGGAACGTCAACACATACAAAGAAGCGGGGGGGGGGGGGGGGGGGGGGGGGGGGGGGGGGGGGGGGGGTTGTTGGGGTTGGTTGTGAGTTGGTGTCGGGAAGCGGAGGGGGGGGGGGAACAC
>NZ_JBITDM010000006.1:246941-361922 GCF_044454195.1 Streptomyces sp. NPDC051561 | reverse complement strand
TTTTTTGTGTTGTCTGTCTTCTTTTCAAAAAAAAAAAAACAACCCCCCCCCCGCCCCCCCCCCCCCCCCCCCCCCGCTTCTTGATTGTGGAGCTAAGGAGAATTGAACTCCTGACCTCCTGCATGCCATGCAGGCGCTCTACCAACTGAGCTATAGCCCCGTGCTGTAGTGCTTCTTGTCGTTTTCCGTGGTTTCCCCCGGCGACATCCCCAACTTTAGACGGTGGATCGCCGCTTCACCAAATCCCTTTTCCGACCCTTCCCGCACCACCCCTGCGTGACGATAACGTCACCGCACGTGACCGCACTTCTCATGCAACCCCTCTCCCGTCGCTCCCGCCCACTCCTGGCGGCGGGTGCCGTCTGCGTGCTGTCCTTCGCCCTCTTCTGGACCGCACAGCGCCTCGCGCACGTGTCGATGATCGATCTGACCGTCTACCGGGCGGAGGGCGCGACCGTTCTCGCGGGCGGCGACCTCTACGCGCTGCGTGTCACCGCCGCGCAGCTTCCAACGACGTATCCGCCCTTCGCCGCACTTCTCTTCACACCGCTGCCTCTGCTGGACACCGGACTGCTGCGCACGCTCGCCACGGCGGGCAATCTCGGCCTACTGCTCGCGTTGGCGCACTTCTCGCTGAAACTGACCGGCGGCGCCGGCCCTGCCACGACCCTGTGGGTGTCGGCTGTCGCCGTCTGGTGCGAGCCGGTGTGGACGACGCTGCGCTACGGACAGGTGAATCTGGCCCTGGCGGTGCTGGTGCTGTGGGACCTGACCCGACCGGAAAAGCACCGCTGGGCGGGCGTCGGTATCGGCCTGGCTGCGGCGGTGAAGCTGACGCCCGGCCTCTTCATCGTCTTTCTGCTGGTCGCAGGAGTGCTCGGGGCCCGACGTCGGGATCTTCGCTACGGATACTTTTGGCTACGTCGCGCGGCCGTCGCTGTTATCGCCTTCCTCGGCGCCACTCTCGCCTCGGCCGCCGTCCTGCCGACCGACTCCTGGAACTTCTGGACCCGCACCCTCTTCGAGTCCGCCCGGGTCGGCAACACCGAGGACACCGCCAACCAGTCCCTCGCGGGCGTCCTCGCCCGCCTGCTGCACACCGGGGAACCGGACGTCGCTTCGTTCCTGTGCGCCGCGCTCGTGGGCTGTCTCGGGCTGTACGTCGCGGCCGACGCCGCACTGTGCGGGGAACGCGCCCGCGCGGTGCTCACCTGTGCCGTCACCGCCCTGCTGATCAGCCCGATCTCCTGGTCCCACCACTGGGTGTGGTGCGTGCCCCTGGCGCTGTTCCTGGCGACGGAAGCCGTCCGCGGGGGCCGCGTCCGGAAAGCCGTCGCGGGGGCGGTGGGGCTGGTCTTCCTCTCGTACGCCCTGTGGGCCGTGCCGCACGGCAGGCAGCAGCGGCCGGAACTGCATCAGGGCGTCGGGGAGTTCGCGCTGTCAGCCCTCTACCCTGCGGTCGGGCTCGCGTTCGTGCTGGCGGGAGCCTGCCGGTCTTCGGTCCGGGTTCAGGCTCAGGCGGATCAGCGTCCGGCGGATCAGGCTCTGACGGATCAGGCTCTGGCGAAGGAGTAGAACCGCTTGAGCGTGCAGTGCTCGTCGAGCAGCCGACCGTAGATCGGCTCGCCCTCCAGCTCCCGGTACGTCTCGATCGGGTCGCCCTTTATGATCAGCGCCCGCGCGCACTCCTCGCACCAGTACTGGTAGTCGGAGTTGACCGGCTCCATGTCTCGGACGATCGGCGTGCCACTGCCGCACCAGTCGCATTTCCGCCTGTGTGCGCCCATCGTCCCCTCCCTTGCCGCGGTCGCCCCCTCCGCCGGTCGATTCTGTCACGGCTGCGCAAGTGGGACAGCAAAAGATCCCGCCCCCTGACGGGGACGGGATCTTGATTGTGGAGCTAAGGAGAATTGAACTCCTGACCTCCTGCATGCCATGCAGGCGCTCTACCAACTGAGCTATAGCCCCGCGTGTTCTCGGTGCTGTGCGGATGTTTCCCGCTCTGCGCTGCGAACAAGAAGAACTCTAGCCTGCGACCTGCCGGAAAGTGAAATCCGGGTGGGCCGCCGTCCCCGGGGCTTCCCGGGGGACGGTTCGGCCGTCGTCCCGAGACAGTTCGGCCGTCGTCCCGAGGACGGTTCAGTCGTCGTCCCCGAGCACGGGTTCCGGGAGCGTTCCGGCGTTGTGCTCCATGAGCCGCCAGCCGCGGGCGCCCTCGCCGAGGACGGACCAGCAGCAGTTGGAGAGGCCGCCGAGGCCTTCCCAGTGCTGCGACTCCAGACCGAGGAGACGGCCGATGGTGGTGCGGATGGTGCCGCCGTGGCTGACGACGACGAGGGTGCCGTTGTCGGTGAGCTTGTCGGCGTGTGCCAGGACGACGGGGGCGGCCCGGTCGGCCACCTCGGTCTCCAATTCGCCGCCGCCGCGCCGCACGCTTTCGCCGCGCTTCCACGCCGCGTACTGGTCTCCGTAGGCCGCCACGATCTCGTCGTGGGTGAGGCCTTGCCAGGCACCCGCGTACGTCTCGCGCAGGGAGGCGTCGTGGGTGATGTCGAGCCCGGTGAGGGTGGCCAGTTCGGCGGCCGTGGCCGCCGCCCGCTTGAGGTCGGAGGCGATGATCGCGTCCGGCTTCAGCGAGGCGAGCAGGCGGGCCGCCCGGCGGGCCTGGGCCACACCGGTGTCGGTCAGCTCGATGTCCGTGGTGCCCTGGAAGCGGCGCTCCAGGTTCCAGGCGGTCTGGCCGTGCCGCCACAGAACTATGCGGCGGCCCCGGTTGCTCACCGCGCCGCCGCTCTGCTGGCTGTTCAGAACAGGTCGTCCTCTCCGTCCAGCTGACCCGCGGGGTTCAGCTTGGCGTGCTCCTCCGCCTTGCCGCGGGTCTTCACCGCGTCCTCGGGCAGAGCGATCTCGGGGCAGTCCTTCCACAGGCGCTCCAGCGAGTAGTAGACCCGCTCCTCGCTGTGCTGGACGTGCACCACGATGTCGACGTAGTCCAGGAGGATCCAGCGGGCCTCACGGTCGCCCTCGCGGCGGACCGGCTTGGCGCCGAGCTCCTTGCTGAGCTTCTCCTCGATCTCGTCGACGATCGACTTGACCTGGCGGTCGTTGGGCGCGGAGGCGAGCAGGAAGGCGTCCGTGATGGACAGCACGTCGCTGACGTCGTACGCGATGATGTCGTGCGCGAGCCGGTCGGCTGCCGCCTGGGCGGCGGCGTTGATGAGCTCGATGGAACGGTCAGTGGCGGTCACAAGCAGGCTTTCGTCGGCGGTCGGTGATTACCACAAGGGTCTCATGTGACGCCGACATGGCCCGCCGGAGTTTTCCGGGCGGGCCGGGGCTGGCCCGGACGGGGCTCCGGCGGCGGGACGTACCGCCGCCGAAGGCCCCTCCGACCGTGGTTACGACTTGTAGTCGAGGCCCAGAACGACCGTGACCTGGGCGTTCAGCGCGGGGGTGCCCTTGGCCACGGCGGTGGCCGGCAGGCCCAGGGTCTTGGCGACCTCGTCGGCCTTGGGCTTCTGGGTGTCGTCGCCGTAGGTGACCTTGGAGGCGGAGACGGTGGCCGCCCGCCCGCCGTCGGCGAACGTGTAGCCGCCGTTGACCAGGACGATCCGGGAGGCCTCGGTGGCGGCGGGCTTTCCGGTGGCGTTGCGGACCGCGACCCGTACGGCCTCGCCCTGCTCGGGAGCCTTGGCGGTGCCGCCGAGGACGGTCTTGACCACCGTGTCGGAAGCGGCGACCCGGCCGTCGGTGCCCACCGGCAGCAGCACCGTCCGGTAGGCGCCCTTCTTGGCGTGCTCGGCGCGCTTTGCCAGCGAGCCGGCCAGTTCGGGCTCCGGCAGGGACGGGTCGAGGATCTGGGCCAGGTTCTGAATGGTGACCTTGGCTGCCTGCGGGTCGTCGGAGAACTTCTTCAGCACGCCCTGCATGACAGCGCCGAAGCGGGCGAGCTGCTTGGTCTCGCTCTCGCCCGGGGCGCGGTAGGTGGCGTAGGCGACGGCCGTGCGGCCGCCGAGGGACTGCTGCGCACCCTTGTTCACCAGGGGCGCCGCCCCCTTCTTGGTGTCGGGCACGGCGGTGTCGGTGTCGACCTCGATGTTGCCGCCGACCAGGTCGACCAGGTTCTCCAGATACGGAGTGTCCAGCCGCCAGGTGCCGCCGATGCTGGTGCCCAGCGCAGTGCCGAGGGACTCGCGGGTGCCTTCGCCGCCGTCGTCGTCGACGGACTTGGCGAGGGTGGTGGTGACGCCGTTGTCGTCGGCGAGGGCGAGCGAGTTGGGTACCAGGATGGTGGTGCCCTGGCCGGTGCTGGTGTTGTCGACGAGCAGGATGGTCGAGGTCATCCCGGTCTTGTCCGTGTTGTGCAGGTGCAGGGCGATCACGTCGCGCTTCTGCGCACCGGTGGCGACCGGCTTGTCGTCCTTGCCGGAGGAGAGTCCCGGCAACTTGTCGGCGTACCAGAGGTAGCCGAGCCCGCCCACCACGACGAGGGTGATCGCGACGCCCAGGGCGACGATGCGGGAACGGCCGCGTCGCTTGGCCTCTTCACGGCGTTCGGTGCGGCTTTCGGTGAACTTCAGCCAGTCGATGACGTCTTCGGAGTTCTCGTCCGGTTCCTCGACGAAGGAGAACTGTTCGGTGCCGTACTCTTCGGCGTCCGTGCGCTGCTGCCCGGGGGCCGCCTGGGACGCTGCCGGAGCGGCTTCGGGGCGGGCCGGACGGCGGGGCTGCTGCTGCTGCGGGTGGGCCTGCGGGGTCTGGGCCTGCGGAGCTTCGGGGGCCGGCGTCTGCTGCGGGATCCACTGCTGCTGAGCGCCGGTGTCGTAGCCGTACGTGCCCTCGGGGTGCGGCGCCGTCTGCTGTTGCTGTTGCTGCTGCTGTTGCTGCGCATACGGGTCGAACTGGGCGGGCTGCTGCTGTGTGTACGGGTCGTAGCCGTACTCCTGCTGCTGTTGCGGCTGCTGCGCGTACGGGTCGTACTGCTGCTGCGACTGCGTCTGCTGTGGCTGCTGCCCCTGCTGCGGCGCCGCCTGCTGGTACACCGGCTGTCCGTACGCGTCATAGCCGATGATCTGCGGCTGCGGCTGTGCGTACGGATCGTGCGCGTACGGGTCGTACGGGTTCTGGCGGTCGTTCACCGGTGCCCCATTTCCGTGCTGCTCCTGCTGCTGCGTGCCGTTCGCCGTCAGTCCCGGTACAGCTCGCGCTTGTCGATGTAGCGGACCACGCCGTCGGGGACCAGGTACCAGACCGGGTCGCCGCCGCGCACCCTCGCGCGGCAGTCCGTCGAGGAGATGGCGAGGGCGGGCACTTCCACCAGGGAGACGCCGCCCTCGGGCAGCCCGTCGGAGGTCAGGTCGTGCCCGGGGCGGGTGACACCGATGAAGTGGGCGAGCGCGAAGAGTTCCTCGGCGTCGCGCCAGGTGAGGATCTGGGAGAGCGCGTCGGCACCGGTGATGAAGAACAGGTCCGCGTCCTGGTTGTCCGCACGCAGGTCCCGCAGGGTGTCGATGGTGTAGGTCGGGCCGCCGCGGTCGATGTCGATACGGCTGACCGAGAACTGCGGGTTGGACGCGGTCGCGATGACCGTCATCAGATAGCGGTCCTCCGCGGGCGTGACCAGCTTGTGGCTCTTCTGCCACGGCTGCCCGGTCGGTACGAACACCACCTCGTCGAGGTGGAACAGCGCGGCCACCTCACTGGCGGCCACCAGGTGGCCGTGGTGGATCGGGTCGAACGTTCCGCCCATGACACCGATGCGGCGCTTGCCCGTGCCGTCGCCGGTACTGATACCGGTGGTGGGGCCCGTGCCGTCCGCGCTGCTCCCACCGGCCGGGCCGGTGGGCGTTACCTGCTCTCCCATGCGTGCAGACCCTACTGGCCCGTTTGCCCGGCCGGTGTGCCCGGTCCGGTTCAGCGGTCCCGGTTGAAGCGAGTGGTGATCCACAGCAGCAGCATCAGCGCGATGAACGCGCCGCCGCCGGTGACCAGGGGGCTGAGCGAGGCATGCTCGTCGACGTGCGTGGAGCCTTCGCCGGAGGCGAGGGTGACGAGGTTGGCTGCGGTGCTGTGGAGGCTCATCTTCGGCGGACCTATTCGGGAGACGTCGGGGGAGACTTCGGCAACATCGTATGCGGCGCGCCCGGGCACGCTCACGCCGACTCAGTCGTTGAGGGGATATCGCCCCTCGGGCAACCGGCCCGGGCGGGGCGGCGTCAGCACAGGAGAGGTTCCTGGACGCCGCCTCTAGGCTGGGGCCGTCCGGGGGACGGGACATGTCGCGCAGGAGAGCAGGGGACTTTCATGACAGACGGCAATCACGAGCAGGACGGCAAAAACGGGGGCGTTCCCCCGGAGGACGGGCAGGAGCGGCTGCCCGGACGGCAGCGCAGGCGCTTTCCCGGAATTTCCTCGCGGGCCTATGAGCACCCGGCGGACCGGTCCGCCCTGGTGGCGCTCCGCAAGCTGAGCGGTTTTGACACGGTCTTCAAGGCCCTGAGCGGGCTGCTGCCCGAGCGGAGCCTCAGGCTGCTGTTCCTGTCGGACTCGGTGCGGGTGAGCGACGAGCAGTTCGCACACCTCAACTCGATGCTGCGGGACGCCTGTTACATCCTGGACCTGGAGAAGGTCCCTGCGATGTACGTCACCCAGGACCCGAAGCCCAACGCGATGTGCATCGGGCTCGACGAGCCGATCATCGTGGTGACGACGGGTCTGGTGGAACTCCTCGACGAGGAGGAGATGCGGGCGGTCGTCGGCCACGAGGTGGGTCACGCGCTGTCCGGGCACTCGGTGTACCGGACGATTTTGCTGTTCCTGACGTCGCTGGCGCTGAAGATCGCGTGGATTCCGCTGGGCAACATCGCGATCATGGCGATCATCACGGCGCTGCGCGAATGGTTCCGCAAGTCGGAGCTGTCGGCCGACCGGGCCGGGCTGCTGGTGGGCCAGGACCTCCAGGCGTCGATGCGCGGGCTGATGAAGATAGCGGGCGGCAACCACCTGCACGAGATGAACGTGGACGCGTTCCTCAAGCAGGCACAGGAGTACGAGGCGGGCGGCGACCTCCGCGACTCGGTGCTGAAGATCATGAACGTGCTGCCGCGTTCGCACCCGTTCACCACCGTGCGTGCGGCAGAGCTGAAGAAGTGGTCCGAGAGCCGGGACTACCAGCGGATCATGGATGGGCACTACCCGAGGCGGGACGAGGACAAGGACACCTCGGTGACGGACTCCTTCAAGGAGTCGGCGTCGCACTATGCGGACACGGTGCGCACCAGCAAGGACCCGCTGATGAAGCTGGTCGGGGACATTGCCGGCGGCGCCGGGGATCTGGGAAGCAAGCTGAAGGGGAAGTTCGGCGGGGGGAACGGGTCCGGGGGTGGCTCCGGTGAGGGTTCCGGGACCTCCGGGGGCGGGGCCTGACGTACGGGGTTCCTCGCGGGGGCGGGGTGGGGGTGGGTGTCCGCTGCGCGGGGCCGTTTCCCCGCCCCGCCCCTTCCGTAGGACAACAGTGCTCTCAGGGCTTGGGGGCGGCGGTGGGCATTGCCGTGGGGGCCAGGGTGCCGCAGAGGGTTCCGGCCGGGGCACCTGTGGCGTAGGGGTCCGTGCCGGTTGAGGGCGCCGGGGTCTCCGGTGCCTGCCGGCCCGCGAGCAGGGGGGTCCAGGTCTGCGGTACGGCGGTCCTGCTGGTAGCGCCGCAGGCCTGGGGGCCGCCGACCGCCTGGGAGCCGAGCAGTTCGGCGCGGTGGCGGCGCAGGTCCTCGGCGTCGAAGCGGAAATGGAGTTCGCGCCGGACGGTGAACAGGGAGGCGGCGTCGGCCCGGTCGGGTGTCTTGCCGGTGGTGGCCGGGCGCAGTGGGTAGACGAAGGTGTGGTCGGTGATCACGTCGAGCACGTCGGAGCCGACCTCGGTGGCGCGCAGGGTTCCGTGGGCGCGGACGGCGCCCGCCAGGGCGACCTCGGCGGGGTCGAAGCGCACCAGCCAGCCACCCGCACCGGGGGCCGTCGGCGCGGCTCGCGCGGTGCTGAAGTCCGCGTCGTACTGCTCCAGTTGGTCGGGGTCGAGGAGCAGCCGGACCGGGCGCACCGCGCCACCGGTCAGCACGCCGGGGTCGACGGACGACTGAACGAGGTAGTCCTTGGCGATGGTCAGGGCGGCAAGGACCTGGCTCTCGGAGAAGTGCACGGTGCTGCGGGCGGCCGGCAGCTGGATGCCTTCGGCGCCGGTGGCGTACTGGGCGGCGGGGCTGTGCAGGAGCAGCTCGGCGGGTGCGCCGCCGGGCACCTTCCCTCTGGGCGCCAGCGGTATCGCCGTCGCGCGCAGTGCTTCGGGGCGGCGGTCGGAGGCGGCCGAGACGGGGGTACGCACGCCCATGTAGACGGCGGTGGCGAAGGCCAGTACGACCAGCAGCACCAGTACCAGCACCTGTTTGCGGCCGCTGCCGACGACGGGAGGTGCGGGCGGCGGGGGCAGGGTGCGGACGGCCGGGGCGTGGTCACCAAGCCGCTCCGAGGCGGAGTATTCCTGGAGCCGGGCAGCCCGGACGAACGTTTCGTCGAAGACGACGGACTTCAGTTCGTCGTCACCACTGTTGGGGAGTCCCTCGGGCGGGGTGCCCTCGGGCGGTTCCGATCGACCTGTCATCGCATCTCCCTGAGCGCGAGCCCTGCGGTGGGGAGAGGAGTCTCCCTTTCAGAGTAGGTCGCGGGAGGCGAAGGTAAACGCCCCGGTACGGCAGAACTTCAACGGAACTCGGCCGTATTCACGGGGCGTTGGAGGTTTCGTCGGGGGAATCCCGGAGTCCGGACGACCGGACGACGCTTCAGGGCGTACGAGGCTGCGCGGAGGCTGCCGGAGCGGTGTATTCCGCCGAGGCGGACGGGCGCCCGGCACCCTGGCCCTGGCCGTCCCCGGCGCCCGTATAGGTGCCGCCCGCGGGCTTGTCGACCTCGGTGGCGGCGGGCGAGGGCACCGGGCCGCCGTCCCGGTTGCCGGAAGCGCCCCGGTAGACCGCCGCGAAGGCGAAGGCGATCATGCCGATGCCCATCAGGAGGGCGAGCAGCCAGGCGACGGGGCGGTGCCAGCGTGCGGAGTTACGGTATGGGCGCAGGGCGCCGCCGTGCCGTCCGTAGGGTCCGCCGAAGGCGTCCGCGTCGTCCACGCCGTAGGGCGCGTACGTCCCACGGGTGTCGTACGTCTCGCCGTCGGGGGCCCGCCGGGCCGCCCAGCTGCGGGCGGCGTCCGCCTCGGCGCGGGCCTCGGCGGCGGCCAACAGCCTTTCCACCGCGCTCGGTTCATGAATCTCGGCTGCTCTGACGAAGTCCTCGTCGAAGACCACGGAGGCGAAGTCCTCGTCCGCGCCCCCGCGGTCGTCGTCGGGCTCCGGGCCGTCCTGAAACGGCTTGCCCTCCACGTCGTCCGGCACCCGTCCAGCGTAGACCCGGGAGGTCGTTTTGGGCAGAGAACGGACGGAGCGTACGCGAACGAACGCCTCGTCCCGGATGTGTCAGCGCACGTGGCCGTCGCCCGTCACGATGTACTTCGTCGACGTCAGCTCCGGCAGTCCCATCGGCCCCCGTGCGTGCAACTTCTGTGTGGAGATGCCGATTTCGGCCCCGAAGCCGAACTGTCCGCCGTCGGTGAACCGCGTGGAGGCGTTCACCGTCACCGTCGTCGAGTCGACGAGCTGGGTGAAGCGGCGGGCGGCGGCCTGCGAGGTGGTGACGATGACCTCGGTGTGCCCGGAGGACCAGCGCCGGATGTGCCCGACGGCGCCGTCCAGCGACTCGACGACGGCCGCCGCGATGTCATAACTCAGGTATTCGGTCTCCCAGTCGGCCTCGACGGCGGGGACGACGGTGGCCTTCGAATTGTTTGCGTAACCAAGAATCTTTTCGTCCGCGTGCACGGTCACCCCCGCTTCCGCGAGCGCGTCCAGGGCGCGCGGAACGAATACATCGGCGATGTCCTGGTGCACGAGCAGGGTCTCGGCGGCGTTGCAGACGCTGACCCGTTGCGCCTTGGAGTTGATGAGGATGTCGATCGCCATGTCGAGGTCGGTCCGGGCGTCCACGTAGACATGGCAGTTGCCCGTGCCTGTCTCGATCACCGGGACGGTGGATTCCTCGACGACGGTACGGATCAGGGAGGCGCCCCCGCGCGGAATGAGCACGTCCACCAGGCCGCGGGCGCGCATCAACTCCCTTACCGAGTCCCGCGATTCACCCGGCACCAGCTGCACCGCGTCGGCCGGCAGCCCCGCTCCCTCGATCGCGTCGCGCACCACTGCCACCAGCGCGGTGTTGGAGGCGTACGCCGACGACGATCCGCGCAGCAGCACCGCGTTCCCGGACTTCAGGCACAGTGCCGCGGCGTCGACGGTGACGTTGGGGCGGGCCTCGTAGATGATGCCGACGACGCCGAGCGGGACGCGGATCTGGCGCAGGTCGATGCCGTTGGGCAGGGTCGAGCCGCGCACCACCTCGCCGACCGGGTCGGGCAGCGCGGCCACGTCGCGCACGTCCGAGGCGATGGCGCGGATCCGCTCGGGAGTGAGGGTGAGCCGGTCGACGACCGAGTCGGCGGTGCCGTTCTCACGGGCGCGCGCGACGTCACGGTCGTTGGCCGCGACGATCTCGTCCGTACGGGAGAGCAGCGCGTCGGCGACCGCGAGCAGCGCCGCGTCCTTGACCGCGCGCGGCAGCGGCGCGAGAACAGCGGCGGCCTCCCGGGCCCGGGAGGCGGTGGCGAGCACCGGGGAGGGGCTTGCGGCGGCTTCGGCCGAAGGGCCGGCGGGAGCGGTGTGCGAGGTCATGCTCCGCAGGGTAATCCGGTGCCCGGGGGCTTACTCCCGCCGTCTCGGAGTCCGGGACGGCGGGGTGCGACAGGCGGTCGCCGGTCGGCCGTTTGGTCAGTACGGGTGTACGCCGACGGGTGCGGCCGGTGGTGGCCCGTACCCCTCGGCGACCCGCTGGTGGTAGGTGTCGCGGTCGATGACCTCCAGGCCGACGATCTCCCAGGCCGGCAGCTGCGCCGTCGAGCGGTGTTCACCCCAGAGTCGCAGGGCGACCGCCGCCGCGTCGTGCAGATCGCGGGCCTCCTCCCAGTAGCGGATCTCCGCGTGGTCACCGGCGTATCTGCTGGTGAGCAGAAAGGGGTGGTCGTGGGCGAGCTGTTCGAGGCCGCGCCTGACCTCGGGGAGGGGGGCTTCGGCGCCGGAGACGCTGAGCGTGATGTACCAGAGGCGGGACGGCTCGGCCTCGGGACGTCGGGGCCCGGTACGGGTCTCCTGGCCGTTCTGCCCGGCCGGGCCGCCCTGAGCGCGTGCACCGTCGGGTGTGCCTCCGTGCTCGCCGTTCTGGTGGCCGCCGTTCCCGCCGTCGTCGAAGTCCGCTCCCGCCCCGACGCTCGTCAGGGCTCGCTCGGATGTCCCTCGGGGCGGCGCCCCCGGGCGCGCTCGTCTCACCGGCGACCTCCTGATGCGTTTGTGTGCTGTTCCCCCACACAGAAGTTGACCAGTCCTGGGACCGCTGCGGGGGCTTTTCCCGAAGGTCTCCACCGGGAGGCTGGACTTTCGGCCGTTTCGTGGACGCTCGCGAAGGGTTCGGGGAGGCTTCGTCCGCGTCGCCCGCACCGGCCCGGGGGCCGGTCAGGGGTGCAGCAGGACCAGGTCGTCGCGGTGCACGACCTCGCGCTCGTACGCCGGTCCGAGTTCCCTGGCGAGATCGCGGGTGGAACGGCCGAGGAGTTGCGGGAGTTCTTTCGCGTCGAAGTTGACGAGCCCACGGGCGACGGCACGGCCGGTGCTGTCGCGCAGCTCGACCGGGTCACCGGCGCCGAACTCCCCCTCGACGGAGGCGATTCCGGCGGGCAGCAGCGAGGTGCGCCGCTCGACGACGGCCCGTACCGCACCGTCGTCGAGGATGAGTGCGCCCTGGGGCGTCGAGGCGTGCGCGAGCCAGAGCAGCCGGTCGGCGCTGCGCCGTCCGGTGCGGTGGAAGTACGTCCCGGTGTCGCGCCCGGCGAGGGCGTCCGCGGCGTACGAGGCGGAGGTGAGGACGACGGGGATCCCGGCGGCGGCTGCGATCCTGGCGGCCTCCACCTTCGTCACCATGCCGCCGGTGCCCACTCCGGCCTTGCCCGCGCTGCCGATCTGGACGTGGGCGATGTCCTGAGGTCCGGCGACCTCGGCGATACGGGTGGTGCCGGGCTTGGCCGGATCTCCGTCGTACAACCCGTCGACATCCGAAAGAAGGACCAGCAGATCGGCGCGGACGAGGTGGGCGACGAGCGCGGCGAGCCGGTCGTTGTCGCCGAACCGGATCTCGTCCGTGGCGACGGTGTCGTTCTCGTTGACGATCGGCAGGGCGCCCATGGCCAGCAGCTGGTCGAGGGTGCGGTAGGCGTTGCGGTAGTGGGCGCGGCGGCTGGTGTCGGTGCCGGTGAGCAGCACCTGGCCGACGCGGACGCCGTACCGGGCGAAGGAGGCCGTGTACCTGGCCACCAGCAGCCCCTGCCCGACACTGGCCGCGGCCTGCTGGCGGGCCAGGTCCTTGGGGCGGCGGCGCAGGCCGAGCGGGGCGAGACCGGCCGCGATGGCGCCGGAGGAGACCAGTACGACCTCGCGCGCTCCCCCGGCCCTGACCTTCGCGAGTACGTCCACCAGGGCGTCGACCCGGTCGGCGTCCAGGCCTCCGGAGGCGGTGGTCAGCGAGGAGGAGCCGACCTTCACGACGACGCGGCGGGCCTGGGTGACGGCGAGCCTGGCGGCTGGTCCTGTTTGGGGGGCCATGACATTGACCGGCGCGCTCTCGGCCTCGTGCGCCGTCCGACCGCTTTCCCCTGCCGCGTGTGCCACGTGCGTGCATCCCCTTGGTGTGTTGCGCTGGTGCGTTCTGCGCAATGTACGTGAGGGCGGGGGTGCGGTGCCGGGAGTTCTGGCCGGTGAGACGGGGGTGAGGGACGTCGGACGGCCCCGCTGCCCGAGAGGGGCGGCGGGGCCGTTCGAAAGGGGATGTCAGCCCGGCAGGGAAGGGCGGGTCAGCCCTGTGGGTGGCGGTGGCGCCATCCCGCCCAAGCGGATTCGACCATCTCGCGGACCCCGTACTCCGCCTCCCAGTCCAGCTCGGTGCGAATGCGGTCCGCCGCCGCCACCACCCGGGCAGGGTCACCCGCCCGCCGCGGTGCGACCTCGGCCTTGAGGTCCGTGTGGCCGCTGATCTCGCGGATGACGTCGATCATCTCGGCGACCGAGACGCCCTCGCCCTTGCCGATGTTGAGGATCAGCCGGGCCTCGGGGTCGGAGGCCAGCTTGCGGGCCGCGGCCAGGTGCGCGGACGCGATGTCGACGACATGGATGTAGTCGCGGACGCAGGTGCCGTCCGGCGTCGCGTAGTCGTCGCCGAAGATCAGCGGCGCCTTCCCTGCCTCCAGCCGCTCGAAGACCATCGGGACCAGGTTGAAGACCCCCGGGTCACCGAGCTCCGGCGTCGCCGCACCGGCCACGTTGAAGTAGCGCATGCAGGCGGTGGCCATGCCGTGCGCCTTGCCGACCGCCTCGACCATCCACTCGCCGGCCAGCTTGGTCTCGCCGTACGGGCTCATCGGCAGGCACGGGGTGTCCTCGGTGACCAGGTCGACGTCGGGCATTCCGTAGACGGCGGCGGACGAGGAGAAAAGGAACTGCTTGACGCCGCCTGCGGCGGACGCCTCCAGGACGGTCTGCAGGCCGACGACGTTCTCGCGGTAGTAGAAAAGCGGCTGTTCGACGGATTCGCCGACCTGCTTCTTGGCCGCGATGTGCACCACACCGGTGACGTCGTGGCGCCTGATCACGTCGTCGAGCAGGGTCCGGTCGAGCACCGAGCCGCGTTCCAGGGGAACACCCGCCGGAATCCGGCTCTCGGCTCCGGTACTCAGGTCGTCGAGGACGACAACACTTTCACCGCCACCGGTGAGCGCCCTCACCACGTGTGAACCGATGTATCCCGCACCGCCAGTTACCAGCCAAGTCATAGCAGCACTATACAGAGACAGAACGAGCACCGATCGGGGCATCTCCGGGCAGGGACTGGGCTGCTTCGTCCGTAGGCTAGCCTGGCCGGGACTGTAGGAATCCGCCAGGCCGCACACTCAAGGGCCGAGCAGAGAAGGTTCATCAGTCGGCCATCCCTCACGAACTCGCAGTTGTGAGGGATCAGTAATCCAAACGTACCGAGGACGTGAACACAGAGGTGGCCTTGTCAAGCCCGTCTCCCTCACCGGACACCCTGCCGACGACCGTGCCGGACATCAGTGTTGTGGTCATTGTCTACAACGATGCCGAGCGGTTGCCGACGGCCGTGCAGTCGGTCCTGGACCAGACGCTGCACAACGTCGAGGTGGTCATCGCTGACGACTGCTCCAAGGACGGTTCGTACACCGTGGCCAGGCAGCTTGCGGCGCAGCACCCCGACCGGGTGCGGGCGATCCAGCTGGCGGAGAACAGCGGTGGTTGCGGCGAACCGCGCAACCAGGGCATCGCCGTGGCGCGCGGCCGCTATGTGATGTTCCTGGACAGTGACGACACACTGGAGCTCAACGCGTGCCGCAACATGCTGGACGCGGCCGAGTCCACCGGCGCGGACCTGGTGTCCGGCCTATGCCTGCGGGTCCACGTCGACAGCCGGCACGGGAAGACCGCCGAGTGGTACCGGTGGCTCTACAACTCCACGCGTACGTTCGACTCCGTTGCGGAACTGCCCGACCTGCTGGTCTTTGACACGCTGTCGACCAACAAGTGCTACCGGCGTGAATTCTTGATCGAAAGCAACCTTTCCTTCCCCAAGGGAATTCATTACGAGGACCTGCTTTTCTCCGCCCAGGCGTATCTGGCGGCTTCCCGGATCACCCTCATTCCCAATACTGTTTATTACTGGAATGTGGTCGAGAAGACCGAGAAGAAGTCGATCAGTAATCGACGCAACGAGATCAACAATTTCGCGGACCGGGTGGAGATTCACCGCCGGATCGACGAAATTCTCACCGCTCGCGGTATGGACGCGCTGAAGCTGCACAAGGACATCAAGTTCTTGAAGCACGACCTCGTCCTCTACTTGCGCGAACTGCCGTTCCTGGACGACGAGTACCGGCACGCCTTCGCCGAGATGGCCCGCAGTTACGTCCAGTCCTTCGCCCCCGAGGCGTACAACGAACTGCACCCGGCCCACGCCATCTGCGCGTACCTCCTGCTCCAGGAGGACTGGGACAACCTGATGCCCGCGATCGACATGCTCCTGAACCGGAGCAAGCTCGCGGTGCCGCTGGTGGAGAAGGACGGCCGGATCTACTGGTGCGAGGAGCACCTGGAGGATCCGCACGCCCGCGCACTGCTGGATGTGACCGACCTCGGCTACCACACCAGGCCGGTCGAGAAGCTGGACCTGCGCAACAGCCTGACCGCGTACACCGAGCATTCCGCGGACGTCGTCCTCGGCGGCGAGGTGATCAACCCGCTGGGAAAGATCGAGCCGGGCGCGAAGCTGTCCGCCGAGATCGTCCTCAAGGCGCGCCGCAAGAGTTTGCAGACGTTCCGCTTCCCCGTCCACGAGGTGCGGCTGGACGGCGACCGGGTGCGCTGGGAGGCCACCCTGCCGCTCGCCAAGGAGCTGCGCCCGCTGGGCATCGTGGACGATGTCTGGAACCTGCGGATGCATCTGAAGGTGGACGGGAAGACCACCGTCAGCGCGGTCACCGTCGGCCAGACGGACATCGAGCGGACCGGCATCATCACGGTGCGGCCCCGGCTGACCCGGCTGGCGGGCGACCGCATAGAGGCAGAGGTCTCCGGGCGCGGCCACCTGGCGTTCCACATCGTGCAGCACAGTGCGGCGGCCCAGAAGACCCGTGCGCTGATCCAGAACAACATGGACAGCCTGCCCGCGCGGATCGCCAAGTCCACGTACCGCAAGGCACGTGACGTGCGCAAGGACCTCAATTCAGGTCCGCGCAAGATCGACGGCTATCACCGGATGGTGAAGGCGCTGCCGATCCGCAAGGGCACGGTCGTCTTCGAGAGCCACCTCGGCAAGCAGTACAGCGACAGCCCGCGGGCGATCTACGAGGAGCTGAAGCGCCGCGGTGCACCGATCCACGCGATCTGGTCGTACGCCGGGGCGAAGCCGAAGGGGTTCCCGGAGGACGTCGAGCTGGTCCAGCGGTGGTCGTGGAAGTATCTGCGGGCGCTCGCGCAGGCCGAGTTCTGGGTCGACAACCAGGGCTTCCCGCTGAAGCTGAAGAAGCGTGCGGAGACGACGTACATCCAGACCTGGCACGGTTCGGCGCTCAAGCGGATGGGCTTCGACGAGCCCAGCCACCGGTTGATGTCGGAGGGTGAGCAGGCGGCGTACCAGACCTCGCTGGACCGGTTCGACCACTTCGTGGTGCGTACCGAGCACGATGTGCGGACCCTGGCGCGTGCCTATCGGCTGCCGGAGAGCAAGCTGCTGCGGGTCGGTTACCCGCGCAACGACGCCCTGGTGGCGGGCCGGGACGCGACGGAGGACACCGCCGAGGTGAAGGCGCTCAAGGAGCGGCTCGGGATCCGTCCGGGTCTGCCGGTGGTGCTGTACGCGCCGACGTTCCGTGCCAACGCGCAGGGCAAGGTGCAGAAGTTCGAGTTCCCCTTCTCCATCGAGGAGCTGGCGGAGCGCTTCGGCGACAGGTTCACGCTGCTGGTGCGCACGCACTACCTCAACCAGGTGTCGCTGCCGCCGGCGATGGCGGGCCGGGTCATCAATGTCTCGGAAGAGCCGGACATCACCCCGCTGCTGCTCGCTTCGGACGTGCTGATCACGGACTACTCCTCCGTGATGTTCGACTACGCGCTGCTGCAACGACCGATGATCTTCTTCGCGTACGACTGGGACGAGTACTCCAAGGACATCCGCGGTACGTACTTCAACCTGCTCGAAACGGCGCCGGGCCCGGTGCCCCGGGACGAGGACGGGCTGTTCGCGGTACTGGAGGACCTGGACGGGGTGCGTGCGCAGTACGGCCCGCAGGTGAAGGAGTTCGTGGACAAGTACGGCGAGTACGACCACGGCACAGCCGCCGCGCAGATCGCGGACCGTTTCTTCGGGGGCCCCCGCAGCTCCCGGTGACCCGGCTCCGCCGCCAGTGAATGCGGGCCCCCTCCGCGCGACCGCGAAGGGGGCCCGCTTCGTGTGCGTACCTCTACTTGCGCACCAGCCGCTTGATCCGGCGGCCCAGCACGTCCTGAAGTCCCTGAACGCCGCCGACCACCCGTACCGTCAGCGCGCGGCGGGGCGTCACATGCGCCTGTACGAGCAGTGGCAGCCCGGCGCCCATGACGACACCCCTGCGGGCCACGGATGTGGAAGCCGCCCGTACCTCCGCCGGGATGCGGGTCCCTTCGGCGCACACCACCTCCGCCTGTACCCGCCAGGCGGTCAGTTTCTCGCGGTCCGCCAAGTCCCGTGCCCGTACGGAGAATCCGGCGCTCCAGGAGTCGCCCGCGTTCGCCCGCAGGGCCGCCTCCTGTTCCACGGTCCGGTGCGCGCTCCGCTGGTCCACCAGTCGCAGCAACAGCCGTACGGGCTCCAACGGGCCGAGCAGGCCGTGCAGTTCACGTACCGTCAGGCCGAGGGTGAGCGGGGAGCCCAGGGTGAGTGTCCCGTCGACGGTCAACGGAAGTTTCTGCGGCGGCAGTTCCGCCAGACCGTCCAGTTCGACGGGGGGAACGCCCGCCGCCAGCAGCGGAGTTCCCTCTTCCGTGTACGAGGGCGGCAGCAGCCGGGGCGGCTGGGCGGCGAGCGCCACGATACGTTCCAGCTCGACGGGGGCTTCCCAGGCGAGCAGGGCGCGGGCCAGCCAGCGCGAGGGGGCTTCGGCGGCGGCGTACGCCTGCGGGTCGAAGCCGGTGAGGTGGGCGCGGGTGGCGGTCCACCAGTCGGCCCGGTACTCGGCGCTGCGCTGTGGCAGTTCGCGGGTGTACATGGGCAGGTCGTAGTTGAGGAACTTGGTCTGCGCGGCGAGTGCGAGCGGCTCGGAGCCGGCCTTGCGGAAGGTTTCGACGACGCGGCGGTGGGCCTCGACGCGGTGTTCCCAGTTGGCGATGGTGGCGCGGCGCAGCGAGATGGAGAGGGTGGCGGCGTCGCGGCGTACGTGCCAGATGTAGACGGGGGTGGCGATGACGGCGATGCGGGGGGCGGCGGCGTACACCTGGGCGGTGTAGACGAAGTCCTCGTAGTGGAAGGCGCCGTCGGGGAAGCGGGCGGCGTGCTCGATGAGGAAGTCGCGCCGGTAGAGCTTGTTGACACTGAGGGTGTCGAGGAGGAACTCGGGGTGGTCGCCGAGGCCGTCCAGGGTGGTGCCGGGGAGGGTGGCGCCCGCGGTGGGGTCGTAGAGGGCGGGGGCCCAGACCGTGTCACGGCCCTCGGGGATTTCGCGGCGTACGCACTGGCCGGCGACCAGGTCGACGCCGTCGGCGGCGGCGAGCAGGGCGTCGGCGGCGCCCGCCGGGTAGATGTCGTCGCTGTCGAGGAACATCACGTACGGGTGTGCGGCGGCGGCGATGCCGTCGTTGCGGGGGGTGCCGCAGCCGCCGCTGTTGTCGGTGCGGTGCAGGGGGCGGACACGGGGGTGTTGTGCCGCGAGGGCGTCGACGGCTTCCCTGGTGCCGTCGGTGGAGGCGTCGTTGACGACGATCACCTCGCCGACGGCGTCGCCCTGGGCGAGCGCGGAGTTGACGGCGGTGGCCACCTGCTGTGCGTCGTTGAAGACGATGACGATGACGCTGATTCGTCCCACCGGTTCCACCGGGTCGCTCCCAAGGGTTGTGTCGTGTGCAGCCTCCATCCTGGCGGCTGTGCCCGGAAATCCGAAAAAGGGGGCCCTGGGCGGGCCCCCTCTCTCTTCAGTCACTCACCGTAGAAGGCGAAAGCGACGTCAAGCGCCTAGAAGGGCTTGAACTCGTCGTATTCCTTCTGCGAGTTGTCACGCTCGGCGTCCCGGTCCTTGCGGCGGGTGGCGGCGGGGCGCGGCTCGTCGAGTCGGTGGTCCTCGCCACGGCGGCCGAGCATTTCGGCGCCGGCCATCACGGTCGGCTCCCAGTCGAAGACGACCGAGTTCTCGTCGGAGCCGATGGCGACGGCGTCGCCCGCGCGGGCACCGGCCTTCATCAGCTGGGTCTCGACGCCGAGGCGGCTGAGGCGGTCGGCGAGGTAGCCGACAGCTTCGTCGTTGCTGAAGTCGGTCTGCTGCACCCAGCGCTCCGGCTTCTCGCCGCGCACCCGGTAGACATTGTCTACCTCGTCCTTGGTGACGGTGAAACCGCTGTCGTCGACCGCCTTGGGGCGGATGACGACGCGGGTCGCCTCTTCCTGGGGCTTGCGGGCGCGCATCTTGGCGATGCCCTGGGCCAGGGCGAAGGAGAGTTCCTTCAGGCCGGTGCGGGACACGGCGGACACTTCGAACACCTTGTAGCCGCGGGCTTCGAGGTCCGGGCGGATCATGTCCGCGAGGTCCTGGCCGTCCGGGATGTCGACCTTGTTGAGGACGACGAGGCGGGGCCGGTCGTCCAGGCCGCCGTACAGCTTGAGCTCCTTCTCGATGACGTCGAGGTCGGAGAGCGGGTCGCGGTCGGACTCCAGGGTCGCGGTGTCCAGGACGTGCACGAGGACCGAGCAGCGCTCGACGTGCCGCAGGAACTCCAGGCCCAGGCCGCGGCCCTCGCTGGCGCCGGGGATCAGGCCCGGGACGTCGGCGATGGTGTAGACGGTCGAGCCCGCGGTGACGACACCGAGGTTGGGGACCAGCGTGGTGAACGGGTAGTCCGCGATCTTCGGCTTGGCCGAGGAGAGCACCGAGATCAGCGAGGACTTGCCCGCGCTCGGGTAGCCCACCAGGGCCACGTCGGCGACGGTCTTGAGCTCCAGGACGATGTCGCGGGACTTGCCGGCCTCGCCGAGCAGCGCGAAGCCGGGGGCCTTGCGGCGGGCCGAGGACAGGGCCAGGTTGCCGAGGCCGCCGCGGCCGCCCTCACCGGCGACGAAGGTGGTGCCGTGGCCGACCATGTCCGCGAGGACGTTGCCGTCCTTGTCGAGGACGACGGTGCCGTCCGGCACGGGCAGGACGAGGTCCGTTCCGTCCTTGCCGGAGCGGTTGTCACCGGCGCCGGGCTGGCCGTTGGTGGCCTTGCGGTGCGGGCTGTGGTGATAGTCGAGCAGCGTGGTCACGGACTGGTCGACGACCAGCGTGATGTCGCCGCCACGGCCGCCGTTGCCGCCGTCGGGTCCACCGAGCGGCTTGAACTTCTCACGGTGTACGGAGGCGCAGCCGTGGCCTCCGTTACCCGCGGCGACATGCAGTTCGACGCGGTCCACGAAGGTGGTCATGGGTGTCCTCCAGTACAAGTAATGCGGAATGTCTACATACGTAACACGCCGAGGGCGGACACGCTTCCCTCAACCGGGAAGTGCGTCCGCCCTCGGAACGTGCTGTGTATCGCTCAGGACTCCCTTTTCAGGGAGTTCCTTGTGATCGCTGGCTTGTTCAGCCGGCGATCGGAACGATGTTCACGACCTTGCGACCACGGTGCGTGCCGAACTCGACCGCACCGGCGGCGAGGGCGAACAGCGTGTCGTCGCCACCACGGCCGACGCCCGTGCCCGGGTGGAAGTGGGTGCCGCGCTGGCGGACCAGGATCTCACCGGCGTTGACGGCCTGACCGCCGAAGCGCTTCACGCCGAGCCGCTGGGCATTGGAGTCGCGACCGTTCCGAGTGGACGATGCGCCCTTCTTGTGTGCCATGTCTCAGTCCCTTTACTTCGCAGCCGTGGGGATACCGGTGACCTTGATCGCCGTGTACTGCTGGCGGTGACCCTGGCGACGGCGGTAGCCGGTCTTGTTCTTGTAGCGGAGAATGTCGATCTTCTCGCCCTTGTGGTGGTCCACGACCTCGGCCGTGACCTTGATCCCGGCCAGGACCCACGGGTCGCTGGTGACGGAGTCGCCGTCGACAACGAGCAGAGTCGAAAGCTCGACCGTGTCGCCAACCTTGGCAGTGGAAATCTTGTCAACCTCAACGATGTCGTCGACAGCAACCTTGTGCTGGCGACCACCGCTGCGCACGATGGCGTACACGCGGATCTCACTCTCACTCGAAGACGGGACCCCTGATGCCAGCCGCTTCCGGCGTGAAACAGGACGAGCGGCCTCTCCCGTGCGTGTTCTCGCGAGGAAACTCGCGAGAAATACGGTCCGGGAGGGGGTTGCTCAGGGGTTTGGCGCACTAAAAGACGCCGACGGTCAAAGTTACGGGACCTTGCCCGGCCCGGTCAAACCGGGCTGGGGGCGGTGCCCGGTTGTCCAGTGGACTCGCCGATCGACTTCACCAGGGTGCTGTAGGCGTCCCTGATGCCGTCCTCGGAGAGGTCCAGGTGTTCCAGGATGGTGAAGCGTCCCGGGCGGGTCTGCGGTGCGTACGTCACTGCCTGGACGAATTCGTCGACGGTGAAGCCGATGTCGCCGGGCAGCACCGGCAGCTCGTGCCGGCGCAGTACGTCCGCGAACAGCCCGGCCTCCTCGTGCGCCCCGCGCAGGTGCATCGCGAAGACCGCGCCGATGCCGACCTGCTCGCCGTGCAGCGCGGAGCGCTCCGGGAACAGCAGGTCGAAGGCGTGGCTGATCTCGTGGCAGGCGCCCGACGAGGGCCGGGTGTCGCCGCTGATCGACATGGAGATGCCGGACAGGACGAGCGCCTCGGAGAGCACGGTGAGGAACGCGTCCTGGGTGACGTTGCCGGGGTGGCGCAGCACGGCTTCACCGGCCTGCCGCGCCATGGCCGCCGCGAGCCCGTCCACCTTCTCGCCGTTGACCCGGTGGGACAGCTCCCAGTCGGCCACCGCCGAGATGTTGGACAGTGCGTCGCCGATTCCCGAGCGTACGAAACGGGCCGGCGCCTCGCGGATGACGTCGAGGTCGATGAGCATCGCGATCGGCGTGGGGACGCCGTACGAGCCGCGCCCGTTGTCGTTGTCCAGGATGGACACCGGGGAGCACAGGCCGTCGTGCGACAGGTTCGTCGCGACGGCGACCATGGGCAGGCCGATCCGCGCCGCCGCGTACTTCGCGACGTCGATGATCTTGCCGCCGCCGAGGCCGACCACGGCGTCGTACCGTTTGCGGCCCTTCATCTCCTCGGCGAGCGCGACCGCCGCGTCGATGGTGCCGGCGGTGACCGGGTACCAGTCGGCGTCGGGCAGGACGGGTGCCAGTTTCTCCTTCAGCACCCGTCCCGACCCGCCGCTGATGGCGATGGCCAGCTTGCCCGAGCCGGAGATCCGCTGGTCCGCCAGGAGGCCGGCGAGATCGTCCAGGGCGCCCCTGGAGATGTCGACGGCCACCGGCGAGGGGATCAGCCGAGTCAGTACAGGCACGCGATTTCCCGGCCCTTGGCCAGGTCGTCGTGGTTGTCGATCTCGACCCACTTGAGGTCGCCGATCGGGGCCACGTCGATGCGCAGACCGCGGTTGACGAGCTCCTGGTAGCCGTCCTCGTAGTAGAGGTCGGGGTCCCGCTCGAAGGTGGTCCGCAGCGCGTCGGCGAGGGCCTCGGCGGCCTCCGGCTCGATCAGCGTGACGCCGATGTACTCGCCGGATGCGGTCGACGGGTCCATCAGCTTGGTGATCTTCTGCACCGCGCCGGACTCGTCGGTGATGACCTTCATCTCCTCGTCGGCGAGGTTCTTCACCGTGTCGAGGGCGAGGATGATCTGCTGGCCCTTGCCGCGCGCGGCGAGCAGGGTCTCCTCGACGGACACCGGGTGCACGGTGTCGCCGTTGGCGAGGATGACGCCCTGCTTGAGGACCTCACGGGCGCACCACAGGGAGTAGGCGTTGTTCCACTCCTCGGCCTTGTCGTTGTCGATGAGCGTGAGCTTCACGCCGTACTTCGACTCCAGCTCGGCCTGGCGGGCGTAGACGGCTTCCTTGCGGTAGCCGACGACGATCGCGACCTCGGTCAGGCCGACCTTGGCGAAGTTGCCCAGGGTGAGGTCCAGGACGGTGGTCTCGCCGTCGACGGGGACGAGCGCCTTGGGCAGCGTGTCGGTGTAGGGACGCAGACGCCGTCCGGCGCCGGCCGCCAGTACCAGGCCGATCATGAGGTTCTCCTTCGAGCAGGTCGAGCGGGGGTGGTGCGGTGGTGGTGCGGTGGTGGAAAAGGGAGGGGAAGACAGACCTGTTGAGGTCTACATCTCCTCCGCGACGTAGCCGCGCAGCCACGACTTGAAGTCCGGGCCCAGGTCCTCGCGCTCGGCGGCGAGGCGGACGATGGCCTTCAGGTAGTCGCCGCGGTCGCCGGTGTCGTAGCGGCGGCCCTTGAAGACGACGCCGTGCACCGGGCCGCCGACCTTCTCGTCGGCCGCCATCGTCTGGAGTGCGTCGGTGAGCTGGATCTCGTTGCCGCGCCCGGGGGCGGTGTGGCGCAGGACGTCGAAGACCGCCGGGTCCAGGACGTAACGGCCGATGATCGCCAGGTTGCTGGGGGCCTCCGCGGTGGCGGGCTTCTCGACCAGGCCGGTGATCTTCACGACGTCGCCGTCGGCGGTGGTCTCGACGGCCGCGCAGCCGTACAGGTGGATCTGCTCCGGGTCGACCTCCATCAGCGCGACGACGCTGCCGCCGTACGTCTGCTGAACCTCGACCATGCGGGCGAGCAGCGGGTCGCGGGGGTCGATCAGGTCGTCGCCGAGGAGGACGGCGAACGCCTCGTTGCCGACGTGCGGGGCGGCGCACAGGACGGCGTGGCCGAGGCCGCGCGGGTCGCCCTGGCGGACGTAGTGCATGGTCGCGAGGTCGCTGGACTCCTGCACCCGGGCGAGGCGGTCGGCGTCACCCTTCTTGGTGAGGGCGGACTCCAGTTCGTAGTTGCGGTCGAAGTGGTCTTCGAGAGCGCGCTTGTTACGACCGGTGATCATGAGTACGTCGGAGAGTCCCGCCCCGGCCGCTTCCTCGACCACGTACTGGATGGCCGGCTTGTCGACGACCGGCAGCATCTCCTTGGGCGTCGCCTTGGTGGCGGGAAGGAAGCGGGTGCCGAGTCCCGCGGCCGGGATGACGGCCTTACGTATGGGACGGGGGGTGGCGTTGTTGCTCATGGGATTACGAACTCTCCGTCGTTCAGGGACATTTCGCGGCCGTCCGGCCTGAGGGGCGGTTGGGCCTGAGGGGTACGGAAAAGCAAGTGGTGCTCCAGGACCCCTGTGATGCCCGCGGACACCGAGGTGGCCAGCGCCTTGGTTCGGGCACTGGCCACCCCGGTTCCGGCCTGGACCGGACTCCGCAGATCACACGGGTACTGCTGGTACCGCTGGTGCTGCTCGGTTACCGCTGGTGCTGCTCGGTGCGTCAGTCCTGCGCGGGAGCGGTCACGGACGGCGTGGACTGCTCCGCCGCGGCCGTCTTCTTCGCGGTCTTCTTCGCCGCCGTCTTGGAAGCCGTCTTGGTGGCGGTCTTCTTCGCTGCGGTCTTCTTGGCCGTCGTCGTCTTCTTGGCGGCGGCCTTCTTCGCCGGTGCGGCCTTCTTGGCGGCGGTCTTGCGTGCCGTCTTCTTGGCCGGTGCCGGAGCTTGGTCACCCTCGGGTGCCGCTGCCTCGGCGGCGGTGTCCGCCTCGGCAGTCGGGGCCGGCGCCGGCGTGGACTCCACGACGAGCACAGCAGCCTCGACCGACCCGGCGGGCGAACCCGCGGGTGCGGTCGCCTTACGGGTCGCCCTGCGGCGGGCCCGCGGCGGAGCGGCCTCGGCGGGTGCCTCGACCGGCGCCTGGGCCGGGGCCTCGGCGGGTGCGTCGGCCGGCGCTTCGGCAGCCACCGGCTCAGCAGCCTTGACCTCGGCGGACCCGGCAGCCGGAGCCGCCTCCTCCACCACGGTCACCGCGGCGGCGGGCGCCTCGGCACTCTTCGGCGAACCGGCCGGGGCCGACGCCTTGCGAGTGGCCCGGCGACGACCGCGCGGCGCGGCCACCACGGCCTCGGCCCCGACGGCCTCCGCGGGCCGGACGGCCTCGGCAACCTCGGCGACAACCTCAACAGCCTCGACCGGAGCAGGAGTGTCGACGACCGCGGCCGCCTCGACCACTGCCACCGGCTCGGCCTCGGCCGCCTCGGCACCCCTCCCCTTCATCGGCGACGCGTGCTCGATGTAGTCGGCAGGCGAGGTCTTGCCGCGCGGCGCACCGGCCGGGGCCGACGCCTTGCGGGAGCGACGACGCCCACGGCCACCGCGCGATGCGGCCGCCTCGGCCTCGAAGGCGCTGCTGTACAGGTCCTCGTCCGGTACGAACTCGGGCGACGGCAGCGCGATCGGCGCGGCCACCTCCGCGGCGACCTCCGCCTCGGTCTCGTGCGCGTCCTCGTCCTGACCGTGGTCATGGTCGTGGGCGTGCTCGTGCTCGTGACCCTGTTCCTGGTCGCCTCCGTTGCCGCCCTTGCCGCGCTTCTTCGCACGCTTGGAGCCGCCGCCCCCGCCGGTGGCGGTGGGCTGCTCCATGTGGACGATGACGCCGCGCCCGTTGCAGTGGACGCAGGTCTCGGAGAAGGACTCCAGGAGGCCCTGGCCGACCCGCTTGCGGGTCATCTGGACCAGACCCAGCGAGGTGACCTCGGCCACCTGGTGCTTGGTGCGGTCACGGCCCAGGCACTCCAGGAGACGCCTGAGCACCAGGTCCCGGTTGTTCTCCAGGACCATGTCGATGAAGTCGATGACGACGATGCCGCCGAGGTCGCGCAGCCGCAGCTGTCGCACGATCTCCTCGGCCGCTTCGAGGTTGTTCTTCGTGACGGTCTCTTCGAGGTTGCCGCCCTGACCGGTGAACTTCCCGGTGTTGACGTCGACGACGATCATCGCCTCGGTCTTGTCGATCACCAGCGAACCGCCGGACGGCAGGTAGACCTTGCGGTCCAGCGCCTTCATCAGCTGCTCGTCGATGCGGTACGTCGCGAAGACGTCGACCTCGGAGGTCCAGCGCTTCAGCCGGTCCGTGAGGTCCGGGGCGACATGGGCGACGTAACCGTAGATCGTCTCCCACGCCTCGTCACCGCTGACGATGACCTTGGAGAAGTCCTCGTTGAAGATGTCGCGGACGACGCGGACGGTCATGTCCGGCTCGCCGTAGAGCAGCGTCGGCGCGTTGGTCGCCGTGTTGCTCTTCGCCTTCTTCTGGATGTCCTCCCACTGGGCCTGCAGACGCTCGACGTCGCGGCGCAGTTCGTCCTCGCTCGCGCCCTCGGCGGCCGTGCGCACGATGACGCCGGCGTCCTCGGGGACGATCTTCTTGAGGATGGTCTTCAGCCGGGCGCGCTCGGTGTCCGGGAGCTTGCGGCTGATGCCGGTCATCGAGCCCTCGGGGACGTACACGAGGTAACGGCCCGGCAGCGAGACCTGGCTGGTCAGACGCGCACCCTTGTGGCCGATCGGGTCCTTGGTGACCTGCACCAGGACCGACTGGCCGGACTTGAGGGCGGTCTCGATGCGGCGCGGCCCGTGGGCCATGCCGAGCGCCTCGAAGTTGACCTCACCGGCGTACAGGACGGCGTTGCGGCCCTTGCCGATGTCGATGAACGCGGCCTCCATGGACGGGAGGACGTTCTGCACCTTGCCGAGGTAGACGTTGCCGACGTAGGACGTCGACTGCTCCTTGTTGACGTAGTGCTCGACCAGGATGTTGTCCTCAAGGACGCCGATCTGGGTGCGCTCGCCGTTCTGGCGGACGACCATGACGCGCTCGACGGCCTCGCGGCGGGCCAGGAACTCGGCCTCGGTGATGATCGGGACGCGGCGGCGGCCCTGCTCGCGGCCCTCGCGGCGACGCTGCTTCTTGGCCTCCATACGGGTCGAGCCCTTGATGGACTGGACCTCGTCGAAGCCGGTGCCGGGCTCGCGCTCGGCGGCGGCCTCCTTCTTGCGGGGCTCGCGGACCTTGACGACGGTGCGCTCGGGGTCGTCGGAGCCACCGTTCACGGCCTCGTCGTGGCCCGAGTCACCGCTGCGACGGCGACGGCGACGGCGACGGCGGCTGCTGGAGGAGCCACCGCCCTGGTGCTCGTCGTCGTGGTCGTCGGAGTCGTCCTCATCGGACTCCTGAGCGGCGGCGGGCTGCTCGGCGGAGTCGTCCTGGGGGTCGTTGTCGTGCTCGTCGAGGGGCTCGCCCCGGCGACGGCGGCGGCCACCGCGACGGCGACGGCGCGCCCTGCGGTCGTCGGCGTCCTCGGACTCCTCGTGGCTCTCGTGGCCCTGCTCGGAGTCCTCGTCGGCCTCCTCCTGCACGGCCTCTTCCGGTACGGGGGCCTCGTGGCGGCGCGGCTGCGCGTCCTCGGCCTGCTCGCCGCGGCGGCGACGGCGACGTCGGCCGCCGGACTGCGCGGGCTCGGCGGCCTCCTGGACCGGAGCCTCGACGACCGACTCGGTCTCCTCGTCCTCCTCCGGCTCCTCGACCGGCGCGACCGCGGCCATGGCGGCGGTCTCCGGCGTCTGGAACATCGGCTCGGAGAACACCGGCGCCTGGAACACGGCGACGGCCGGACGCTCGGCCCGACGGCGCGAACGCGGCGCGGGGGCCTCGTCCTTCTTCTTCGCGGAACCCGCGGAGGGCGTCTCCGGCTCGGCAGCGGCGGCCGGCTCGGCGGTGAACTTCGGGGTGGCGGCCGGACGGCTCGCCCGGCGACGGTTGCGCCCACGCGGCGCCTCGTCCTCGGTCTGCGCGGGTTCGGTCTGCGCGGGTTCGGCCTGTACGACCGGCTCCGCGACGGCGACGGCCGGCTCGGCCACGATCTCCTCGGCGGCGGCCGGGGCACCCGCCGGAGCAGTGGCCTTGCGCACGGCACGACGACGCGAGCGCGGCGCCGGAGCGGCCGCTTCTTCCTCCGTCTGCGTGACGGCGACGGGCTCGGCCGTCTGCGCTGCGGCGTCGGATTCGACCGGAGCCTCCACGGCGGCCGGTGCCTCCGCGACGACCTCGGCGGCCGGAGCGGGCGAGCCCGCCGGGGCGGTCGCCTTCCGGGTCGCCCGACGACGGGCACGCGGCGCCGGAGCGGCCGGCTCCTCGTCCCGGGGCGCTTCTTCCCGTACGGCGACGGGCTCGGCCGGTGCCTCGGCCGGAGCCACAGCTTCCGCGGCCACGGCCTCCACAGCCGGAGCGGCCGTCTTGCGCACCGCGCGACGGCGGGCGCGCGGCGCCGGGGTCTCCTCGGCGGCCGGGGCCTCCACGGCCTCGGCGGCGGGCTCGGCCACCGGAGCGGCCTCGGCGGCGGGCGCACCCGCCGGGGCGGTCGCCTTGCGCGAAGCCCGGCGACGTACCGGAGCAGCGCTCTCGGCGGCCGGCGCCTCCTCGGCGGGGGCGGCCGCCTCTGCCTCCGCGGGCGCACCCGCGGGTGCCGTCGCCTTGCGTACCGCACGACGGCGGGTACGCGGCGCCGGGGTCTCCTCGGCGGCCGGGGCCTCCACGGCCTCAGCCGCCGCGGTCGCGGGGGCAGCGCTCCCGGTGGCGGCGCTCTCGGCGACCGGTGCGGGCGAGCCCGCCGGGGCGGTCGCCTTGCGCACCGCACGGCGGCGCGGGCGCGCCGGGGCGGCCGGCTCTTCGTTGGTGCTGTTCGTCTGGTCAGTGGTGTCGCTCACGGCACCCTCTCCGGCCGGTATGGCCGGAGCCGCGGCCTCTACGGTCTTGGCGGCATCCGACGGGTCCGGCTGGTCCTGCTGCGGGGTCGCGCCGGGGGGCCCGGCGGGACGCGAGGCCGCGCGGCGCCTGCGGCGCGGCGGCAGTGTGTCGCTGGGCGAAGCGTTCTTCTCGGCCTCAGCGGGTTCGATCGGCTCAAGCATGCGGGGTTCTCCCGTCACGCTCCCGGGCGCCGCGCCTGAATCCGGTCCGGCCGCGGCCCTCGCGCAGTGATGCGCGGGGCCACCGTCCGGGGCGCGGGCGCCGCACGGGAGCTGTTGTCCAACTCGCCGGTTCCGTCTGCCTCATGGCATGCGGCCTGGCGAAAGTCCGGTTAGGTGCGCGTCCCGACCCAGGTGGCTCCCGGGTGCCAGGGCTGCGCGGTGACGGCCGTCCTCAGGCGGAACCGGAACCTTCCGGCGCCTTCGCGGTGGCGGGTGCGGGGGCTGTGGTAGAGCCTGCCGTCGCCGCCTCGCGGTCGGGCGCGAGCGGGTCGGTCACCGTTCCGGACTCCTCGTCGAGAAGCCCCTGCGCCAGCCTGGTCACCGCTGCGGGGACCGGCGGCGCGAGGTCGGCCACAGCGTGGAGACCGGAAAGGACGTCGTCGGGTCGTACGGCGGGTGTCATGTGCCGCACTACCAGCCGCAGTATCGCACAGGGCTCCGCCACCGGCCTATCGCCGGCGTCCTGTGCGTCCGCCGCGGGGACCGCTGTCATCTCGACGACGGCCTCGCGGGCGTCGAAGCTGCGCATGCCGTTCTTGGTGCGCCGCTGGACCTCGACGGTCTCGGCGGCCAGGAAGACGTCCACGGCCCTGGCCGCTTCCTCCTCCGTGACGCCGCCCAGGCGAAGCTCCCAGACGGAGGCGGTCAGCCGGTCGGCGAGCCCCGACGTACGGGACTCGACGGCGTCGATGATGTCGAGGCCGTCGGGCATCGACTCGTCGAGCAGTCGGCGCAGTGGCGCGGGGTCGCGGTGCGCGGTGAGGGCGATCTCCAGGTACTCGGCCTCGGAGCCGGTGCCGGTGGGGGCCGCGTTGGCGTAGCTGACCTTGGGGTGCGGGGTGAAGCCGGCCGAGTACGCCATGGGCACCTCGGCTCGGCGCAGGGCCCGCTCGAAGGCGCGCTGGAAGTCACGGTGGCTGGTGAACCGGAGGCGGCCGCGCTTGGTGTAGCGCAGTCGGATGCGCTGCACCGCCGGTGCGGGCGGCGGGCCTTCGGGCTGTCGCTTGCCCAGTGGTTCTTCTCCTCGGTGCGGGGCGGCGCGTCTTCCGCGCGCCCACAGGCCTGTGGGTGACCCCGTGCGGCTCTCGATTCCGTCCGGTTCACCCCTGCGGTAGTGCTCCGCTGGGAGATCTCGGGTCCGGGTGCCGCGCCGGGGGCAGTCGTTGTACTACCCAGAGTACGCGCCGGGGGCGCGCATGGTTCCCGGGTGGGTGGCGGGGGCTCGCGTTGGGTGGCGTGCTGACGTGTGGATACGTGGTCAGGCTTCCTTGACCAGGGCCGGCTTGGTGGCCGGTTCCACCACCGGGGCCGCCTCCGCCGACGCCATCGGTGCCAACGTCGCCACCCGCGCCGGCTGCTGCGGGGCCGGCGCCGGGGCCCCGCCCACCAGGCTTCGCCAGGCGTCCTTGCGTGCGGCCCGCAGCGAGGCGCGGGCCTCACGGAGGGCGGCGCGGGCCGACTGCCGCGCCGCACGGACGGCTTCACGGGCCGTGCGGCCCGCCGTACGGACGGCCCGGCCCGTGCCGGCGACCGCTCGCCCGAAGGGGCGCAGGACGCCGTCGCGCAGCCAGTGCCCGACCGGGGTGAGCACGCTCCGGTAGACGCCGCGCACCGGGCGGCCGAGCGCATTCCACAACACCCACTTCACGCCCCGCCCCAGCGCCCGGGACACATACCCGGCGACCTGCCAGCAGATCTTCAGCGCGGCCACCAACTCCTTGCCCAGCCAGACCAAGGGCCCCACCAGCAGCGTCCGCACACACCACGCCACGGCACGTCCGAAGCCCCGTACCGCCCACGAGATGCCACGCCCGACGGGAGCGAGCACCTGGCGGTACGTCCACACCAGCGGCGCCACGATCAACGTCCGCCCGCACCACCTCAGAGCGGCCCACACTCCCCGCGCCCCGGCCGCGATCCCGGCCGCGAGGTTCCGCGCCAGCCACCACAGCCCATGCCCCACCGGGGTCAGCACGTACCGGTACACAGCCCTCACCGGCAGCACCAGCAACGTCGCCACGCACCACACCACGGCCGCCCACACACCCCGCGCGGCGACGGCGATCCCGGCGCCCAGGTTCCGCGCCAGCCACCGCAGCCCGTGCCCCACCGGGGTCAGCACCGTGCCGTAGAGCCACACCACCGGTGTGACTCCGAGGGTCATGACGATCCACACGACCCCGGCCCACAGCCCGCGCCCGAGTGCCGCGATCCCGGCCCCGAGGTTCCGTGCGAGCCACCGCAGCCCCCGCCCGAGCGGGCTCAGCAGGCTGGCGTAGAGCCATCCGGCGGCGGGTGCGACCACATGCCGCCACAGTGCCGCCCACGGAGTGACGAAGAGGGCGCGGGCGAGCCACCGCGTCCCGTGTCCCACGGGTGTGAGCAGCGTCTCGTAGATCCACTTGGGGAAGTCGGCGAACACGGCCCGGCCCAGCGCGGGCACTCCCCGCCGCAGCAGTTCCACACCGCCGCGCAGCACGTCCCACACCACTCGTACGGGGATGACGACGACCAGGACCACGAGGCGCACCGGGATCCTGATGAACGCGGTCAGACAGCCTTCCTGGTACGCCGGGGGCTGCCCCTGCCGCTCGGGCTGCTGCGGTGGCCGCTTCTCAAGATCCATCCCGGTCCTCCCCGTTGTTTCCCGCGCCGCTTCCCCTCCAGGACGCGTCAGCGGTCCGTTCGGATCCCGTACCGGGGTGTTCACTGCGGCGTGGCTGCGGCGAAGGCCCGGCCCGGGGTGTCGCCCCGGGCCGGGCCCTGTGTCAGCTTTCGTACCGCAGGCGCTACTTGACCACGCTCAGCGGGAGGAGTTTCTTGCCGGTCGGGCCGATCTGGATGCTGGTGTCCATCTGCGGGCATATGGACACAGCCCTAAATCTATCTACCGTCTTGTGCCATGGGAAAACGAACGCGAACGCGCACCGCAGCGGACCAGCAGAAGTACGGCGTCGAGACCGAGTGGACAGCGGCAGATCTGCGCCTCTTGGAGGAACTGAAGGAGGCTGAAGCACTCTTACCCGACGACTCACCCCGGGTGCTGATCTCTGTACGGCTGTCGGTACTGACCGACGACACCACCTCTCCCGTCCGGCAGGAACTCGACCTCCGTGTGTTGGCGAGGGAGCGTGGTTGGCGCGTGGTGGGAGTTGCCAGCGACCTCAACGTATCCGCCACGAAGGTCCCGCCGTGGAAGAGGAAAGAGCTGGGCGACTGGCTGAACAACCGGGTACCGGAATTCGACGTACTGCTCTTCTGGAAGCTGGACCGCTTCGTACGTCGCCTCACCGACCTCAGCACCATGATCGATTGGAGCCTGAAGTACAGGAAGAACCTGGTCTCCAAGAACGACTTGATCGACCTGACCACCACGGCCGGGAAGATCATGGTCACGATCATCGGCGGTATCGCCGAGATCGAGGCCGCAAACACCAGCACCCGCGTGACAAGCCTCTGGGACTACACCAAGACTCAGAGTGAGTGGCTGGTGGGCAAGCCCGCCTACGGCTTCATGACTGCACGGGACGAGAACGGCAAGGTCGCACTTGTCCACGACCCGGACGCAGTCAAGGCGCTGCGTTGGTGCCGGAAGGCGGCGATGCGGAACCGTCGCGCTTCTGCAAGGCGCATGGCCAAGGTCCTCATTCGCGCTGGACTCTGCGGCCCAAGCCTGACGGCCGCCACGCTGCTGCGTCGGCTCAGGAACCCGGCCCTCATGGGCTACCGGGTAGAAGAGGACAAGAACGGCGGGGTACGCCGGTCCAGGGTCGTGCTGGGGAGCGACGGCAGGCCGATCAGGGTTGCCCCCGGTGTCTTCACAGATGAAGAGTTCGATGATCTTCAGGTTGCCCTGGACCGTCAGTCGAAGAAGCAGCCGACCCGCACGCCCGGCGGGGCAACCAAGTTCCTCGGTGTGCTCATCTGCGATGACTGCGAGACGAACATGACCGTGCAGAACACGACGACCAAAGGCCGCGAGTACTCGTATCTGCGGTGCAACGAGTGCCCGGGAGGTGGGCAAGGAGCCCCCAACCCATCGGACATTGACAGCAAGCTGGTGGGCGAAGTTCTGCGCGTACTGGGCCAGGAGCCCGTCATGACACGCGAGTACCGCCAGGGCGCGGAGGCCCGCAGGGAGCGGAAGCGGTTGGAGGAATCCGTCAGCTACTACATGAAGGAACTGGAACCCGGCGGGCGCTTCGTGAAGACCCGGTTCACCAAGGAGCAGGCGGAGAAGACCTTGGACAAGCTTATGGCGGAGTTGGAAGCCGTGACGCCGGAGTCCACCGAAGACCGCTGGGAAGCCGTACACAACGGCAAGACGTTCCGGGAACGCTGGCACGAAGGAGGCGCCGAAGCCATGGCTGCTGATCTTCGCCGTGTCGGCGTAGTCGCCAGGATCAAGCGAACCAAGGTGCCCAAGGTAAGGGCCCCCCGTATCCACATGAAGGTACAGATTCCAAAAGACGTGCGAAGCCGCCTTGTGATCACACAGGATGATTTCAAGGAAGTTTTCTAGCTCGCACGAACCGCACAGATGAAGCCGCCCACCCTGCCGATAGGGGGGCGGCTTCATTCGTCACCACCAGACCATAAGTCGAAATCGAAAGGCTCCTCCTCTCCGTCTTCCGACACAATCACAACCTCACATTCGATCACGCACTTAGAGCCGTTCCTAACGCCCGCATTAAACCCCGCTTCTGCCTCCCGCTTCTGTTCCGTTGGAATACACGCCCCCTCCCGCTTCAACGAGCGTGCGCAGGATTCATATATCCCGCTTGAGGTCTCGAATGACAGCTAGATCCTGCGCCACACCCCGCGCTATCTCGTCTTCCCCCGGCGAATACCCGGAGCCCACGTAACGCCAGGACGCATAAGACTCGGACGCCACTTCTTCATTAGATGGGTTCCTGAAATCCTCCCGAGCTTTTCTCAATGCCTTGTAGGTGGTTGAATACCCCCGGGACTTCGTTAAAACGTGCCCTCGGTAGCCGAGCGCATGAGCCCATTCACTGAGCCGCAGGGCCTCAAGGCCGGGAGCACTCCCGAGACGCTGGCAAGCAGCCATCAAGGCGCGCACATGAGGGGTTACGGGGAGCAATTCGAGTTCCTCCGCCGACTTCACAGCATGGTCTACACCGCCCACTCCAGAGACGCTCTTTGTTACATACTTTGCGACATATGAAGCAACGGCGGCACCGTCGTATCCGTCCCCTTTCTCAATACTGTGAACATCCATTTGATTACCCCAGTGAATACAATGTTCTCCTGTCGCCATTGAGTATGGAGTTTGCATTTCAGTCCTACGAACGGAAACCGTGAGAGCCGAAGTCAAGGATTCAGATGCAATCCACACTGGAGGAGCCTGACCGAATGCGGAAGGCCCGTCAGCGCGTATGATCGCATGGAAGTGTATTGCCCCCCTCTTTTGGTATTCGGCAACTTTCGCATAGCTCAACGTCAGATGATCCCTGAGGCGTGCTTTTGGAATTCCCTGCACCCTTGCACATTCTCTATACATGTTGCGTATGGTGCGGTTCCAGAGTTCGCCGGATAGTGAGTTCCACAAGGCGTGGCCACTGTAGTCATACGAGTGAGCGTGAATCGGTTGCCCTACCAAGCTTTCTCCCTCCGCGTGTTCAGCCAGGCAAGCGCATTTGGTATCGCCGTTAGAGAGTCGATGGACAGCACCGAAGGAAGGGGCTGTTAGCGTGACAAAGACCATGGGATTCGCAGATACCTCAATGGGCACCCCTTTGCCACCCATGAGCCCTGATCGAATTAGGTGAAAGCTGTCGCCGGCGAAGACGTATGAGCAGGGCTGACACCGTTCGTGGCGACGGTTTCCACAACGGATCAAAATACGTTCTCCCGGTTCAGACGCCGTATCAAAGTCGGCTATTACCGCACCAGTACGTGGATCAACTTTGGTAGTCCGCCCGGACAAATGAATAGGATGCGAGCAGCCGCCAGTGCGGCGTACCTGCGTGAGCCATCTTTCGAAATTGGGATCTTGTGCCAGCCGGATCAAATCGCGGTCAACTTCAGAGATGAGGAGAAAGCGCCCCGTCCCGCTGAGAACGGAGCGCTGCCCCTCAGAGTCCGACTTCACTTCAACCTATGACCTTTCGTCGCGATGGACTCTGTAGCAACGGCATCGCCTGAAACGCCCCCCGATCGTCCGCCAGCGGATCCGCCGACAGGCCGGGCATCGGAAACTTGAAATCATGAATCCCCCTAAGCGACCAGCCTTCGCACCACCCAATCAACCATTCCGCCGATCATGTAGACGGCTGGAGTGAGAGCCAGGTAGAAACCGAACAGGCCGATAAGAACTGCGACCCACCAAGGGACTTCACGTGACCGCACAAGCAGCACCGTGATAATCCCGAAGACAACGACCAGGGACAGCGAAGCCGCACTATCCACTCTCAGCCTCCCTTGTGGGTCGCCGATTAAGAGCATTCAGCCAAGGTGCTTGATCGCGATTACGTTCCGAATACTCACGTGCTTGATCGGGAGTGATGAGGTGAGAGCGTGCCCGAATCCAGGCCCCTCCAGAAGTGGTTACCGCGACGCCCTGTTCTGTCTCGGTGATCAACTGCGCGACTGCCACAGCATCCGGGGCCAGGTCGCCTAGGGTCATTTGGGCCGTCGCCTCATCGTTCACGCGGTGGCAGACACGCCCACCGAGCTGTGCGCGAAGGGCAGTTGCGCCAGGCCCCAAGTCCGATCCGAACCGTTGTGCCGACACGATCAGATAGATGCCCAATGCCGCTCCGAGTTGCGCAATACGCAAGAGGAGGTTGGAGCACTCCACTGATTCCTTACGGTCCGACAGGGAAGCCCCCGCAAGGAAGAGTTCGGCGATTTCGTCCACCACGACGACAATTGGTGTCGGGCGTTCATCGTCGTCGAGGTCCCAAATGGATCGGACGCCCGCAGCACGGCATTGGAAAGTTCGGTCCTTCAATTCTGTGATCAGGGCCGATAACAGCTCGATGGCTTCCTGCCTGTTGGTAGCCAGCGCGGACAGCCGACGGCTGAAGAGGCCAAGTTCCATCCCGCCCTTGCAGTCGATTCCAACCAAGGCAATTCGCTGCGAGCCCAGTTCGGTAACGAGTGCCGCCAAGAGCGTCGACTTTCCGGATTGCGTGGCGCCGGTGATCAGCCAATGCGGGATCTTCCGAAGGTCGATGACCCAGGCCGCGCCGTCGGCCAGCCGACCCACCACGGCCGCCAGGAGCCGGGGGGCGGGGAATCGGCGCCATGTTTCGCTTTCCTCGAAGGGATCACGAGCGGTAGCGATGATCAGGATCTCTCCGCGCTGAGGTGAGATCACCCGCACCGAGTGCACGCGCCAGGCGTGCGCGAACGCCTCAGCGGCCACCAGGAACTCCAGGGGGGTTTGCCCGGGGTGAAGCCGCACCCGGACGCTGAAGCCCAGCGACGAGACCCGTAGCAGGCCGAGGCGCGGCGGTATGGGGCGGATGGCAGTGCTGCGAATCATCGAATGCCGCCCAATCGCTGCGTACTTGGGCCGGTGTGAGACCGCAAGGTCGAGGTGTTGGCACAGTCGCCGCCAGCTCCACCGGACGCGACACAGCGCCAGCGGGAAGCCCAGGAGGTACCAGGCCCACGGGCCGCCCTGGCGCCGCCCGAACCAACGCTTGGCCGAGGGCTCCCACCACCACTGGGTGAGAAGGCCGACGCAGAGCAGTGCGGAGGCAACCCACACCACGGCGATCCAGTTCACAACACGCCTCCTTGCTGATCTACGGCGAACATCATCGGCTCGCCGGCCTTCACTCGTGCAACGACGAATTGGGCTATCTCCGTTGCTTCCGCAGCGTCCACCGCGAGACGCTCCAGGGAGACCAGCCGAGTGCCGGGGCTCAAGGGCGTTCGATCGAGGACGCCAGCAATAGCCGCTAACCCTTGGAGCCGCTCCAGCAGGGCGATCCAGTCCCAATCAGGCATCGGTGTCATGCGCGCTCACCCTCCGACTTGGGGCGTGCGGACGGAGACGGGGGCGGCGGCGGAGAGGCCGGAAGGATGGCGGAGGCACGGAAGGACACTCCGCTACGCCCGCCGATTTCCCAGTGCATGGCAATGAGGTCACTCACGGTGATGCGTGCGCCTTCAGTGATTCCGGTCGGTTCGCCGGTCACCGCGACGTCGATCACGTCAGCGCGCCGGGTTGCCTGCTGGCGCACTGAGACGCCGACTACGAAGATCGTGACGCCGTCCTGGTCGGTTCTGACCTGTCCCGTCTCCTGGTTAATTCTCGGCTCGGGCGGTACCACGCACATGAGGGTTCCCAGGCGCGCGGCGTCCACGGGTATCTGTTTCACGGGTTGCCTTGTCTTTCGTGTCGGGTAGCTGTGGATTCGCAACTGCAATCATTGAAGGCTCGATCATGGATCACGTCATTCCGGGTTGGCAAGGGGTCCGCGCGAAGGGATTTCATGAGTCCAACTGACCGTCAGGCAGGTCAAGTTGGGGGTGCATCTCGACCCCACGCGCGTAGGCCGGGTGTCGGGCGCTCCGAGTTGCCTGCCAGCGCGGTAAGCGCCGCTACTTGCCCTGCGAAGTGGCGCCCGGTCTCCGGCTGGTGAGCGCACGCCGAGCCGTCCCGTGCGCCATCGGAGGGGCTGAGGGCTCCGGCCGTGAACACGGAGCCTGTCTAGAGTTTCTCTACTTACTCAAGGCGCGCCTACGGCGCGCGCGGTCGAGCCGTCCGGCCAGGCTGCGGCGTGCCGCCGGTCCTGGCCGGACGCTCGCCCGCTCACCGCCGAGTCGGCCCGAGCAGGGCGAGGCTCCCAGGCCCGGAACACGTGCCTGCCCCGGCAGCTACCTGATGCACGTGGCAGCATGCCGCCGCGCGACAGCCTTCACCGACCCGATACCGGGTACGAAGCGGTCCAACCGGCAGCCGGAGCAAGTGATCCACTTCCGGCCCCGGCTGTCTTCCTCGATGCTGACCACTCCGCGCCCCCGAGTCGGCAAGGAGTCCACAATGTTCCGCCTCATGCCTCCCCCTCTCTCATCCGGCTTTCACGGTGGCATGGGGCGGGCGGCGGAGCGAGCCTTTAGGCAGCCACCATGGGGCGAGCCTCTAAGGACAGGGGGCCAATCGGTCGCAACCACCGGGCAGGCAGCCGCCCGCCCGATTCGCCGCAGCAGCGTAAGGCCCCCTGTCCTCTCGCCCCATGGCAGCTCCCGCCCAAAGGCCCGCCCCACCGCCCGCGTGGGCATGCGCGCGCCCCACACACTGAGGCACAAAAGACTATTGCAACAGCAAAGTCAGCTGCGCCGGCTCAGCCTCAGGATCAAGGCCGAGTCTCGGGTGTGGCCGTAGCGGTCGCGTCCCCGCCATGAAGTGGTAGGGGCGCGACCTGGTGGAGTGAGCCGGATCTACCGACGCAGGTAACTCTTGTGCACGTAGCCGCGCACGAACTTGGGCAACCCGCTTGCACTGCGAGTCATCAAGGTGACGCCGTACCAGTCGCGCTCGGGCTCCGACGATGCGAACTGTTCGTTCACAAAGACCTTGTCGCCCCTGTACAGGAGCCCCTTGACGTACCCGCGCTTGCGCGGCTCAGACCTCAGGCGCAAGCCATCCACGGCCACCCGAGCACTCTCACCATGCCGAATCGTCGCAGTGGAACCAGCCGATCGGGCCTCAAACGCGCCAGCACCGGAGGCGCCGAGCAGACCCACGAACAGACCAATCAACGTGATCACGACAGCCGCTTTCACGCTTCGAATCCTCAACATAACTAACCTCTCGACATGTATCTGACGCACCGTCAGGATGAGCGGTACGTGCCGTGCGAGACATGACGATCCAGTTTGCGATTGCAAATGTCAAGGTCTTCGGTGGCATCGATGCGCAGCGAGAAGCCCCACCAGGCCGCCGCTTGGTGGGGCTTTCCTTCGGTGAACGCGGAAGCCCCGCACGGCACTTGGGCCGCGCGGGGCGTTTCGCTGTCTGGGTTCGGGCGATGCGTCTACCTTCGCGGACGCATCACCATGTGGTCGGGGCTCGGTCCGGGGGTGAGGTTCGGTGCGCAGTCGGGGCAGCCGTAGAGGGTCGTTCCGGGGCCGCTTGTGCTCTGAATCCACCGGATCGGGACCGGGGCTTCAGTGAGCCGGTGGCACCCGATGCAGAGTGCGAGTTCAACTTCGGGCAGCCCCTTGGGGTCGGCATCCCACCGTTGGTCGAAAGCGTTCTCGTGGTCACCCTGGTGGCCGTGGTCGAGCGTGCAGGCGAGGGCCACAAGCTCGGGCGGCAGGGTTGACGTTGCCTGACACATCCCGGTCACCGCGCACCGACCGATTCCGACGACCGCAACGGCTCAGACGAGGGCACGGCCACCGGCACGGCGGACAGCTCATAAACGGTCGTGTCATCCCGCGCCATGAAGCGGATGCGCTGTCCATGGTCGAGACCCGCTACCGCCCCGGATTGCCGTATCACGTCCGCGCACCAGTCGCGTAGGGCTGTGGGAGCGTCTGGCACCCCCGGCGACACGACGTAGAGCGCTGCGGGAGGCACCGCGCTGCACTCGGGCTCAGGGTCCAACCGGTCTGCGATCCACCGCGCGTAGCCCCGGAGCCAGTGACAAGCCAGGGCAGGCGAGTACGCCCGATACTCTCCCAACGCGACTTCCACGGGCTCACCGTTCGCCGAGCCGTGAGCGATGACGGTGCACAGGATGCCGCCGGACTGAACGGGTAAGCGGGGCCGCATCACGGCGTGCCACCCGGTCTCGTCGGGACCACAGTTCCCGCCCATCCGTCCATCGGGGCAGTCATCGCGTAGTCATGAAAGGCCCGCCGGAAGCGCTGGTGCCCGGTCTCCCGCGTGTGGGCGACCTGCCACCCTTCCACCGGTCCCGGCTCATGGTGACGACCAGACGTCGCCCCGCAGTCGATTTCGTCCCCAGAGACGCATTCAGCTTCGTACTCGGGCTCAGCCAACGGGTCTTGCACCACGGTGTACGGCACGAACCGCATGACGCTGCGGGTACTCATCCGAGGCCCCCGAACGTCCGGCGACGAGCGTTGTACTCAGCAACGCGTTCACCCAGGTCATCCAGTGCACTGGTGGTCTCGGCCAGGTCGCCGTCCTCCGGGGTAGCACTCTCGATCGTCACGGATTCGATGTACAGAACCCCGTCCGATCCGTGCTCCGCCATGAGAGCCGCGAGCCTTGCCCGCGCGGCACTGCTCATTGGCCGACCTCACGGGCACGGCGTTTCGGGGGAGTCCCTTGGTTAGACACTTCCACTCCTCTCCGTAGCGATACCACTACCAGGAGCGCCAGAGTGACTTACCGTTAGGAACTTCTCAACCTGTCAGATCGGCACGAAAGGTTGGTGGGCGGCCACTTGAACCGTAAAGATCTTGATCCGGAAAGTTCCCCTCAGGCAGCCTTCGGGGCGCGTCTACGCCGGTCACGTGAAGAACTGGGCTGGAAGCAGGAGGACTTAGCGGAGCGTATGGGGTATTCCAGTACGCATATTTCCTCCGTAGAGACCGGCCGGAAGCTTCCAACCTTGCGCTTCGCGCGAAGCGCTGACACAGCCATGGGTACGAGCGACACGTTCGAGCGTGCCTATCGGAAGGTGCGGCACCTAGGGCTGTTGGAAGGCTTCCCCGAGTTCGTTGACGTCGAGGGCAGCGCGGCAGAGATCCGGCTGTACGAAGTGGGTGTGATTCCCGGGTTGTTACAGACGCCTGAGTACGCAACGGTTCTTGCTGACAGCGCCGTGAGACGCAAGGCGATCACCTCTGACCAGGCACGCGAGCGTGTCACGCTCGTAGCCGAGCGACAGGCAGCACTAGCCCGGGAACCCTCACCGCTGGTGCTTGCGGTGCTAGACGAGAGCTGCATCCGGCGACCCATCGGGCAAGGGGACGTTATGCGCGCCCAGTTGGAACGGCTGCTTGCGTTCGCGGAACTGCCTAACACGGTGTTCCAAGTCGCCCCGTTTCAGATGGGCGAACGACGGCCGTTCAACCTGCCCGTGACAGTGCTGACGTTGCCTGACCGGTCCCTCATGTCCTACGCCGAATCTGCGCAACGGGGTCACCTTGAACGGGAAAGCGCGTTCGTACTGCCCTTGCTCGCGGCCTACCATCAGCTACAGGCCGAAGCGCTCTCTCAAGCGGAATCCGTGGCCATGATCAACCAGGTACGAAAGGGCACCTTGTGACGACTGAAACCCTCCGTTGGTTCAAGTCCTCGTACAGCGACAACGGCGGCCAGTGCATCGAGGTCGCCACCAACCTTGCCGACGTGCGCGGCGTTGTCCCCGTCCGTGATTCCAAGTCGCCAAGCGGTCCGGTTTTGAACCCTTCCGCAGGCGCGTTCTCGGCGTTCGTGGCAGGCATTAAGACGGGCACGCTCGGGCTCATCTGATGTGTACGCCCATAGGCGTTCACGCACCGAGACCCCGCCGCCCCTACGTACAGGGGTAGCGGGGTCTTTTGTCGTCCTGGTGCCGGAGGGCCACGCGCAACAGGGCCCCACCATCCGGCGACCTTGGCCGACGCCGAGCCAGAGAAGCCGCCTGCCGCCCCGAGAGGGACTGCGGGGCCTCAGACCCACTGCACCTCACACACGACGCTGGCAGCCTGTCTCGGCGCTGGCAGAGGCGTTCCAACCGGTGGCACAGGTGGCTGCCGTCGTTCACCGACCCCCAGAGCGGCCAGAACCGCCGAGAGGTCACCTTCGGATTCGGCCAAAGTCTCGGCTATACGTTGTAACGCCTCGCTCACCCTCAGCCCCCGTTGCCGCTGGTGGGGGCTGTTTTGTTCACACTGAGAGGCAGCAACTTCTTACCTGTCTCGCTCAGTTGTGGCCATGTGTCGAACTGCGGGCAGACCCCGCAGTCGAAGCACGGCGTCCAGCGGCAGTCCTCGACCTCGGTCTCGTCGAGCGAGTCCTGCCAGTCCTCCCAGAGCCAGTCCTTGTCGAGGCCGGAGTCGAGGTGGTCCCAGGGGAGGACTTCCTCGTAGGTGCGCTCGCGGGTGGTGTACCAGTCGACGTCGATGCCGTACGCGGGGAGCGCCTTCTCGGCGGCCTGCATCCAGCGGTCGTAGGAGAAGTACTCGCGCCAGCCGTCGAACCGGCCGCCGCCCTCGTAGACGGCGCGGATGACGTCGCCGGTACGGCGGTCGCCGCGGGAGAGGAGTCCCTCGACGATGCCGGGCTTGCCGTCGTGGTAGCGGAAGCCGATGGAGCGGCCGTACTTCTTGTCGCCGCGGATCTTGTCGCGGAGCTTGGTGAGGCGCGCGTCGGTCTCTTCGGCGGAGAGCTGCGGGGCCCACTGGAAGGGGGTGTGCGGCTTGGGGACGAAGCCGCCGATGGAGACGGTGCAGCGGATGTCGTTCTGCCCGGAGACCTTGCGGCCCTCGGCGATGACGTTGACGGCCATGTCGCCGATCTGCAGGACGTCCTCGTCGGTCTCGGTGGGCAGGCCGCACATGAAGTACAGCTTGACCTGGCGCCAGCCGTTCCCGTAGGCGGTGGAGACGGTGCGGATGAGGTCTTCCTCGGACACCATCTTGTTGATGACCTTGCGCATGCGCTCACTGCCGCCCTCGGGGGCGAAGGTGAGGCCGGAGCGGCGGCCGTTGCGGGTGAGCTCGTTGGCGAGGTCCACGTTGAAGGCGTCGACGCGGGTGGAGGGGAGGGACAGGCCGATCTTGTCCTCCTCGTACCGGTCGGCGAGGCCCTTGGCGATGTCCGCGATCTCCGTGTGGTCGGCGGAGGAGAGGGAAAGCAGACCGACTTCCTCGAAACCGGTGGCCTTCAGGCCCTTTTCGACCATGTCGCCGATGCCGGTGATGCTTCGCTCCCGCACGGGGCGCGTGATCATGCCGGCCTGGCAGAAACGGCAGCCGCGGGTGCAGCCGCGGAAGATCTCCACGGACATGCGCTCGTGGACGGTTTCGGCGAGGGGGACGAGCGGCTGCTTGGGGTAGGGCCACTCGTCGAGGTCCATGACGGTGTGCTTGGACACGCGCCACGGGACGCCGGACCTGTTGGGAACGACGCGGGCGATGCGGCCGTCCGGAAGGTATTCGACGTCGTAGAAGCCGGGAACGTAGATGTTTCCGGTCTTGGCGAGGCGCATGAGGACTTCCTCACGGCCGCCGGGGCGGCCTTCCGCCTTCCAGGTCCGGATGATCGCCGTCATGTCGAGGACGGCCTGTTCGCCGTCGCCGAGGACCGCGCAGTCGATGAACTCGGCGATCGGCTCCGGGTTGAAGGCCGCGTGGCCGCCGGCCAGGACGATCGGGTCGTCCAGGGTGCGGTTGCGGGACTCCAGCGGGATGCCGGCCAGGTCGAGCGCGGTGAGCATGTTGGTGTAGCCGAGCTCGGTGGAGAAGGACAGTCCGAAGACGTCGAAGTACTTCACCGGGCGGTGGGCGTCGACCGTGAACTGCGGCACCTGGTGCTCGCGCATCAGCGCTTCCAGGTCCGGCCACACGCTGTAGGTGCGCTCGGCGAGGACGCCCGCCTGCTCGTTGAGCACTTCGTAGAGGATCATGACGCCCTGGTTGGGCAGCCCGACCTCGTAGGCGTCCGGGTACATGAGCGCCCAGCGGACGTCGCACTCGTCCCACGGCTTGACGGTGGAGTTCAGCTCACCGCCGACGTACTGGATGGGCTTCTGCACATGCGGCAGGAGGGCTTCCAGGCGGGGGAAGACCGACTCAACAGGCATCGGGGTGTCTCTCATGAGCGGGCAGGGGGACCCTCAAGCCTAACTTGGGTTGCGGGGGTTCATGTGCAGGGGCGGTGGGGGTGCCCCCCCTGGGGTGCCTTTCAGGTGTCCCCCCAGGGGGTGCTCCGGGAGTCTCCGGGTCCGGGGGTGCGAGGTTTCCGGCGGCCTTTGGGGGCTTCGGGTCTCCTACAGCCCCAGCCACCCCACCGCCTTCTTTCCGCCGGCCCTCCCCCACACCTTCGGCAGCTCCCGTTCCCGGTCGGCGGCCGCGGCTTCCTCCCTGCCGTACAGCAGGCCCCAGACGAAGGCGGTCTCGCCTGCCGCGTGGGACTGGATGGCGAGGTTCCGCAGCTCGCCGCGGGCGACCACGCTGTCCTGGTGGTCGCCGAGGACTCCCTGGACGGCCTTGACGCGCTTGCGGAGGCGGTTGGCGGGTTTACCGAGGACCGGTCGGGAGGACTCGGCGGCGTAACGCAGTCGTTTCGCCGCTTTGCGGGCCTCGTGCATGGCGAGGTCGCGGTCGGTGCCGTGCGGCAGGGAGAGGGCGTGTTCGGTACGGGTGGCCAGGCGGCCGTAGTCCTTGACGAGGACGGCGGGGAAGACCTCCGCCGCGTCCTTGCGGGCCGCCTTGCGCAGCGGCGGGTCGGCGAGCAGGGCGTCGAGGGAGAGCAGGAGGTCCAGGTAGCGGCGTGAGTTCAGGGCGGCCAGGCTCCTGCGGCGGGCGCTGCTGCGGCGGGCCACCGACCAGATCCGCAGCCGGCCCCGGACCGGGCCGAGGAGGAGGGTGCGTGGGAGGGCGGCGAGGTGTGCCTGGAGGCGGGCGGCGAGGACCTCCTGGTCGCGGTCGGCTCCCAGCTCCCCGGCCAGCCACTTGAGTTCCTCGGCGACGGGGTCGGTGACGGTGCGGTCGAGGACGGTGCGGTACGTCTTGAAGGCGCTGCGCATCCGCCGGGTGGCGACCCGCATCTGGTGCACGGAGTCGGGGAGGTCGCGGCGTACGGCGGGGTCGTAGGCGTGCAGGGCCTCCGCCTGTTCGTGCAGGTAGGCGAGGACCCGGGCGCCTGCCGATTCGCCGGTGGGTGCCGCGATCCGGGCGGGGCCGCCGCCGGTCTCCTCCAGTGCGCGGGACAGTTTGGAGGCGGACGAGGACGGACGGACGCCTGCCTTCCTCAGTCGTTTCTCGACCGCGTCCAGGATGGCCGGGTCGCCCTCGTCGGCGACCTCGACCTCGATCTCGGTCCAGGAGACGGCGGTCAGGGTGCCTCCGCCCTTACGGGTGTCCGCGGCCTCACCGGTCTCCGCGGCCTCTCCCGTGCCCGCGCCCTGACCGGCGCCCGCGCCCTCTCCCGTGCCCGCGCCCTGACCGGCGCCCACGCCCTCTCCCGTGCCCACGCCCTGACCGGCGCCCACGCCCTCTCCCGTGCCCGCGCCCTGACTGGTGCCCGCGCCGAACCGTTCCGCGTGCACCTCGTCCACGCTGACCTCGGCGAGCGACTCCCCCGCCGCGTCCAGGAGTTGCTGGACCCTGCGGGAGGACTTGAGGCGGACGACGGGGATGAGTGGCGCGCCCCGGGTGCGGGAGCGCACCAGTGCGGCCAGGGAGCGGGGGACGTCGGTGCCGAGGGGGGCGCGGATCTCGTCGCGTACGTCCGGGGCGACGGGGAGTTTGAGGTGCCAGCCGGCGTCCGGGCCGCCAGTGCGGCGGCGCAGGGTGATCGCGTGGGCGGCGAGCGCCAGGTCGGCCGTGTCGTAGTAGAGGGCGTCGAGTGCGTGGACGCCCTCGTCCCGGACGGACGAAACCCCGGCCGCCTTGGTGAAGTCGGGCAGCCGGGGTGGTGCGCCGGGGGTTGTCGTAGTGGCTTCGTACTTTCGCTCGATCTCGCGCTTGGTGTCCGCCATGACATGAATCTAGACGCGATACGCACCGTCAAACAGGTCCGCGACAACGGGTCCACGACAACACGTGCGCGTCGTGTCGGGGCGGCGGCCCGCTATGCGGTTATGGGCCGCTGCACCCGGATCGACTGGAGCAGTCCGATGGCCACCCACACCGCGAACATCGACGATCCGCCGTAGCTGACGAACGGCAGCGGCAGCCCCGCGACCGGCATGATGCCGAGCGTCATGCCGATGTTCTCGAAGGCCTGGAAGGCGAACCAGGCGATGATGCCGGCGGCGACGATCGTGCCGTACAGCTCGGTCGTCTCGCGGGCGATCCGGCAGGCCCGCCACAGGACGACGCCGAGCAGGACGAGGATCAGTCCGGCGCCCAGGAAGCCGAGTTCCTCACCGGCGACGGTGAAGACGAAGTCGGTCTGCTGCTCGGGGACGAACTGTCCGGTCGTCTGGGAGCCCTTGAAGAGGCCGGTGCCGGTGAGGCCGCCGGAGCCGATCGCGATGCGGGCCTGGTTGGTGTTGTAGCCGACGCCGGCCGGGTCGAGGTTGGGGTTGGCGAAGGCGGCGAAGCGGTTGATCTGGTACTCGTCGAGCAGTCCGAGGACGGCGACCAGGACCGCGCCCAGGACGCCCGCCCCGATGAGTCCCAGGACCCAGCGGTTGGAGGCTCCTGAGGCCAGCAGCACGCCGAGGATGATGACGGCGATGACCATGACCGAGCCGAGGTCCGGCATCAGCATGATGATCGCGATCGGCACGACCGCGAGGCCCAGCGACTTGAGGACCGTGCGGTGGTCGGGGTGCTGCTGGTCGCCCGCGTCGACGCGGGCGGCGAGCAGCATCGCCATCCCCAGAATGATGGTGATCTTGGTGAATTCGGAGGGCTGGAGCGAGAAGCCGCCGCCGATCACGATCCAGGCGTGGGCTCCGTTGACGGTCGCGCCGAGCGGGGTGAGCACGGCGAGGACCAGCACGACGGAGAGTCCGTAGAGGACCGGGACGGCGCCGCGCAGGGTGCGGTGGCCGAGCCAGATGGTGGCGACCATCAGGGCGAAGCCGATGCCGGTGTTCATCAGGTGGCGGAAGAGGAAGTAGTACGGGTCGCCGTGGTTGAGGGTGTCGCGGCCACGGGTCGCCGACCACACCAGGAGCGATCCGATGCCGGACAGGGCGATCGCGGAGAGCAGGAGCGGCCAGTCGAGTCTGCGGACGAGGGAGTCGCGGGCGGTCAGTTTGGCGAACGCGCCGCGCTCGGGGGCGTACCTCTTGACGGAGAAGCCGTGACTGCTGTTTGCCATGTCAGTCCCCCACCGGCTGGTTGGTTCCGGTGCCGGCGTTGGTGCCGCGGGTGCCGCCGTTGCCCCGGTTGGGGGTGGTGGCGGGCGGGCCGGCGAGCGCGTCGGCGCCCTCGGCGTCCTTGGGCTCGGGGACGTACGGCTTGATGGGCGGGGCGTCGATGGAGCCGTCCGTCTCGATCTTCGGCAGGCCCTGCTGCGGCTGCGGGAGCAGGGCCTTCTTCGGGTCGAACTTGCCGGCCGCGTCGAGTCCGTAGAGCGCGTTGTAGATCTTGCGCACGGCGGGTCCCGAGGCACCGGAGCCGGTGCCGCCCTGCGCGATGGTCATGACGATGGAGTAGTCCTTGGTGTACGTGGCGAACCACGAGGTGGTCTGCTTGCCGTAGACCTCGGCCGTACCCGTCTTGGCGTGCATCGGGATCTTGTCCTGGGGCCAGCCCTGGAACCTCCAGGCGGCGGTGCCCCGGGTGGCGACTCCCGCGAGGGCTTCGTCTATCAGTTTGTGGGTGGCCTGGTTCATCGGGAGCTTGCCGCTGACCTCCGGCTTGAGCTCGTCGACCTTCTTGCCGTCGGCGCTGACGATGGCCTTGCCGACGGAGGGGGCGTGCAGGGTGCCGCCGTTGGCGATGGCCGCGTAGACGGACGCCATCTGGATGGGGGTGACGAGGGTGTCGCCCTGGCCGATGGAGTAGTTGACGGAGTCACCGGCGCGCATCTGGTTGCCGTCGATGCAGTTCTCGAAGGCGATCTTCTCGACGAAACTGCCGTCCTTCTTGCCCTGCTTGCACCAGGCGTCCTTGTTGGCCGCCCAGAAGCGCTGCTTCCACTGGCGGTCGGGGACGCGGCCGGCGACCTCGTTGGGGAGGTCGATGCCGGTTTCCTTGCCGAGGCCGAACTGGTGGGCCGTCTTGTAGAACCAGTCCTTGGCGCCCTTCTTGGGCTTGGTGCCGCCGTCGCGCTGCCACTGCTGGTGGGCGAGTGCGTAGTAGACGGTGTCGCAGGAGACTTCGAGTGCGCCGCCGAGGCTGATGTTGCCGTGGCCCTTGGACTCGTAGTTGGTGAAGGTCTGGCCGCCGATGGAGTACGAGCTGGGGCAGGGGTAGCTGCCGTTGAAGTCGTAGCCCGCGTTGACCGCGGCGGTCGTCGGGATCACCTTGAAGATGGAGCCGGGGGCGGCCTGGGCCTGGATGCCGCGGTTCAGCAGCGGGAAGTTGGAGTCTTTCCCGGTGAGCTTGGCGTAGTCCTTGCCGGAGATGCCGCCGACCCAGGCGTTGGGGTCGTACGTCGGGTTGGACGCCATCGCGACGACCCGGCCGGTCTTGGACTCCAGGACGACGACGGCGCCCGCGTCGGCCTTGTAGTTGGTGTTGGTGTTCTTGTCGAACGCCTTGCGGGCTTCCTTCATCGCGTCGAGCAGTTCGTACTCGGCGACGGCCTGGACGCGGGCGTCGATGCTGGTGATGACGTTGGAACCGGGTTTGGCCTTGTCGGCCTTGGCCAGCCCGATGACGCGACCGAGGTTGTCGACCTCGTAGCGGGTCACTCCGGCGTTGCCGCGCAGGTACTTGTCGTACGTCCGCTCAAGGCCCGAGCGGCCTACCTGATCCGAGCGCAGATACGGCGAGGAGGAGTGCTTGGCCTTTTCGATCTCGGCGTCGGTGACGGGCGAGAGGTAGCCGAGGACCTGGGCGGTGTTCGCCTTACCGGGGGCGACGTAGCGGCGTACGGCGGTGGGTTCGGCGGTGATGCCGGGGAAGTCCTCGGCGCGTTCCAGGATTTGCAGCGCCTGCTGCTGGTTGGCCTTGTTGGTGACCGGGATCGGCTGGTACGGCGAGCCGTTCCAGCAGGGTTGAGGGGTTTTGGCGTCGCACAGGCGCACCTTGTCCATGACGTCCTTGGGCGTCATGTCCAGGACGTCGGCGAGCCGGGTGAGGACGGCTTTGCCGTCGTCCTTCATCTTCATCAGCTCGGTGCGGGACGCGGAGACGACGAGTTTGGACTGGTTGTCGGCGAGCGGTACCCCGCGGGCGTCGAGGATGGAGCCGCGGACCGCGGGCTGGACGACCTGCTGGACGTGGTTGTTCTTCGCCTCGTTGATGTACTCCTCGCCGTTGCGGATCTGGAGGTACCAGAGGCGTCCGCCGAGGGTGAGCAGCAGGGAGAAGACCAGGACCTGGATGACGATGAGCCGGATCTGGACCCGGGGGGTGCGGCCGGTCTCGGGAATGTTGCTCAACGCGAGCCCCCACGGGTGGTCGGTCGGGGGCGGGTGGGGTGCGTGGTCACAGGCGCTTCACTCCCTTGATGCGTCCGGCGCGCGAGGCGCGGTTGCGGGCGGAGCGCAGCCGCAGTCCGCCCTTCTGCTGGCCGATCCTCAGTCCCGTGCCGGAGGAGAGCCAGCCGGCCGAGACATCGGCGCCGGAGGACGAGGAGGATTCGGAGAGCGGGTCGTTCTCGGCGCGTCTGGCGAGCGCCATGATGCCGGGGACGACGAACGGGGCGAGCAGCAGGTCGTAGAGGGCCGCGGTGAACAGGAGTCCGCCGAGGCCCACATGGCGGGCGGCGGTGTCTCCGACGAGGGAGCCCACCCCGGCGTACAGCAGGGTGGATCCGACGGCCGCCGCGACGACGACCAGCATCGGCGCGGTGGCGGAGCGCAGGCGTCCGTTCTCGGGCTTGGCGAGTCCGGCGAGGTAGCCGATGACGCAGAGGACGAGGGCGTAGCGGCCCGCGGCGTGGTCGGCGGGCGGGGCGAGGTCGGCGAGGAGGCCCGCGCCGAAGCCGATGAGGGCGCCGCTGACGTGTCCGTAGACGAAGGCCAGGCCGAGGACGACGAGGAGGGTCAGGTCGGGTACGGCGCCGGGGAGTTGGAGTCTGGCGAGGATGGTGACCTGGATGACCAGGGCGACCACCACGAGGGTGGCGGAGAGCAGAATCCGGTTGAAGCGCATCAGGTTCAGCTCCTACTGGCCGTCGGCGTCGGGGTTGCCGTTGTTGGCGCCGCCGTCGGTGTTTGCGTTGCCGTTTGCGTTGCCATTGCCGTTCGCGTTGCCGTTCGCGTTCGCGTTTCCGGTGCCGTCGCCGTTCTCGTTCGGCGGCTTCGGGGTGACCGTGACGGTGACCGTCGGGGCGGGCTTGGGCTTGTTCGGCAGGACGGTGTCGCGGGGGTTGGTGCGCGGCGGCTGGACGACGACGCCGACGATGTCGAGCTTGGTGAAGCCGACGTACGGGCGGACGTAGACGGTACGGGTCAGGTCGCCGCCGGACGGGTCGACCCGTACGACTTCACCGACCGGCACGCCGGGTACGAAGGGCTTGGCGGCGCGGGAGCCGAAGGTGACCAGGCGGTCGCCGGGCTTGACCTTGGCCTTGCCGTTGAGGAACTTCACGCTGAGCGGCTGGTCGCCCTGGCCGGTGGCGAAGCCGAGTTCGTCGGTCTTCTCCATCCGGGTGCCGACCGTGAAGTCGGGGTCGTTGGCGAGCAGCACGGTGGCGGTGTGGGGGCCGACGGTGGTGATCCGGCCGACGAGTCCTTCCGCGTTGAGGACGGTCATGTCGCGCTGGATGCCGTCGTTGCTGCCGACGTCGATGGTGACGGTCCAGGAGAAGCCCTGGGCTGCTCCTATCGCGATGACTTCGGCGCCCTTGATGCCGTACTGGCCCGCGCCGGCCTTCTTCAGCATGCCGTCGAGTGCGCGGACCCGGCTCTGGTTGCGGTCGTCGCTGCCCAGGCGCTGCTTGAGTTCCTGGTTCTCCCGCTCAAGTGCTTTCAGCTGGTCGTGGGACTCCCCCGACCTGCGTACGGCGCCAATGGCGTTGCCGATCGGGTCGACCGCGGTGGCCACCCCCTTTTCCACGGGTCCGAAGACCGTGGCGGCGGCCTGGCGGGCGCCGTCGACCGGAGAGTCCTCGCCGCCGCGAATATCGACCGTGATCAGCGCGAACGCTACGGCGACCAGCAGCACCAGGAGCAGCCGGCTCTCTCGTGTGTCCCTCACGTGACGCGGCCGTGCCTTCCTCGTCGGAATAAATATGTGCGTGTATATCAACGATCCGCCGCACGGGATGGCAGTCCCGTACGGCGGATTTATCTGCGACTGCTATCTGCGGGGCTGGGCGTCCAGCACCTGCTGGAGCGCCTCGAACTCCTCGACGCATTTGCCGGATCCGAGTGCCACGGAGTCCAGCGGGTCCTCGGCGATGTGGATCGGCATGCCGGTCTCGCGGCGCAGCCGCTCGTCCAGGCCGCGCAGCAGGGCGCCGCCGCCGGTGAGCACGATGCCCCGGTCCATGACGTCGCCGGAGAGTTCCGGCGGGCACTTGTCGAGGGTGGTCTTCACCGCGTCGACGATCGCGTTGACCGGCTCCTCGATGGCCTTGCGGACCTCGGCGGCCGAGATGACGACCGTCTTGGGCAGTCCGGAGACGAGGTCGCGGCCGCGGATCTCGGTGTGCTCGTCCTTGTCCAGGTCGTACGCCGAACCGATGGTGATCTTGATCTGCTCGGCGGTGCGCTCACCGAGGAGGAGGCTGTACTCCTTCTTGATGTGCTGGATGATCGCGTTGTCCAGCTCGTCGCCCGCGACGCGGATCGACTGTGCCGTGACGATTCCTCCGAGTGAGATGACGGCGACCTCGGTGGTGCCGCCGCCGATGTCCACGACCATGTTGCCGGTGGCCTCGTGGACGGGCAGGCCGGAACCGATGGCCGCGGCCATGGGCTCCTCGATGATGTGCACCTGACGGGCACCGGCCTGCGTGGACGCCTCGATGACGGCGCGGCGCTCGACTCCCGTGATGCCGGAGGGCACACAGACGACGACCCGCGGGCGGGCCAGGTAGCGGCGCTTGTGGATCTTCAGGATGAAGTAGCGGAGCATCCGCTCGGTGATCTCGAAGTCGGCGATCACGCCGTCCTTCAGGGGCCGTACGGCAACGATGTTGCCCGGCGTACGGCCGATCATCTTCTTCGCCTCGGCACCTACGGCGAGGATTCCGCCGGTGTTGGTGTTGATGGCGACGACGGAGGGTTCGTTGAGCACGATGCCCTTGCCCCTGACGTACACCAGCGTGTTGGCGGTCCCTAGGTCGACAGCCATATCACGGCCGATGAACGACATTGGTTCCCTCTTCTTCCCCATGAGGATGCGTCGGGCCTTCCCGAGTGGAGCGTGTGATGGCTTTGGGTCGGTAGGCGAAGTGGGTGGTGCGCCGAAGGCTACGGGCGCGGTGACTTCCATCGTAGTGCCGCATGTGCGGTCACCGCGCGAGGGTCCTTCGCCATTGTGAGCGGAACGAGTACCTGTCCCACTCATGGTGACGTTGTGTTGGAGGGATGCGTTCCCTGCATCGTGATGCATATACCGAAGGGCGACCGAATTACTTCGGTCGCCCCAGGCCATGAGCGCTGTTCGGCTGACGTTGCGTCAGGAATCGTATGCGCCCCTCGTGTGGCGTCCGGGTCAGACGAGACCCGGGAAGAACAGCTTCAGCTCGCGCTCGGCGGACTCCTCGGAGTCCGAGGCGTGGATCAGGTTCTCGCGGACGATGGTGCCGAAGTCGCCGCGAATGGACCCGGGTGCCGCGGCAATCGGGTCGGTGGGACCGGCCAACTGGCGTACACCCTCGATGGCGCGCTCGCCCTCGACGACCAGCGCGACGATCGGGCCGGACGACATGAAGGTGACGAGCGGCTCGTAGAAGGGCTTGCCCTTGTGCTCGCCGTAGTGCGCCTCAAGGGTGTCGCCGTCGAGGCTGCGCAGTTCCAGCGCGGTGATCGTCCAGTTGGCCTTGCGCTCGATGCGGCCGATGACCTCGCCGATGAGGCCACGGCGAACGGTGTCGGGCTTGAGCAGGACGAGGGTGCGCTGGGTCACGGTGCGGGCTCCTTGCGGGTGTGCGGGTTGCGGTGCCCGCAGATTACAGGGCCGAACGGGTGGACCGACTGCGGGCCCTGGGCCACCGGCCGCCCGGGGAGGTCGCAGAGATCAGGGAGAACGGGGAGGCCTGCGAGAACGGACGACTACGCGCCCGCCGCCTCGGCAGCCTCCGCCTGCGCCGCCCAGCGTGCCTTCGCCTCGTCGATCTTGCGGCCGTAGTGAATGGACGCCCACCACAGGCCGCCGAAGACCGCCCCGAGGAAGAACATCAGCGGAACCCAGAAGCCGCTCACGATCAGACCGGCCTGGAGGGCCCAACCGAGCTGGAGGCCGCCGGGGCGGGTGATCATTCCGCACAGGAGCACCGACACCAGCATTCCGATGCCGCACACGGTCCAGACGGTGGCCATCGACAAATCGTCGGACTTCATCGCCACCAGACCCGCGAATCCGATCACAAAGAATTCACCGATCAGCGTGGATGCACAGAGCGTACGCACGAGTTCCTCAGCCCCTTCCCAGCAGCAGCCGGGCCTCTCCGACCGTGATCACCGATCCGGTGACCAGTACGCCGCCGCCGGAGAACTCGCCCTCCTCCTCGGCCAGCGTGATCGCCTCCTCGATGGCGTCGTCGAGCCGCGGCTCGACCTGGACGCGGTCCTCGCCGAAGACCTCCACGGCGAGCGCGGCCAGTTCGTCGACGTCCATCGAGCGCGGGGTGGAGTTCTTCGTCACCACGATCTCGGCGAAGATCGGCTCGAAGACTTCCAGGAGGCCCCGTACGTCCTTGTCGGCGCTCGCGCCGACGACCCCGATGAGCCGGCTGAAGCTGAACGCCTCGCCGACCGCCTCGGCCGCCGCCCGTGCGCCCGCCGGGTTGTGCGCGGCGTCCAGGACGACGGTCGGGCTGCGCCGTACGACCTCCATCCGGCCGGGAGAGGTGACGGACGCGAACGCCTTGCGGATGGTGGTGATGTCCAGGGTGCGGGCGTGGTCGGCGCCGATGCCGAAGAAGGCTTCGACGGCGGCGAGGGCGACGGCCGCGTTGTGGGCCTGGTGGGCGCCGTGCAGGGGGAGGAAGATCTCCTCGTACTCGCCGCCGAGTCCGCGCAGCGTGACCAGTTGTCCGCCGACCGCGACCTCGCGGCCGACCACGCCGAACTCCATGCCCTCGCGGGCGACCGTCGCGTCCACCGAGACGGCCTTCTTCAGCATGACCTGCGCCGCGTCGACCGGCTGCTGGGCGAGGATCACGGTCGCGTCCTGCTTGATGATCCCGGACTTCTCGCCCGCGATCTCGCCCGGCGTGGAGCCCAGCCGGTCGGTGTGGTCGAGGGAGATCGGGGTGACGACGGCGACGGCCGCGTCGATGACGTTGGTGGCGTCCCAGGTGCCGCCCATGCCGACCTCGACGACGGCCACATCCACCGGTGCGTCGGCGAAGGCCGCGTACGCCATGCCGGTCAGCACCTCGAAGAAGGAGAGGCGGTACTCCTGCGCGGCGTCGACCATCTCGACGTACGGCTTGATGTCCTCGTACGTCTCGACGAAGCGCTCGGCGCTGATCGGCAGCCCGTCCAGGCTGATCCGCTCGGTGATCGACTGGACGTGCGGGCTGGTGTAGCGGCCGGTGCGCAGCTCGAAGGCGCCGAAGAGGGCCTCGATCATGCGGGCGGTGCTGGTCTTGCCGTTGGTGCCGGTGATGTGGATCGAGGGGTACGCCTTCTGCGGCTCGCCCAGGACGTCCATCAGGGCGGCGATCCTGGTCACCGAGGGTTCGAGCTTGGTCTCGCCCCAGCGGCCCGCGAGCTCGGTCTCGACCGCGCGCAGCGCCTTGTCCACCTCCGGGTCGGCGGGGCGGGTGGGCACCTCGTCACCGGCGGGGGCTCCGCCGTGGGTGCGCAGGGTGCGGCTGCCCGCCTCGATGACGGCGAGGTCGGGGTCGCGCTGGGTCTCGGCCGCCACGATCTCTTCGAAGGCGTGGTCGTCGGGCTCGTCGGCGTGCTGGGGGAGGTCACTCACCCCGCCAGTCTACGGAGGGGCTACGACAACGTCCGACAGGACCTTCGGCACACCACCACCGGGACCTTTTATCCCTTCCATACCGAACGGGTGTGTGACCCTGGTAGATCACGATTCGGGAGGATATCGAGTGAGCGACGAGACCAGGCAGGCCCCTGCACGCATCCGCGGTGGCCGCGAAAGCCGCGACATAGGCATCGACCTGGGGACGGCGAACACCCTGGTGTACATGCGGGGGCACGGCATCGTCCTCAACGAGCCGTCCGTGGTGGCCGTGAAGGCCGGCTCCACCACCGCGCTGGCCGTCGGCACCGAGGCCAAGGAGACGATCGGCCGCACCCCCGGATCCATCACCGCGATCCGCCCCCTCAAGGACGGCGTGATCAGCGACTACGAGGCCGCCGAGGAGATGATCCGGCACTTCGTCCGCAAGGCGGTGCCCGGCCGCCGCCCCCGTACCCGCATGGTCGTGTGCGTGCCGAGCGGGGTGACCCCCGTGGAGCGGCGGGCCATCGTGCACGCCGCCGACCGGGCCGGTGCCCGCGCCGTACACCTCATCGAGGAGCCCATGGCGGCGGCGATCGGCGCCGGTCTGCCGGTGTCCTCCGCGCGCGGTTCGATGGTGGTGGACATCGGCGGCGGCACGACGGAGGTCGCGGTGATCTCGCTGGGTGGCATCGTGACCGCCCGGTCGTTGCGGGTCGGCGGGGACCGGATGGACGCCGCGATCACCGACTACGTACGCAAGGAGCACCAGTTGCTCATCGGTGAGCGGACCGCCGAGCACATCAAGATCGCGATCGGTTCGGCGTGGCCGGTGCCCGCGCTTCCCGAGCTGGAGGAGAGGACCTTCACGGTGCGGGGCAGGCAGAAGGTCGCCGGGCTGCCGAAGACCCTCGAACTGTCGGTGGCCGAGGTGCGCTCCGCGCTGGACGAGCCCATCGAGTCGATCATCGCGGCGGTGCGCTCCACTCTGGAGGAGTGCCCACCGGAGCTGTCCGGCGACATCATGGAGCACGGCATCGTGCTGACCGGCGGCGGTGCGCTGCTGCCCGGTCTGGAGCTGCGGCTGTCGGCGGCGACCGGTATTCCGGTGTTCGTCGCGGACGAGCCGCTGGACTGTGTGGCGCTGGGTTCCGGCAAGTGCGTCGAGGGCTTCGACAACCTGCAGAAGCTGCTCGCGGCGAGCTGAGTTCCTGCGGGCGGACGCTCAGACCCCGGCGGGGAGTACCGCGATCACCCGGTACTTCCCGTCGTGGTGTCCCGCCTCCAGGGTGCCGCCCATGGACAGCATCCGCTCCCCCATCGAGAAGGTGCCGGTGCCCGCGGACACCGGCTGCTTGTCGGGGACCGAGCTGGGCAGGTCGTTGCAGACCTCGATGCGCAGATGTACGTCGTCCAGCGCGATCCGCACGCGCACCGCCTCACCCGGGGCGTGCTTGACCGCGTTGGTCAGGCACTCCTGGACGACCCGGTAGACGGCCGCCTGCCGCAGCGGGGACAGTTCGGCGGCCCGGCCGTCGATCTCGAACCCCACCGGGCTGCCCGCCCGTTCCCCTTCGACGGCCAGCTCGGCGAGCGCGGCGATGCCGGGGGTGGCGTGCCGTTCCTGGGCGCGCTGGACGATGATCTCGTTGAGGATGCGGTGGGCCTTGCGGGCGGTGTCGGAGAGTTCGTCGAAGTCCTTCTGGTGGACCTCGCCCCGTGCCCGTACCGCCAGCACCTCGGCCCTCACGGCCAGCAGGGTCAGTTCCCGGCCGACGAAGTCGTGCACGTCGCGGGCGACCGAGGCACGTTCCTGCTGGACCGCCTGGAGGGCGGCCGTCCGGCTCTGCTGCACCTCCAGCGCCCGTACGAGATCCTGCCGGTAGGCGGCCACGCCGACACCGGCGGCGAGCACGCCCACCGGCACCACGAAGCTCAGGAAGTCGACCAGGCCGCCGGTCGCCAGCCAGCCGGGCAGCTCGAAGAATCCGAAGACCACGACCCCGTACCCGAGCGTCGCCAGGATCGCCGGGACGCGGCCCCGGTAGCGGCCCACCGCGTACAGCGCGAACTGGATCAGGGTCAGTTCGTGCAGCCAGCCGAGCAGCAGCAGGGCCACCGCGTACGGGATCCAGGGTGCCCGGCTGCGCAGCAGCAGCGTGGCGGCGCCGGCCGCGAGCACGGCGACGGCGGCGGGGCCGTTGAGCGAGTTGTCGTCGGCCGCGAGTCCCGGTACGTCCAGGCACATCAGCACGAAGCAGACCAGCGGGGCCCCCAGGGCGGCCACGCGGGGCGGCAGCGGGTGACCTCCGAGCACCCTGCGGCCCGCGACCAACGCCCGGCGGAGCGTCGAGGGGTCAGGGGTGGCGTGCATACGTTCCATCATCCAAGGGCGTCGGACCTGTCTCGACCTGACCTGGGGCACTTTATGGGTGACTTAGGCCACTTCGCACCGTCTCGCGAAGTGGGTAGCTTTTGAGCAGTTCAGGTCCCTATGGATCACTTATATGCAGATCTCGGGCCGGCAAACGAGGTGCGGGCGAGAGGACGACGCGGTGGGAACGCGAAGGCCCCCGCACCACGGTCCGTGGTGCGGAGGCCTTTCGTCACGCTCGGGGCCGGTGCCTAGCCCTTCGGCAGGGAGTCGATCTGCGCGGAGATCCGGGCGATGTCGGACTCCGCCTTGGTCAGGCGGCCGCGGATCTTGTCCACGACGTTGTCCGGCGCCTTGGCCAGGAACGCCTCGTTGCCGAGCTTCGCGTTGGCCTGGACGACCTCCTTCTTGGCGGCCTCCAGGTCCTTGGTCAGACGCTTGCGCTCGGCCTCGACGTCGATGGTGCCGGACAGGTCCAGCTCGACCTTGGCGCCCGCGACCGGCAGCGACGCGGTGGCGTGGAAGCCGTCCTCGGCGGGCTGCAGGCGGAGCAGCTGGCGGATGGCCGCCTCGTGCGGGGCGAGGGCGGTACCGGTCAGGTCGAGCCGGGCCGGGACCTTCTGGCCCGGCTGGAGGCCCTGGTCGGAGCGGAAGCGGCGGACCTCGGTGACGACCTGCTGGACGAGCTCGATCTCCTGCTCGGCGCCCTTGTCGTGGAAACCGCCCGGCGTGTCGGCCCCGGGGAGAGTCACAGCCTTGGGCCAGTCGGCGACGACGAGGGATTCTCCGCCGGTGAGGGTCGTCCAGAGCGTCTCGGTGACGAACGGGACGATCGGGTGCAGGAGGCGCAGGGTGACGTCCAGGACCTCGCCCAGGACCCGGGCGGAGACCTTCGCCTGCTCGCCCTCCGCGAAGAACGTCGTCTTGGACAGCTCGACGTACCAGTCGAAGACCTCGTCCCACGCGAAGTGGAAGAGGGCGTCGGACAGCTTGGCGAACTGGTAGTCGTCGTAGAGCGCGTCGACCTGCGCGACGACGGTGTTGAGGCGGGAGAGGATCCAGCGGTCGGTGGCCGTCATCTGCTCGGCGGCCGGGAGTTCGCCCTCGACGGTCGCGCCGTTCATCAGCGCGAAACGGGTCGCGTTCCAGATCTTGTTGGCGAAGTTGCGGGAGCCCTGGACCCAGTCCTCGCCGATCGGGACGTCGACGCCGGGGTTCGCACCGCGGGCCAGGGTGAAGCGGACGGCGTCGGAGCCGTACTTGTCCATCCAGTCCAGCGGGTTGACGACGTTGCCCTTGGACTTCGACATCTTCTTGCCGCTCTCGTCGCGGACCATGCCGTGGAAGGCGATGGTGCGGAACGGAACGTCGCCCATGGCGTACAGGCCGAACATCATCATCCGGGCGACCCAGAAGAACATCAGGTCGTAGCCGGTGACCAGGACGGAGTTCGGATAGAACTTCTCCAGCGACTCGGTCTGCTCCGGCCAGCCCATGGTCGAGAACGGCCACAGACCGGAGGAGAACCAGGTGTCGAGGACGTCGGTGTCCTGGTGCCAGCCCTCGCCGGTGGGCGCCTCGTCGTTCGGGCCGACGCAGACCATCTCGCCGTTGGGGCCGTGCCAGACGGGGATGCGGTGGCCCCACCACAGCTGGCGCGAGATGCACCAGTCGTTGAGGTTGTCGACCCAGTCGAAGTAGCGCGGGGTCAGCTCGGCGGGGTGGATGTTGACCCGGCCGTCGCGGACGGCGTCGCCGGCGGCCTTGGCGAGCGTCTCGACCTTGACCCACCACTGCATCGAAAGACGCGGCTCCAGCGTCGTCTTGCAACGCGAGCAGTGACCGACGGAGTGGACGTACGGGCGCTTCTCGGCGACGATCCGGCCGTCCGCGCGCAGGGCTGCGACGATCGCGGAACGGGCCTCGAAGCGGTCCAGGCCCTGGAAGGGGCCGGGGGTGAGGATGATGCCGCGCTCGTCGAGGACCTGGATGGTCTCCAGGTCGTGGCGCTGGCCGATGGCGAAGTCGTTCGGGTCGTGCGCCGGGGTCACCTTGACGGCGCCGGTGCCGAACTCCGGGTCGACGTGGGTGTCGGCGACGACGGGGATGGTGCGGTTGGTCAGCGGCAGCTTGATCTGCTTGCCGATGAGCCGGGCGTAGCGCTCGTCGTCGGGGTGGACGGCGACGGCGGTGTCGCCGAGCATCGTCTCGGCGCGGGTGGTGGCGACGACGATGGTGTCGTCCCCCTCGCCGTACTTCATGGAGACGAGTTCGCCGTCGTCGTCCTGGTAGTCGACCTCGATGTCGGAGATGGCCGTCAGACAGCGCGGGCACCAGTTGATGATGCGCTCGGCGCGGTAGATCAGGCCGTCGTCGTACATCCTCTTGAAGATGGTCTGGACGGAGACCGACAGGCCCTCGTCCATGGTGAAGCGCTCGCGGTCCCAGGCGACGCCGTCGCCGAGGCGGCGCATCTGGCCGGAGATCTGGCCGCCGGATTCTTCCTTCCACTGCCAGACGCGCTCGACGAACGCCTCACGGCCGAGGTCGTGGCGGGACTTGCCGTCCTTGGCGAGTTCGCGCTCGACGACGTTCTGGGTGGCGATGCCGGCGTGGTCCATGCCCGGCTGCCAGAGCGTCTCGAAGCCCTGCATGCGCTTGCGGCGGGTGAGGGCGTCGATCAGCGTGTGCTCGAAGGCGTGGCCCAGGTGCAGGCTGCCGGTGACGTTCGGCGGGGGGATGACGACGGTGTACGCGGGCTTGTCGCTCTTCGCGTCGGCCGTGAAGTAACCGCGTTCTACCCAGCGCTCGTACAGCGGCCCCTCTACGGCGGCCGGCGTGTAGGTCGTCGGCAATGCGTCGGTGGCTGCGGGCTGCGGAGTCTGAGAGTTCTCGGTCACGCGGCCAGTTTACGGGCCCCGCGGCACCACTTCGAAACGCGTTTCTTTGGTAACAGTGCAGCCCCCGGGCGCCTTCCCGCCGCAGGCGTCCGACAGGATGTTCGCGACGCATAAGCATCTGGAGGGGGAACCCGGCACATGAGCTACAACCAGCCCGGCCCGTACGGCGGCCAGCAGCCGCAGCAGCCGAACCCGTACGGCGGCCAGCCCGCCCCCTACGGCCAGCAGCCGCCGCAGGGCCAGCCCGGTTACGGCTACCCCCAGCAGGCCCCGCCGGCCCAGCCGCAGTACGGCTACCCGCAACAGCCCCAGCAGCCCGCCTACGGCCAGCAGCCGCCGTACGGCCAGCCGCAGCAGCCCCAGTACGGCCAGCAGCCGGGCTACCCGGGCGGCCAGCAGCCTTACCCGGGCGGCGGCGAGCCCCCGAAAAAGAAGAAGACCGGCCTGATCGTGGGCCTCGCGGTGGTGGTCGTCGCGGCGGCGGGCGCGGGGGCGTACTTCCTCATCGGCGGCGGTTCGGACGACGGCCCGCACAAGCTCGCGCTTCCTGAGACCGTGGGTGAGTACAAGAAGCAGCCCACCCAGGGCGACGCAGGCAAGAACTCGCTGACGCAGAAGGACAACCAGCAGCTCGCTGCGATGGGTATCACCAACGCCAAGTCCGAGGCCGGCAGCTACTCCACCGGGACGGACGCGAAGACGTCCAAGTCCGTCAGCCTCAGTGGCATCTACGGCGAGATCAAGGACCCCAAGGTCACCATCGACGCCATGTTCGCGGAGCAGGAGAAGAGCGCGCAGAAGTCGTCCGAGAGCGGACTCAAGGTCGAATTCGACGGCCCTGCGCAGGAGATGTCACCGGACGGCTTCGACAACGGCATCATGCGCTGCCGCTACACCAAGGTGTCCATGCCCAGCCTGCCCGGCTCCCCGGCCAAGTCCGTGAAGACGCCCTTCTGCATCTGGGTCGACCACAGCACCCTGGGTTACGTCGCCGCGAACGACCCGGCTCTCGTGATGCAGCAGAAGAGCTACTCGCTGGAGGAAGCGGCGGCCCTCGCCAGCCAGTTCCGTACGGCTTCGCGCGTGCCGGTCAAGTAACCGGCGGCAGTACGGGAGGGGGGGGGGGGGGGGGGGGGGGGGGGGGGGCCGCGCGCGGGGGGCGGCGGGGGCGGGCGGGGGGGGCGGCGGGGGGGGGGGGGGGGGGGGGGGGGGGGCCCCCCCCCCGCCCCCCCCCCCCCCCCCCCCTCCCGTACGACGTGCGGCTGCGCCGAGCAGCTACGCCGACTTCTCGTGCCGCCCGCCCTCGCTCTTGCCGATGATCCGCGGCTCGCGCGGCACCAGCGTCGGGTTCACGTTGGAGTGGACGACCTCCTCGGTGATGACCACGCGGGCGACGTCCTTGCGCGACGGGACCTCGTACATCACCGACTGGAGGACCTCCTCCATGATGGCCCGCAGACCACGCGCGCCCGTGCCGCGCAGGATCGCCTGGTCGGCGATGGCTTCGAGGGCCGGGAGGTCGAAGTCCAGCTCAACGCCGTCGAGTTCGAACAGCTTCTGGTACTGCTTCACCAGTGCGTTGCGCGGCTCGACGAGGATCTTCAGGAGCGCTTCGCGGTCCAGGTTGTGCACCGAGGTGATCACCGGGAGGCGGCCGATGAACTCCGGGATCATCCCGAACTTCACCAGGTCCTCCGGCATGATCTCGGAGAACTGGTCGCTCGCCTGGATCTCCCGCTTGGAGCGGATCGTCGCGCCGAAGCCGATGCCCTTGGCACCCGCCCGCGACTCGATGATCTTCTCCAGACCGGAGAACGCGCCGCCCACGATGAACAGCACATTCGTGGTGTCGATCTGGATGAACTCCTGGTGCGGGTGCTTGCGCCCGCCCTGCGGCGGAACGGAGGCCGTGGTGCCTTCCAGGATCTTCAGCAGTGCCTGCTGGACGCCCTCGCCCGACACATCGCGCGTGATCGACGGGTTTTCGCTCTTACGAGCCACCTTGTCGATCTCGTCGATGTAGATGATGCCGGTCTCGGCCTTCTTGACGTCGTAGTCCGCCGCCTGAATCAGCTTCAGCAGGATGTTCTCGACGTCCTCGCCGACGTAACCGGCCTCGGTGAGGGCGGTCGCGTCCGCGATGGCGAACGGCACGTTCAGCATCCGGGCCAGGGTCTGCGCGAGCAGGGTCTTGCCGGAGCCGGTCGGGCCGAGCAGCAGGATGTTGGACTTGGCGAGCTCGATCGCGTCCTCGCGGGAGGCCCCGCCGCCGTTCTCGCCGGCCTGGACGCGCTTGTAGTGGTTGTAGACCGCCACCGAGAGAGCCTTCTTCGCGGGCTCCTGCCCGACGACGTACCCCTCAAGGAACTCGTAGATCTCACGAGGCTTGGGGAGTTCCTCCCAGCGGACCTCGCTGGTCTCGGCGAGCTCCTCCTCGATGATCTCGTTGCAGAGATCGATGCACTCGTCGCAGATGTACACACCGGGACCTGCGATGAGCTTCTTCACCTGCTTCTGGCTCTTTCCGCAGAACGAGCACTTGAGCAGGTCTCCGCCGTCACCGATGCGTGCCACGAGGTGAATCCCCTTCGCCTGGGAGCCGCCGGGTGCAGCGACTCCTGGTGCCTCAATCTTCGACGGTACCTTGCCTGACCCCCCGTTCGGGCCCCCCTTGGCACGGTTCACAAGGACGTGCACCGTGCCAAGGGGTGGGCAGGACCGGTTACTTCACGAGCCGGGACTTCAGGCCGCAGCCGCTGCCGTGGTCTTGCGGGTGGAGACGATCTGGTCCACCAGGCCGTACGCCAGGGCGTCGTCGGCGGTGAGGATCTTGTCGCGCTCGATGTCGTCGCGGATCTTCTCGATCGGCGTCGTCGAGTGCTTGGCCAGCATGTCTTCCAGCTGGGCACGCATGCGCATGATCTCGTTGGCCGCGATCTCCAGGTCGGAGAGCTGCTCACGGCCGGTGCCGCCGGACGGCTGGTGGATCAGCACGCGGGCGTTGGGAAGCGCCATGCGCTTGCCCGGCGTACCCGCGGCGAGCAGGACGGCGGCGGCCGAGGCGGCCTGGCCCATGCAGACCGTCTGGATGTCCGGCTTCACGAACTGCATCGTGTCGTAGATGGCCGTCAGCGCGGTCATCGAGCCGCCGGGGCTGTTGATGTAGACCGAGATGTCGCGGTCGGGGTCCATCGACTCCAGGCACAGCAGCTGCGCCATGACGTCGTTGGCGGACGCGTCGTCGATCTGCACACCGAGGAAGATCACGCGCTCCTCGAAGAGCTTCGCGTACGGGTCGTACTCGCGTACGCCCTGCGAGGTGCGCTCGACGAAGCGCGGGACGATGTAGCGGTTGTCCACCTGCGGACCCGTGTACAGGCCGTTGGCAGGGGCGGAGAAGTTGCTCATGTGGGTGTTCACCATCCTGGTGGCGTTCTTCTGGGCTGGGTTACGGAGCAGTGGCGCGCTAGGGCTCAGGCCCCGGTGCCGCCGCCGCCCGGAACACCCGAAGCAGCGGAGATGATCTCGTCGATGAGGCCGTACTCCTTGGCCTCCTCAGCGGTGTACCAGCGGTCGCGGTCGCCGTCGCGGATGATCGTCTCGACGGTCTGGCCGGAGTGCAGGGCGGTGATCTCCGCCATGCGCTTCTTGGTACGCAGCAGGTACTCGGCCTGGATCTTGATGTCCGAGGCCGTACCGCCGATGCCGGCCGAACCCTGGTGCATCAGGATGTCGGTGTTCGGCAGCGCGTAGCGCTTGCCGGTGGCGCCGCCGGTAAGCAGGAACTGGCCCATCGAGGCCGCCATTCCCATGCCGATGGTGACCACGTCGTTCGGGATGTACTGCATGGTGTCGTAGACCGCCATGCCGGCTGTCACCGAGCCGCCGGGGCTGTTGATGTAGAGGTAGATGTCCTTCTCCGGCTCGGCGGCCAGGAGGAGGAGCTGCGCCGTGATCTTGTTCGCAATGTCGTCGTCGACCTGCTGGCCGAGGAAGATGATGCGCTCGCCAAGCAGTCGGCTGTAGACCTGGTCGCCGAGGCCTCCACCGAGGAACTGCTCGCCGGCGGCGTAGGGCATCAGATTCGTCACGTATTCCACCTGCTCGTCTCTGACGGCTCCGGCCGTCTCAGCGTCTTTGTACGGGGGGTCGGGTATCCCACCCAACCCGCCTACTCATGGACCCTAACGCGCAGGTAGGACAACGCCATCCCGCTTCCCGAACTGTTCGCTCGGAGCGCAAGGTGGTGGGCTCAGGTGTACGTACGGGACGAGGGGGCGCGGGTCCCCTCCAGGGGTACGGCGACGGGCCGCCCGGGTACGACGACGGGCCGCCCGGGTACGACGACGGGCCGCCCGGGTACGACGACGGGCCGCCCGGGTACGACGACGGGCCCGGACGCAGCGAGTGCGTCCGGGCCCGTCGTCACATACCGGAAAGCTGGGGCCCGGAAGGCTGAGCCTTACTTGGCCTCGGCCTCGACGGCGTCCTTGGTCTCGTCCTCGGCGGACTCGGCGGCGGCGTCGGCCGGGGTCTCGTCCGAGACCTCGTCCTCGTCGTCGTCGAGCTCGACGAGCTCACCGTTGGTGTCCTTGACCGTGACGGCCTCGACGACCACGGCGAGCGCCTTGCCGCGGGCGACCTCGCCGACGAGCATCGGCACCTGGCCACCCTCGACGACGGCCTGGGCGAACTGGTCGGGGGACATGCCGGAGGACTGGGCGCGACGCATGAGGTGCTCGGTGAGCTCCTCCTGGTTGACGTTCAGCTTCTCCTTGTTGACCAGTTCGTCGAGGATGAACTGGGTCTTGATGCCCTTGATCGCCTGCTCGGCGGTCTCGGCGTCGAACTCTTCCTCGGTCTTGCCCTGGATCTCCAGGTACTTCGCGAGGTCGATGCCCATCTGGCCGAGCTGGTGGTGCTCCAGGTTGTGCTTGCGGGTCTTGACCTCGTCCGCGAGCAGGTTCTCCGGGATCGGGACCTCGACGAGCTCGATGAGCTTGTCGAGCACGCGCTCCTGGGCCTGGGTGGCCTGGTCGTACTGCTTCATGTTCTCAAGGCGCTTGCGGCTGTCCGCCTTCAGCTCCTCCAGCGTGTCGAACTCCGACGCCATCTGGGCGAAGTCATCGTCCAGCTCGGGGAGTTCACGGGCCGCGACGGCGGTCACCTTGACGGAGACCTCCGCGTCCTTGCCCTCGGCGGAGCCGCCCTTGAGCTGGGAGGTGAAGGTGGCCTCGCCACCGGCCTCCAGGCCCTTCACGGCCTCGTCGATGCCTTCGAGGAGCTCGCCGGAACCGATGGTGTACGAGACACCCTCGGCCACGCCGTCCTCAAGAACTTCGCCGTCGACCTTGGCCTCAAGGTCGATCGTGACGACATCGCCGTCTTCTGCGGCGCGCTCCACCGGGTTGGTGGAGGCGAAGCGACCACGCAGGTCCTCGACAGCCTTCTCGACGTCCTCGTCGGAGACGGTGACGGCGTCGACCTCGACCTCGATGCCGGAGTAGTCCGGGATCTCGATCGACGGGCGGATGTCGACCTCGGCGGTGAAGGCCAGCAGTTCGCCGTCCTTCAGCTCCGTGATGTCCACCTCGGGCTGACCCAGCGGGTTCAGCTCACCCTCGTTGACGGCCTCGGTGTAGAACTTCGGGAGGGCGTCGTTGACGGCCTCCTCCAGAACAGCGCCACGGCCGAACCGCTGGTCGATGACTCGGTTCGGGATCTTCCCCTTGCGGAAGCCCTTCACCGTGACCTGCTGGTTGATCTTCTTGTACGCCGCGTCGAGGCTGTCCTTGAGCTCCTCGAAGGGCACCTCAATGCTGAGCCGAACCCGGGTCGGGTTCAGGGTCTCCACGGCGCTCTTCACGGTTCGGTCTCCTTGGTGGCTGACTTCTGGGGTTCTGCCGAACCGCTCAGTGTGCGGTCCTGCTGATCGGGCCCGGTATCAGACACACGGGCACGCAGCTTGCATAGTAACTGCAAGCGGACGTGCTCCCACAATGCGATCTTGTGGGTGATCTGCGCGATCTTGCTCGTGAGCGGCCCGTGGGCGCCTCGCGCGCGATCCGCGCGTACCTGCGGGAAAAGGCCGGCAGGACGTGCGGTCGAGGACATGCTGGTCGGGGTGGCCGGATTCGAACCGACGACCTTCCGCTCCCAAAGCGGACGCGCTACCAAGCTGCGCCACACCCCGTCGGTGCGACACGTAGGGTACATGCCCCACGGCCCCGCATCGGCCGCTTTACGGCCTCGTGACGCTCCCACCGGAAACGGGGTGTGCATCGATGCGCTGTCACCCGCTACAGTGCTGTCCGTACCCCACTCGCTTCGGCGTCCGCGGGGTACTTGTGCGGGCGTAGCTCAATGGTAGAGCCCTAGTCTTCCAAACTAGCTACGCGGGTTCGATTCCCGTCGCCCGCTCCAAAATGGCCCCCGGTCCGGTGAGTTCGCTCGCCGGGCCGGGGGTTTCTTCGTGCGCACCGGGCCTCGGAAGTTGTCAGAAGCTGATGGAGTTGAGGGTGCTGGCTATGGAGTTGAGGAAGCGCTGGATGTCGTCGGCCATGCCGGTGGAGGCGAGGAAGAAGCCGAAGAGCACGGCTACCAGCGCCGGTCCCGCCTTCAGGCTCTTGCCCCGTATCAGGACTACGAGGACAACTGCCAACAACAGCACCACTGACAGCGAAATGGCCACAACTGATCACACCCTTGGTCGGTCCGTTTTGCCGGCCCGGGGATACACGGCCCAGTGCTTCCCCCGCCGCACCATCGTGCCACCAACACCCCACCGCTGACCGCCGGGTGACGGACAGTTGATGGCTGAATCGCACCAGTGGCCACAGGGGTCACAAGGGGTGTATGAGCCGAAGCTGCTGTCGGAGGGTGGCACGGCCGGGACAGCGCCACTAGGGTGCGTCGAATGCTTCAGGAACACCGTGAGCCCCAGAGCACACCACTGCCGCCGGTGCGGGAGGCCGTTCCCCCGCTCCGGCCGCTGCGGCCGGGCAGGTCCAAGCCGGTGACGCCCGCGCAGGGGGCGGCGGCGGGCCGCGACGCGTACTTCGACAACGCGAAGTACCTGGCGATCGTGCTGGTCGCGATCGGCCACACCTGGCCGATGGTTCTCCAGGGAAGCCGGGCGACCGAGGCGCTGTACATGCTGGTGTACGTCTTCCACATGCCGGCCTTCGTGCTGATCTCTGGCTATTTCTCGCGGTCGTTCGACATGCGTCCGCACAAGTTGCGGCGGCTCGTTTCAAGTGTGGCCGTGCCCTATGTGGTCTTTCAGACGGCGTACGCGGTGTTCTTCGGCGTGATGAAGGACGAGCCGATCTCGGTGCATCTGCTGTCGCCCTGGTTCCTGATGTGGTTCCTGATGGCGCTGTTCGTGTGGCGGCTGCTGACTCCGTTGTTCCTGGCGATCCGGTGGCCGGTGCAGATCTCGCTGCTGATCGCGGCGGCCGCCGCGGCGACGCCGGGCATCGGCGGACAGCTGTCGGCGCAGCGGGTGCTGCAGTTCCTGCCGTTCTTCGTACTGGGTCTGTATCTGCGTCCCGAGCACTTCCGGCTGGTGCAGCGGTGGTCGGTGCGGTGGGCGGCCGTTCCGGTCTTCGCCGTCTCGCTGGCGTTCCTGTACTGGGCAGTGCCGAAGGTGCAGTTGGGCTGGGTGTACCGCAACAGTTCGTCGCAGAGCATGCAGCAGCCCTGGTGGCTGGGCGTGCTGATGTCGTACGCCATGTTCGGCGCGGCCATGGTACTGATCGCCTGTTTCCTGGCGTGGGTGCCCAGGCGGCGGATGTGGTTCACGGCGCTGGGTGCGGGCACGATCGGCGGCTATCTGCTGCACGGGTTCGTGGTGAAGTGGTTCGAGAACAGCGGGCTGGTGAAGGAGTACCAGCTGGATACGCCGCTGGGCCGCGTCGCACTGACGGTGGCGGCGGTGGCGGTGGTGACGGTGCTGTGCACGCCGCCGGTGCGGCGGGTGCTGAAGCCGGTGGCGGAGCCGGATCTGAAGTGGCTGTTCCAGAAGGTGCCGGAGTCGAGGGCGCCGGAGGCCGGGGCGCCGGAGGGTGCCGGGCCGGCTGCCGTCGTCGGTTCCGGGAAGGTGGGGCAGCAGAAGGCTCCGATGCCTCCTGCCGCCGGGGGGAACTAGCCGGAGGGGGTCCGGCCGACCAGGTTGTACGGGATGGGGGTGGCAGCTCCGGGGGGCGCGGGGGCGGCCCGGGTGTCGTGCGCGGGCTGGCGCAGGCGGCGTACGAGAGCGGTCAGCGGCCGGCCGAGGAGTGCGGTCAGCAGGACCGTGTGGGTGGCGAAAGCCGGGCAGATCGCCGTCCTTGAGGAGCAGCGGGCGGCCTTCGCGGCGGTCCAGGGTGAGCGGGTGAGCAGGCCGGTACGGAGGTAGTCCTCGGTGCTGGGCACGCCCTCGGGATCGGCGCATCCGACGCCGAGCACGGCGGTGTCGAGGCCCGAGGTGTGGGTGGGGAGTTCCCGACGGCGACCGGGTGGCCGGGGAAGGTCGGCCGGGCTTGAGGTGGGGGCCAGGGCCGTCGCGGATGGGGCAGCCGTCGCGGATGGAGCGGCCGTCGCGGGTGGAGCGGCCGGGGGCGCCCTGAGGGGTGGGCGGTGTCCGGCCGGAGGGCGGCTCCTGCGAGGGCGCCCAGGGTGTCTCTTCGGGAAGCCTTGCGTGTCGACATGCCAACTCCCCCGTTTTCCGGCCGTGTTGAGGATCTCCGCGGCCGGTCGTTGCGGAGATCCGCTCCGCGACGGAGGGGTTTTTGAGCCGTTCACCCACCCCGTCATGGGCGCACCTGGCACCGCCCCCGCACGGGGGCCGACAGGGGTGGCCCTGTTGCAACGTAAATCGTTCGGTAAACTAATTACTGATGCTTTCTTGACGCACCCTTGACCATTCTTAGTAGGAGGAGCGGGCCCATCGGACACGCGGACACCCTCATAGCCATGGGCGGCGCCTTTCTCGCCGCCGCCGTACTTGCCCGGCTCGGCGGCCGGATCGGCCTGCCGACCATCCCTCTGTTCATCCTGGCCGGGATCCTGCTCGGCCCGCACACCCCTGGTTTCGTACTTCTGAAGGACCCGCACGACCTGGAGATGCTCTCCGCGCTGGGTCTGGTCCTGCTGCTCTTCTACCTCGGCCTCGAATTCCACCTGGACGACCTCAAGAAGGGCGGACGCAGGATGGCGTTCGCCGGGGGCGCGTACCTCCTGCTGAACGTCGGGGCCGGGTTCGGCTTCGGGCTCGCGCTGGGCTGGGGAACGGCGGAGGCGCTGGTACTGGCCGGTGTCCTCGGCATCTCGTCGTCGGCGATCGTCACCAAGGTGCTGGTCGACCTGGGACGGATCGGGAATCCGGAGACCAGGCCGATCCTCGGGATCATCGTGGTCGAGGACATCTTCCTGGCGCTCTACCTGGCCGCGTTGCAGCCGATCCTGTCCGGGGCGGACAGCCTGGCGGCGGCGGCGGTGGACGCGGGCAAGGCCTTCGGCTTCCTGCTGCTGCTCGCGCTGGCGGCGCGGTTCGGGACGAAGGCGATCGGGCGGCTGATCGGCACCAAGGACAACGAACTCCTGGTCATCTCCTTCCTCGGCATGGCGGTCTTCGTGGCCGGGGTCTCCGAGTGGTTCGGGGTGGCGGACGCGATCGGCGCGTTCATGGTCGGCCTGATGCTCGGCAGTACGTCGTCCGGGAAGCGGATCACCGAGCTGGTGCACCCGCTGCGGGACGCGTTCGGGGCGATCTTCTTCTTCGCGTTCGGGCTGTCGATCGACCCCGGGGACCTGCTCGTGGTGTGGGGTCCGGTGCTGATCGCGGTCGCGGTGACGCTGGTGATGAATGTGGTGGCGGGGATGGTCGCCGGGCGGATCTACGGGTTCGGGGCGCAGCCGTCGGCCAATGTGGCCACAACGCTGCTGGCGCGGGGCGAGTTCGCGCTGATCCTGGCGACGATGGCCGCCGGGGCCGGGCTCGACGAGCGGCTGTCGCCGTTCATCGCCGGATATGTGCTGGTGCTGGCGGTGCTGGGGCCGATGGCGGCGGGGAAGTCGCAGTGGCTGGCGAAAGTGCTGCCGGCGGGGCGCGGGGAACCGGCCCTGGCGGTGGAGGTGCCCGAGAAGAAGCGGGCGGGGGTCTAGGGGCTCCCGGCGTCCGGGGCGGTGGGGGTTCCGCGCTCCCGCCGCCCCGTTGTTGTGCGGGGTGGGGGTTGTGCGGGGTGGGGTTGTGCGGGGTGGGGCCGAGGGTGTGTGCCGGAGGGTCAGCCCCGGCAGAGCAGGAGGAGGGCCCGGTCGTCGTTGACGTCCTTGGCGACCGCCTCGATGAGGTGCCAGGCGGCGCCCTCGAAGCCGGCGGCCACATAGCGGTCGGCCTCCCCCGTCAGGCGGTCGACACCCTCGCTGAGATCTCGGCCGGGGGCCTCCACCAGGCCGTCGGTGAAGAGCATGAGGACGTCACCGGGGGCCAGGACACCCTTGGCGGGGTCGAATTCGGCGCCGTCGTAGACACCGAGGAGGGGGCCTTCGCCGGATTTCTCCTCCCAGCGGCCGCTGCCCGCGTGGAGCTGGAGGGCGGGGAGGTGGCCGGCGGAGAGGAGTTCGTACTCGCCGGTTTCCAGGTCGAGGACGAGGTGGATGGAGGTGGCGAAGCCCTCGTCCCAGTCCTGGCGCAGGAGGTAGCCGTTGGCGGCGGGGAGGAAGTCGTGGGGCGGGAGTGAGCCCAGGAGGCCACCGAAGGCGCCGGAGAGGAGGAGGGCGCGGGAGCCCGCGTCCATGCCCTTGCCCGAGACGTCGGTGAGGACGACTTCGAGGGTGCGTCCACCGTCGCCGGTGCGGGCCGCGACCACGAAGTCGCCGGAGAAGGACTGACCGCCGGCCGGGCGCAGCGACATCTCGCTGTGCCAGCCCTTGGGGAGCGCGGGAAGCGCGCTCTGCACCCGGATGCGTTCGCGGAGGTCGAAGAGCATGGTGCCGCCGCGCCGCCACGGAACCCCGACCCTGGCCCGGAACTGGGCGATGACCAGCCCGAAGAACCCACAGGCGGCCACCGTGAGGACGGTGCCGGGAGTGACTCTGGCCGGGCCCTGGGTGTAGGGACCCAGCACGACGGACTCGATGATCAGCGCGGTCGCGGCGGCGGCGTACAGACCGAGCAGGCTGGCCGGGCGCAGCAGCAGTCCCCCGGCGACGATCGGCAGCACCAGCATCGACGGGGCGCACCACACCGGTGTCAGCACCGTCCCCAGCGCGATGGCCGGCACGGTCAGCATCAGGGCCGCCAGCGCGATCCAGTCCGAGCCGTCTCCCCGGAAGTAGTCGACCCCGCTGCGGCGCAGCCCACCGCGGACCCGGTGCGCCCACTTGCGCAGCCGGGCCGAGAACGAGGCGACTCCCACGGCTTGGCCCATCGTCGTGGACCCTACCGACCCGCACGGCTTCCTCGCAGGGGGACCCCTATGACATCGCGTTCGAATGGGGTGGATTGTGCCGCAGGCCGCTGATAGGCAGGGCATATGACTACGGAATTGCGAGTGCCGGACGAGAGTGACTGGGACACCTGGTTCGGGCCACTGGAAACGGCCTTCGGCGGGGTCGCCACGTCCCGGGAGATGCAGGATCTGTGGCGCGGTCTGACGGAGTTCGACCGCTCGCTGGGGGCGTGGGACGGCGACCTCTGCGTCGGCACCGCGAGCAACATCAGCTTCCAACTGTCTGTCCCCGGGGGCGCGTTGCTGCCCACGGCAGGTCTGACCATGGTCAGCGTGGCCGCGACGCACCGCCGCCGCGGGATCCTCACCTCGATGATGCGCCGCCAGTTGGACGACGTACGGGCGCGTGGTGAGGCCGTCGCGGTGCTCACCGCTTCGGAGCCGGTGATCTACGGCCGGTTCGGTTACGGCACAGGCGCCTTCGAGCTCATGGCGCGGATCGACACCACCCGGGTGTCCCTGTCCGTACCGGACGGTACGGACGCCGTACGACTGCGGTATGCGCAGGTGACCGACGAGGCCGTCCACCGGACGTGCGAGGAGATCTACGCGCGGGCGGTCTTCGAGCGGCCCGGGATGCTGGCGCGGCAGCCCGGCTGGGACCGGGCCCTGCTGGCGGACCCGGAGACGGGGCGGGACGGGGCGTCCGCGCTCCAGTGCGTGCTGGCCGAGGACGGCCAGGGGCGGGCGCTCGGCTTCGCCCGCTACCGGGTGAAGCCGGACTGGGGTCCGGCCGGGGCGGACGGGGAGGTGCAGCTGACGGACCTGGAGGTGCTGCCCGGTGAGCGGGCCCCGCAGACGTACGCCGCCCTGTGGCGCTTCCTCTTCGACCTCGACCTGACGTCGGCGCTGACGGTCCGGGAGCGGCCTCTCGACGATGCCTGGCAGCACCTGGTCTCCGACGTACGGCGCTGTCTGCCCACCACCCGCGACGCGTTGCACGTACGTCTGGTGGACGTGGGGGCGGCGCTGGAGGCGCGGACGTACCGGACGCCGGTGGATGTGGTGTTCGAGGTCGAGGATGCCTTCTGCCCGTGGAACGAGGGGCGTTGGCGGCTGACCGGCGACGCCAAGGGCGCGGTGTGCGTGCGGACCGCGGACGCGGCCGAAGTGGCTCTGTCGGTAAGGGAGTTGGGGGCGGCCTATCTCGGCGGGGTGTCCCTGGTGTCGCTGGCGGCGGCCGGGCGGGTGCGGGAGCTGCGCGAGGGGGTGGTGCGGGAGGTGTCGACGGCGTTCGGGTCGGAGGTGGCGCCGAGGCTGCCGCACAAGTTCTGAGGGTTGTTCCGAGGGCCTGTCCGCGGGTGCGGCTCAGCTCTTCTGGCAGGTGGGGCACCAGAAGAGGTTGCGGGCGGCGAGGTCGGCGGTGCGGATCTCGGTGTCGCACAGCAGGCAGGGCATGGCGGCGCGGCGGTAGACGTAGACCTCGCCGCCGTGGTCGTCCTTGCGGGGCGGGCGGCCCATCGCCTCAGGGGTGTGTTCCGGGCGGACGGTGTCGATCCGGTTGTTCCGGACGCCTTCGCGCATGAGGGCGACGAGGTCGTCCCAGAGCGCCTGCCACTGGGCGGCCCGGAGGTCCTTGCCCGGGGTGTACGGGTCGATGCCGTGCCGGAAGAGGACTTCGGCGCGGTAGACGTTGCCGACGCCGGCGACGATCTTCTGGTCCATCAGGAGGGCGGCGATCGTCGTACGGGAACGCTGGATGCGCCGGAACGCGCGGTCGGAGTCCGCATCGTCGCGCAGCGGGTCCGGGCCGAGACGGTCGTGGACGGCCTGCTTCTCGGCGTCGGTGATCAGGGCGCAGGTGGTGGGGCCGCGGAGGTCGGCGTACGCGGTCGGGGTGAGCAGCCGCAGGCGGATGGTGTCGGTGGGCGGCGGGGCGGGGGTGTCGCCGAGGGCGTACTTGCCGAAGAGGCCGAGGTGGATGTGGATCCAGGTGTCGCCCTCGAAACCGAGGAAGAGGTGCTTGCCGTGGGCTTCGGCGGTGTGCATCACCTTGCCGGTGAGGAGGGCGGCGGACTCGGCGAAGCGGCCCTGGGGGCTGGTGGGGTGGGGACGGGTACCGGAGAAGAGGGCCAGGTGGTCTGCCGCGAGGCGGTGGATGGTGTGGCCTTCGGGCACTGAGGGGCTCCGGGGGGTGTGGGGGGCGGGGGTTTGCCGTCCACCGGGACGCGGGGTCGTACGGATTGGCCTGCGCGGGTCCCGGGACGCGAGATCGTACGCGTGGGCCTGCGCGGGCCCCGGGACTCGGGGTGTACGCATGGGCCTGCGCGGGCCCCGGGACTCGGGGTGTACGCATGGGCCTGCGCGGGCCCCGGGACTCGGGGTGTACGCATGGGCCTGCGCGGGGTGTTCGCACGGGGCGGCTCCCTTGCGCGGGCTCCCTTCCCAGCTCCTTGGAGGCGCCTGGCGCCCCTTCAGGGGCGCGGGGAACTGCGCGACCAGCCCCCCACTCACCTGCCACTCACCCACCCACCCCTGGAGGGCCCGCCACCTCGCCGGGGTCTGGGGGCTCGCCCCCAGTTTCGGGAAGGGGCGGGGTGGGGTGAAGCCCCGCGCAGCGGGCCGACGCTCCGGGGTGGGAGCGGTGCCGGGGTGGGCCGGGACGGCAAGGGTGCGACTCCGTCGGGGGCCGCCCCCTTGCCCGCCCGTTCCGCCCCCGGGGGGCGGCCCCGCCGCCCAAGCGGGCGGGGGTAACGGGAGGAGGGGGCGGCCCCGCCGCCCAAGCGGGCGGGGGTAACGGGAGGAGGGGGCGGCCCCGTCGCCCCAGCGGGCTACCAGGAGTGGCGGGCAGGGAGGCGGCCCGCCCCAGCCGGGAGGTTAGTTCTGGGGGTGGTGTGGGGGGATGGGCGGGAGGGCGCCGGTGGATTCGTAGGTGGAGAGCATCTCGATGCGGCGGGTGTGACGGGGCTCGTTCGAGTACGGCGTCGAGAGGAAGATCTCGACGAACTTGGTCGCCTCGGCCTCCGTGTGCATCCGCCCACCGACGGAGAGAACGTTCGCGTTGTTGTGCTCGCGGCCGAGCGCCGCCGTCTGCTCGCTCCAGGCGAGGGCGGCCCGTACACCCTTGACCTTGTTCGCGGCGATCTGCTCCCCGTTGCCGGAGCCGCCGATCACAATGCCCAGCGAGTCAGGGTCCGCGGCCGTCTTCTCGGCGGCGCGGAGGCAGAACGGCGGGTAGTCGTCCTGGGCGTCGTAGATGTGGGGACCACAGTCGACGGGGTCGTGGCCGTGGGCCTTGAGCCACTCGACGAGGTGGTTCTTGAGTTCGTATCCGGCATGGTCGGAACCGAGGTACACGCGCATGGTCGAAGTGTGGCATGCGGGACGCCGGGTAGGCAGGACCGGGGTAAGGACCTTGGTCCCCCGTCGTCCGGGACCGAAGCCCCGGACCTTCGTCCGTACAACGATCCGGAATCGTCCCTTCCGATTCGTCCGGGGCTCGGCTTGAATGCGGGGGCTCGCAACCCGAGCGTCAGGACCCCTGGGGCCCGATGACGTGCCCGAACGATGGACGAATGAGGATTCTGCATGAGCGCGCAGCCGACTCAGGCGAAGAAGGCCGAGAAGGACAGAGGGCCCGGCAGCCCCGGTAACCCCGGGGGCGCGGGCTCCACAGCGAACGGCTCGAACGGCGCGAACGACAGCGGCGGCCTTCAGGCCGGTCTGAAGAACCGGCACCTCTCCATGATCGCGATCGGCGGCGTCATCGGCGCCGGTCTGTTCGTCGGCTCCGGTGCGGGTATCGCCGCCGCGGGTCCGGCGATCCTGCTCTCGTACGCCCTGGTCGGCGCGATGGTCGTGTTCGTGATGCGGATGCTCGGTGAGATGGCTGCCGCCCGGCCGTCGTCGGGCTCGTTCTCGGCGTACGCGGACCAGGCGCTCGGCCGGTGGGCCGGGTTCTCGATCGGCTGGCTGTACTGGTTCTTCTGGGTCGTGGTGCTGGCCGTCGAGGCGACCGCGGGTGCGAAGATCCTCGAAGGCTGGATACCGGCGGTGCCGCAGTGGGGCTGGGCCCTGATCGTCATGCTGGTGCTGACGGCCACCAACCTCGCCTCGGTCGCGTCGTACGGCGAGTTCGAGTTCTGGTTCGCGGGGATCAAGGTCGTCGCGATCGGCGCGTTCGTCGTGATCGGTCTGCTGGCGGTCTTCGGGATCCTGCCCGGCTCGGACAACCCCGGCACCGGATTCGCGCATCTGACGGACACCGGGGGCTTCTTCCCCCATGGGTACGGGGCGATCCTGACCGGCGTACTGATGGTCGTCTTCTCGTTCATGGGATCGGAGATCGTCACTCTGGCCGCCGGTGAGTCCCAGGACCCGCAGCGTGCCGTCACCAAGGCCACCAACAGCGTCATCTGGCGCATCGGCATCTTCTACCTCGGCTCGATCTTCGTCGTGCTGACGCTGCTGCCGTGGAACGACAAGTCGATCGTCGCCGAGGGCGGTTCGTACGTCGCGGCCCTGAACTCGATCGGCATCCCGCACGCCGGCCAGATCATGAACGTGATCGTGCTGACGGCCGTGCTGTCCTGCCTCAACTCGGGCCTCTACACGGCCTCCCGGATGGCTTTCTCGCTCGGCCAGCGCGGTGACGCGCCGCGCAGCTTCACCAGGGTGAGCAAGGGGGGCGTGCCGCAGATCGCGATCCTCTCCTCGGTCGTCTTCGGCTTCGTCGCCGTGTTCTTCAACTACATGTGGCCGGACACGGTCTTCCAGTTCCTGCTGAACTCCTCGGGCGCGGTCGCGCTGTTCGTGTGGCTGGTCATCTGCTTCACCCAGCTGCGGATGCGCGGGATGATTCTGCGCGAGGACCCGTCCAAGCTGGTCGTGAAGATGTGGCTCTTCCCGTACCTGACCTGGGCGACGATCGCGATGATCTCGTTCGTGCTGGTCTACATGCTGACCGATGACGCCGGCCGCACCCAGGTGCTGCTGTCGCTGCTGGTGGCCGCGCTGGTGGTCGGTTTCGCGCTGGTCCGCGAGGTCGTGCAGAAGCGGAACGGCACGCTGCCGTCCGCCTCCGCCGCCGTACCGGATCAGAGTGCCACGAACGAGTCGGTCACCCGCTCGTAGTTGCCGAAGGCCTCGTCGCGGGCGGTCTTCTCGAACCAGACATTGAGCTGGTACGACTTGCCGCCCGCGTTGAAGCCGATCTGGCGGGCCTGCCAGGGCCGGTCGGACTGGGTGAAGTAGTACTCCCAGATGATGGCGGGCCTGCCCTGGAAGGTGGTCCGCTCCAGCCGGATCTTGGCGTAGCCCAACACGTCGTGGGAGTCGGCCTCGAACTGTTCCCACTGCTTCAAGAGATCGCCGCCTCGTGCCAATGAGTACGAGGCGGCGATCTCCTGTGTGCCGTTGGGCGAGTGGTAGTGCACGTTGGAGGGGCTCTTCGCGCTGCGGGTCCAGCCGGACGGGGGCACCCAGGCGAACCCGGTCTCGTTCCGGCTGCCGGGCAGGACCGCGGTGGTGGGCGGCCGGGCCGTCCCGGCGACGGTGGGCGGCAGGGTGGTGTTCGCGCTGCCCTTCCTCCCCGGGTCCGCCCCCTGCGTGAGCACCACGACGATCGTCGCCACCACGGCGATACCGACCCCACCGGCAACGACAGCGAGAACCCGGGTGCGGGCTCGGGCGCGGTGGTGGGGGGTGTCCGGGGTGGGAGTGGGTGCGTGGAGGAAGGTCTCGGGGGGTGCGGCTTCGGGGGAAGTGGCCTCGGGGGAAGTGGCCTCGGCGGTACGGGGGTCGGCGGCCGGAATGCCTGTGGCAGGGGTACCGGTGTCGGGGGTGCCTGTGCCGGGGGTGCCTGTGCCGGGTGGGTCGGCGGCGAGGTCCGGGTGCGTTGTTCCGGCGACGGTGAGCGGGGGCTCGGCGGTGGCGACGCCCGCGTCCGCGTCCGGGATGTGCGTACCGGTGTCGGAGGTGGAGGTGCTGGTTCCGAGTGGATCAGCGGATTCCTCGACGGGCTCGGGAGCTTCGGGAATCTCGGGGGCTTCAGAGGCCGCAGGCGTCTCAGGGGTCTCGGCAACGCCGGTGACTTCAGGGGCCTGTGGGGTCCGAGGGGCGGGCTCGGTGGCGCCCGGGAGCGGGCTGCTGACCTCCGTCGGGGTGCGCGGCGGCGCCGGCGCGGCGGCCGAGGACTCGTCCGGTGACGGCTCGGGGGTCTCCTCCTGGGGGCTGGTCGCGGGGGTGGTGGGCAGGGGCACGGGAGTGGGTACGACGGTGGCCGCGTAACCCTCCGGGACCGAGTCCTCGGGAGGCCGCGCGCCACCCCTGCGGCCGAACCGGACCCCGCGCCCTCGCTTGCGCCGGGAGGCAGGCGGCTCGGGTACGGCTTCCGGCACGGGACCGGCTGCGTCCGCACGTACGGGATCGGGCGCGGCCGAGTCGGGGGCGCTCTCCCGTACGGGCTCCTGCGGGGGCTCGGGTGGGGGCTCGGGTGGGGGCTCCTGCTTGCTTTCCTCCGGTACGGAGCCCCGCCGGACCTCCGTCGCGGGATGCGGCCGGGGCTCCCGTACCGTCGCCGAACGCTCCACCTGTGCCCGGGCCTCCGGTTCGGGCTCCGGCGCGGGTGGCCAGGCCCTCGGGTCGGCCGCCGCATCCGGTTCGGCGGGGCTCGCGGGCCGTCCGGCCGGAGCCCGGAGTTCGGCCGTGCCCGAGCGCCTGGGTGTCCCGGTGACGGTGGGGCCGTGGGCTTCGGCTTCGGGTTCGGGTTCGGGTTCCGATTCCGGCGTCGGCTCGGGCTCGGGAGCAATCGCAGCCGCTTCACCGGACACCTCACCAGCCGGCCCGGCAGGCGACTCCCCCCTCGTCGGCTCGGGCCCCGGCGCCCCGGCTTCCGTCGGCGCCTCCGCCTCCGTACCCTCCGGCGAAGTACCCACATCACGACCGGCCTCAGGCCCCACAGGCCCCACCGGCTCCACCAACGTCGGAGTCCGCGCCGGGCTCACCAGCGCCTGCAACGACTCGTAGAGCGCGTCCACCGTCGGCCTGGACTCCGGCTCCTTGGCCAGCAGGGCGGCCAGCAACGGGGTCAACTCGGCGGCCTCCGGCGGGAGTTCCGGCTCCTCGTACAGCACCGCGTGCAGGGTGGCCATGGTGGTGGGGCGGGTGAAGGGAGAGGTGCCCGCGACCGCCGCGCACAGTGTGGCGCCCAGTGACCACAGGTCGGAAGGGGCGCCCTGGGGCCGGCCGCCGACCCGCTCGGGGGCCATGTAGTCCGGTGAGCCGACCAGCATGCCGACGATGGTCAGCGCCGTGGTGTTCTGGATGGCGGCGATGCCGAAGTCCGTGAGGACGACACGGTCGTTGCCTCGGCCGAGGAGGACGTTGCCGGGCTTGATGTCACGGTGCAGCACTCCCCGCGCATGGACCTCGCGCAGCGCGGCCGTCACCCCGAGCCCGATCCGGGCCGCCTCGCGCGGCGAGACCGGGCCGTTCTCCACCAGCAGTTGCTCCAGGGAGCGTGAATCCACCAGTTCCATCACGATCCACAACCGCTCGCCCTCGTCGGCGACGTCGTAAACCCGCACTACATTCGGGTGGTCTATACGTGCTGTGGCCCGCGCTTCCCGCAAAGTCCTTTCGCGGCGAATTCGATTGTCCTCTGCATCCAATCCGTCGACACGCATTTCCTTTACGGCGACGGAGCGGTCGAGTATCTCGTCATACGCACGCCACACCCGCCCCATGCCACCCTGGCCTATCGTCTCCCCCAGCCGGTAACGACCGGCGATCAATAACCCCTGCACCCCGCCACTCGTAAATCCCGGCATCCCCGTCCCCCTCCTCAGCATCTGCTGTGAACCGGCTGCGACCAGGACAGAAGCATTAACTTCCCACCATTGCATCACAGTTGGACGCAATCTTGTGGTACTCCTGCATGTACAGCTGGCGCTGTCCGGAAAAAGGGCCGGCTGACGCTGTTCAGAATAAGGGGGCTGGGAAATGCTCGAAAAGATCGGGAAAGAGATCGTCGGCAGGCGTGCGGGATCTTGTCTGGCGGTAGCGGCAGCGTCTGTCCTGATACTTCCTTACGGCGCGTTCGCCGCCGATCCCACACCCGGAAGCACTCAGGGCGGTACCCCCGGCCCCAGCGCTCCCGCCGACCTGAAGATCTCGACGGAACTTCCCACAAAGATTTCAGTCGACAACAAAACCGGAAAGACAAAAATCACCGCGACCGTGGCCAACAAGGGCACAAAGGCCACCGGTCCGATCACCCTCGCCGTCGTCGGCTTCGACGGTCTGAAGGTCGGCGCCGTCCCTGGCTGTGTGCAGGTCCCGGCGGCCAGGCTGCCGAAGGGGTCCAACAGCGGGTACGCCTGCATCCTCGCGGACCTCGCGGCGGGCAAGTCCAAGTCGTACGACGTGGACGCGACCTTCGACCTGAAGAAGCAGGGAAAGATCTGCCTGCCGGTCACCGAGGGCACCAGCGAGAAGCTCCTCTGGCAGCAGGGCCCGGTCGACTTCGGCACCAGCAAGCCGACGCCGAACGCACCTGACACCCCGCTCCTCCTCAACACCGCCAACGTCCCGCTCGGGCCCGACTCACCCGCTCCCGCCCCCGGCACCAGCAAGCCCCCGGGCCTGCCGCGCACCGGTGTCGGCTCGGACGCCCTGCCACTCGGCGTGGCCGGTGCGCTGCTGCTCGCGGCGGGCGGCGCGGGCTTCTGGTGGAGCAGGCGCGAGCGCTCCGTGAAGCAGCACTGAAAGAGGGGGTCACCGGCATGGCGCAGGGGTCGTCCCGAGGAGCTGAGCTCCTCGGGACGACCCCTGCGGCGTAACGGACACCCTCGCGCTAGGCGCTCAGCGCGACCACGATCTCCGTGTCCTCGAACTCGCCGGTCGGCCTGAAGCCGAGCGACGCGTACAGCGCGGCGGCGGGCGCGTTCGCCGGGTCGTACGAGAGCCGGATCTCGCGGCACTCGGGGAGCGCGCGCAGCCTGCGGATCAGCGCGTGCATGGCCGCGCGCCCCACTCCGCCGCCCTGTTGCCCGGCGGCGACGACCATCCCGCCGATCCAGTGGGTGCCGTCCTCGTCGTCGTACGCCCACATGACATGGCCGACGATCTCGTCACCGGCCCGCACCGCGAGCGAGTTCCACTCCCCGCCGCGCATCGAGAGCAGCAGATAGCGGGCGGCGAGTGCGGCGACGAAGCGGCGCTGGTCGTCGGCGGGCGCGATGTCGGCGACGGCACGCCAGTTGGTGTCGTCGATCTCGTCGAGGACGACGGTGCGGCCGAGGCGGTCGGTGCTGGTCGCGTCGGGAATGTTCACGTCGGTGCCGGGCATCGGGCGGCTCAGCCCTTGCGGCCCGCGAGCTTCCAGGCGGCGGGCAGGGCGCCCATCGCCAGGGCGGCCTTGAGGGCGTCGCCGATCAGGAAGGGGACGACACCGGCGGCGAGGGCGGCGGTGAGGTTCATGCCGGTGACGGCCATCAGGTAGGGGACGCCGACCGCGTAGATGATCGCGGAGCCGACGGCCATGGTGCCCGCGGTGCGCAGCACCGAGCGGTCGCCGCCGCGGCGGGCGAGGGCGCCGACGGCGGTGGCGGCCAGCAGCATGCCGATGACGTAGCCGAAGGAGGCGCCGCCGGGACCGGACGTACCGGACTGGAACCACGGCATTCCGGCCATGCCCACCAGCGCGTACAGGGCGAGCGACAGGAAGCCGTTGCGGGCGCCGAGGGTGGCGCCGACCAGCAGGGCGGCGAAGGTCTGGCCGGTGACCGGGACCGGGGAGCCCGGCACCGGGAGTGCTATCTGGGCCGCGAGGCCGGTGAGCGCCGCGCCTCCGGTGACGAGTGCGAGGGTGCGCACCCGAGTGGCCGGAAGCAGGTCGGCAAGGACCGCGCCGGGGCGCGTGGGGACGGCAGCAGTGCTCATCGGGACTCCGCGGGAAGAGAGGGGTAAGTGGAGGGCAGTCAGGGACATGGCGACGTTAGCCCAGGGGCCGTCGCCCGCTCACCCTAGGACGCCGACAAAGCCTGGAACAGGGGATTGGTGGACTTCACACAAAGGGTGCGAGGTCCGGGCGGCGGGACGTGATGCGCGTCACTGGCACCGTAGAGAGATAGGTCCCTTTTGCGCAGGGGACAGGGGAGAGGGGAGACTGTGGGGTCCCGCCAAATCCCAGTGATCGTACGACCGCGGCCTCAGGTCCCGCTCGACGGTCCTTCGAGAGTACGAGCGCCATGCAAGACCAGCAGCAGCTCCGCACGTCCGAGCCGGCTGAGCCGCCCGGGAACAGGGAGCCCCTGTCCGCCGGCCTCAAGCAGCGCCATCTGACCATGCTCGGTCTGGGCGGGGTGATCGGTGCGGGCCTGTTCGTGGGCTCGGGTGCCGGGATCGCCGTCGCGGGGCCCGGCATCGTGCTGTCGTATCTGATCGCGGGCACCCTCGCGTTGCTGGTGATGCGGATGCTGGGTGAGATGTCGGCGGCGATGCCGGCATCGGGGTCCTTCTCGGTGCACGCGGAGCGGGCGCTCGGCCGGTGGGCGGGGTTCAGCGTCGGCTGGCTGTACTGGTTCCTGCTGGTGGTGGTCCTCGCCGTGGAGGCGACCGGAGCGGCGAAGATCGCCAACGGGTGGGCGCCGGGGGTTCCGCAGTGGGGCTGGGTGCTGATCTTCATGGTGGTCTTCACGGTCGCCAATCTGGCCGCGGTGAAGAACTTCGGTGAGTTCGAGTTCTGGTTCGCGGCGCTGAAGGTGGGCGCGATCGTGCTCTTCCTGGCGCTCGGTCTGCTGGCGGTCTTCGGGCTGCTGCCTGCTGCGTCCAGTTTTTCTGGCGACCCCGTCGGCATGACCAATCTGACCGGCCGGGGCGGCTTCCTGCCCAACGGCTGGGCAGGGGTGGTCTCCGGTGTGCTGGCCGTGGTCTTCGCCTTCGGCGGCCTGGAGGTCGTGACGATCGCCGCCGCCGAGACCGACGACCCGGCCCGCGCGGTCGGGCGTGCCGTGCGCAGCGCGGTGTTCCGGATCCTGTTCTTCTACGTCGGCTCGATGCTGGTCATCGTGACCCTGCTGCCGTGGAACACGATGACACCGGGTCTGAGCCCGTATGTCGCCGTGCTCGACCGGATCGGCGTCCCCTCGGCCGGCTCGATCATGAACATCGTGGTGTTCGTGGCGCTGCTCTCGGCCCTCAACGCCAACCTCTACGGCTCCTCGCGGATGATCTTCTCGCTGGCCGAGCGTGCCGAGGCGCCCAAGGGGCTGCTGGTCACCTCACCGGGCGGTGTTCCGCGCCGGGCGGTGCTCGCGTCCGTCGCCTTCGGGTTCGTCTCGGTGGTGCTCAATCTGCTGTGGCCCGACACCGTCTTCTTCTACCTGCTCAACGCGGTCGGAGCGGTGCTGCTCTTCGTCTGGGGTCTGATCGCGGTCTCGCAGCTCAAGCTGCGACGGCGGATCGAGCGGGAGATGCCGGAGCGGCTGACCCTGAAGATGTGGGCGTTCCCGTATCTGACCTGGGCGGCGCTGGCCGCGATGGGTGTCGTTCTGGTGCTGATGCTGATCGACGACACGGCCCGGCCGCAGCTACTCGCCTCGGCGGGAGCGACCGCACTGGTACTGCTGGTGGCACTGGTGCGGGAGTTGCGCGCGAGGCGTGCTTAGATTTTCACGGTGTGTGAGCGTCGTGTCCGTATAGCGGTCGATGGTTCCCTCTGAGCGGTGGGCGTGCCGAAACTGAGGGCCACTTTCAAAGATTCGCCCCCACCGTCTCCGCTAGTGAACAGGGCACGCCCATGTCTCGGACCTCAGCGCCGCCGCCCCCGTCGGCCGATGCGCAGCCGCAAGCGCCCGCCGACGCCTCACTCGGCAGCGGTCTCAAGCAGCGCCATCTGTCGATGATCGCCCTCGGCGGGGTGATCGGTGCCGGACTCTTCGTGGGCTCGGGCACCGGCATCGCCGCCGCGGGCCCGTCCATCGTTCTCGCGTACGCGATATCCGGCGTGATCGTCATGCTGGTGATGCGGATGCTCGGTGAGATGTCGGCGGCCAATCCGGCCTCGGGTTCCTTCTCGGTGCACGCCGAGCGGGCGATCGGGCCGTGGGCGGGCTTCGCGGCGGGCTGGTCGTTCTGGGTGCTGCTGTGTGTGGCCGTCGGTATGGAGGGCATCGGCGCGGCCAAGATCATGACGACCTGGATGCCGGGGACGCCGGAGTGGGCGTGGGTGGCCCTGTTCATGGTGGTGTTCCTGAGCGCCAACCTGGCGGCGGTGAAGAACTTCGGTGAGTTCGAGTTCTGGTTCGCGGCCCTCAAGGTCGGTGCGATCGCGCTCTTCCTGGTCATCGGCGCGCTCGCCATCGTCGGGCTGCTTCCCGGCTCCGACGCCCCCGCGCCCGGCGCGGCGAACCTCACCGGTGCGGGTGGTTTCTTCCCGCACGGCAGCGAGGGCCTGATCATCGGCCTGCTCGCCTCGCTCTTCGCGTACGGCGGCCTGGAGACGGTCACCATCGCGGCGGCCGAGTCGGAGAACCCGGTGCGCGGCGTGGCCAAGGCGGTGCGCACCGCGATGTGGCGGATCGCGCTGTTCTACGTCGGCTCGATGGCGGTCGTGGTGACGCTGGTGCCGTGGGACGACCCGAAGGTGGTCGCCAAGGGCCCGTACGTCGCGACCCTCGACCACCTGGGCATCCCCGGCGCCGGCCAGATCATGAATGTGATCGTGCTGATCGCCCTGCTCTCGGCGATGAACGCCAACATCTACGGCGCCTCGCGGATGGCCAACTCCCTGGTCCAGCGGGACCAGGGGCCCAAGTTCCTCGGCAGGGTCTCCGGCGGCGTCCCGCGCCGTGCGGTCATCGCCTCCTCGCTCGGTGGCTTCCTGTGCGTGCTGCTCAGCTACTGGCGGCCGGACGACGTCTTCGTCTGGCTGCTGAACATGACCGGTGCGGTCGTCCTGGTCGTCTGGGTCTTCATCGCCGTCTCGCAGTTGCTGCTGCGCCGTCGCACCGAGCGCGAGGCGCCCGAGACGCTGGTGGTACGGATGTGGCTGTACCCGGGGCTGACCATCGCCGCGCTGGTGGCGATGGGTGCGGTGTTCGTACTGATGGCCCTTCAGGAGGGCACCCGGGACCAGCTGTGGATGACGGTCGGCCTGACGGCGGCGCTGGCCGCGCTGGGCTTCGTACGCCAGAAGACGAAGGAAGGGGCGGCGGCTCCGCGGGGCTGATCCCGCTCTCCTGCCGCCTTGTCGGGAGCCCGGTTCGCGCAGTGTGCGCGGGCCGGGCTTCCGGCGTTTTGGGGGCTCGTGGCCCGGGGGCCGCGGGGGCTCTCCGCCCTTGGCCCTACGCCCTTTTACTGAGGCAGACCTTAGCTGCCGATCGAAATAAGTGCTGGTAGCGTGCAGATGCATACGACTTGCAATAAGCACTCGGAGGGGTCGGACGACATGGCCATTTACACGCTTCCTGAACTTCCGTACGACTACGCGGCGTTGGAGCCGGTGATCAACCCGCAGATCATCGAGCTGCACCACGACAAGCACCACGCCGCTTACGTCAAGGGCGCCAACGACACCCTTGAGCAGCTCGAAGAGGCACGTGACAAGGACGCCTGGGGCTCGATCAACGGTCTGGAGAAGAGCCTCGCGTTCCACCTCTCCGGCCACATCCTGCACAGCATCTACTGGCACAACATGGCCTCCCCCAAGAACGGCAACGGCGGCGGCGAGCCGTCGGCGGCCGACGGTGTGGGCGACCTCGCGGACGCGATCACCGAGTCCTTCGGCTCCTTCGCCAAGTTCAAGACGCAGCTGACGAAGGCCGCCGCGACCACCCAGGGCTCCGGCTGGGGCGTGCTGGCGTACGAGCCGGTCAGCGGCCGCCTCATCGTCGAGCAGGTCTACGACCACCAGGGGAACGTCGGCCAGGGTTCCGTCCCGGTCCTCGTCTTCGACGCGTGGGAGCACGCCTTCTACCTCCAGTACAAGAACCAGAAGGTCGACTTCATCGAGGCGATGTGGGCCGTCGTCAACTGGCAGGACGTGGCGAAGCGGTACGCCGAGGCGAAGGACCGCACCCCGCTGATCACCCCGTAACCCGGGACCAGCGGTGACCCCCGCCGGACCGGCGGGCCCCGATACGCCCTGCTCGTGATCGTCTTCTCAACTTTCACCGGGCGGGTGGAATGACGAAGAGCCCCTGCGAGGACATGACTCGCGGGGGCTCTTCCGTGTGCGCCGCCGTGTGCGCCACTGCGCGCGCTGCGAGGGGGCTGCTCGCGGTACGTCGCTCAGGAGGCGAGCCCCGCCTGGTGGGCGAGGAGGGCGGCCTGGACCCGGCTGTCGGTGCCGGTCTTGTCGAGGATGACACCGACGTGGGTCTTGACGGTGCCGGTGCCGATGCCGAGGCGGTCGGCGATCAGGAGGTTGGGGAGGCCTTCACCGAGGAGCGCGAGGACTTCGCGTTCGCGGTCGGTGAGGGCGGCCAGACGGCGCCGGAGCACGGCGGACTCGTCCTCGGCCCCGTCGTGCGGGGCGCCCTGGAGCATGTGCTTGATGACGGTGCCGGTGACGCCCGGGGAGAGCACCGCGTCACCCGAGGCGGCGGCCCGGACCGCCCTGATCAGCTCCTCGGGGCCCTCGTCCTTGAGGAGGAAGCCGCCGGCGCCGGAGCGCAGGGCGCGGGTGACGTTCTCCTCGTCGCCGAAGGTGGTGAGCATGACGACCTGCGGGGCCGGGTCGAGGGCGCGCAGCGGGGCGACGGACGCGAGACCGTCCTGGACGGGCATCCTGATGTCCACCAGGGCGACATCCGGGTGCAGTTCGGCGGCGAGCGCGACGGCTTCGGCGCCGTTGACCGCCTCGCCGACGACCTCGATGTCGTCCGCGTGCTGGAGGATCATCCGTACGCCGTGCCGGATCATCTCCTCGTCGTCGGCGAGGAGGACGCGGATGGAGGGCGTCGGGGGCGTCGTCGGCATGCTGCGCTCCTGCGGTTCGGGGCCGGTCAGGGGGCCAGGGGCACCGGGAACCGGTCGATGGCCGCCAGAGTATTACCGGCGAAACAGTAACGGGTCACCGCAAGATGCTCATTACCCAACATATCGTCCGTATAGGGAAAGCGGCAGTCCGTGGTGCCGGCCGGCCTGGCGGGCTCCCGGCCCGCCGCCGCCGCGCGGACCGCCGGACTGTCCACTCCGAGGGAGCCCTCGACCTGCTTCCTGGTCATCCCCACCTCGACCTCCTGGGTCGCCGGCATGTCGGGGCCCGGCCTCGCCTCGCTCACCAGGGCCACGGCGAACGCCATCATCACCGAGACTCCGCCGAGTGCGATCACGGCGGTGACCGCGCCGCCGAGCCTGCGCTGAAGTACGCCGATCCAGCCCTCGGAGGCCGCGAACTCCTCGGCGGTGGACGCTTCGCGGGGGCGGGCCCGGGTGGCCCCCGCTGCCTGCTGAGCGGTCTGCTGCGGGACGGTCGGGAGGGTGGCCGCCACCTCGAAGCCGCCGTCGGGGGCCGGTCCCGAGGTGAAGGTGCCGCCGGTGAGGGCGACGCGTTCGCGCAGACCGGTCAGGCCTCGGCCGGTGCCGAGGCCGGTGGGGGGCGGCGCCTTCGGCGGTCCGTTGCGTACGGCGATGCGGACCTGGTCGCCGGCGTGCGTCACGGTGACGGTGACCTGGGCGCCGGCCGCGTACCGGTGGACGTTGGTGAGGGACTCGCGCACCACGCGGTGCACGGCGCGCCGCACGGAGGGGCCCGTCGGCCGGTCGAGGTCGGGGCCGTTCCAGGTGAGGGTGACGGGGATGCCGCCGCTGCGGGACTCGGCGACCAGGGCCTCGATGTCGGAGCGGGTGCCGGTGGCGTCGGTGAGCGCGTCGGTGCCGGTGTCGCGCCCCAACGGGCCGAGCACCCCGAGCACTTCGCGCAGTTCACGCATGGCGTCGCGGGTGGTCTGCCGCACCAGGGCGGCCTCGTCGCGGAGCTCGGGCGCCTCCTTGGACAGTGCCATTTCCAGGCCGCCCGCGTGCAGCGAGATCAGGCTGAGCCGGTGGCCGACCAGGTCGTGCATCTCGGCGGCGATCCGGGAGCGTTCGTGGATGCGGGACTCGCTGTCGGCGAGGCGCTGGGCCTCCTCGGCGGCGGCGGTGCGTTCGGCGAGCGCGGTGACCAGGCGGTCCTGCTGCCCGGCGGCGGCGCCGACCAGCCCCGGGACGATGACGGTCACCCCGGCGAGCAGCGCCCCCAGCGCCAGCCCGTACTGCCAGCTCCCGGCGTGCAGGGGGCGGGCGAGGAGGGCCGTGGACACGGCGGCAAGTGCGTACGCCGCGAGGAGTACGAGGCTGCGGCGGCGCGGGTCCGGCAGGCGGCGTGTGGCCGCGAACGCGATCAGCGCGAGCGGGAGTCCGGACGCGGGCAGCAGCCCGAGGAGGGGTGCGGCGCCGAGCAGTGCCGCGGTGGGAAAGCGCCGCCGGGCCGTCACCAGTACCAGCACCAGCGCTCCGACGAGGAACTTGCCCGCGACCGGCAGATAGGCGGTGGCGGATCCGTCGAACCCCTGCCGGTCCATCAGCATCATCAGCAACCCGGCGACGAACGCCTCCGCGAGGGCACGAAGCAGACGACGGCCGAGGAGCGGAGTTCGGGACATAGCGGAAATTATCACCACCGGAAGAGCCCACAGCCGTACACCTCGCGAAGGATCCCCCCTCTACCAAACGAAAGAGACACCCGGCCAACCCCGGCCCCGCAACCCCACCCCCTCACCGGGGCAAGTACCCCGTCCCTCCCGTAGCCACGAACTCATGAGCCACCCCCACCTCGTGCAACCGCGCAAACGGCGCAAACGGAACCCCGAACTCCGACTCCCCCCGGTCAAAGTTCCACGTCTTGTGAAACTCCACCCGGTAGTAGTGCGCATTGGGCCGCACCACCCGGTACTGAATCCCCCGCACAGCCAACCACCAGTCCACCGAAGTCCCTGGCGTGATCAGCACCCCCCGCCACTCGTCGGCCTCCGACCAGTGGCCCGCCTCCGCCTCCATCAGCCGGGCATTCACCGCCGCCCGGACCGGCGGAAGAGCCACCAGCTCGGCGGCATCGAGCGCATAGGGATTACCCGTCCCCGCCAGATAGTGCCGCAGCATGCCGGACGCCCGGCGCAGTCCGATCAGCCACCAGAGCCCGGCGAGGGCGTAACACCCTGCCCGCACCACCCGGTCGGTCGGGCGTACGGGCAGGGTGGCATGGGGGGCGTTGTCGTTCGGCAGGGACGGATCACCGTCCGCACGTCCACCACCCGGCAGGTTCGCCTCCTGCGCGGGGGCGGGGACGCGGGGGGATCCGCCCTTGCCTATGTCGCCGCGTATCTCACCTGTCTCCATACGGGGACGGTATGGGTGGCCGGAACGTTCTGCCTGTTGGGAGCGGCCGGTCGGGCAGGCGCCCCCACCCTCGTACCCCCGCCTCCGTTCCCCCGGCCCCATGCCCCCGCCTCACCTCACGCGAAGTCCGGCTCCGCCGTCCGGGTCCGCTTCAGCTCGAAGAAGCCCGGGGTCGAGGCGACCAGCAGCGTCCCGTCCCAGAGGCGGGCCGCCGCGTCGCCCTTCGGGGCGGGGGTGACGACCGGGCCGAAGAAGGCGACCTGCCGGCCGGAGTCACCGGGGACCGCGATCACCGGGGTGCCGACCTCCTGGCCGACCAGCGAGATGCCCGCGTCGTGCGAGGCGCGGAGTTCCTTGTCGTACGTCTCCTGGGTGGCGAAGTCCGCGAGCGAGGCGGGCAGACCGACCTCGGCGAGCGCCTCGGGGATGACCTCGGGGTCGGTGACGCCGCGACCCTCGACGTGGATGCGGTTGCCGAGCGCGGTGTAGAGCTTTCCGACAACCTCGTCGCCGTGCAGCTGCTGGGCGGCGATGACGACGCGCACCGGACCCCAGGCGGCCTTCATCGCCTCGGCGTACTCCTCCGGGACGTCACGCCCCTCGTTCAGTACCGCCAGGCTCATCACGTGCCAACGGACCTCCACCTCACGGACCTTCTCGACCTCATGCATCCAGCGGGATGTCATCCACGCCCAGGGGCACAGCGGGTCGAACCAGAAGTCTGCGGGCGTCTTGGCAGCCGTTTCGGACATATCGATATCTCCTCGATGAGGTGCGTCACAGGTACGTGCCGGGACAACCCTCGCCGGGCCTCCCCCATTCCCGTGTGTGCTCCGTCAGGTGCACATGCGAGGATCGGTCCTGTTTCGAGAAGCGTCGTACGCCCTGCGAAGACGCACGAAAACATCCGAAGACCCGTCACACACATGTCCCGCATGTCACAAAGGAGTGCCCGTGCCCGGTGAGAACCTGTCCCGCGACGAAGCCCAGGAGCGGGCCGAGCTGTTGTCCGTCCAGGGGTACGAGGTCGCGCTCGACCTGCGTACGGCGGTCGGCGATCACGAGGGGGACGGGCCGCGCACCTTCCGCTCGGTGACCACGATCCGCTTCCGGTCCACCACCCCGGGCGCCGGCACGTTCGCCGACCTTCTCGCTCCTTCGGTGAACTCGGTGACGCTGAACGGCACTTCGCTGGCTGTTTCCGAGGTCTTCGACGGCGTACGCGTCACCCTGAACGATCTCGCCGCCGAGAACGTCCTCGTGGTCGACGCCAACTGCGCCTACAGCCGCACCGGCGAGGGCATGCACCGCTTCGTCGACCCGGAGGACGGCGAGGTCTACCTCTACACCCAGTACGAACCGGCCGACTCGCGCCGTGTTTACGCAAACTTCGAGCAGCCCGACCTCAAGGCCCCGTACCGTTTCTCGGTGCGGGCACCCGAGGGCTGGACCGCGTGGAGCAACGGTGCGGGCACTCTTGCCGACGGCGTGTGGACGTTCGCGGAGACCAAGCCGATCTCGACGTACATCACGGCCGTCGTCGCCGGTCCGTACCACTACGTCACGGACACCTACACCCGCACCCTGCCGGACGGCTCCACCCTCGACATCCCGCTCGGCGCGATGTGCCGCAAGGGTCTGGCCAAGCACTTCGACGCGGACGACGTCTTCCTGATCACCAAGCAGGGCCTGGACTTCTTCCACGACAACTTCGACTACCCGTACCCCTTCGGGAAGTACGACCAGGCGTTCGTCCCCGAGTACAACCTCGGCGCGATGGAGAACCCGGGGCTGGTGACCTTCCGCGAGGAGTACATCTTCCGCGGCCGGACCACCTCTTCGGCGTACGAGGGCCGGGCCAACGTCATCCTGCACGAGATGGCGCACATGTGGTTCGGCGACCTGGTCACCATGCAGTGGTGGGACGACCTGTGGCTGAAGGAGTCCTTCGCGGACTTCATGGGTTCCTTCTCGATGGTCGAGGCGACCCGCTTCACCGACGGCTGGATCACCTTCACCAACCGCCGCAAGGCCTGGGCGTACCGCGCCGACCAGCTGCCCTCCACCCACCCGATCACGGCCGACATCCGCGACCTGGAGGACGCCAAGCTCAACTTCGACGGCATCACGTACGCCAAGGGCGCCTCCGTCCTCAAGCAGCTCGTCGCATACGTCGGCCGGGACGCCTTCCTGGAGGGCGCCCGCCGCTACTTCAAGGCGCACGCCTACGGAAACACCCAGCTCGGCGACCTGCTCTCCGCGCTGGAGGAGACCAGCGGCCGTGACCTCGCCGAGTGGTCGCGCGCCTGGCTCCAGACCGCCGGCGTCAACTCCCTCACCCCCGAGGTCACTTACGACGCCGAGGGCCGCATCACCGAACTGGCCGTCGCCCAGGAGGCCGCGGCCTCGCACCCCGAGCTGCGCCCGCACCGTGTCGCCGTCGGCCTGTACCGCCTCGAAGGCGGCTCGCTGGTCCGTTACGCCCGTACGGAGACGGACGTGGCCGGCCCGCGCACCGTCGTCACCGACCTCGCCGGGTCCGAGAAGCCCGCCCTCATCCTGGTCAACGACGACGACCTCACGTACTGCAAGATCCGCTTCGACGCGCTGTCGCTGGACACCCTGCGCGCCCACCTCGGCGACCTCACGGACCCGCTGGCCCGCGCCCTGTGCTGGTCGGCCCTGTGGAACCTGACCCGCGACGCCCTCATGCCGGCCCGCGACTTCATCGACCTGGTGCTGCGTTTCGCGGGCCGCGAGTCCGACATCGGCGTCCTGCAGATGCTGCACGCCTGGACGCAGACCGCGCTCGGCCACTACGTGACGGCCGACCGGCGCGAGGAGGGCGGCCGGCTGCTCGCCGAGGGCGCCCTGCGCGAGCTCCGCAACGCCGAGCCCGGCAGCCAGCACCAGCTGACCTGGGCCCGCTTCTTCGCCTCGGTCGCCTCCTCGGACGCCGACTTCCAGCTCCTCGAAGGCCTGCTCGCCGGCACCGCGAAGATCGACGGTCTCGACGTCGACCAGGAACTCCGCTGGGCGTTCCTCTCCCCGCTGGCCTCGCACGGCATCGCCGACGAGAAGGCCATCGACGCCGAACTCGCCCGCGACGACACGGCTTCCGGCAAGCGCCACCAGGTCCGCTGTCTGGCCTCCCGCCCCTCCGAGGCGGTCAAGGCGCAGGCCTGGGCAGCGGTCGTCGAGTCCGACGCCCTGTCCAACGCCCTTGTCGAAGCCACCATTTCCGGCTTCGAGCAGGGCAGCCAGCGGGAGCTGCTCGCCCCGTACGCGACGAAGTACTTCGACGCGATCGAGCGGGTGTGGAGCGAACGTTCCATCCAGATCGGCGTACTGGTGGTGCGGGGCCTGTACCCGGCCCTCCAGAACCCTGCGGCCACCCTCGCCGCGACCGACACCTGGCTGAGCACCCACCAGGACGCGGCTCCGGCGTTGCGACGACTGGTGCTGGAGGCCCGGGACGACCTGGCCCGGGCACAGTCGGCGCAGGAGTGTGACGGGCGGGCGTAACTCCCCCTCCCCCTCCCCTTCTCTCCCCCCTCCAGACCTACGGGCTCCCGGTGCCGACTCGGCGCCGGGAGCCCGTAGGTTTTCCCGGCCGCCCACCGGGGCATTGCTCGGCAGTCGAACAGCCGTACTTTAGGGCGGGGTTGTCCCGAATTGTCGACGGAACTGTAACAGCGGTTAGAGGGCCGGGGCCGGGTGGGCAAGTCCTCGGCATGAACAACAACACGCGCCGCCCGTCGCAGACCACCGCCTCCGCCCCCTCCACCGCCGCCGTTCCCCACATCCCCTCCCCCGCCCGGGCCGTTCCGCTCAGTCACCTGTCCTTGGTGGAGCGGCGGGTGCTGACCACCGCTCAGCTGCGGGAGCACGGGGTGAGCGCCACGAAGGCGGCGTCGCAGTGCCGGGACGGGGGGCCCTGGCAGCAGTTGCTGCCGGGGATTTTCGTGCTGCACCAGGGCCCGCCGACGAGTGAGGAGCGGCTGCACGCGGCGCTGTTGTACGCGGGGCGCCCGGGACTGCGGGGGCAGGGCGAGCAGGAGGGGTGGGAGAGCGAGGCGGTGGTGACCGGGCTGGCCGCGCTGGCGCTGCACCGGTTCACGTCCGCGCCACCGCTGCTGGGCCTGGAGCACATCGATGTGATGGTGCCGCGGACGCGGCGGCTGCGGTCGACCGGGTGTGTGCGGATCGTGCGGGCGCACGCGCTGCCCGGCACCCAGATGATCACCGGGCTGCCGGTGGCGCCGGTGGCGCGGGCGGTGGCCGACGCGGTGGCGCATCTGAGCGACGCGGACACGGTACGGCGGATCATGGCCGAGGCCGTACGCGGCGGGCACTGCGAACCGTCCGCGCTGGTAAGGGAGTTGAATCTGGCCCGACTGCTGACCCGGCCGCATGTCGCGGACGCGGTGGACTCGATCGTCGCCGAGGGGCGGTCCGTCGGGGAGGAGCGGCTCTACGAGATGGTGCGCGCCTTCGGGCTGCCGGACCCGGTGTGGAACGTGGATCTGCGGCTGCCGGGCGGGCCGCATCTGGGCGGGGTGGACGCGTTCTGGCCGGACCAGTCGGTGGCCCTTGAGCTGGACACCCGGGTGCCGCGCCGGCACGGGGACGCAGCGGGGTCTCCCCTGTCCGGGCGGAGCCGGGAGCTCGGGGAGTGGTCGGAGTACGCCCGTAAGCGCGAGCACCTGGAGCGGCTCGGCATCACCGTCATCCACATGACCCCGCAGAAGCTCCGCGAGGCGATGGACCAGCAGGCGACCGTGGTGCGGACGGCACTGATGGCCTCCGCCGACCGCGACCCGGCCGCCTACGTGGTCGTACTCCCCCGCTGACCCCTCACTTCCCCCGGCCGGCCGCTACTTCCGCAGCCCCTGCTTCTTCGGCCCTCACGGCTTGGGGCAGAACTCCGCTTCCACCACCGAGCCCGTGTCGCCGCTCCAGTCGCCGTTGAGGTTGAGGGCGAGGGACTGCCGGCCGTCGACGGTCGTCACCGCGTGGGTGGACGAGCCGTGGATGCCGCCGGTGTGGCCCCAGACCTCCTTGCCGCAGGACAGCTTCTGCGAGAAGAGGCCGAGTCCGTAGTGGTAGCCGGGGGCCATGTCGCCGATCGGGACGGTGGTCTTCATCTCCTTCAGCTGCTGTGCGGGCAGGAGCTTGCCGGTGAGCAGGGCGCGGTAGAAGCGGTTGAGGTCGCCGGTGCTGGAGATCATGCCGCCCGCGGCTCCGGCGAGGGTCGGGTTGAGTTCGGTGACGTCGTACTTCTTGGTGGCGGCGGGGTCGCGGGAGAGCTTGGAGTAGGCACGGCTGCTGGGCTTGGGCATCCGGGACTCGTCGTGCGGGACGGAGGTGGCGCGCAGCGCGAGGGGGCGCAGGATGCGCCGTGAGATCTCGCTCTCGTACGAACGGCCGGTGGCCTTCTCGATGACCATCCCGGCGAGGATGTAATTGGTGTTGGAGTACTGCCACTTGGCGCCGGGTTCGAAGGCCGGGGCGTGCCCCAACGCGACCTTCACGAGCTGCCGCGCGGTGAGGGAGTCGTAGCGGTGCTCAAGAAAGCCCGCCCCCATGCGCTCCTCGCCGAACTCGGGGTCCGAGGTGTAGTCGAAGACGCCGCTGGTGTGCTGGAGGAGCTGGCGCAGCGTGATCTTCGCGCCGTCGTGGCCGTGCCCGCGGACGACTCCGGGCAGCCACTTCTCGACGCGGTCGTCGAGGCTGAGCCTTCCCTCGGCCTCCAGCTGGAGGACCACGGTGGCGGTGAACGTCTTGGTGAGCGACCCGACCCGGAACCGGTCCTGGGTGCTGCGCTTCTGCTTGGTGGTGAGGTTGCCGACGCCGGCGGTGGCGGTCCACGGGCGGGACCCTCCCGGGCCCTCGGCGCGGGCCACGACGCCGGGGACCCCGTCCTTCAGCACCAGGGCGTCGACGGCCGCACGGGTCCGGTCGTGGCCTTCGGTGGCGCTCCCGACGACCTGGGCTGTGGCGGGCCCCGCCAAGGCGCCGGTGCCGAGGAGGGCGGCGGCGGTAAGGGTGGTGAGGAGGGCGGTGGTGCGGGTGCGGCGTGCGGACATCTGGTTCCCCTGCTGGGTCGGATGCGTGCCGGGCGACGGGTGCGGCGGCATGTCGCGGGGGGAGACCGGGGGTGGGGCGCGAAGGTTGACACCCCTTCCGGGGTTGACCCACTTCCGGCCAATCCGGGGGCCGGGACCGGGGTGGGCGGGGGTGGGCGGGGTATCGCGAGGAGGGCTGCGGCACAGCCAAGGGCCCCGCCCCCTGCTGCCCCGCGGGGGCATTCCAGGGAGCGCGGGGAACCGCGCGAGCAACCACGACGCACCCGCACGTACTCCCCCGCCCCGCGGCCGGCGGTTCAGGGAAGGGGCGGGGAGAGGGGAGGGGCGGGGAGGGGAGGGGAGGGGAGGGGCAAAGCCCGCCGCAGGCGCAAACCCCCACCCCGCTTCAGTCCCGCCCAGAACCTCCCTCGCCCACCCTCCCCACCGCCGGCCTCGTGCGCCACAACTCCAGCCCCGTATCCACCAGTTCCACCCGCTCCAAGCCCCCCACCGCCGACAGTGGATGCCAAGCCGCAAGGTCCGTCGATCCCCCCGTCTCGTGCCTGAGCTCACCCCCGGTGACCTTCGCCTCGTACACGATCCGCAGTCCCTGAAAGTCCGCGAAGGAGCCGAGCCGCCGCGGATACCTCCGCCGGATCGAGTCGAGCCCGAGGAGCTGCACCGGCTCCACCGTGTAGCCCGTCTCCTCGTCGACCTCCCGGACCACCGCGTCGAGTGGGTCCTCGCCGTGTTCGAGTCCGCCGCCGGGCAGCGTCCACCGCTTGGCCCCGTCGCGGGCCACCCAGCGGGCCAGCAGCACTTTCTCTTCCCGTACGCACACGGCGTAGGCGGCCACTCTCAACTCTGCGTTCATCTGCCAAAGCTAGTCACAGCGGCTGTGGATTGCTCTTCGGACGGCCGAAGTCGCTCCCGTGGCGGTGGGCGGCCAGTGGCGGATGTGCGCCATGGTCAAAATCCGCCTCGGACAACTCTCCCCAAACAACAGTCACTTACGTCATGCTGACCGGTCACGGGATACCGGAATCCGGACCGTTTCCTTCACAACCCTGCTCATTTCATTCACCCAGGGATGCATGTACATGACTGTCGATTCCCAGGACGCTCCGCGCCGCTCCGGCGCGAGACGCGCCGCCCGAATAACCTTCGCCGCCTCGCTCGTCGCCGCCCTGTGTGCGACCGCGCCGCTGCCCGCGTTCGCCGCCAACGCGCCCGAGCCCACGCCCCCGGCGCCCAAGACCGCCGAGGCCAAGCTCGGCAGCACCGACGAGTCGCTGCTCACCAAGGCGCAGACATCCGGGGCCAAGGACGTCACCGTGATGGTGGCGACCACGCCCGGCGCCACCGAGCAGGTCACCGCACAGTTCGACGCGGTGCCCGGCGCGACCGTCGGCCGCACGGACGACAAGCTCGGCTACGTACGGGCCACGCTGCCCACTGCGAAGGCCGAAGCGGCGTTGAAGGCCGCGTCGAAGCTCTCCAGCGTGCAGGGCATCGACCTCAAGCAGGAGATCGAGCTGGACGACCCGACGCCGGCCGGCGACCGGGCCGCGGGTGCCGCCAAGGCGGCCAAGGGGACGTACGCCGCGCCGGGGAAGAACACCCCCGCCGAGAACCCGTACAACCCGTCCTTCGAGACCGGCGCCGTCGACTTCGTGAAGAAGAACCCGAAGGCGGACGGCCGCGGCGTCACCATCGGCATCCTGGACTCCGGCATCGACCTGGGCCACCCGGCGCTGCAGAAGACCACCACCGGCGAGCGCAAGATCGTCGACTGGGTCACGGCCACGGACCCGGTGGCGGACGCCGACCTGACCTGGCGTCCGATGCTCACCGAGGTCAGCGGCCCGACCTTCACGGCCGGCGGCCGGACCTGGTCGGCGCCCGCGGGCACCTACAAGTTCAACGTGTTCCGCGAGAACTCCACCACGGGCGGCGACGCCAAGGGCGACCTCAACCGTGACGGCGACACCACCGACGTCTGGGGCGTGCTGTACGACCAGGCCGCCGGAACCGTCCGCGTGGACCTCGACAACGACGGCGACTTCGCCGACGAGGTCGCGATGAGCCCGTACAAGGACAAGTTCCAGGTCGGCCACTTCGGCAAGGACAACCCGGCGACAGACGTCGTCGAGCAGATCCCGTTCGTCGTCGAGTACCGCAAGGACGTCGTCTACAACGCGGCCGGCGCGAAGACCGACTTCGTCAACATCGGTCTCATAGAGAGCGAGCACGGCACCCACGTCGCGGGCATCACCGCCGCGAACAGCCTGTTCGGCGGCAAGATGAACGGTGCGGCGCCCGGCGCCAAGCTGGTCTCCTCCCGCGCGTGCACCTGGACCGGCGGCTGCACCAACGTCGCACTCACCGAGGGCATGATCGACCTCGTCACCAAGCGCGGTGTCGACATCGTCAACATGTCGATCGGCGGTCTGCCGGCCCTCAACGACGGCAACAACGCCCGCGCCGAGCTCTACACCCGCCTCATCGACACCTACGGCGTGCAACTGGTCATCTCGGCCGGCAACAGCGGCCCGGGCACCAACACCATCGGTGACCCCGCCGTCGCCGACAAGGTGATCTCCGTCGGCGCGTCCATCTCCAAGGAGACCTGGGCGGCCAACTACGGCTCGGTCGTGAAGACCAAGTACGCGATGATGCCGTTCTCCTCCCGCGGCCCGCGCGAGGACGGCGGCTTCGCGCCGACCATCACCGCCCCCGGTGCCTCGATCAACACCACCCAGACCTGGCTGCCCGGCGGTCCGACCCTTGAGTCCGGCTACCAGCTCCCGGCGGGCTACTCGATGCTCCAGGGCACCTCGATGGCGTCCCCGCAGGCGGCGGGCGCCTCGGCGCTGCTGATCTCGGCCGCCAAGCAGGCCAAGCTGGACCTCACGCCCGCCAAGCTGCGCACGGCCCTGGTCAGCCAGGCCGACCACATCAAGGGCACCCAGGCGCACGAGCAGGGCGCCGGCCTGATCAACGTCGTCGACGCGTGGAAGTCCCTGAAGAAGGGCGCCACCGCTCACGAGTACACGGTGAAGGCCCCGGTCGACACCGCGATCGACCAGGCCCTGAAGACCCCCGGCTTCGGCACCGGTCTGTACGACCGCGAGGGCGGCCTGAAGGCCGGTCAGAAGAAGACGTACGACATCACCGTCACCCGTACCTCGGGTCCGGCCGGGGACGTCCGCCACGAACTGCACTTCGAGAACAACGACGGCACGTTCAAGGTCGTCGGCAACGACGTCGTGAAGCTGCCGCTGAACAAGCCGGTCACCGTCAAGGTCTCCGCGCAGCCCCGCACCGGCGGCATCCACAGCGCCGTCCTGGAGGTGTCCGACAAGGCCACCGAGGGCATCGACAAGCAGATCCTCACCACGGTCGTCGCGGCCGATGAGCTGACCAAGCCGTCTTACTCGCTGAAGAAGACCGGCACGGCGCAGCGCAACGGACCCACCTCGTACTTCGTCAACGTGCCCGCGGGCGCGAAGAACCTCGAAGTGGCGCTGGGCGGCCTCGCCGCGGGCAGCCAGACCCGGTTCATCTCGATCCACCCGTACGGCGTCCCCTCGGACCCGACGTCGACGATCAACTGCTACCCGAACTACGCGAACCCGGAGAACACCTGCCGTCCCGACGTCCGGTCCTACCCGGAGCCGGCGCCCGGCGTCTGGGAGATCGAGGTCGAGTCGCGCCGCACCTCCCCGCTGCTGGACAACCCGTACACGCTGGACGTGACGCTGCTGGGTGCGGACTTCGACCCGGCGGTCAAGGTCGTCCCGGAGGCGAAGATCGGCACCCCGGCCCCCGTCGAGTGGAAGGTCACCAATGGCTTCGGCGCGCTGACCGGCAAGCTGAAGGGCGGCCCGCTGGGCTCCGCGAAGGTCGCCACACCGACCATCAAGCAGGGCGAGACGCAGGAGACCACGGTCGTTCTGGGTGAGGGCGCCGAGCGCCTCGACGTCGCCATCGGCAAGGTCTCCGACGCCAAGGCCGACCTGGACCTGGTGGTCCTGAAGGACGGCAAGGAGGTCGGCAAGGCCGCGGACGGCGACTCCGAGGAGGCCGTCAGCCTGCTCAAGCCCGCCGCCGGTACGTACACGATCGTCGTGGACGGATATTCGGTTCCGGCCGGCAGCACCACCTACGACTACCGCGATGTGTTCTTCGCGGCGTCCCTCGGCACGGTCACGACCGACGAGTCCACGTCCCTCACTCTCGCCAACGGTGCGTCCGCCCAGGTCACGGCCTCGGTGAACGTCGGTGGCGCGGCACCCGAGGGACGTCGGTTCTTCGGCGAGGTCCAGCTGCTGAACGCACGTGGCACGGTCGCGGGCAAGGGCAGCGTCCAGATCGACAAGGTCACGCCGTAGCACCGGTGCTCCGAGGAGCAGGTCTCTGAGGAGTACGTGCTGAGGAGTACGTGAAGCAGGGGCGGGCCGGGATTTCTCCGGTCCGCCCCTGCTGCGTATGCCTGCTCGGGCCCCGGCCGCTCAGACCTCGACCAGGACCTGGTCCAGCGTCTTGCGCACCAGGTCCGGGACCATGCAGTCGTCCGCCGGGTAGCCGACCGGGATCACCGCGAAGGCCTTCTCGTTGACCGGGCGGCCCAGCACCTCGGCGAGGAAGCGCATGGGGCTGGGGGTGTGGATGAGGGCGGCGAGCCCGGAGAGGTGGAGGGCGGAGAGCAGCATGCCGACCGCGATGCCGACCGACTCGTCGACGTAGTAGTGCTTGCGCTTGGTGCCGTCCTCGGCGAGCCAGTAGCGCTGCTGGAAGACCACGATGAGGCCGGGGGCATCCGTGAGGTGGGGTTTGACCTCGTCGGTGCCCAGTGGGCGCAGGGCGTCGAGCCATTCCTCGCCGAGGCGGCCGTCGTAGCTGATCTGCTCCTCCTCCTCGGCGGCCTCGCGTATCCGGCGGCGTACGTCCGCGTCCTTCACCAGGACGAAGGTCCAGGGCTGCTGGTGGGCGCCGGAGGGGGCGGTGGCGCCGCAGGCGATGGCGTCGCGGATGACCTGGTCGGGGACCGGCTCGGTGGAGAACTGGCGGACCGTGCGGCGCTCGTCCATCCGTCGGCGGAGCTCGGCTGCGCGGGCCAGGGATTCGGCCGCGTCCATCCGGGCGGGAGTGTAGGGAACCGGCCGGTAGGGGTCGCCGTGGGTCGGTGTCCACTTGTTCTTTGTCACAGTCATGGCCAGAGCATCTCGGGGGCAGGGGCCCTGTGTCCCGTACTTCGGACAATCGATTGGACAAGGCGGACCGCACCTCCCGCATCATGGGTGCCAACGCCGCAGGCCGTCGCACCTGCGACAACAGCCTGTGTCCACGGACTGAGGAGTCACTGTGAGGGTCGGAATCGTCGGAGCCACCGGTCAGGTCGGCGGAGTTGTGCTGCGGATCCTGGCGGAGCGCAAGTTCCCGGTGCAGGAGCTGCGGCTGTTCGCTTCGGCCCGCTCGGCCGGATCGACGCTGGAGTGGGACGGCAAGCCGGTCACCATCGAGGACGCCTCGACGGCCGACTTCACCGGTCTCGACATCGCGATCTTCTCCGCCGGTGGCGCCACGTCCAAGGCCCTCGCCGAGAAGGTCGCCGCGCAGGGCGTCGTCGTCATCGACAACTCCTCCGCCTGGCGCCGTGACCCCGAGGTCCCCCTCGTGGTCTCCGAGGTCAACCCGCACGCGGTGGCGGACCGCCCCAAGGGCATCATCGCCAACCCGAACTGCACCACGATGGCCGCGATGCCGGTGCTGCGCCCGCTGCACGACGAGGCCGGCCTGACCGCGCTGATCGCCACCACCTACCAGGCCGTGTCCGGCTCCGGTCTGGCCGGTGTCGCCGAGCTCGACGGCCAGGTGAAGAAGATCGTCGATCAGGCCGCGGAGCTGACCCACGGCGGCGACAAGGTCGCTCTTCCCGAGCCGAACGTCTACAAGAAGCCGATTGCCTTCAATGTTCTGCCGCTGGCGGGAAGCATTGTCGACGACGGTTCTTTCGAGACGGACGAGGAACAGAAGCTCCGCAACGAGTCCCGGAAGATCCTGGAGATCCCGGACCTGAAGGTCTCCGGCACCTGTGTGCGCGTTCCGGTCTTCTCCGGCCACTCGCTCCAGGTGAATCTGCGTTTTGAGCGACCGCTCAGCGTGGAACGCGCCTACGAACTGCTCGGTGGCGCTCCCGGTGTCGCTCTTTCCGAGATTCCGACGCCGCTCGAAGCGGCCGGTCAGGACGTCTCCTACGTCGGCCGCATCCGCCTGGACGAGACCGCCGAGAACGGCCTCGCACTGTTCCTCTCCGGCGACAACCTCCGTAAGGGCGCTGCCCTGAACGCGGTACAGATCGCCGAACTGGTGGCGGCCGAGCTCAACGGCTGACGAGGGCCGGCCGCGGGTCGGCCGAGACCGTTCGAAACGTGGGCGGGGCGGAACCTTTCCGGGTTCCGCCCCGCCCTGGTACGTATCCGGGCCCTCATCGGGCCGAACGCCGCAGAATCTCCCTCCCGGTACATGCCCACCCCGTGGAAGGATGGGCCAGAACGTCACGATCCGAGGAGATGACAGGGTGCCTGGTACGAATCTGACCCGCGAAGAGGCGCAGGAGCGGGCGCGGCTGCTCACGGTTGATGCGTACGAGGTCGAACTTGACCTCAGTGGTGCGCAGGAGGGCGGTACCTACCGCTCACAGACCACGGTGCGGTTCGAGGCGGCCGAGGACGGGGCGACCTTCATCGACCTCGTGGCGCCCGCGGTGCACGAGGTGGTGCTGAACGGCGAGGCGCTGGACGCCAAGACCGCGTTCACGGACTCGCGGATCGCCCTTCCGGGGGTGAAGGCCGGTGCCAATGAGCTGAAGGTGGTCGCGGACTGCGCGTACACCAACACCGGTGAGGGTCTGCACCGATTCGTCGACCCGGTCGACGAGCAGGCCTATCTGTACACCCAGTTCGAGGTGCCGGACGCGCGGCGGGTGTTCGCCAGCTTCGAGCAGCCCGACCTGAAGGCGACCTTCCAGTTCACCGTGAAGGCCCCGGCGGGCTGGACCGTGATCTCCAACTCGCCGACGCCGGAGCCGAAGGACGACGTCTGGACCTTCGAGCCGACGCCGCGCATCTCGTCGTACATCACCGCGCTGATCCTCGGCCCGTACCACGCCGTGCACTCGGAGTACGTGGGCAAGGACGGCCAGCGGGTGCCGCTGGGCATCTACTGCCGGCCTTCGCTGGCCGAGTTCCTGGACGCGGACGACATCTTCGCGGTCACCCGGCAGGGCTTCGACTGGTTCCAGGAGAAGTTCGACTACGACTACCCGTTCGCCAAGTACGACCAGCTCTTCGTGCCGGAGTTCAACGCGGGCGCGATGGAGAACGCGGGCGCGGTGACCATCCGCGACCAGTACGTCTTCCGCTCCAAGGTGACGGACGCCGCGTACGAGACGCGCGCCGAGACCATCCTCCACGAGCTGGCCCACATGTGGTTCGGCGACCTGGTGACGATGGAGTGGTGGAACGACCTGTGGCTGAACGAGTCGTTCGCCACGTACACCTCCATCGCCTGCCAGGCGTACGCGGAGGGCTCGAAGTGGCCGCACTCCTGGACGTCGTTCGCCAACTCCATGAAGACCTGGGCGTACCGGCAGGACCAACTGCCGTCCACGCACCCGATCATGGCCGACATCCGTGACCTGGACGATGTCCTGGTCAACTTCGACGGCATTACGTACGCCAAGGGCGCGTCCGTGCTCAAGCAGCTCGTCGCGTATGTCGGTCAGGACGAGTTCTTCCGCGGTGTCCAGGCCTACTTCAAGGCGCACGCCTTCGGAAACACCCAGCTCAGCGATCTGCTGGGTGCGCTGGAGCAGACCAGCGGCCGTGACCTGAAGACCTGGTCGCAGAAGTGGCTGCAGACCGCCGGGATCAACATCCTGCGCCCGGAGATCGAGACGGACGCGGAGGGCAACATCACCTCCTTCGCCGTCAGGCAGGAGGCCCCCGCGCTGCCCGCCGGCGCCAAGGGCACATCCACGCTGCGCCCGCACCGCATCGCGATCGGCCTGTACGACCTGGACGCCGCCGGCAAGCTGGTGCGCACCGACCGGGTCGAGCTGGACGTCGACGGTGAACTCACCGCGGTGGAGCGCCTGGTGGGCCGCGCCCGCCCCGCCGTCGTACTCCTCAACGACGACGACCTGTCGTACGCCAAGGTCCGCCTCGACGAGGAGTCCCTGGCGTTCGTCACCGCGCACCTGGGCGACTTCACCGAGTCGCTGCCGCGTGCGCTGTGCTGGGCCTCGGCCTGGGACATGACGCGTGACGGTGAGCTGGCGACCCGCGACTACCTGGCGCTGGTGCTGTCCGGCATTGGCAAGGAGTCGGACATCGGCGTGGTGCAGTCGCTGCACCGCCAGGTGAAGCTGGCGCTCGACCTGTACTCGGCGCCGTCCTGGCGCGAGGCCGGGCTGAACCAGTGGACCGAGGCCACGCTGGCCCATCTGCGTTCCGCGAAGGCGGGCAGCGACCACCAGCTGGCGTGGGCGCGGGCGTTCGCCGCCACCGCCCGAACGCCGCAGCAGCTGGACCTGCTGCGGGGTCTGCTGGAGGGCTCGGCGTCCATCGAGGGTCTGGCCGTGGACACCGATCTGCGCTGGGCGTTCGTCGGGCGGCTGGCCGCCGTCGGAGTCTTCGACGAGGACGAGATCGCGGCCGAGCTGGAGCGCGACAACACCTCGGCGGGCAAGCAGCACGCGACGTCGGCGCTGTCGGCACGTCCGACCGAGGCGGCGAAGGCGGAGGCGTGGGAGTCGGTCGTCGAGTCCGACAAGCTCCCCAACTCGCTCCAGGAGGCCGTCATCGGCGGCTTCGTCCAGACCGATCAGCGTGAACTGCTGGCTCCGTACACGGAGAAGTACTTCGCGGCGGTCAAGGGCATCTGGGACTCGCGTTCGTACGAGATCGGCCAGCAGATCGCCGTCGGTCTCTACCCGGCGCTCCAGGTCTCGCAGGAGACCCTGGACGCGACGGACGCCTGGCTGGCGTCGGCGGAGCCGAGTGCGGCACTGCGGCGGCTGGTTTCCGAGTCCCGCTCGGGAGTTGAGCGGGCGCTCAAGGCGCAGGCGGCGGACGAGGCTGCGGCTTCCTAGTCGTGTGACATGAGCGAAGGGCCCCGGTACGCCTGAGGTGTACCGGGGCCCTTCGCTCGTTCTTTAATTGTTTCTCGCTATTTCTCGTTGTCTCTCGTTATTTCTCGTTGTTATCCGTGCGTGCGGGATTCGCTGTCCACCGCACGCACGGAAGTCTCTATTGAGCAGTTGCTCAATTGCTCAGGTCCTCGTAACGGGCCTTGAGGTCGGCCTGGCCCTGCTCGGTGACGGTGCCGTGCAGCCGCATCCGGGCCACGCCGCCGTCGGGGAAGGCGTCGAGGCGTACGTGCGTCGCCACGGCCTGAGCGGCAAGCTTGAAGCGGTGCAGGGTGTCGGGCTGGAGCTTGGTGCGCGGCAGGATCTCGAACCAGTCGCCGTCGCCGTTGCGTCCGCTGAGCGCGATCCAGCCTGCCGAGTTGCCCTTGAGGTACGCCGTGTCGATCTCGACGGCGCGAATGGCGCCCTGGGCCAGCAGCTTGAAGCGCACCCAGTCGTTGGTGTCGCGCACCCGGCGGCGGCGGTTCTCCCAGCCGTCGTCCATCTTGCGGGAGGTGCCCGGCAGGATGATCTGGGTCGGCGACGAGTAGAACTTGTCCGACGCGTCCTCGTACGTTCCACCGTTCTGTACGGCAACGAGGTCGACGGTGCCGAGCAGCTGGAGCCACTCGGGGTCCGGGACGACCTCACCGTGCACCCGGAGGCGGGCGACGCCGCCGTCGGGGTGCTGGCAGAGGCGGAGGTGGGTGAAGCGGCGCTCCGCGTCGATCTTGAAGCCGTTGGCGGCGTGGCCCTTGACCGGCGTGGCGGGGACGATCTCCTCCCACTTCACGTCGTCGGCGAGCAGCTGCTCGGGGCTCGGGGAGCCCTCGACGGCGGTCGCCTGGATGCTGACGCGCTGCGGGTAGTTGCCTCGGAAGTGGGCGGTGTCGACGACGATGCCGCGGATCACGCCGGCGGCGCCGAGGCGGATGATCGCCCAGTCGTGGTCCTCGGGCTCCGGGAAGGGGTTCGCGGCGTCCGTGCCGCGGCGGCGACGGGTCTCCCAGCCGTCCATGATCTTGCCCTTGTGCCCGAAGTGCTCCGGGTCGAAGACGGCGCGCTCGCGGATCAGGAGGTTCTCGCGCTGGGCGAAGAACTCGTCGTTGGCGGCGATGACGCCCGCGCCGAGGCGGCGGTCGGCCAGGTCCACCAGCTCGGTGAAGGCGGAGACGTCGTCACCGGCGGTCCGGTAGTCGGCGTAGGGGTCGCCTCCGCCGTAGGGGGCGGCGTCGTTGGCGTGGGGGTCTTCCTGGGGCGCGGGCTTCGTCGTCATGTGTTGACTGTGGCGTGCGGGGACTGCCCAGGTCCATCGAAAATTTACGAAAGGTCTGTTCAGGAAAGCTTAATGGTCTGAGGGTCGCCGGGAAGCGTGCGGATGGTGGGGTGGTTGCGCCTGCGGCGGGCTGTGCCCCTCCCCGCCCCTTCGCTGATTCCCGGAACCGCCGGCCGCGGGACGGGAGAGTACGTGCGGGGGCGTTGTGGTTCCTCGCGCAGTCCTCACGCCCCTGCGGCCCCTGGCGCCCCTACTGGTCCGCGACCACTGCGCGGAGGGCGGCCAGGGCTCGTGATACCCCGGCCCCCCGCTCGGCTCCGCGTCGGACCGCCGCCACTACGTGTCGGCGTGGTTGGTCCACGCTCAGGACTCGGATCTCCGCACCGTCGACCGCCCGCTCGGCCACCGCCATCCTCGGCACCAGGGCCACCCCCATGCCCGCCTCGACCATCGCGAGGATGGCCGTCCAGCCCGCCGCGCTGTGCGCCTGTTCGGGTACGAAGCCGGCCGCCTCGCACGCCGACATGGTGATCTCGGACCACGGCCCGCTGCCGCCGAAAATCCACCGTTCGCCCGCGAGGTCGGCCAGCCGCAGGTCGGGCCTGTCGGACAGGGGATGCCCGGCGGGCAGGGCGACATCGAGGGGGTCGGCGAGCAGGGGGAAACGCGCGAAGGCGGGGTCGCGTTCGGTGGGGGCGTGGGCGGCCAGGGAGAGGGCCAGATCCACCACTCCGGCGGACAGCAGCTCGTACGCCTCCGCCGCCTCCGCCTCCCGTACCCGCACCTCCAGACCGGGGTGGGTCTCGCGCAGGCGGCGTACCGCGGGCACGACCAGCGCGGGTACGGCCGTCGAGAAGGCGCCGACCCGCACCTCCCCCACCTCGCCGTGCGCATAGCCCTCCAACTCGGCTTCCGCCTGTTCCAGTTGAGCGAAGACGGCTTCCGCGTGCCGCAGCACGAGGTGCGCGGCGTCCGTCAGGCGGACCCGTCGGCCGTGCGCTTCCAGCAGCGTCACATCCAGCTGTTTCGCCAGGTTGGAGAGCTGCTGGGAGACGGCCGACGGCGTCATCAGCAGTGCCTCCGCCGTCGCGGTCACGGTGCCCCGTTCGCGCAGGGTGCGCAGGATGCGCAGCTTCTTGATGTCCCACTCGGCCATGCCCGCAACCTATCCGGAGCCCGCACCTCCTGCGGATTCGCAGTCCCTGGCCCCCTTGGATCCAGAGCCCGAGTCCCTTCCCGCTCCGGCGCCGAGACCTCTTCGGAATCCAACCGGAACCTTCCGCCCCGCCTGCCCCGGTGGGACCGCGATACGGTCGGGCGATGACTGGGCGGAAGAGTTTCGGGCGTACGGCGATCGCGGCGGCAGTGGCGGCCATCTCCCTTGTCGTGAGCGGCTGTTCGGTTGAGCCGAACGCGCCCGACATGGTCAGGTTCCAGGCGGGTGTGGCCCAGGGGCGGCAGGCGGACGCGAAGGCGCAGGAGGCCGGGAAGGTCGACTGCCGGGTCGCCAAGTGCATCGCGCTGACCTTCGACGGCGGGCCCGGCAAGGACACCCCGCAGCTGCTCGACACCCTCAAGCGGGAGAAGGTGCCCGCGACCTTCTTCCTGCTCGGCAACAAGCACGTCACGCGCTATCCGGACGTGGTGCGCCGGATGTCCCGCGAGGGCCACGAGGTAGCCAACCACACCTGGACCCACCGCATCCTGATCAACTTCAGCGAGGCGGAGGTACGGGACGAACTCGCCCGCACCCAGAAGGCGATCAAGGAGGTCACCGGCCGTGCGCCGACCTTGATGCGCCCGCCCCAGGGACGTACCAACCCGATGGTCACCGGCGTCGCTCGCGACCTCGGCCTTTCCCTGGTCCTCTGGGACAACACCGCCAGGGACTACTCGACAACCGACTCGGCGCTGATCGAGTCCCGGGTGCTGTACCAGGCGAAGCGGGACGGGATCATCCTGCTGCACGACATCTACGACGGCACGGTCCCGGCGGTGCCCGGCATCCTCGCGAAGCTGCGGAAGCGCGGGTTCACCTTCGTGACCGTGCCACAGATGATCGCCCCGGCTGTTCCGCAGCCGGGGCAGGTCTTCCGTCCTACGTACTGAGGTCCGGCCTGCCAAGGTCCGGCCTGCTGAGGCCTACCGGGCAGTTTTCGTCCGAGCGCTCGCGCCCAGGATCACGCCGCCCAGGATCAGCGCCATGCAGAGTATCTGGAGCGGGCCCGTCCGCTCGCCCAGGACGGCGTACGAGAGCAGCGCGACACAGACGGGCTGCAGGTAGTAGATGACGCCGGCGCGGGCGGCGCCGATCAGTGAGATCGCCTTGTTCCAGGCGAAGAAGGCGACGGCGGAGGAGAACACTCCGACGTAGAGCAGCGGCCCGACGGTGCCGGTGCGGAACTCGAAGCCGCCCTGGACGGCGAGGCTGACGCCGTACACCGGGGCCAGCATCAGCGCGCCGAGCACGAAGGTGCAGAAGAGGAAGGCGAGGCCGCCGAGTTCGGCGGGCTTGCGGCGGAGCAGGGCACTGTACGAGCCGAAGCAGAGGGCGGCGGCGATCATCCAGAACGCGCCGACGGACAGCCCGAGGGTGAGCGAACCCTTGCTCACCAGGAGCAGTACTCCGGCGCAGGCGATCAGCATGCCGACGATCCGGCGGGCGCCGAGGCGCTGTCCGCCGAGGCGTTCGTACCCCGCCATGACGACCGGCGAGGCGGCCATGATCATGCCCATGGTGCCGGCCGGGGTGTCGAGTCCGGCCTGGTTGACCAGAGTGTTGTAGACGGTGACGCCGAGCAGTGCGGCGAGGGTGATGAAGCCCAGGTGGTGCCGGATCAGGGAGCGTTGACGCCAGGTCTCGCGGAGCGCGAAGGGGGCGACGGCGAGCAGGGCGACGATCCAGCGCCAGAAGGCGGCCTGGACCGGCGGGACGGAATCGTGCAGTCCGCGAGAGGTGACGAAGCTGCCGGACCAGACGACGGTGGCGAGGAGGGCGAGGAGGAGGCCGAGACCGGCGCCCCTCTTCACGGCCGCGGCGGTCGTCGGCGCGGTGGCCGGTGTGGCGGCCTGCGAAGTGGCCGGTGTGGCGGCCTGCGAAGTGGTCGGTGTGCGGATGCGGTTGAGTACTGCCATCGGAGCCCCCTGGGTGATCGGCGGATCGTGGTGAGGGCTCTACCGTCACATCGAGGGCTCGTTCAGGTCCATCGAAACTTTTCGATGACTCTGTTCAGTAAAACTGAACCATTGGAGGGGCCGGGAACGCACCGAGGGCGCTGCCGACCCGTACGTCGTACGGGCCGGCAGCGCCCTGATGAGAAGCGGCGAGCGGGTCAGACCTGCTTGCGCGACTTGTCCAGCACCATCACCAGACCGGCGATGACCACGAAGAGGCCGATCGGGGCCGCGACGAAGAGACCGAGGGTCTCGGCCACACTCAGGCCGGGGCCCGGGTCGTCACCGTCGTCCCGTACGGCCGCGAGCGCGGGAGACGACAGGAGCAGCATCATCAGCGTCGTACCGGTCGCGACAGCGCCGGCGCGCAGAGCGTTCTTCTTGTCCACGGTGCAAAAGTAGCGAACGCCTGAGCGGGGCGCGCGCCCGGGGGTGCCGTAAGTGGCTCCCGGGCAGGTCAGGTCTCCTTGCGGAACACCTCCATGAGCCGGTGCAGGCGGGGCGATGCGGTCAGTTCCTCCAGGGTGAGCGGGCGTCCTTCGGCGTCGGCGACGGGCAGCCGCCAGTTGGGGTACTGGTCCCAGGTGCCGGGGAGATTCTGCGGGCGCCGGTCGCCCACCGTGTCCGGCAGCCATACGCCGACCATCCGGGCCGGGGTGCGCAGCAGGAACCGGTAGACGGCCCGCACGGCCGCCTCCTCCTCACCGCTCCCCGCCGGGAGCAGACCGAGTCCGCTGAGGTACGTCAGCCATTCGTTGACCTCCGCCGCGTCCTCGGCCCGTTCCTCCGCCAGCGGCCGGGTGAGCAGGCCGAGCCGGTGGCGCAGGGCGACGTGGTCTCCGGTGAGGCGGGCGGCGGTGGAGGGCAGGTCGTGGGTGGCGGCGGTGGCGACGCAGCCCTCGCGCCAGGTGCCGGGGGGCAGCGGGCGTCCGGTGCCGGTCCAGTCGCGCTCGAACCAGAGCACGGACGTCCCCAGGACGCCGCGTGCGGTGAGGGCGTCGCGGACGCCGGGCTCGACGGTGCCGAGGTCCTCGCCGACGACGACGGCGCCCGCCCGGTGGGCCTCCAGGACGAGCACGGCGAGCATCGCTTCGGCGTCGTAACGGATGTACGTCCCGTCGGTGGGCGCCCGCCCCTCGGGTACCCACCAGAGCCGGAACAGTCCCATCACATGGTCGATGCGCAGGGCCCCGCCGTGCCGCAGGATCCCTCGCAGGAGGCTGCGGTACGGGGCGTAGCCCGACGCGGCGAGGGTGTCGGGCCGCCACGGGGGCAGGCCCCAGTCCTGGCCGAGGGCGTTGAAGGCGTCGGGGGGTGCGCCGACCGACATGCCCTGCGCGTAGGCGTCCGGCTGGGCCCAGGTGTCGGCGCCGCCGGGGTGCACGCCGACCGCCAGGTCGTGCACCAGGCCGATGGTCATGCCCGCTTCCACGGCTTCCCGCTGGGCGGCGGCGAGCTGTTCGTCGGTGAGCCAGGCGAGGCGGCAGTGGAAGTCGATGCGGCCCTGGAGGGCGGTGCGGGCGCGGGCGGTGTCGGTGGAGGCGGGGTCGGCGAGGGCGCCGGGCCAGGCGGCGCGGTCGGGGCCGTGGAGTTCGGCGAGGGCGCACCAGGTGGCGTGGTCCTCCAGGGCCACGCCCTGTTCGGCGAGGAAATCGCAGTAGGCGGCCTGGCGGCCGGGGCCGAGCGGGACGGCCGCGAGGATTTCCAGCGCTTGTTTCTTCAGCTGCCAGACGGCGTCGCGGTCGATGAGCGCCCCCTTGTGCAGCACGCTCTCGCGGAGGGCCGCGGCCGTGGCCCGTACGTCCGCCAGCCGCTCCCGGTCGGCGGTGTCCGTGACGTATCCGTACTCAGGGACGTCCTCGATCCGCAGATGCACGGGGTCGGGGAAGCGTCGCGAGGAGGGCCGGTACGGGGAGGGGTCGGTCGGCGCCCCGGGCACGGCCGCGTGCAGCGGGTTGACCTGTACAAAGCCGGCTCCGAGGCTCCTGCCGGCCCACCCGGCCAGTTCCCGCAGATCGCCGAGGTCCCCCATTCCCCAGGAGCGGTGGGAAAGCAGCGAGTAGAGCTGCACGAGGAGCCCGTGCCGGGGGCCTTGGGGCGGGGGGACCTTCGCGGGGGCGACGATGAGGTGGCAGGAGGCTCGACGGCCGTCGGGCAGCCGGGCGTCCAGGCGGTGCACGCCGGAGGGGAGCGAGGTCCAGGGGGTGTCGGCGGGTGGTGCGGGCGTCACCCCTTTGGGCGTCATCTCTTCGGGCGGCGCCTCTCCGGGAGCCGCCTCTCCGGGGGCCGCTGCGGCCTGCGGGGCCGTGGGTGGCGCCGGGCTCCGTAACGCCCACTCCCTGACTTCGCCCTGCTCCGTGGTGACACGTAGGCCCGTGTCCGGCGGCAGGCCGGACACGGCCGCGGGGAGGGGCGCGTCCTGCCACAGGACGACGGTCGGCGGAAGCACGGCGGCCCGGGCCGCGGACTCGTGGGCGTCGAGGGCGGCGTCGACCGCCTCCGGAGTGCTCGCGTCCACGTCCAGTGCGGCGAGGACCGCGACCGCGGTGGCCTCCGGGACGGCCACCGTGCGGTCGTCGGACGGGGCGTAGGACATGGCGACCCCGTGCAGTGCGGCCAGCCGCGCGAGGGGCGTCGGGGGTAAGTCGGCCGGCTCCCGGGTCGTGCGCCCTGATGCCATCAGACCCCCGGGTACTCCAGGCCGGATGCCGTCCCGTAGGAGGACGGCTCGCTCGTGAGGGGCGTCGCGTCGGTGAGCGGCGGCTCACTGGTCAGCGGCGCGGCGTCGGCGAGCGGTGGCTCGCTGGTGAGGGGCGGCTCGGCGCAGCCGCAGGCGCAGGATCCGTCGAGACCGGAGTCGGGTCCCGAGACCTGTTTGGACAGGGCCGAGAGAAGAAGCTGGGCGGAAGCGGCCACGGAGGGCCTCCCTTGGTGGGGGACGCGGACTACAGCAGCCATACCCAGAGGGCGGAGCCGCAGACCTTTACGGCCGTTGAACGTGAGACGGGTCACATTTGGTTCCCGGTGGCGGGAGTTGAAGGAAGAAGTTGAAGGAATCGGACGTACGGCCGCAGACTGTCCACCGCGCCTCTCGCGTCAAATGCGGCACAACCGCCGCCTGCATTGACACCCTTGGCGCACGGGTGATGGGCTCGGCGCGCACACCCGCGCGAGGGCCCCCTCCAGGGGCGCGGAGCAAGGGCGCGCAACAGACAGTCCGCACGAACAGACAGTCCGCACCAACAGACAGTCGCCGTGCGCGGTCGGCCGGACGCGAGGACCGCACCGCAGATCGCCGCGAAGACCGAGCACTGAGGAGTACGGCGTGCAGTTGGGCCGCAGAAGGGGTGCGACCGCTGTGGCGTTCGCCGTGATGGGCGGTCTCCTCGGTGGTACGCCGGTGGCCGTGGCCGCCCCGCCCGCCCCGCAGCCGCCCTCCCCCGCAACCCGCGACCAGGACAGCGACGCCGCACTGCCGCCGGTGTGGCCGCGTCCGCAGTCGATGAAGGCCTCGGGGGCGGCGGTACCGGTCGGTGACCAGGCGGTGCTGGTGGTGGCGCCGGGCACCGACCCGGCCGCCGTGGACGCCTTGCGCAGTGTGCTCAGGAGCGCGGGCGCGAACACCTTGTACGAGGTGGCGCCCGGCGAGGCCCTGCCGCCGCGCGGTCTGGTGGTACGGGCGGGTGGCGCCGACGACGCGCTGAAGGCGCTGCGCGCGCCCGCGCGCGGCGACGACCTGCCGGCGGGCGGCTACCGGATCGCGGTGGGTCAGGTCGCGGGCCGGGACACGGTCGCGCTCGACGGCGTGGGTCCGGACGGGATGTTCCACGCGGCCCAGACACTGCGGCAGTTGGTGCGCAAGGGCTCAGCAGGTACCACCGTGGCGGCAGTTGCCGTGCGGGACTGGCCGGGAACCGCCGTACGCGGCATGACCGAAGGCTTCTACGGACGCCTGTGGACCACCGAACAGCGGCTCGCCCAGATCGACTTCATGGCCCGCACCAAGCAGAACCGCTATCTGTACGCCCCCGGCGACGACCCGTACCGGCAGGCGCAGTGGCGCGAGCCGTATCCGGCGGCCGAGCGGGCCGGTTTCCGGGTGCTGGCCGAACATGCGCGGCGCAACCACGTCTCGCTGGCCTGGGCGGTCTCCCCCGGGCAGGCGATGTGCATGTCGGACGACCGGGACGTCCGCGCGCTGCTCCGCAAGGTGGAGTCGATGTGGGCGCTGGGGGTGCGGGTCTTCCAGTTGCAGTTCCAGGACGTGAGTTACAGCGAGTGGCACTGCGGTCAGGACGCCGATGTGTTCGGGTCGGGTCCGGAGGCGGCGGCGAAGGCGCATGCGCGGGTGGCCAGTGCGGTGGCCCGGCATCTCGCCGAACGGCACCCGGGCGCTGAGCCGTTGTCGATGATGCCGACGGAGTTCTACCAGGACGGGTCGACGGCCTACCGGCGGGCGCTGGCCGCCGAGCTGGACGAGCGGGTGCAGGTCGCCTGGACCGGTGTCGGGGCGGTGCCGCGCACCATCAGCGGGCGTGAACTGGTCACCACTCGGGCCGCGTTCGGGCATCCACTGGTGACCATGGACAACTATCCGGTCAACGACTACGCGCCGGGCCGTATCTTCCTCGGCCCCTACACGGGCCGCGAACCGGCGGTGGCGAGTCGCAGCGCCGCTCTGCTGTCCAACGCCATGGAGCAGCCGTCGGCGTCCCGGATCCCGCTGTTCACGGCCGCCGACTTCGCCTGGAACCCGCGTGGTTACCAGCCGCAGGAGTCCTGGCGGGCGGCGATCGACGATCTGGCGGGCGACGACGCGGGGGCGCGTGAGGCGATGCGCGCGTTCGCCGGGAACCACGCCTCGTCGATTCTCGATCCGGCCCATGAGTCGGCGTATCTGCGCCCGTTGATCGACGCTTTCTGGAAGTCGCGCGCGTCCGGCGACGCGAAGCGGCGGGATGCGGCGGCGCAGCGGCTGCGGGCGGCATTCACGGTGATGAAGGAGACCCCGAAGCGTCTGGACGACGCCGCCGGTGGGGTTTTCGACGACGAGGTACGGCCGTGGATGGACCGGTTCGCGCAGTACGGCACGGCGGGCGAGCAGGCCGTTGACATGCTTCAGGCGCAGGCGGGCGGCGACGGGGCCAAGGCGTGGCGGTTCTCGCGTGCGCTGGATGCCTCCCGGGAGTCGCTGAAGGCGCCGAGGGTGACCGTCGGCAAGGGTGTGCTCGATCCGTTCCTTTCCGAGGCGGTGCGGCAGGGCGCGGCGTGGACCGGCGCGGACCGGGCCCCCGTCACGGTGTCGCAGGGCCCGGGGACGTACACGGTGCGGCTCAAGCACCCGCGTCCGGTGACGGCGGTGACCACGATGGCCGATCCCGGCGAGACGGACGCCGCGGTCGAGGCGCATGTCCCGGGTGAGGGGTGGCGGCGGGTCGGGGTGCTGACCTCGGACGGCTGGACGCAGACGCAGCTGGGTGGTGCGCGGGTGGACGCGGTGCGCCTGGCGTGGGGCGAGCACGCGCCGAAGGTGCACCGGATGGTGCCCTGGTTCGAGGACGAACCGCAGGCGCGGCTCACGCTGTCCCGCAAGGAGACGGACGCGCAGATCGGTGGCCCGGCCGCCCGGGTGCAGGCGGCGCTGACCGGGCAGCGGCCCGGCGAGGTGCGCGGCGGGCTGGTCGCGAAGGCGCCCAAGGGGATCGAGGTGATCCTGCCGAGGGCGACGGTGGTGCCGCGGGGCACGGATGCTTCGGTGCCGCTGGAGATCAAGGTCGCGAAGGGCACGCCGGCGGGCGAGTACCGGATTCCGGTGTCGTTCAACGGTGGCGAGGAGCAGGTGCTGACGGTGCGGGCGGCGCCGCGCACCACCGGCGGCGATCTGCTGCGTACCGCCGAGCCGTCGTCCTCGGGCGACGAGACGCCCGACTTCCCGGCATCGGCGGCCTCCGACGGCGATCCGGCCACCCGGTGGTCCGGGGCACTCGGTCCGTCCGCGTGGTGGCAGGCGGAGCTGCCGGAGCCGGTCCGGGTGGGTGCGGTCGTGCTGACCTGGCAGGACGCGTATGCGAAGGCCTATCGGGTGCAGGTGTCGGCAGACGGGCGGACCTGGCGTACGGCGGCGACCGTGCGGGACGGCAGGGGCGGCCGGGAAACGGTCCGGTTCGATGCGCCGGACGCGCGTTTCGTGCGGGTTCAGGGTGATCAGCGGGCGACGGAGTACGGGTACTCGCTGTGGTCGGTGGAGGCGTACGCGGTCGCTGCGGACCGACCGGATTGAGCGTCCGCTCAAAAATTCCGAAGAGTGACGCCGTGGGGGGGGGGGGGGGGGGGGGTGGAACAGCGGGGGGGGGGGGGGGGGCCCGAGCGAAAAAAGACCCCGCGCGCGCGCGGGGGGTGGGGCGAGGCCGGCGCGCGCGGCGG